>JAJQBQ010000016.1:51657-126484 GCA_021203205.1 Lachnospiraceae bacterium | reverse complement strand
GCGAACAAACGGTTTAGCGATAAACAAAGCTGATCACAGTCAGCCGTCTGTTTCTGGTCAATCACCATTGGCTTCCACCACACTGTATGCGGGGAAGCCAAAAAATAGAGCAAAAGGTTAGCACTCAATGAAAATGAATGCTAACAAAGAGATGCCGGCTTTCGAGCCGGCGGAAGCAGAAAGGAAGAAAATCTCATGAAACTGAACCCATTAGGTGACCGCGTAGTTTTGCAGTACAGGAAAGAGGAAGAAAAGTCCGTTTCCGGAATTTATCTCCCGGACAGTGCAAAGGAGAAGCCGCAGGAAGCAACCGTGGTTGCCGTAGGACCTGGATTGGAGAAAGATGGCAAAAAGACTCCCATGCTGGTGAAAGAGGGAGATCGTGTGATCGCCTCAAAGTATTCCGGGACGGAAGTAAAGCTGGACGATGAGGAGTATACGATCATCAGCCAGACCGAGATCCTTGCGATCGTAGAGTAATATAGCAGAATAAATTTAGAAAGAAGGCATTAGACATGGCAAAGGAAATCAAATATGACATTGATGTCAGAAAGAAAATGGAAGATGGTGTGAACCAGCTGGCGGATACCGTGAAGGTTACGATCGGCCCGAAGGGCAGAAACGTCGCCCTGGATCAGGGCTACGGCGCGCCGCTCATCACCAATGACGGCGTGACCATCGCGAAGGAGATCGAGCTTCCGGACAGTTTTGAGAACATGGGCGCACAGCTGGTGAAGGAGGCGGCCACGAAGACGAACGACTCCGCCGGCGACGGCACGACCACCGCGACCATTCTGGCGCAGGCCATGGTAAATGAAGGAATGAAGAATATCGCCGCAGGCGCAAACCCGATCATTCTGCGGAAGGGCATGAAGAAAGCGGTGGATACCGCCGTGGACGCCATCAGCGCCATGAGCAAGCCGGTAGAAGGCAGAGATGATATCGCGAAGGTAGCGGCCATTTCCGCCGGCAGCGAGGAAGTCGGGGCCCTGATCGCGGACGCCATGGAGAAGGTGGGCACGAACGGCGTGATCACCATCGAGGAATCCAAAACCATGCACACCGAGACCGAGGTGGTCGAGGGCATGCAGTTTGACCACGGCTATGTATCTTCCTACATGTGCGATGACAAGGAGAAGATGTGCTCCGAGATGGAGAACCCGTACATCCTGATCACAGACAAGAAGATCTCCAATATCAAGGATATCCTTCCGCTGCTGGAGGGAAGCATGCAGGCAGGACGTCAGCTGCTGATCATTGCGGACGATGTGGAAGGCGAGGCGCTGACATCCCTGATCCTGAACCGGATGCGCGGAACAGTGAAGACCGTGGCCGTGAAGGCACCCGGCTATGGCGACAACCGCAAGGATATGCTGCAGGATATCGCAGTCCTGACCGGCGGCACGGCTGTGCTGGATGACCTTGGGATGCAGCTTTCCGACACCACCATGGAGATGCTGGGAAGCGCGAAGTCCGTGAAGGTAACGAAGGAAAACACCGTGATCGTGGACGGAGCAGGCTCCGAGGAAGCAGTCGCGGAGAGAATCCGCAGCATCCGCAGACAGGAAGAGCTTTCTGATTCCGATTATGATAAGCAGAAATTTGCGGAGCGCATCGCAAAGCTTGGCGGCGGCGTGGCGGTCATCCGCGTGGGCGCAGCGACCGAGACAGAGATGAAGGAAGCAAAATACCGCATGGAAGATGCCCTGAATGCGACACGCGCGGCGGTCGAGGAAGGCATCATCTCCGGCGGCGGCTCCGCATACATCCACGCCCAGAAGAACGTTTCCGCCCTGTGTGACACGCTGGAAGGCGATGAAAAGACCGGCGCGGCCATCATCGTAAAGGCGCTGGAAGCACCGCTCTTCACCATCGCGGAGAACGCAGGATTTGAGGGCGCGGTGATCGTAGACAAGGTTCAGGAGAAGGAAGACGGCATCGGCTTCGATGTGGTCACGGAACAGTACGTAGACATGATGAAGAACGGCATCATCGATCCGGTGAAAGTGACGAACAGCGCGCTGGTCAACGCTTCCAGTGTCGCCGCAACGCTGCTCACGACAGAAGCTGCGGTCGCTGAAATCAAGGAAGCAGCACCTGCTGCACAGCCGAATCCGGAAATGGACTACTAAAGTGCTGTGAGTAACTTAAGAATTTCTCCTGAATTCCAGGGAATAGAACAGTCTTTTTAAGGTCGCCGTGAGCAGCCTTGCCAGATAGACGGAACGGACTTAAAGGAATCGAAATGATATAAGGTAATACCCGATTTATACATGATCATTAAAAAATACCATCCGGTTGCGATACCTCCAGCAGCCGGGTGGTGTTTTGCAATATGGAAAACGTTGTGCGGTTATGGTCGGTGAGGTCTGTTATTTCGTGAATCGTGATCGGTTGTATTTTTTTCTGATTCAGCCGAAAAATGCGACACTTGCTGCATATTGTTGCTTGATGAATCTGTAAAACAGTTGTAAAATACGAATATGCGACAAATGTTGTTTGAAATCTTTTGAAGTTATGAGGTGGACAATATGAATGAGGAAGAAAACACAGAGAAAGAGACAGAGGACGCTGCAATGCTGAAACAGATGATGGAACGGATGCAGGCCGCAGAGTATCGCGGGCTGACGGAAGAAGAAATCGAAAAGAAAAAGCAGCAGAAGGAAATGCGAAAAAAGAAAAATATGGAAATCCTGGAGGATACGCTGGGGATTCTGGAAAAGGGAAGCTACAGCAAAGACGGGAAAGAAATATGCCTGCGGTATTCTTCGGAAGAAATGAGAGAAATACAGGTGTATTTGCCGGAAGAAATACAGATTCTACAGGTAGCCGGTGCGGAAACTCCATCCGGGAAGCCGTGCACCTTTGGCTGCGAGAATGCGGATGCTCTGGCGATGGCAGGGGAGAAATATCGGAGCCTGAAGGCAGCCGGAGAGGCGGCACCGCAGGTCCTGGTTTTAAACCTTGCAAGCGCGACACAGCCGGGTGGCCGGACACGGGAAGGAGCCAGCGCGCAGGAGGAAGACCTGTGCAGGAGAACTTCACTTCTGCTGTCCCTGGAAAGTACGGGCGCAAAGAAATATTATGAATATAACAATGCGAGAAAAACACGCATGGGGTCAGATGCTGTTATGCTCTCACCGTATGTGGAGGTACTAAAGGATGCCAAAGCCGACACACTTCCGGAGCCTTTTCCTGTCTCTGTCTTAAGCTGCGCGGCACCGATGGTCCGCCTGGGGCTGGAGGGGATGACGCAGCAGGAATATGAGGCGATGCTTTGCAGACGCATCCGGGGAATGCTTAAGGTTGCGGCCTCACAGAACTATCGCCATCTGATTCTGGGGGCTTTCGGATGCGGTGTGTATGGCAATGATGCCGCACTGGTTTCAGATTTGTTTTACCGTGCGATCATGGAATTCGGATCGGATGGCACCAGGGACAGTCTGCTCTTTGATTCGATTGATTTTGCGGTTCTCTGCAGCCCTGAAAAAGATTACAACTACAGGGAATTTGCAAGGAATTTCGGCTGACATTGTAATTGTATATGAAGCGCGGGAACTCTGACAAAAAGTAAATGAATGTAGTTGCAGCAGATTTTGTATATCGACTTAAGGAGGTGCACTATGAGAAATGAATATCGTCAGTTAAAGGAGTACATGGACAAGAGTCAGAAGACCGTGGCCGTGACCGGTGCGGGGATCTCTTATCTCTATGGTATGCGGCGGCTGAAAACAAGCGTCGGCATGATGAATTACAGAAAGGTGTTTTCCGCGTCTTACGTGCGGAAAAACCCGGAAAAGTTCTATGAAATCATAAAAGACGCTTTCCTTGATGCGACCTTTGTCAAAGGACCGAGTATCGTGCACAGACAGCTTGCCGAACTGGAAGCGCAGGGGAAGTTATACGGCGTCGTAACCCAGAACATGGACTGCCTGCACACGGTCGCGGGCTCGAAAAATGTGATCGAATTTCAGGGAACCTTCCGGGAGAATGTCTGCATTGACTGCGGGGCGCGTCAGGATGATTACCGTATCTGGAATCAGGGGCACATGCCGCGCTGTGAAAAATGCGGCGCGCCGATGATGCCGGCATGCTTCGCTTCGGATATGAGATCCCGCGGCGGTGCTATGCAGGATAAGATGAGACAGGCAGCCGACATGATTTCCGAAGCGGATCTGGTCATTATCATAGGGACTACCGGATTCCGCAGTGAGGAATACTTAAGCCGCATGAGGCAGGATACGAGGCTGGTGCAGATCAATCTGTCAGAGACCCAGTTTGACTCCATGGCGGATCTGAATATCCGGGCAGATGCGGGGGAGGTTTTTGACGCGATCATGAATGAGAGGTGAATGGCTTATGAAATTACCCGGTAAAGAACAGAAAACAGACAAAATACAGCAGCTGGCCGACTATATTGACCGCAGCGATAAGATCATCGCAATTACGGGTGCCGGTATTTCACTGGCCGGGGGCGGAGTGACCTACTGGCAGATGGCCATTTCCAACCGCCGCGCCGGTGTCTCGCCCCGGTCTGCGGACAGCCCCAGCTCTTTCCTTCCTACCTATCTGGACAACATGTTTTCCTATCATCCGAGCTTCGCGCATTATGCCCTGGCAGATATGGAAAAAGAGGGAAAGCTTCGGGGAATCATTACGACAAATGTGGACTGTATGCATACGATCGCAGGCTCAAAGAATGTGGCGGAAATACAGGGGAGCCTCCAGGTCAACTGCTGTTCCAAATGCGGCTGCCATTATGACGGGTATGAAATCTGGAAGCAAGAGAAACTGCCTCTTTGCGAATCCTGCGGAGGAGATATCCTTCCCTGGCCGCTTTACAGCCATATTGGCCTTTGGGATGAGGATGTCAGAAAAGCCAGACAGTGGATCTCGGAAGCAGATCTGCTTCTGGTTATCGGAACACAGGGAAATTATGGAGGGGTTTACTGGAACTATCGCAGGCGGGACGCTGTGATCGTCCAGATCAATCCCGGACACACCGAATTTGACAGTCTCGCTGCTTTAAATATCCGTGAGGGTTCCGATGAGGTATTCAAAAGCCTGCAGGAACGGCGGGCGAAATAAGTTCCTTCGTACCCTCCATCTGCGGCCAGTACCAGTCTGTAAACAGTTTTTGGATAATATCCAGCAGATCCTCTTCGGAAAGAAGTTCTGTATTCTGCAAATGTGCTGCCACCGCAGAAAAAACACCGGAGAAAAACATATTTGTAATAAATTCCTTTTTCGGGGTATCCGCGACCTGCGAGCGGATATCCTCTGTTAAATTTTCCTGCATCCTTCTTATGAAATGCGAGAGGTTCTGTTCAGACATCAAAATGGAAATACGCGCCCTGCTCTCCTGAATACAGTGGATAAACGTCTCAAAAAAATGCCGGTTCATCGCATGACCTTCCGAATCTTCTTCCAGAGTTTTCCGTGTGCTCTGAAAAAAGCAGTCCTCCGCATATTCGATCAGGGCGTAGACATCTTCAAAATAGCGGTAAAATGTTGTGCGGTTATAGCCGGCGAGGTCCGTGATTTCGTGAATCGTGATCTGGTGTATATTTTTTTCCTGCGCCAGCTGAAAAAAGGCGGAAACAAAAGCTTCTTTTGTGGCGGTAGTGATATTAGGCTGTCTGTTCATGGGACTCCCTCCGTAGTGTTTTATTTTTTTGTAACAGCGGCATTTTACAACATCTGTTGCAACATGGCAAGGGGAAAATGGTTACTATTCACGGCCGCTTTCCCCCGCACGCGCAAAAACTTCGTCCAAAACTTCATAGAAAACAAAGATTTCACGAAGTTTTTGCGCGTGTGGGGAGGTGACTGTTTCACAGTCACCTTTAAGTGATTCAATATGTCCCCTTACGAGCAAGCTCGCAGTGGACATATTGAATCACTTAAGGCGGCCGTGAATAGTAACGGAAAATAACAAAATGCGACACTTGCTGCACATTGTTGCTTGATGAATCTTGCAAGCAGGTGTAAAATATCATTATGCGACAAATGTTGTTTGAAATTCAGTATGCGGCATGCATTTTCGCCGGGGAGGCAATCAATGAGAAGTCGTAATATTTATGACAATTTTAAAGAAATCGTGGAGAAAACCCCGAATCAGACGGCGATTGTAGAAGAGGACCGGGCGCTGACCTATGCACAGCTTGACCGGCGTGGCGGTGTCATTGCGTCAGGGTTCCCTTCACGGGAGAAGTTTATCGGTATCGTAGTGGATCACGGGGCGGATCTTGTCGCATCGATCCTGGCCGTGCTGAAAACGGGGGCAGCTTACGTTCCCGCAGAACCGGATTTTCCGGAGGAGCGGATCCGCTTCATGATGAAGGAAAGCGGTGTGGGTTTTGTCCTTACACAGAAAAAGTACAGGGAGAAACTGCAGGGGATGCCGCTGCTTTTTCTGGAAGATCTCGTGGATCATGCCACAGTACAGACAGCGAAACAAACAGCTTATGATGCGATGGCGGATACGACCGCCGCGGAAAGCGACACAGAAGGAGCTGTCGGTGGCGATTCTCTTGCGTATGTCCTGTATACATCCGGTTCCACCGGGGTGCCAAAGGGCGTTTGCGTGACAAATGCGAATGTGTGTCATTATGTCCGGGCATTTCAGAAGGAATTTAGACCTGCTGTGGGCGATGTCATGCTCCAGTATTCCGTCTGCTCATTTGACATTTTTGTGGAAGAGGTGTTCACCACGCTCCTCTCCGGCACGGCACTTGCCATTCCGGCGGATCATACGAAGGCAGACATGAATTACCTGATGGATTTCGTCCGGGAAAAGAAGGTCACCATCATCAGCGGATTTCCTTATTTGATGATGGAAATGAACCGGCTGCCGGAGATCCCGTCCAGCCTGCGTCTTCTGATCAGCGGTGGGGATGTTCTCCGGGAAAGCTATGTGGATCATCTTCTGCCGCAGGTTACCGTCTATAATACCTACGGCCCGTCGGAGACGACGGTATGCTGTAGTTATTTCCGGTGCAACGGAGAAAAAGCGCTGGAAGATGGGACATATCCGGTCGGCAGGCCGGTAACCGGCGCGGAGATTTATCTTCTGGATGAGGACGGAAATCCGGTGTCAGAAGGCAGCGTCGGAGAAATCTGCATTGCAGGCGAAGGCGTCTCAAAGGGCTATCTCGATCCGGCGAAAAATCAGATGTATTTCATGGGGGAAGACGGAAAGCGTGCTTACAGAAGCGGCGATCTGGGGCAGATGCTGCCGGATGGAAATCTGGCATTTTTGCACCGCAAAGATTCCCAGGTGATGATTCTTGGAAAACGGGTGGAGCCGGAGGAAGTGGAGAACGTGCTCTGCGACTGTGAAGAGGTGCAGACAGCTGTGGTTCGTCCAAACACAGACGAACACGGACTTTCCTATCTGACCGCCTACGTGGTTCCGGAGACTGATCGGTTTGTCCTGTCGGAAGTCAGGCAAAAGCTGTCACGCTATCTGACGCCATACATGATACCGGAATACTTTGTGATCCTGGATCATATTCCGCTGACTCCGAATGGAAAACCGGACCTCAAAAGCCTGCCGGTGGTGTTAAAGGAAGGAGTCGCATAGGTGAAAATTGAAATAGAGAGAGCGGAGCTTTCCGATTTGGAAACTCTGATGCAATGGCGGGAAACAGTTCTAAGGGAAGTGTTTTCCATTCCAAAGGGAGAGCCCATGGAGGAACTGCTCGCTGCGAACAGAGAATATTATACCCATGGATTAAGGACAGGAGAGCATATTGCATGCTTTGCGTATCATGGGGACAAGATTGTCGGATGCGGCGGGGTATGCCTCTATTCCGAGATGCCCTCACCGGATAATCCGACCGGAAAATGCGCGTACCTGATGAATATTTACACGGTTCCGGCAGTGCGTAAGCAGGGCGTCGGGGAAACGGTTGTCCGCTGGCTGTCAGAGGAAGCAAAGCGCTGCGGGGCCGGGAAAGTTTATCTGGAGGCGTCTGATGTGGCGTATCCGCTGTATCGAAAGCTGGGCTTCCGTGATATGAAGGGATATCTGAAATTGGATGCCTGATGTGACATCCGCAAATATCAGTCAGGTCAGACAGATGATAAAGTTGAAGACCAGAGGCTGACAGATGACATCGAATGGGATCGAAATGAAACTCGAGGAAATGGAATCGAAATGAAACTCGAGGTGATAAATGAATGCAGCCGCTGTGGGGATTTGGTACAGCGACTACATGGAGGTGAGCACATGAATGCAGAAAAATTAATTCCCCTGCAGACCGGAGACAAGACAGTGCAGATTTTTTGCGCACATAAATCCGCGCCGCTCGTAGTCTACCATGCTGTCAGGGGCGAGGGGAAAAAACTGTGGAATGCCTGTGAGAAAGCCGGCTGTCCGGATTTCTCGCTTGCGGTCATCAATGGAGTGAACTGGGACGATGAAATGACACCGTGGCCGATTCCGCCGATCTCGGAGAATGACACGCCATGTACCGGAGGGGCGGATGCTTATCTAAGTCGGCTCACAGATGAGATCATGCCGCAGATCGTGTCTGCGCTCCCGTCGGCACCGGAGTACTGTGCTCTGGCGGGCTATTCGCTTGCCGGTCTGTTCGCCGTATATGCAGCATACAAAACAGACTGGTTTTCACGCCTGGCATCCGGATCCGGTTCCCTGTGGTACCCGGAATTCGTTCAATTTGCGACGAAAAACCGGATTTCAGAAGAGATAAGCGTTGCCCATTTTTCCCTCGGGGATGAGGAAAGCCATACGGGAAATCCTTACCTCGATTCCGTGGAGGACAATACCCGCTATATCGTAAGCCTGTTTTCAGGAAAAGGTATTCGGACGGCACTATATATGAATCGCGGGAACCATTATCAGAATCAGGCGGAACGGATGGCAGCCGGGATCCGGTGGATTCTGGAGCAAACCCCATAAAAATCATGCGAAGAGTGTGAACGGACAGCCAGGCAAGTGCAGTGACGAGTTTACGAATTTATTAGATCATGAAGGCAAAAAAATGAGAACAGGAAAAATAAAAAATCGGCTATGGACAGCATTCGTGCTGATTATGGCTGTGGGGCTGTTTACAGGCTGTGGGCAGCCGGATGAGGAGGAGACAGTTGCAGAAACGGATCCGTCGGCCACGGATGTGTCTGCTGCGGATTCCGCAACAGCGATCTATATCAACGGTACTTTGCTTGAACTGGAAGAAGAGGGAGAGTTAGATCTGGACCTGTTGAGCGTGGAAAACGGGATCACTGTCACAGTCGCGCCGTGTGAGGACTCGGAGATCCAGATCAACGGTGAAGCCACAGAAGGGGAGATTTTTCTGGATGTGGATTCAATTACCCGTGAGGATACCATAGAAATTGAGATCGCGGATGAGGACGAAACGCGTGCCTATACGGTGAATCTTATGCCGTCCACGTTTGGGGACTTTACGACCGAAGGTGAGTCCGCAACGGAAGGCGATTATTATCTGTCTACTTACGATGAGGATATCAATTATATTTTCAAGCTGGACAGCCAGGGAAATCTGATATTTTACAAGAAAACCGGGGAGAACGCGCTGGACTTCCGGAAGCAGTATAACAGCGACGGTGAAGTGCGCTACACTTATCTGCTGTATCTGGAAAATTCATTTTGCGGTATTTCCGGCATTAACCCGGGCTGTATTGTAGTGATGGATGAGACCTATGAGGTCATAGATGAAATCTATTACCAGACGCCGGAAGGGGAAGAGCGCATGATTGACCCTCACGGATTTATTTATATCGATGACGGCCATTACATTCTTGCATCCTACGTCGATGAAGTAGTTGAGGCGGTGCCGGATGATCTGGAAGCGGTGGACGGCAGCGCCTATCTGGCGGTTTTATATATGGAAGAGATACAGGACGGCGAAATCCTGTGGGAATTCTGTAGCGCTGATTACCCGGAATTTCTTTCTGCCACAACGGAGGTGGACTGGAGCGAATCCACTTCAGAGTGTTACGATTACATGCATTTTAATTCCATGTATATCGACAACGATGAAAACCTGCTGGTTTCCTTAAGAAACTGCAATTCGATTATAAAGCTCAGCCGCGGGGACGGCTCTCTGGTCTGGATCCTTGGCGGGAGTGAGGATGAATTCGGACTGACGGAGGATCAGATCTTCTCCAAACAGCATTCCATCATTGTGACAGATGACGGCAGTTACATGCTCTTTAATAATGCTGATGATGAGGTGGCGAACGGCGAGGCAGAGGTGTCGTCCGTTATTCGCCTGAGGGTGGATGAAGAGACCATGCAGGTCACGGAGTATGAGAAGACAGATACGGAATTTTATTCCAATTATATGGGTTCGATCCGGGAGCTTGATTCCGAAAATGGCATTTATCTGTATGCCGTAGGAGGAAACTGGACCGGAACGGTACCGGAATGGTCCATGATCGAATACAGCACCGCGGGCGAGAAGCTGTTTACCTTCCGCTTTGACGAAGGAAGCCGGCTGCTGTATTGTGCGAATAAGTGCGAATAATTTTCACATGCTCCAGACATCACTATGATGGATACCACGGGAGAGGATGAACTTAAGAAAACCTGCCGGTGTATGCTCATTAAATTGATGCAACGCTGGCAGGCTTTCTGGTTTCGCTTGTCAATATTCTACGATAGTACGGCTGTCGTTAATAACAGCTGAGAAAAACGTTCTTTTACTGTATCATCCCGGTGAAGAAGTACTAATCCACAGCTACTGTGAAATCTTCTTATCCGATGACGGAGGAGTCAATCCCAGAACTTCAACCAGATACTTCATGGCCGTCTGGTCGAAGTAGATGTGCGGATAATCCGGCAGATTTTTTGCCCAGTGGAGGTAGCGGTCCATCTCGTCTTTCTTCAAGAGCAGCATGTCTCGGAAAATGCCGTTAAACATCAGGCCGTCATTCAGATTTGCTTCCGCGCGAACCTGGTATTCCTTTAAAGCTTCCTCGGATACATCACCGCGGTCGAGACATTCTTTCAGAACTTCCGCCGCAATTTTGCCGCCGTACATGGCGGATGGGATGCCATAATCATAGGCACACTCTGCCGCGTTTGCCGCGTCGCCAATCATGATTGCACCGGCAGCATAACTCTTCTGCAGTTTTTTGCTGCTGGGCAGCCGCATACAGCGCATTTCGTCCAGAGGCTCTGCATGCTGCATATGTAAGCGACCCTGCACCGTCTGTGTACACCAGAAATTCCACATTTCCTCCAGTGTCATGTCCGCTTCATTCAGGACCCTCTCAGGGATGGTCATGCCGCAGGAAGCGTAACCGGAACCTTCTTCATAGAGCGGACTCACCCATGCCATACATAACGGTCCATGTGTGGGGTTCGGCAGGCTGTCGGGGAAATAGATCTCTTCCACACGTCCGTGAACCATCCCTTCAACCCCCTTATAATAGCCTCGCCAGCAGTAATTTACCAGTTCTTTATCTTCTACGAAGCCGCCCAGCTGGCGGGAGAGCATGGAATGGGAGCCGTTTGCTACGACCACAGCGTCGCATTCAATGGTCATCTCGCGGTTCTGGTAGTAGCCGCGGATGCCCTTGACAACACCCTTGCGCATAATAAGCTCGGTCACATCAAAGTTTTCCATAAAATCCGCACCGGCCTTGAGGGCGGCACGGCGGATAATATCATCGCCAATTCTTCTGGGAACGATCATCCAAGGCTGCAGGTCGAAATCATAACATTCTTCCTTTGAGTCGATCAGACGCATAATCGTCGGAACCATGCTCACATTGGCCTGCATTTCCTCCATGATACCCATTTCCTCAAAAAGAGGGTAGAGGGATGTCAGGTAGGAATCGCCGCATGGCTTGTCTCTCGGCCAGGTCTCCTTGTCAAGCAGGAGGACATCAACGCCAAGCTTTGCCAAATAATATGCCGCTGTGCTGCCACCAGGACCCGCACCAACTACAATAACCTGTCTTTTCATGAATTATTACCCCCTTGTCAGTTTTCTTTGGCGATCATTGTGATGACGCCGCCCTTTGGACACAGCTTCTGGCACATACCGCAGCCAATGCATTTTTCGGGATCAACAACCTCATAGCCGCAGTTCAGGCAGCGGAGCATCTCGTCTTCCGCCTCCTCACGGGTAAAGGGCTGTTCTACCTGATCGAATGAGCCGACGCGCTCATCCGCGGGCAGGACCGGAATTTCGTGTCGGTTAATTTTCCTGCGGTTGAACGGATAGAGTTTTTCTTCGATCGGTGCGGCCTCGATGGTATGTGTAAGGCCGGCATCTTTGGTGTGGCGACCCTGCAGAATGGCATCCACATCATAGGCGGTTTTCCTTGCCGATGCCATGGCATCAATGACGGAACAGGCCGAGCGGCTGATATCACCGGCATAGAAGACGGTCTTTCCATCCGGCTCCGGATAGATATCATCCGCGTACTGGCCGATGGCTGTGATAGCCCAGGAGGCCGGAAGGGTAATGGTGTCTTCCGGATCGGTCGTAAAGGAAATCTTCCCGGAGGCATCCTTCTCAAAGGAGGTCACTTTTGCAAATGTGACACCGGAAAGAGCTGTTCCGACACCTTCATAGCGGATCGGGCTCACGCCTTCGAGAATTTCTACGCCTTCTTCTTTTGCTTCCGCGAGTTCCCAGGAATGGCAGGGGATGTTCTCACCGCTTTCGAGGCACGCAGCTGTCACTTTGGAAGCGCCGCATCGGAGGGCTGCGCGTGCAGCATCAATTGCAACCGAACCTCCGCCGATCACAACAACTTCTCCGTTCAGGGCGAACACCTGCTGCGGATAGCGTTTTACCGGGGCATGTGTATTGACGGTCTCCATGAAATCAAGGGCTGTCATAACGCCGTCACAGCGGAAATTCGGAATCTTCAGTTCTTTGGAGTGTGGTGTTCCGGCAGCCACAATAATTGCATCATAATCCTTTTTCAGATCTTCAATCATGGCCTTCGAAACTTTTACACCCAGTTCGATGTGCAGTCCAGCTGCTTCAAGTTTTGCAATATCCCGGTCAACGGCAGCACGGTCTAGCCGGAATTCCGGAATGCCGCGCTTAAGCATGCCGCCCGCTTCGGAAGAACTTTCAAAAACAGTTACTTCATAGCCGGCCTGGGAGAGGTAGTGTCCGGCAGCAAGTCCGGCAGGACCTGCACCAATTACGGCAATGCGCTCTTCATACAGAACAGAGTATTTTTCCGGCTGATAGTCCACGGTTTCGCTTAAGTACCTTTTCAGTCCACGGATCGCAATGGGCTCATCCACAAGAACGCCACGCTTGCAGACCTGTTCGCAGGGATGATGACAAACCTGGGAACAAACGGAAGGCAGAGGATTCTTTGACCATACCAGCTCATAAGCTTTTTCCGGCTTTCCGGCCTTTGCCAGATTGACATAACCCTGCGGACTGATACCGAGAGGGCATGCGGTTGTGCAAGACTGCTTTGTGGTAAAAGCGTGCATGGTGTTGAATGTCTGCGCCGGGCGATCCGTGCAGTTCGGACAGACACGGCAGATCTCCCGCTGTACTTCCTGAACGGCTTCTACCGGACAGACTTCCCGGCAGGTACCGCAGTTCACGCAGTATTGGGGATTGATGTGTGCGACTGCTTCTCTTTTCAGTGTGGCCTCAGCTCCACTGTTTGAGACAACTTTGATGTTTGGCATGTTTAACCTCCTTTTTTCATCGGGCAACGGTCTGGTATCCTAAAAGGGATACTAGTATCATATGCTAGTATAACACACATTTGTAATAATTCAACACTTTCAACAAAAAAAACGAAAAAAAAGAAGTTCCTTTGTCGGAACTTCACAAAAGCAGAAACGCTATTGATTTTTCAAAGACGAAACCACTCGATTTCGCTGTCATAATAGCTGTACAGGGAATCAAGACGGATGGAGGGAAAGACGTCCTCTACCTTTCGAATTACTTCATCCTGCTCATTTTCCGTGCATCCCATAAGATGCATGAAGGAACGGCTGATTTCTTCACAGATATACAAAGTTGAAACGCCCAGCTTTTCTTTCTGCACATAAACACTCATGCCTCCCTGAATGGCAAAGAAAAGGGCAATTTTCAGTGCGTGAGGCTCAAAACAGCTGCTGTTGCTGTATCGTAATTCTTTCAGCCAGTCAAAAATACTTTCAATAAAGTTATCAAAGATTTCAAACTCCGCGAGTGCATTCTGCATAAACCGGTTCAGCCGTTTATTGTGATCGATTGCACTCCACAAAACAGCCGTAAAAATCGCCAGAGATGCATGAACGTCTCGGTTATCCTCATCTCTGAGTTCGAGATAAGTAAAGGTATGTTTTAACAGATCCATGAGGAGCCCATTCATAATATCACCTTTTTTGGGATAATAATGCTGAAGAAGAGACTTGTTAATATTTACCCTTCGAGCGATATCTTTTAAATAAACGTTATTGTAATCTTCGGTGGAAAAAAGATCATATGCGCATGACATGATTTCCGTACGCTTTTCAATATTTTTTTGTGCCATGTTTAATCCCCTTTTCGTTAACACCTTCTGGCTAATGTCTGGTAACACAGGCATTTTACAATGATTTAAAAAAAATTACAACAGTCTCTCTTGAAATTACATCAGATATGTTATTGAAGGAGCGGGAGCCGGTATTAGTTCCAATGAAAGTGGCATTTTCTCCAAATTGGTGGTATACTGTTACGCAACAGAGTTAATTGTGTAGGGCAGCAACCGGAAATGTGAGGTAAATATGGAAATAAGAGACAGAAACGGACTTACAGAACAGGAATTCCTGGCCGCTTACAAGCCGGGAGACTATGAGAGACCGTCCCTGACAGCAGATATTGCGGTATTCTCCCTTTCAAAATCAGAGACGAAATTATTACTCATCCGCCGCGGGAACCATCCCTGCCTGGGCAAATGGGCGCTTCCCGGAGGCTTTGTGGAGAAAGGGGAATCCGCAAAAGAGGCTGCAAAAAGAGAACTGGAAGAGGAAACGGGTTTGACAGATGCAGATCTGATCCCTGTGGGATTGTACAGCAAACCCGGACGCGATCCCCGCTGCTGGGTTGTCTCGCAGGCCTATGCGGCGATCGAACCGGCGTATCAGATTGACGCTGCACACGCTGGTGACGACGCCGCATCCCTTTGCTGGTTCCGGATCGTCACCGAACGGACAGGTTACAGAATCCGTGTGTATTTTTCGGCAGGAGATACCGCGTTTACCATGCTTCTGGAACTGGAAGGGAGGAGCGTAAAGGTACTGGAGGGAGAGGAAAAACTGGCATTCGATCATGGTGAAATTATCGCAGATGCGATGTTGACAGCCAGACTGTTGTAATAGAAAATTGAAATTAACGAAGAGCCGTCACATAAAAACGTGGCGGCTTTTCGTGTGTTGGTGCATGATACCTGTATAGCTTTCCGGGGAATGAGAATTATTTAAACCAGAAACCGACATAATCGTATTTCAGAACCCTGTACCACCACTGATCACCCATACCATTCAGAGACTGTATGAGTTCTCCATCGCTGTCATAGATATAAATATATCGGCATGGTCTCTAACGTAACAAATCGAGCAAATTGGGCAACAGAGCGCGGAAATCGTCTCGTGACATTCGAGATCTTCTGTTCTATAATATCTGGTATCGGTGTTTGATGTGGGGGAAAATTGACATATCATACCTGCAAGGTATAGTGTATAGGAAGTCAATTATTATAATTCATATCGTTAATCAGGGAATCCCCTGATTGACCGGGCTTTGATCAGGAGGCATCACATGGATAAAAGGAAAGTAATTACAGGCGTAGTAATTGTTGGCGCGGCAGCAGGAATTGCCGCATATGTAGTGTATAAGAGAAAGAAAAAGCAGGAAGAGGAAGCTGATTCCATCTCTCTTGATTTGGACGGAGATGGCAAGACGGACACCGTGATGGCTGACACCACAGGCGATGGAAAAATTGATACCGTTATGATGGATACGACCGGCGACGGCATGGCAGATACTATCATGATGGATACCACGGGTGACGGTGAAATTGATACGGTGATGGAAGACGTCGACGGAGACGGCACGATTGATATCGTGAACATAGATACGACCGGCGATGGAGAAATGGACACCACTTTTGTGGATCTCGATGGAGACGGTGAGATGGATATGGTCATCTCGGAACATGAGATTTCACTGGAAGATGAAACTGAGAAAGAAAAATCAGGAGAGGGCTTGAAAAATAAGCCGGAAAACACAGCGAAAAAGATTAAAATCGACTAACATGGACGAGCTACACACCGCATCAGAAATTGGATGCTGTGCAGAAGATTGACACTGCAGAAATTTTCGATGGATGTTGTTTGCTAAAGCAAACGATTGATGAGAGTTGAATAAAGTCGCAGCATAGAATTAGAGAATACTTGCTATGCTGCGGCTTTTTATGTGTGTTTCGTGTTGCGTGTGTGCCGGGGGTCTTAGGGGGCGTTGCCCCTTAACAAGATGGCGTTTTGTCGGTACAAAATGCGTATCTTGCCATGATTATAAGACAGAAAAATGGCGAAAAAACGCGAATTTCGGGGGAATTTGGCCGGGAAAACTAAGTGAATTTTCGGATTTTCAAAGATTTTTTTCTGGGAAGTGCGCAGAATTTTCGCACGAAAAAGCTGGTTTCAGCGGGGAAATTTGATGATTTTGGTGGGATTTTCTTCGATTCCTGTGGCAGCTGGATGGAATTTCAAGAAGAAAAATTGTTTTCCGGATTGTCTCCTGACCGAGTGCGCAGAATTTGCGCACCGAAATTAAATCGCTTCGTGAAATTCTCATATGGCGTTCAGAAGAAAATTTTTTCTGCGGACGGCGTGGATAGTTGATTTTTCAAGTATTTTGATCGGGATGCTTAGATAACAAGAGTTAATTAAAATGTTTATGGCCGAATCTACAGGGACCTTAAAAAGCACAAAAGCTGGCAGATCAGGTGCGCAGAATCTTCGCACTTGAAATGGCTCCGCGTCAGAATGCATTCACAGGAGGACTGGAACGGATCAGAGGATATTTCGTAAGTACCTTGTTCAGGATGGTTTCATGCGACACCATTTATATACAAGGAGAATCCAGAGAAATAAAATCGGAAAACCGTAAGTGCGCGGAATCTTCGCACCTGGTTCTTTCAGCTTGCTTTTGATTTGATTCCATATTACAATAATCCCATCAGAGATTAGGAATGTATCTAACAATAAAAGCAAATGTAATTTGAAAGAGATGTAATATAAATAAAACACAATACAGGAGAATAAAAATGAACTTCCATGAGGTTATGAACTCCCCAGCGTACAATTTCCTGCGAACAAACCCGCGCCTTGGAAAACGTATCATAATGCTTGGCCTGGCGGGGAGTTATGCGTACGGCACAAACAATGAAAACAGTGATATCGACTTCCGCGGAATCACGCTGAACACGCCATCGGATCTGCTTGGTCTGACGGACTTTGAACAGTATGAAGATAAAAACACGGATACAGTCGTCTACGGCTTCAACAAAATCATCCGTCTCTTTCTGGAGTGCAATCCGAACTCCATCGAGATGCTGGGATTGGATCCGGATCAGTATCTGACCTTAAGTCCGATCGGTCAGGAACTTCTTGAGCATAAGGATATCTTTCTCTCCAAACGCGCAGCCCGTTCCTTCGGCGGCTATGCCGGAGCACAGCTGCGGCGGCTGCAGAATGCGCTGGCCAGAGATGCTATGCCGCAGGCTGAGCGGGAGCAGCACATATACCGTTCAGTCACGAATGCTCTGGAGGATTTCAATCGGAAAAATGCCTGGACAAATCAGGGAAATCTTCGCCTGTATATCGACGATTCAGATAACCCGGATTTTGATACGGAAATCTTCGTGGACGCCGAATACAGGCACCTGCCGCTGCGCGACTATATGGATATGTTCGGAACCATGAGTAACGTAGTCCATGAGTATGACAGGATCGGCAAACGAAACCGGAAAAAGGACAGCAATCACCTGAACAAGCATGCCATGCATCTGATCCGACTGCTGATCACTGGAATTGATATTCTGGAGAAGGGTGAAATCCGAACCTATCGCGTAAAAGAACTGCAGTTGCTGCGGAGTATCCGACGCGGCGATTTTATGAAAGAGGACGGTACCTACGCGCAGGAATTCTATGATATGCTGGCGGATTATGAAAACCGGCTGAAAGCGGCCACCGAAAAATCTCCGCTTCCGGACAATCCGGATATGAATCGTGTGGAGGAGTTTGTGGAGAGCGTAAATAGGAGGGCGATTGACCTGCTATAAACCTGCCGTCCAGATTGCTCTTGCTGCCCGTTGGTTTGCGACTTATATTGGTCGCCTCCTTTCCTTCGATTGGATTAAACGTCCAGTTTATTTTCCTCCAACTTGTGATAGGATACGAACAGTCGCGATTGTGGCGCCCAATCGCAGCAGTGAGTATCAGGCAATATGCCGAAGTTGGAGGTAACTATGAAGAAACTGAAAAGAGTAATCGCATGTACCAATACGCTTACAATTCTTTACGATCAGGATGGAGCAGAGAAAATCACGGGAATTTGGATTGATCTGGCAAATATGGTCGTAACATCGAAGACTTTTGCAACGGATATCAGGGATGCGGAACAATTTGCGAGAGAGAAGAAAATCCCGGAACTTACTATCATACCCTACAGTCCGATCTACCGGAATGGATACGGAGATGACCGTTATTTGGTTGGAGCAGCGGATGCGTTACGGTTTTACCGTGGGGACGATGTGGACGATATGATGATAAAGCTGGCACCCTATTTCCCACAGCCGTATCAGGCAGATCTGTCATTAAAAGTGATTGATTTTGATTTGCTGGGGAACCAGGCGATTCTGTATCTCGGAAAACCGGACATTGAGTCTTACGATGGTGACGGCTGGGATGAGGCTCCGTATGAGTTTTATGCGGATAAAGTGGACGACACATATATAGCGGATGCCATTGTATTGAATTTTCCGGCAGATGCGTTCGTGTACCAGGCCAGCGCTTATCAGGATGCCTGCCCGGAATTGGGACTTGATGGATCTGTGAGTAAAAATACACTGCACAGGAAAAAGATCCCCTGCATTCTATACTGTCGTGATGGCAAAACATACGGAGAAATCTACTTTGATGATGTGATTGGGGATGTGATGAAAGAGGCGGATGTACTCGTTTCGAAGCTGGAACAGCTGGCCTAACATAAATGACTGCCCGACGGGATACAATGTAAAACCCGGCAAGTTGCAATGAAAAAGTTGCAATTTGCCGGGTTATTTTTTGAAAAAATTTCAAAAACAATGGCGGATGAGACGAAAACAGACCATACATAGTGATACAATCAGGAAAATTTCAAATGGAGGATGTGATATGGATTCAACCGAAAAGCAAACGAAATGTTATGAAGAATTGAACAGGGGAAGTGGTAAGGGCTGTTATGGTAAACAGAAACCTGCTGATTCAGACTCACTCAAAAACTTAAATAACAAAGATAGTTCTGCTGAAATATCATATCTGATATTCAGCTATTACGGTATCCACATTGGATATGACCTGGATGTTATCATTTACAAAGCTGCGGAAAAGGCTTTCCAGTATTTCTGCAGGCGGATTGCTTTCTTCGGTGATGAGTCGGTGGATGAAAAACAGCGAATTGTTAAGGAAACAAATCGATTGCTGGCGAAAAGAATCCCTGGCTTGATTGCAACTGCCGCGTCAGAAAGCGGAGGTCAGTTGCAGTTTGATAAACGCCACAGAGAGATTTGTGAGGAACTAATGCTGCTTTATGAAAGAACCGGCGGATTGAGCTTTGGTGTGGCGCAGAGATGGCTGAACCAGACCTTGATGAATCTTGTTGTAATTGATGATTGTGTCGCTTTGGGAGGGGTAAGTCTGGAGAAAGCCCGAAAATATTTTCACGTCCCGGTGGAGCAGAATGTCCTGAGAGTAGCATCAGAGAAAAGAAGAGGCAGATACCGAAACGCATTATATTTGCCCTGTGCGCCGTACCGGGACGAAAACACAGGCCTGGTACAGATGTCATGGTATCGGCATGGAGCCACGTTGAGTTTTGAACACTGGGGATACCGGGAATATATGGAGTTTCAGACATTGATACGGGAAAGGTTGAAGGAGATAGTTGAATCAGAACAGAAAACCTACAGAGATCCGCTTGACTGGGCGCTTCAGGCATATATTGAGGCGGCATAGTCTTGATATTTCACAATCTTAGATCGCAGATGCAGGATTACGAAAAATCGCTGCGGGAAATTAGCGAAGTCGCTGGAGGAGTCGTTGCATTGCTTCTTGGACAGCGACTCCCCATGAGGTGTATAAATGCATTATTATAAGTTGGTTGGCCCCGATAATAAAACATATCTTTCAGAAGAAAAGGGAGTTCTCGGCGGCCACAGGAAGTTGAAGATCTACGGCAGGCTGGATTGCCCTTCCGCGTTAAGGCATATTAAGGCCGGCCATTACGTGCAGTACAGGGTTTTCTTTCCGGACGAAGAAACCGCATTGGCCGCCGGTTACAGGCCATGTTCTGTCTGTATGAACGAGCATTACCGGTTATGGAAGGAAGGAAAACTCATGAGACATGCAATTCGTGTAACACCGATTTTGGATTCTCAGAATATTTGTTCTGTTCACCTGGCTGACGGAACAGAAAGATGCCTGACTACGGAAAAGCTGAACTGCCCGGATATTGCGGAAAAACTTCGGGGCGGGATTGAGCATTGCCATATAGAGATAGACGATGACTTTTGCGTTATCGTGCTGTCAGATGATAACATGCAGTGGGGATACACTGTGGTATGGAATTATATGGAAAATGAGATTGTACACCTTGTGCAGACGCCATTCGCAGTGAGTGCTATTGTTTATGACTCTCAGGTGATTGTCATGTATCTGGTTCAGTATTGGGGACATCTCGCGGATCTGTGGTACAGCATTGAACCGTTATTAGAGGTGAATTCGGAGCATGAGCCTGACAGGATTCGCCTTGACATGCCGATCGACGATTCAGTGAAAGGCCCGGATTCCTGCAGAATAACGTTGCAGCTTGGAAAAGTCGTGTTCCGTGCCGGCAATCAGGAGAAGGCGATAAAGATAACGGCAGGAGCGATCAAATAAGGAGGAACCAAGTAGCATGGAAATAAAACCGGAACTGAAAGAGGAGATTCTCGAAATTATCGACTCAAAAGATATGCGCGAGTACTGTAAGCAGACTTCCGCGCCATGGACAGCTGAAAAGTATGTGGATCTGATTTCCGGCGCGCCCGCAGCCATAAGTAGAAAAGTTGAGCTGCTGGAGGAGCTTTTGAAAGCTTCTGTGGATTCAGAAGACTGCCGTTACCTCGGGGCCTGCATCCATACCGCAAAGACAGCAATGAATCGTCTGCTGGAAATGGACGGCCGGGCAGCGGTTCTTCTGGTAAAGAGCTACGACACGGAGCCTCTGGACATGGAATGCATGGGTGTGGTGCCGGTCAGCTCGTATGATGGCTTTTTAAGCTACATCAGGGATGAATTCCCGGCGGCTGATGAGACGGCGCAGAAGGAACCGGATCTCAGGGAGGACTTTTATTTTGAACTGGAACTATACGATACTTTCGGGGAAGACCCGCAGGGAGAAGAATTTCTCATAAACACTTATCGCTATACCTGTGCGTCGAACGGTGAGGTGCAGTTCTTCGAGAGAATCGGACTGCCAGGCAGAACAGGAAAGCGTACTCGAAAGAATCCGCATCGACAGGAAAGATACGACCATCTGTTCTCGGGACGAAATGCACTGAACTGCTGGAGAACGCCGTTTGAACCCGGCGATATTCTGTACATCGACTGCCGGCCTTATTTCAGACCAGCCTATTGTGTGGTGCATTATCTGAATCCGGAAATGCCGTGGGACTGCTGTGCAACGCGGTGCCTGTATTTGACTTACGGAGGTATGATCGGCGAGGCGGCGCTGAAACATGGACGATTCCTCGTTGGCGGCGGGTGTGACATAAACTTCGAAAACAGGCAGTTCATTTCTCCGCTGTACCGGGCAGAATGTTTTCATGGAACCCTGCCAGACGAATATGCGGTGTTGGGAGAAATCAGTCGGCAACTGAAAAGAAATTCGAATCTTGGCATGGAAATTGACGGGATGTTTTTCGGAGATAAGAGAGAGGCGAGGAACGTCACGTTTGTATATCGCATGGTGCCTTCCGAAGGGAAGGCGGATTTAGACGCCGACCGAACGAAAACGATTCCGGTTCTTTCGAAAGAACAGATCATGAAGGGGAGACATAGAAGATGAATATCTACGATTTTATCAATTCAAGAGACGTGCGCAGCTACGCACAGAAAATCGGCTATCAGTTCAGTGCACCGGAAGCCGCATATCTCGTCCATCAAAGTGACGGGAAAACACTTCAGGAGAAAATGCAGGCGTGGCAGGAGATCATAGACACGATGCCGGATTGCCCCATAGAGAAACGAAACTGGCTACAAGCTGCGGAAAGCTTCCATTCCATGCTGTCTGATTATATGGATCTGCAGCGGCGCAAGTTACATACCTTTTGCAGCGGAGAAGGATATGTATACAGCTATTCTGTTTCTGAACACATTTACGACGACAGAATGAGTTGGTGCGAGAGAAATTTTGTGTTCTCTGATTATGAAGCCTGCGCGGATTATTGCAAAAAAGAACTTGTTGGCGAAGAAACAGAAGAAGCATCAAAAGACAGAGCAGAGAAAATCATGATACACAAATACAGGGCCAATCCTGACGGAGATGATCCTTTTGCAAACCTGACAGCCGGATGTCTCTCGTTATCCGGAGAATGGGATGTTTTATACATCGATTTGAATTATATCGATGAGGATAGTGCGGATGATTCGGATCTGGATTCGATGTTTGAAGGTATGTGCTTCGATTTTCCAATACCGTTTCGCCGCGGAGACATTGTAACGATGGACGGGGGAAACACTCCGTTTGTTTTTTCCTATAGTACAACATGGGACTCGGAGAAAATGCTGGAGCGCGGTTTCCATTCTTATGATTGCCCATGGGGAAAAAGCTGGGCTCAATTTGACAGGCACAGAAATGAACTGTTAAGAAGCGGAGACTCGACAGATATGCATGTATTCGGCACGTACGCCTGCCAGGGAAAACTGTACCAGGATGATGATCTTACGATCCCGACGGATCTTGAGTATTACACAGGAGAATTGAGCGGATATAACAGGCAGGTAAAAGCGGTCTCCATGTATGAAAAGGGTGAAATAGGCTATGAGCTTCTGGTCAACAGCTGTTTTTCCATCCGTATGGAAGAGATGGCAAAGGAAATCCGGGCGGATTGCGCGTTGCCTTATCGTCGGGAGATCATGGAAGAACTTGGCGTTATCTCTGCTAATTCTGAGACATAGGGGAAGGGAGGAAGGCAGATCATTCATTATAAAACGGCTTTCCGATTATGCCGGATTATGTTATACTTTAGGATGTGCGAGTCAAACAGAGACGAATTCCAGGGAGCAGTGCCATGTTATATGATAAAGATATCCGTGAACCACTATTTGATTTTCTGGATGGCTTATATCCAAAGAACAGGATTTTAGAAGAGAAAGATATGGGGCGCTCCAGAGCCGATGTAGTTATGGTGACTGCGGAGGCTGTTTACGGAATTGAAATAAAAAGCGATGCCGATTCCTATGCCCGGCTGAAGAGTCAGATCAGGGATTATGATCAATATTATGACTGCAATTATGTTGTAGTTGGCACAACGCACGCTAACCATATTACCGAGCATGTGCCGAAATGGTGGGGAATCATAACTGTTGAACTTGAGGATGCACATCCTGATTTTTATGTATTGAGAAAGCCGGAAAAAAATCCGAAGATGGACTGGAAGAAGAAAATGAGCATGATTTGGCGCCCGGAGCTGGCACATATTCAGGAGTTAAACCACATGCCAAAATATAAAGAAAAAAGCAAGAAGTTTGTTATAGATAAAATCCTGGAGAAAGTACCGGAGGAAACTTTGCAGATTCAGGTGTGCGAGGAACTGCTGCAGAGAGATTATACAGAGATCGAGGATATTATAAGGGAATTTAAGCGGAAGTAAGCCAGCGTTTTTTTAGAAAAAGAGCTTATGTGAGCTTTCGTTTTCCGGTTATGCTGGATTATTCGTCGCTTTAAGTGTTCTTAGCGGCCATATTAACAAAACAAACTGAAAATGCTCCGACAGTCATCATGACATGATTGCCGGGGCGAAAGTTTTTGATTGACAGATGTTTCAGCAAAAAATGTGGGTTGGTGGAATATCTGCAAGTTTTTTGTAAGTCACATTGAAAAACCTTAATCATCAGGCCTATAAGTTCTTCCGGATGGCTTCCCGGATGGCTTCGATATTTTGGCTTAATGAACACTCTCTGATATCCTTCCTAATATCGTTTGGCGTATTCTCATCTTCATCCTGACTTTTCATCTGAATGAGAAAAGCTTCTGCAGCTTGCTTTAATTGTATCTGGGGCCAAATGACGAATTCCGCCTGAAATGGTGTAACCGCTGGCTTATTATTTCCATCAGAGAACAGAGAGCGCACCTTTTCAACGAAAAACAGATAAGAATATTTTCCGTGGTCATCATATGTATGTTTTCCATAGCTTAGATTGCTCCAGGATGGGATGTTATCTGCGACTAATTTATCGTTTCTCTTCTTTGCTGTCGAAGCAACGATTCTTTTTATCCATTCCATAGTATAGGAATCTAACGGCATATGACAGTATTTAAAATAGTCTGCATATCGGTCATCGTCAGCACTTTCAAAGCAATATAGATACTTGAAGGTCATATTGACTAATTTTTGAGCCTTACCGTAAGCAACATTTTTGTAAATACTTTCCATTATGGGAAGTACATCATCATTGCAGACAGTATTGTGCCAGTTATCAAATTCGTTATAATCTTTCATCGGAGCCCCTGTGAAATAACTTTTTAACTTCGCAGAGAATGTGGCAAATTTAGAGGAACATAGTTTTTCGCACTCATTCACGTCGGGCCGTCTTCTTAATGTACGTACCATTAAATCCTTACAGGCAAGATCGATTGCTTTGTTTATTACATCCTCACTGGGAACGCGTCCGTCGCAGGAAAAGGGCAGATCATTTATTCCGAGCTTTTTCCCGAAGCGTTCTCTTTCTGCAGCAACCATGTCCGTTGTGATACTCTGAATGCTGTTGATGTCAACCACAGTTATGAATCCTCCTTATGTTCTTGATGTTTTCTATATTTCTGAGTTATTTCTTCGAGTGTCGTTTGCATTTTATTTGCCAGACGCTCCGGAGCCAGTATCACGACATCCGGCAGATATGTCTTGGCGAACTGTTCCACAGCATCCTCCGTCGCCAGGGCAGAGACGGTCACTTCGGTATCCGTTTCATCGAAAAACCAGACGTCATCGCCGAAGAGATCGATCACATCGCTGATCAGTGGCTTGCTGATCCGGAATCTGGCGCGCGAGGTTTTGCTGGCAAACATATAGATGTGCTCCGCCATATACTGGTCAAGATTTAAGCGGCGGCCATCAGACCAGTCGAGCTGGTCAAAAGGTTTTCCCTGTTCTTCTGCGATGTGCAGTTCCCGGATGCGGTCAACCCGGTAATTTGAGACGTCGTTATACTTATCATAATTGCAGATCAGATAGTATTTTCCATCTTTGGCTGCCATCTGATAGGGAGTTACCTTGTAAATTCGAACCGTTTCGTCCGTCCGCGTCCGGGAGTGGCATTGCCTGTCAGTGCGGTATTCGGTATATTCGAAGGTAACCTTGCGATTCCGGCGGATTGCCTCCTGGAGTACTTCGATATTGGAGAAGAGCGGATTGTTTTTCAGGTGCCTGGCGGCCAAATCGGGTGCATATCCCAGCTGCTTCCGGAAATCGTCGCGGGTCAGGCCTTCCAGGTCATGGATCAGATCCGCGCATTGGCCTGCGGGCACGTATTTCAGCGAAAGCAGCTGATCAATCAGCAATTTCAGTTCGCCGTCGGATATGTCACGTTTCAGATAAAAGTCCGTACAGATGCTGTTATCCTGAAAAACAGGCTCACCGGTTTCGCTATTTATGACAGGGTTGCCTTCGGCGTCCCGGGCAGGCATTTGTCTTCGCCTCTCCTTATAGCCGATGTCGTAGCCGCATTCTATCAGGTTTTGAATATTGCGGCGGACAGCCTTGCGATCGGCGGACATGCCGTATTCCTTCTGTAAAATATCCACGATTTCTTTTTGCGTCAGGGTGTGATACTCATCCGTGTATCTGCGCAAAATGTCGAGAATATTCAGGATAAGGTTCTTTTTGGGTTGTGGTGTGTACATAGGTACCGGGCACCTCCTTGCAACATGTCGGTGGCATTGCGGGTAAAGGATGGATTGAATCAGAGCTGATTATAGCACTTGCTATGAGACAAAATCAACCCATACACCTTATAATTTGAAAAAAGTAGTTGACGTGAATTGGATGAGTTGTTATACTTTACCTCACCATAAAGAGTGCGCGAGGGACAAGCCCGATGACCGCACAGCAACCTGCTAAGGTAAGGTGCTAAAGCTTGATTCGATGGGTAACGTTTCATAAATGAAACGATGCGACCTTTGCGATAGTAAAGGCGCTTATGTGAGGCTTGAATGAAAACTCCCGTCGATATGTCGATGGGAGTTTTCATTTGGTGCGAAATCGGCGCTCTTTATGGAAATATTTTCATAAGGAGCGTTTTGCTATGTTTAAAAGAAAATTCTATGTACCAGAAGGCGACCGCACATTGAAGGCGCTGGCCGCACTTGACGCCAGAGTGTATGTTTACTGCCCGAACCGCAGGACGAAGCAGAGGTTTATCGAAGATGCGGAGAATGAATACTTTTGTTATCGGGACGGCGTGTCACTGAAGGAAAGGGAGCCAGAGGACATCATGGCGCTGAATCAGGATAGTACCGTCAACTTTGTTGGCTATGTCGGTCATCTGGCTTTTCGCACAACAACAAAGAAGGTTGGAGAAAAAACTCTGCTGAGAGTTGATTACAGGAAATATGTAGCGGGACATAGGCGTTTTATCTATATGCCGTGAGGCTGAAAGGTAAATGTTATATGCGTCAATGGAGTATTGTTTTATTCGCAATCCCTGTGGAAAAGTCATAAATTCGAGACAATAAAACATTGAAATTAAGGGTTATTTCCTTTATAATAAAGGAGATTTTTCTGTAAACAACGTAGAACGGTCATTGGAGGTGTACTATGGCGTTAAAAAACTGGCAGAAAATAAAGCTTGTCCTGCTCGTGGAACTGCTGCGACAGGAATCTGACGAGCAGCACCCTCTGACCACGGAGCAAATCTGCGATTACATGGTGCATTACGACATCCCCTGCGACCGGCGGATTGTGAGCAAGGACGTATCTACTTTAAATGATTTGGGAATCGAAGTCCTTGTCACGCGAATCGGCAAAAAGAAAGGCTACTATGTAGAAGACCGCAGCTTTTCCACACCGGAGCTGAAGATTTTAATTGATGCCGTGCAGGCTGCCAATTTTATCACGGAAAAGAAAACAGACGAGCTGATTGACAAGCTGGCAAGCCTCGGCGGCTCACACAGCGCGGAGATCCTGAAAAGCAACCTTGTCTGCTTCAACACGCGCAAGCACAGCAACAAGA
Source organism: Lachnospiraceae bacterium (assembly GCA_021203205.1). Lineage (GTDB taxonomy): Bacteria > Bacillota > Clostridia > Lachnospirales > Lachnospiraceae > SIG308. The sequence continues at coordinate 98,781 of JAJQBQ010000016.1, read as the reverse complement.
GCATTTATTATAACGTGGGTGCGCTGGAAGATGCCCTGCAGCGGAATAAGAAAGTCATCTTCCTTTATTATGATATCGATATCAACCACGAAAAGAATTATCGCCGAGACGGGCATCACTATGTGGTGGAGCCTGTCGCGCTCGTATATAACGAAGACAATTACTACTTGGTGGCCTACAGTTCGCGGCACGACAACACCGCCAACTACCGCGTAGACCGAATGGAACACGTGGATTTCATCGATGAGGATATTTCTGAAAAGGCTGTGGATCTGCGCTCCGCCGTCTCGGAATACACGGATCAGGCGTTTAAGATGTACGGCGGACCGAAGCAGACCGTCACGCTGGAATTTGACAGCCGGTTGATTGGTGCGGTTTATGACCGGTTCGGAGAAAAAATATCGATGACACCTTCTGGAGAAGATAAAGCGGTTGCTACCGTAGAGGTACAGCTCTCCCCTACTTTCTGGGGTTGGCTGTTCCAGTTCGGAAAGCAGATGCGGGTGATCGCGCCGGATGCGGCAGTTCAGGAACAGAGGAAACGGATACAGGAATTGATGGAATATTGATAACTGATTTAATCGCTATCGCTTCGACGACGCACTTTCGATTCGGCAGACAGTGTTTGCCGAATTGATTGCAGAATGATTTTAAAATTCCAAACTGCCAATTTGGCGGTTTAAGTGGCGGTTTAGATGTCGGTTTAGTGTCGGTTTGGATGTCGGTTTGGATAAATGACATGATAGGATGAAAGACATGACAGAAAAATATTATAATAAATCTCGGAAAGGAGGTGTGGCCCCCAGTGGAGAAACTGATAGATATCAGCAACTATCCAATTGCAAATGTGCTTGGCACATTGCTTTCAGATAAATCAACTCAAAAAAATATCATCTGGGCGACAGACTCCTATGAGGAATATGGCGAAGGATTCTCGGACAAGGTGCAGATAGACGCAACTCTGCTACTCAGGCACGCCGATATTATTCGTCCACGCATACAAAAATCGCAGGAGGCACAAGCCGAGCGAACACGAAAAAAGGCCGAGGTGTTCACTCCTTCGTGGCTGTGTAATCGGATGAACAACAACCTCGATGAGGACTGGTTCGGACGAAAAAATGTATTTAATACTGAGAACGAGGATCACTCTTGGACGGTGACGGAGGGAAAAATCGAATTTCCAAAACGCAAAAAGTGGCAGCGATATGTGGATTCCCGCCGACTTGAAATTACCTGCGGAGAAGCACCGTATCTTGTCTCCCGCTACGATGTATCGACAGGAGAACTGATTGCCCCACCGATACAGCGCATCGGAATGCTTGACAGAAAGCTGAGAATCGTAAATGAAAACACCGATACATATGAAGAATGGCTGAAATGGGCAATCCGCGCATTCGAGGCCTCCTATGGTTATGAATATCAGGGCGACAATGTTCTAATCGCGCGAATCAATCTACTCTTGACATTCGTGGATTATTACGAAGAACGCTGGGAGCAACAGCCTGAAGAAAAGTTGTTGCAGCGTATTTCTAACAAGATAGCCTGGAACATCTGGCAAATGGATGGTCTCAAAGATACTGTGCCGCTGGGAAAGCCATACGAAGAATTCCGCCAGATGACAATTTTTGAAATGCTTGGTATTGAGGATGAAAGTAAAAACGCATCGGATGCGGTGCCATGCAGAATATTTGACTGGAGAAGTAAGTATTCGCTACAATTTATGGATTTGAAGGAGATGTGAATCATGGGGAAAAAATTATTTGATTATGTGATTGGAAATCCACCGTACCAAGAGGAGTTTACATCTGATGGAAATAAGACCTATGCTGCACCAGTTTACAATCAGTTTATGGATGCCACTTTTGAAATATCAGAAAAGGTAGAACTTATTCATCCCGCGAGATTCCTTTTTGATGCCGGATCCACGCCAAAAGCATGGAATCGGAAAATGTTATATGATGAACATTTCAAAGTGCTTTATTATGAGCAGGACAGCCACAAGGTTTTCGCGAACACGGAAATTAAAGGTGGAGTTGCTATTACTTATCATGATGATTCTAAGGAGTACGAGGCTATTAGGGTTTTTAATAAATATCCAGAAATGAATGTAATTTTACATAAAGTTATCAATTGCGTTGGGTTTCATGGCATGGAAAATACTGTGATAACGCGTACCGCATATCGACTTACCGACAAGCTACATGATGATCATCCTGAAGCATTATCGCAACTAAGTAAGGGGCATAAATATGATATGTCCACGAACATATTCGATAGGTTGCCGCAAGTATTTTTCGACAAAAAGCCAGAAGACAACTATGATTATATTCGTATTCTGGGGCGCGAAAATAATAATAGAGTATTCAAATATATTAGAGCTGACTATGTAAACACTCCAGATAATCTATATTCCTATAAACTATTTCTTCCAAGTGCTAATGGGAACGGAGAATTTGGTGAAATATTGACAGCACCAGTAGAAGGGGAACCAGCAACCGGATCTACAGAAACATTCATTAGCATAGGCAACTTGGATTCTGCTCAAAATCTTCATTCTTTGAAAAAATATGTTATGAGCAAGTTTGCAAGAGCAATGATAGGTGTACTGAAAACAACTCAGCATCTAACTCCAGCCGTTTGGAAATACGTCCCCCTTCAAGACTTCACCCCGCTCTCCGACATTGACTGGGCGAAAACAGTACACGAGATTGACTTACAGCTATATCGCAAGTATGGCTTAGATGAAAAAGAGATTGAATTTATCGAAACGCACGTAAAGGAGATGGTATAATGGCAGCAATTGGTATTAAAACAACTTCAAAAGTCATTCCTCAGTGTTATGCCTACACCACTCCAGGAGTGTCTGCACATGATGGCTGGACTAAGATAGGCTTTACAGAGCGGGATGTGGAATTACGCATTAAGGAGCAAACGCATACCGTAGGCGTTGCACACAAAACATGGTGGGCATTACGTGCCGCATATATGACGGAACCCTACGGAACATTTACAGATAAGGATTTCCATGCCTACTTAAAAAAGCTTGGAGTCTCTCGTGAAGCGGGTACAGAATGGTTTTTTATTGAGCCAAACACTGCCCGTGGAAATTTTATAGATTTTACGCAGAATCATGGCGTACTATCTGAAAAAGATTATGATGCTGTAATTCCTTATACGCTCCGTGATGAGCAGACAGAGGCTGTGCAGCAAACGGCAGATTATTTTGGCAGTAGGGAATCAGCGGAATTTCTGTGGAATGCAAAGCCCCGCTTTGGGAAAACACTCTCTGCCTATGATTTATGCATGAAACTCGGCGCACGTAATATCCTTATCGTGACAAACCGCCCTGCCATCGCGAATTCCTGGTATTCCGATTATGAAACCTTCTTTGGCCCACAGTCTGGTTATATTTTTGTAAGCAATGTGGAGGGCATCCGGGACAAAAAGTATGTATACAGCAGAGAAGAATATCGTGCAATAGCTGCCCCAAATGACGATGATAGCATAAAAGGATGCATTGAGTTCGTCAGTCTGCAAGACCTGAAAGGCTCCCTTTATTTTGGCGGCCAGATCGACAAGCTTGCAGAACTACAAAACGAGGACGGAAAAGGCATGACCTGGGATGTCATGATTGTAGATGAGGCTCATGAAGGTGTTGATACCTACAAAACAGACACGGCATTTAACCATATCCGCCGTAAATGGACACTGCACCTTTCCGGCACGCCATTTAAGGCTCTCGCGAATGACAAATTCCCGGAGAGCGCCATCTATAACTGGACTTACGCCGACGAGCAAAAAAAGAAGCGAGACTGGGACGATTCCAACGAGACGGAAAATCCGTATGCTAACCTGCCCCGCCTTTCTCTTTTTACATATCAGATGTCCGATATCGTCCGGGACAAGGTAAAAAGAGGCATCGAACTTGCAGATGATGACACGGAAGAATACGCCTTTGACCTGAATGAATTTTTCGCAACAAATGAATCTGGGAAATTCATACACGATTCTGATGTGGATAAATTCCTCGATGCCATGACTCGGCAGGAAAAGTTCCCCTTCTCTACCCCAGAACTCCGCAATGAATTAAAGCACACATTCTGGATTTTAAACCGTGTGGCCAGCGCAAAAGCGCTCGCAAAAAAACTGAGACTTCATCCTATATTCAAGGATTATGAAATTATTCTGGCTGCTGGAGACGGGAAACTGGATGATGATGACGCGAACGAAAAGTCTTTCGATAAGGTAGTAAGGGCAATCTCCGAGCATGATAAAACCATCACTCTTTCCGTAGGCCAGCTGACCACAGGCATTACCATCCCAGAGTGGACAGCTGTCCTCATGCTTTCCAATATGGCAAGTCCTGCCCTGTATATGCAGGCTGCTTTCCGTGCGCAGAATCCGTGTCTTTTTACAGACAGTGACGGTAATTCTTACCGAAAGCAGAATGCATATGTATTTGACTTTGACCCTGCCCGCACCCTTATGATTTTTGAGCAGTTTGCCAATGATCTGATTCCCGAAACTTCCGGTGATAAGGGTGACTTTGACAGCAGAAAACAGCATGTGCGGGAACTCCTTAACTTCTTCCCTGTTTACGGTGAAGACGATGAAGGCTCGATGGTAGAACTGGATGCCGAAAAAGTCCTCACAATTCCTCGCCATATCCATGCAAAAGAGGTCGTGGAGCGCGGCTTTATGTCCAATTTCCTGTTTGCAAACATCAGCGGTATTTTCGGTGCGCCTAAGGAGATTATCGACATCATTAACAACATGCAGGCTATCGAAGAACCGAAACCTCTCGCTTCCGTGCCTGTGGATGAGACTACAGCAGACGCTTTAAATCTGAACGAAAATGGAGAAGTTGAAATTCCGAAGGAAAAGGTCATCGGCACAGCAAGCGACCTTTTCGGGGACAAGGTATACGCTGATGTCGAAGACCAGCTGGAAGCTGCTGTTGAAGAATTGCAGAAGAAAGCAGAATTGACCCCAAATCCGAAAAAAGATGAACTCAAGAAGCTGCGCGAGCAATTCTCAAAACCGATTGCGGACACGCTGATGGATTCTGCCAGAGAGCAGTATGGCAACGCTTTAAGAAAATCCACTCAGAATCATCTTGAACGTAAGATACAGGAGACGACAGACACGGTTGTGGATCGCGAGTATGGCGACTATACGATTCGTGACCATCAGCTTGCCAGGGAACGCGATTACAGAATTCAGGAAGCACAAGATGCCGGTGCCACTATGGTAGAAATCACACAAATCGATGAGGAGTACGCTGCCAGACGCCTTCAGGGCTATCAAGAAATGTTGGACAACATTAAAGAAAAACTTCATAGTGATGAAACCGTGAAGAAAGCGGCGGAAACAATCGTTGAAACGGTCGAAACCGAAAAGCTAAATGCGCAGAAGGATTCCATTGAGGGCAGTGTGCGAGATCATTTGCGCGGTTTTTCCCGTACTATTCCCGCATTTCTTATGGCCTACGGCAATGAAAACACTACCCTTGCAAACTTTGACGCGCTTGTACCAGAGGAAGTCTTCTGGGAAGTTACTGTCAACCCACAGAACGGTCAAGGTGTAACACTCGACCAGTTCCGCCTGCTGCGCGACGGCGGGGATTATACGACAGATGACGGTGAGACAAAACACTTTGACGGACACCTTTTTGATGAGGTTGTCTTCAACGATGCCGTTGTGGAATTTATGAAGAGACGCGCCGACTTGGCAAACTACTTTGAGCCGGATCACGAGGGAGATATTTTTGACTATATTCCCCCACAGCGCACCAACCAAATTTTCACGCCCAAAAAAGTGGTGAAAGATATGGTGGACAGGCTTGAGCAAGAAAACCCTGGCTGCTTTGATGATCCAGACGCAACTTTTGCCGACCTGTATATGAAGTCGGGAATGTACATAACGGAAATCGTGACCAGGCTCTATCAAAGCAAACGTATGAGACTGCTCTATCCTGATAATTCAGAAAGGCTGAACCATATCTTTGCCAAGCAAGTGTATGGCTGCGCTCCGACAGAAATCATATACCGCATATGTCTGCGGTACATTCTCGGATTCAGCGACGATATACATATTGAAAAACACAACATCTGTCTTTGTGACACGCTTGAATTTGCCAAAAACGGGACGATGGAAGCGGAAATGCGAAAATTGTTCGATTTGTAAGGGAGGGCATTACTTATGTCAAAGTTAAATGTTGATCAAAAGACCATCAAAAGTCTATTTCAGGATAAGCGAGCTGATTTCCTGATTCCAGACTACCAGCGGCCATATGCATGGGGAGAGACCGAATGCCAGACTCTGTGGGATGACATCTTCTCTTTCGCCATTCCAGACGAAGGTCGCACGGAATTTGACAGCAATAGCGAATATTTTCTCGGTCCAATCGTTACCTACAAAAACGATGATGGACGTATGGAAGTCATCGACGGCCAGCAGCGTCTGACCACGCTGATGCTTCTGCTTCGCGCTTTCTACTCCAAATTTGGCCATATGCAGGATAAAGCATCCATCTCCACAAAGAAGAATATTGAACAATGCCTGTGGAAAACGGATGAATTCGATGAGCCAAATATGAAGGATTTGAAGATTGATTCAGAAGTTGCCACGGACGATGCCAAGGAAGAGTTTCTTGAAATTTTAAGAACCGGTGAAGTCAAAAAGGGACAGAAGAGTCCCTATGCAACGAATTATCGGTTTTTTCAGAATTGCATTGATTCCTTTCTGGACAAGTATCCGACCTATTTTGCGTACCTGCCCACAAGAATCATGAACAACTGTATCCTTCTTCCGATTGAAGCAGAATCTCAGGACACAGCTCTCCGTATTTTCTCTACCCTGAACGACCGTGGAAAGCCATTGTCCGATGCAGATATCTTCAAGGCGCAGTTTTACAAGTACTACTCTACCATCGGCAAAAAGGATACCTTCATCAAACGCTGGAAAGAGCTCGAAGAACTTTGCGAGAAAATATTCCACCCCATTTCCGGTACTCCGATGGATGAACTGTTTACTCGCTATATGTATTTCGTTCGTGCAAAGATGGGTATCAAATCCTCTACCACCGATGCTCTTCGCAAATTTTATGAGCGCGACAGCTATGCTCTTTTAAAGAGTGAAGAGACATTTGAGAATCTTGTTATACTGGCCAACTTCTGGAACGAAGTTTCGAATCAGGATAAAGACAGATTCTCCATCAATATTTTGAGAAAACTGTTTGTGCTGAATTATGCTCCAAACAGCATGTGGACTTATTTTGTATCGGTATACTTTATGCAGAACCGCGACAAAGACGGAAATCTGGAAGAGGATGCTTTCGCAAAGTTTCTCGATAAGATTACGGGATTTATTTGGACATACGCCGTGACGAATCCTGGCGTTAATGCTCTGCGTACCCCTGTGTATGCAGAGATGGTAAACATCGTAAACGACCAGCCTGTGACGTTTGCAGACTATCGTTTCGATGTAGACAAAGTTCGCAGCATGTTCAACAATTTCAGTTTCAATAATGGTCGACCGATTACAAAGGCCATGCTGACATGGTGGGCATTTACTGACGACAGCCAGGCTCTTCTGTCGCTTGAATATGTTTTTGAAATCGAGCATATTTTCGCCAGAAGCAGACAGGACAAGGAGAAATCCCTCTCGAATCCTTCGAATCTGGAGGCGCTCGGCAATAAGGCGCTTCTTGAAAAGCGCATCAACATCCGCGCGGCGGATTATCGGTTTGAGGACAAGAAGAAATATTATAACGGATTCACCAACAGCAGAGGTCAGAAAAGAGAAGGAACCAAGGTTCAGGAATTACTCGATTTGGCTGCCAATGTCAACGATTTTACAGAAACTGACATAATCGACCGAACCGACAGGATTATGGATCGATTTATTTCTTTCCTTAAGGATAATGAATTGGATGCTGCCAGGCATGCCACATTTTAGAAGGAGAACAATATCAGGGCAAGTCGTACCGGAAATCTAACTCCTTCTCCTATACTGGATTGATCGACCAACTTGAGTATGAAGGATTCACGGAAGAAGAAGCTACCTATGGAGCTGACAACTGCGGTGCCGATTGGAAGGAACAGGCGGTGAAAAAAGCAAAGTCGTATTTAGAATATTCAGACTTTACACGTTCCAAGTTGATTAAGCAGTTAGAATATGAAGGCTTCACGTATGAAGAAGCTGTTTATGGCGTAGATAAAGTAGGATTATAGCAATTTAATTACACAACCGGGAGGTAGCACATGATGTTCGGAAAGAAGAATAAATTACGCAAAGACCTCCCGGCGATTGATATTCGGAAGAAGCCGGTCAAAAGATTTTTCGGCGGTACAAAATGGGTACCTTTATGGTGTCAGGCACCATTACAAAGCTGTTTATACCAGATGACTGGTATCAGGCTGAAAATATGATGGCGGCAGGCCAAAAGTTTATAGATTCTATGGAGAAAATGTCGCAAGCGGATGATTTCATTAGGAAACATGAATTTGATGCTATGACAAACCACGAGAATTGAGATGAAAGGGAACCGGCTACATAGTTTAGAATATGAAAGAATGGAGAAGTGAATGAATTTTAAAGAAGACACGCTTAAATTATACGCAGCACCCTTGAGCAAAACGGAGGATGAAAAGTGCAAGCACGCTATTGAAGCTATTCGAGATGCTTTAAAGAATATTGGCTATAGCGATAATGGCCGTTCCATTGATGTGTTGGAAAATGACACTCTATCCTATGCAATCAGAATGGAGAAAAGCTACAGTTCTGAAAAGATACATATTTTTGTTCAAGGCTCATATGCTAATAACACATGTGTGCGGACAGAGAGTGATGTAGATGTTGCTGTTGTAAGAGAAGACATTTTCGACTATGCATTTGGCAGTCCATTCACTCAAACTTCGCCATCTCACAGAGAAGAAGCAGTAACATTAAAGAATAGAACTGAAAGTGCCTTGGAAATTAAATTTCCGGCTCAGGTTCATCGAGGTAATAAATCTTTGAAGATTGACGGTAATACGTACCGAAAAAAAGCAGATGCAGTTCCAAGCATCCTGGTAAAATACTATGACCGATCAGACAAAGGTGATTATTCTAATTATGTGAACGGAATTAACATTTATGCTGACGATGGATCATTGACTACTAATTTTCCTTTGATTCATCTCTCAAATGGCAGAAATAAAAATAATCGTACGAATTATTATTACAAGCGTATGGTTCGCATTATAAAGAAGATGAGATACCTGATGAGTGACTGCGGTTATTCTAGCGCTAATGAGGTTAGTTCTTTTGGCTTAGAATCACTTCTCTGGAACATACCAGATGAATACTTTATGAAATGGCACCTATATGGCTTTGCATTTGGAGAAATAATATCATATCTAAAGGATAATATATGGAGGCTTGATTATTATTACGAAGTAAATGGAATTAAAAAATTATGTCCGGCGCAGAGCGATGTCGTTGCATATAAAAATTTTATTGATGAACTTCAACGCTTCTTTGTTTATGATCCAAGTTGATTTAAGGGAAGGATACGCATGACAGATCAGATTAAAGAGTATTTAAAAGATTGCCTTTGGGTAGCGACAGGATTATTTGTGGTGCGTTGTTTGATTTCATGGCCTGAATTGGTGTCGAACTTGTCAGCATATACCCTTTTTGGTTTCGCAGGTGAGGCGATAGGTGTAACGAGTATCATCATGACAATTTATGAACGATTCCTATGGAAATATAATCCGCTAAGCAAGGTTCCTAAGTTAAAATGTAACTATGAAGGAGTAGTCTGCTCTACATATGATGAAATTGAAAGAAAAGCGTCTATTGAAATCAAACAAACGCTTTTAACGGTTCATGTAACCATGGTTACTGCAGAAAGCAAGAGCAAATCAATAACCGCTACCATTGAGGAAGTGTTAGGGGAAAAGCAACTGATATACAGTTATCTCAATACGCCAGAATCTGGATATAGAAAGCGAAGTGAGATACATTACGGCACCGCTATGCTTTGCATTGATAATCCAAATGAAATATCTGGACAATACTACACTGATAGAAAAACAACAGGGAATATGACATTTTCGGAATCGGAAAGATAACTCTTATGGAGTTTATGGGAAGACGACAGAGAAAAGTGAGCCTGAACTTATAGAACAGAGTGACAATCCGCAAGACAAGTAACTACATGACCATTATCAACGACGAATGAATGATAATGAAAGGATGCGCTGGAAATGCCTATTACCACCCCGCTGGGAGAACTTGATTTTCTTCTTGATGGCGAAATCATGGAAGAATATAAGATTTATGAATGATGAAAACCTTGAGGGCATCTATCGAATTGTGATTCATTTTCAACCGGATGGGAAAGAACATCTGATTTCCTGCCGCTTTCGCCCTTCACAACCGGTTCAAAGAGAAACAGAGCCAGGCGAGTGGCTCGATTGTTCGAGTTATTATAGTATGGACGGTAAGATAAAGCTTTCCATTGGATTAGAGTCCGATGTCTGCTATATTTGGAACGAAAATAATGAATTAGTCGGGGACTCAGAATACGACTACGATAGCGGGAACGTAGAAGAGAACGGAATATATTATGACTCATATGAAATATTGAGCTATACTGAGACAGAATATTTTGTTTTTGGAATAGCCTGGCTTACTGATTGTAGAGAAGAAAATGACACAAAGACATGGCTGGGCGCAGATCCGGTCGGTTTTTTAAATACGTTGGAATAATAAGATGAAATTGAATTTGACGCTTGAAGTCGAATGGCTGAAAAACATTGAGAGGGAAAAATGATTTTTGCAATTATTTCAATTTGTATTATCTTGGCAATCATATGTGTTGTTATAGTTTTATTGATGAACAGGAATGGTGAAGAACAAGTTACCAGTCAGTTAATAGAAGGTACTGTACAAGAGAAGGGTGATTTGTGGCAGGTTGATAAATCGGGGACAGATTTGTCAATCCAGATGGAAATGTTGCCAGCCGAAGAAATCCCTGATGAAAAAAAGCTTGTCGAGATAACAGACAGCAAAGTCCTGGCGCGAGTAAATGCACTTGTACCCGGATTTGCACAGGCCGGACACGCTGCCGGAGCCGCGATTCAGGCTGCAAAATCTGGCGGCGAAGCCCTTTACCGAGTGGTTCTTCCACCGGGAGCAGAGCTTGTTAAATCGAAAGATATGGCAAATGCGTATCGTGGTTTTTCCCGTGGAAAAGATCATATCAATCATATGGCTAATCTGGTACCGGAAGAATCTCAGCAGGGGACGGCAGTTTTGGCAAACACCGCGAATGCAGCCATGAGTGTGGCTGCGATGGTTGTGGGCCAATATTATATGACGCAGATTAACACGGAACTGGCTCATATCAGCGATGGAATCGAGAAGATAGCAAATTTTCAGGATAATGAATTCCGAAGCAGAGTCTTTAGCCTTGTAGTTCATGTGAAGGAAATTGCTGCTTTTCAGACAGAGATTCTTGAAAATGATGAATTGCGGAGGGACAAGTTAACGCAGTTAGACAGCCTGGAAGAAGAATGTACAAAATTGCTTGGGCAGGCCAATCTTACGATTGTTAATTACGCCGGAAGAACAGATTTGAAATATGACGAATATGAGGCAGAGCTGAGAGATGCGCAAAACTGGTATATGTATCAAAACAACCTGTTGGATGTGCTATATAAAATTTCGGAACTGCGATATACATTATATTTCGGAACTGTTTCAAGAGAACAATGTGCTGCAATCATACCAACTTATCAAAAACAGACGGAGGAAGCACGCGAAAGGCTTTCCGCATGGCATCAGGATAGCACAGAACGGCTGCAGGTTGAAACATCCCAAGCGCTCAGAAAACGGGATGGAATTGACAGAGCAGTCCACTTTATTCCGGCGCTTATAAACAAAAGAAGCGGTTTCCGCAGAATCGACCGGTCAACAGCAGACCTGATAGATGAGCAGAGTCATGTACAGAGGAAACAAGAGCATGACGATACGGATTTATATGCGGAAGAAGTTCAACTGATTTCAAAAGGAGGGAAAGTATATTACCTTCCACAGGAGGCGAGCAACTGAATTTGGAGACCCAAAAAAAGATTTGATTATATATTCAGACATGGATGTGAAAGAAAGTCATGACCTTACAATAGATAGTATAAATGAGTATTTGACTGGCGGGGTTACTGAACATACATTGTCTGCAATTTACGTGGCGGTTTATAACAAATTCTGGAGTCTTGCATTAGATCTGGACGATGAAGATGAAACAGAAGAGATGGCAGAAAACGCGAGAGAATGGAATGCTTTAATGAAAAAGCTGGAAGGGCACATTCTTGCAATAATGAGAGAGGAAAACATCTCAATAGAGGAAGAGGAACAGGCTGCTCTTGGCATTTTTCTTGACAGAAATGGATATCGATCTGCCGGAGGCTGGTGGTTCCCGGGCAAATAGGACAGGAAAGGATCGAATTATGGAAAATACGATGTTTCACATCACCGCAGACAAACTGCAGGCGTTCATCCGCTACGAGCTGCCGTTTGACGATCTCCTTCCGGAGGAAATTCCGGGAGAGGAAGATATCACGGATACCATTTACGATCCCTACTACGTCCAATGGGTGGACATTCGGACGTTATTGCAGAACCTGCAGAGCCGGAATGATACGGCAGAGGATTTTCAGAAAAACTGGGGTGAGTATGTTTTTTCGGAGCTGCTGGACGAAGGCTGTCTGTCCCTGTACAATGAGGAAGAAATGGACAACGCCGAATTCTTCTGCCTCGACGGCGAGAAACTGCCGGCAAATCATGCGGAGGCGATGTACTGCGTGTTCCTCGCTCTTGTGCTGAGTACCGGCAGAGCAAAGGAATTTCAGTCATGCGCTCATTGCCGGGATTTTATCGACTTTGAACGCTTGAACCATGACATTCAACTACTGGAAGAGGGCAGATACAGCGAAACACGGATGCTTCTCTGGACGGACGAAAGAAAGGCGCATTACCTGAAATCTCTGAATCTGGACAAAGCAGATGAATTTTCAGCTGAAGAAGTAAGCCTGATTCGAAGCATTGCCGAAGATCTGGCTGAAAAAGGGTATCCGGAGGGCCTTGAGATCCTTGCGTACAGCTATTATGGCGGCAATTGTCTGTATCCATGCGACTGGGAACGTTCACGCGACCTGTTGCTGCAGCTTTTGAGGGCAGACAATCCCTACGAAAGTCCGACCCGCAAGGGACTATACGCGAATTCGCTTGGCTATATCTATTATTATGGGCGTTGCAATCAGGGAACTCCGCAGTATGATCTGGCTTTCTATTACTACACTATCGGTGCTTCGAAGGGATATTATCAGTCGGTTTATAAGCTGGCGGACATGTTTCTCTATGGGAAGGGAACTGAGAAGGATGAAGACTCGGCGGAGAATCTGGTCTGGCAGGTCTATAAGGAAACAAAGCGCCTGTTCCTGAAAGGAAAATATGACTGCGAATTTGCGGATGCCGCGCTGCGCATGGGAACTCTCTGCGAGGGTGAACCGGAGCAGACGAATCCGATCCGTGCATTTCGGGCATATCGCTTCTATCTGGAGGCGGATCTGGCGATAGGACTGCGTTTAGAGCAGGTTAGCCTTTATGGCGATGAGAAAGTGGCGAAACGGATCCGAGCGGCGGTGAAGCGGCTGAAACCTGTCTGTGAGTATGAGAATCCACAGGAAATGATGCGGGACAATACAGAACCGGCCCTGTTTTATCATCTGCTGGCCGAAAGAAAGACAGCGTTGTTTACGGTCAAAAAGGACGGGAAACAAATAGAAATCACAGGAAAACGTGTGACAGTTCCCGCACCGGTGTATGACGTTGATTTCGGCGGCCGGACATCGCCGAAGGAAGAGCAACCGGAAAAGATCCTGGCGGTGCTTCCGGAGTACGGCATCTGCCGCCTCGCGGATGAAGTTACCTACCGCATCCGGAAAGTTCGGGAACTAAAGATCGCGGGAGAGAAAGACAGCTTCAAGGCAAATATCATGAGGATGCTTATGGATGACGATGGATGCCGTTGCGAATTCTGGCGGGATGATGAGATGGTGGCATATGTTGATGCGGATTACTATGTTTATGTTGGCGAGGAAGAAGTAAAATAATCAGGAGAGCAATATGAAAATCCATTATTTTCAACGGTATCATGCAAAAGAAAATGTGGCGACTGCGAATACGATGCTGTTGCTGTCACGTCTGTATTCTTATTCGCCTGACAAGTTTTTTCGATTGTTAAAGACGGAATTTTTTCCGGAGAAATTCGAACCGGAGATTCAGTTTAAAATTCAGGAGAAGAGCGTGGAGAGTATTCCGGATGCAACAATCACGCAGGAGGGGTTTAAGCTTGTCGTTGAGACGAAAATGTCCGACTGGTTTTATTCTGACCAGCTGATGCGACATCTTGAGGCATTTGGAGAGGCGAAGAACAAATTCCTCATCACCATTGCCCCGGAACTGATGGACGAGACAAAGAAAAAGGACTTTGAGCAGCTTCTTGAAAAATACAATGAGGAGCACAAGCCCTGGCCTGTATTACATATCAATACGACATTTGAAAAGCTGGCAAACGCTTTCGGGGAAGTAATCGAAGAGCGCGATTATGAGATGCAGGATGTTTTGGAAGACTATCTGGAATACTGCTATCACGATGGCCTGATCCCCGTGTCCGATTCGTGGAAATATATGAGAATGCAGCTGGCCGGAACCACGTTGGAGTTTAATGCCAGAAGCGGCGTATATTACGATAATATAGATCGAAGCTTCCGGGCGCATGATTATCTTGGGCTGTACAGTAATAAGACAGTTCGCTATATAGGAAAAGTAACAGCGCGTGTCCTGGCGGTGGAATCCGACAGAGGAATACAGTTTGAAATTGAGTATGGCGAACTGACCGAAGAGAGAAAAGAAAAAATTGCCCTTGCAATCGCGGATGGAGATAATTACGGTTATAATCTTCATACGGAGAAACACAGGTATTTTTTCGTGGATCAATTTTATGAGACGGATTTTAAGAAGTCTACTTCCAGAGCCCCGATGGGATCGAGAATCTTTGACTTATCGCAAATTCTTGGCGCAGACAGGGACACCATGCCGGACACAGCGGAAATAGCAGAAAGACTAAGAAAAGAAATATGGACATAAGGAGTGCACAGATGGGAGAGAAAATGTATAAGTTACTTGGCGCAGATGGAGAATTCTACGAGTCAGAAACAAAAGGCGAATTTGGCGGCAATGGGAAATTGAAAATTTATGGCAGGATGGATTGCGGCACGGCGTTGGCCACAATCAGAAGATATCCGGGAGTCTATGAACAGCATCGTGTATTCTTCGCTGATGAAAAGACAGCTCTCGCAGCGGGATTTCGTCCATGCGGTAATTGTCTGCGTAAAAAATATCAGGAATATATGGCCGATCCGCAGGCGTACAAAGCGAAGTTTGGATTGTAGATTACCATATGAAGAATAATTGCTGATTGAAAGAATGAAATTAATGAGGCGGTATGCGTAAACAATCGACCGGAGGATTTTGAAAAATGCAATACAGAAAACGCATCTACGAGATTGTCGAACTGTCGGGAGAAGGAAACCAGGCAAGTACGATTTATGATTACTTTATGATGGCAGTCATTATCATAAGCCTTGTACCGCTCGCATTTAAAGAAACCAATGTGTTATTTGAAAAGATCGACTTGACGGCGGCAATCATTTTTATCCTGGACTACCTGGCGCGATGGATTACGGCGGACTTAAAACTGGGGAAAGGTGCCATATCTTTTCTACGCTATCCGTTTTCTTTCATGGCAATCGTTGATCTGATTTCCATACTACCGACATTTCTTCCGATGACCGCAGGATTCCGGCTTCTGAAAACATTCCGACTGATTCGTACATTTCGCGTTTTCCGGGCGGCCAGGATGTTCCGATATTCGAAAAGCATGGAAATCATTGCAAACGTTATAAGAGAGCAGAGCGTTCCGCTTCTCGCAGTATGCACGCTTGCTGGCGCGTATGTGCTGATATCCGCACTGATTATATTCAATGTGGAGCCGGACACGTTCGAAAACTTTTTTGAGGCTATCTATTGGGCTTGTGTAAGCCTGACAACGATGGGATATGGCGATATTTATCCGGTGAGTACGGCGGGGCGAGTTGTTACCATGGTTTCATCTTTCATGGGGATCGCAATCATAGCACTGCCTTCGGGTATTCTTACAGCCGGTTATATGGATGCGCTGGGGAAAGGCGCAGAAAAGGAGAAAGATGAATATGAATCTTGAATTTACCGAATATACCGAGAACATGGGTACCGTACGCTGGCAGGACGGCTTTGAAAAAGAGATCGAAGGCAAAGCAATCCCAGAGCAGTTGCATTGTTATGGCTTGAGTAAATTTAAGGGTCTGACCAATATCCCCTATAACGAGTTGGAAAGCCATATTAAAGAGGAGCATCTGGAAGATTATGTGGAGCCGGTGGAGCAGAACCGCTTGATTTTGATGGATGGACTTGTTGTCGGCGTGTTGGTGGGATACTACCCCGTGGAATATATTCTTCCCTATATGGGATATGTCTACGATTCTTCTTCGGACAACAATGGTGCCGGATATAAGGAGAGAGAATGGAGCAAATACCTCATCTGCCTTCCGTTTTCCCATACTTTGTGGAAGTAAATTGCGTATAATGTACAGGCAATTTGCATTTCTGCGGGAAGGAAATAAAATTTGATGATAAAAGAAGAGTTTACATGTACCTGCAACGGAATGACCATCTGCGGATTGGTGTTCCGGCCAGAGGGAGAAAATTTGCCGATTGCCATCATCAGCCACGGTTTTATGGCGAACTACCGTACAACGCAGGGATATGCCAAATGGTTTGCCGAGCGTGGCTATCTGGCATTTTGCTTTGATTTTAACGGTGGCGGTCTCATGTGCAAAAGCGATAAGGACACCACGAAAATGACTGTTTATACTGAGGCAGAGGATCTGCAGGCCGTGCTCGACTATGCAAAAGCGAGACCAGAGGCGGATGCATCTTCAATTACACTGATGGGATGCAGTCAGGGGGGAGTGGTTTCCGCCCTTGTGGCCGCTAAATTACAGGATGAAATCAGAAATTTGATTCTTTTTTACCCGGCGCTCTGTATTCCAGATGACGCAAGGGCTGGAAAGATGATGTTTGCAAAATTTGACCCGGAAAACATTCCGGAAACCTTTTGGTGTGGTCCAATGAAACTGGGGCGTGGCTATGCAGCATCTGTGCTTAAAACTGATATTATTGAAGAGATCAGCGCTTATGAAGGAAAGGTTCTGATCGTCCATGGAACAGGCGACAGAATCGTGTCGTATTATTATTCGGAAAAAGCGCAGGCAACGTATCCAAATGCTGCTTTGAAGCTGATTCCAGAAGGAAGTCACGGATTTTCAAAGAAGGATGACCGGACAGCGCTCGGATATGTGGAAGAGTTTCTGGTTGATTAGAATTTGGCCATATGTTTGAAAAGCGAGAGGAGTGAAATATATGTTATCAACAGGTTTTGCAGCACCAAATTTTTCCTTGCCGGATCAAAACGGCATTATCCACACGCTCGATGAGTTCCGTGGAAAGAAGGTCATTCTCTATTTCTATCCAAAGGACAACACTGCCGGCTGTACGAAGCAGGCCTGCGGCTTTGGAGAGCGATTTGACCAGTTTAAGAATTTGAACGCCGTAGTCATCGGCGTGAGTAAGGACAGCGTGAAGTCTCACAAAAATTTCGAGATGAAGTACAACCTTCCATTCCTGCTTTTATCAGACCCCGAACGAACCTGTATCGAGGCCTATGACGTCTGGAAAGAGAAGAAGAATTACGGAAAGATCACGATGGGCGTGGTGCGCACAACTTACCTGATTGATGAGGATGGCGTGATCATCTATGCATCGGATAAGGTAAAGGCGGCGGAAAATCCAGAACAGATGCTGGAGATGTTGAAATGAGACTGTTTATTGGAATTGCTCTGCCGGAAGATGTTTGTCATAGAATATCTGCCTGCCGGTTGGAAGAGCGAAATTCCAACGGAGTCATTAAACAGAATGGATTTATAAGGGGCGAAGAAGGAGAGACATGAAGCTGTTAATTAAGCAACGGGTATTTTCCTGGACAGATACCTATGATATTTATGATGAGGCAGGCATGCCAAAATACTATGTCAAAGCAGAGTTTCTTGCGCTTGGGCATCAGATCCATGTATATGACCGTGGCGGTCAGGAGGTCGGTTTTATATCACAAAAACTATTCCGGCTAATGCCGCAGTTCGAAATATTTGCATTCGGAAGATCACAGGGATTGATACGCAAGGAATTCACATTCTTCCGCCCGAAATATCATGTGGAGTGCAGAAATTGGAGCGTAAACGGTGATGTTTTCGGGTGGGATTACGATGTTCTGGAACAAAATCGCACTGTGGCGCACATTTCCAAAGAATTATTTCGATGGGGCGATACCTATGTGATCAATTTTGCGAGACCGGAAGATGAGATCATGGTTTTGCTGCTTGTGATCGCGATTGATGCGGCTAATTGCAGCAACAATTAAAGAGGTGTTTTGGCTATGTATGGTTTAGACTGGAATGATCCACTGCGCATTCGCTCCTGGCAGGAGCTGGTGAACTGGATCAATGAAATAGGGTTTCTTCCGCTATTCCGAAATGAAATCGAGGGTTTTTCTGTGGAAGAACACACGGCAGACGTGAGTTGGTGGACAGGTGATCCGGAGCAGGATCCGTGGGAATGGCGTGAGATTATCGCGCGGAGCGGCAAAGTGGCTTACGGAAAGTTCTTTGGGAAGAAGGCCGGCTTTATTAGTCTGGAATGGTTTCCCGTATTTGCCAATTACCGCAGAGACGGTTATGATTTCGATGCCCGGTGGGACGACGAACTGGCCAACATCCGCCACAAGAAGATCATGGACCGATTTGAAATCCAACTGGAATATATGGGTGTGCAGCTGAAACGGGAAGCCGGATTCGGCAAAGATGGCGAGAAGAACTTCGCTGGAATTATCACAGATCTGCAGATGCAGACGTATCTCGTGATCAAAGACTTTCGAAGGAAGGTCAACAAGCGTGGAGGCGAGTACGGCATGCCGGTCTGTATTTATTCAAAGCCGGAGGATATCTGGGGATATGATATGGTGACGGCATCTTACAGCGTGAATCCCTCTTCCGGTTGGGAGAAAATATGGAATCAGGCGAAAAAACTGTATCCGATGGCAACAGATGAGCAACTTGTGAAGAACCTGAAGTAAGACTCGGCGTATGAAAGGTAGTTTTGTGACAGAGTGTAAAATGGAGAGTATTTAGAACCGACTTTCGAGATTGTAAGGCGGAGCAGGATGAAAATTAAAAACGGAGGTTTAAGATGAGCAAGGTTTTGATGTTAAACGGCAGTCCAAGAACGAAGGGAAATACAGCGATTGCCCTGGATGAGATGAAAAGAGTATTCGAGGCAGAAGGGATTGAGACAGAAATCGTGCAGGTGGGCAACAAGGCGGTGCGCGGCTGTATTGCTTGTGGATCTTGTGCCAGAAATGGTAAATGTGTGTTTGATGATGTGGTCAATGAGCTTGCGGGCAAATTTGAAGAAAGCGACGGCCTCGTGGTAGCGAGTCCGGTTTACTATGCATCCGCGAATGCTACGCTGATTGCCTGTCTTGACCGGCTGTTTTACAGCACAGGTTTCGATAAGAGTATGAAGGTTGGAGCCAGCGTTGCGGTCGCGCGCAGAGGCGGATGCTCAGTCACCTATGACGAGCTGAATAAATACTTCGGGATCAGCGGAATGCCGATCGCTACCAGCCAATATTGGAACAGCGTCCACGGATGTCTAAAGGGAGAAGCGGAGCAGGATGCAGAAGGCCTGCAGACCGTCCGGACGCTGGCGAGAAATATGGCGTTTCTTATGAAGAGCATTGCGCTGGGGAAAGATGCTTATGGGCTTCCGGAAAAAGAAGCACATGTATCTACAAATTTTATATAGTAATGTGGCCGCAGATACTAATGTCAGACCATGTTTGTTAATACGAGCAGGTCATATGCACATATGTCTTGATCGGAAGCGCAAAACAAGGAAGGGAATGTATGAGGGCATCTGCTGATAAGAAAAACGTTGACAGACCGGATTGTCACAAAATTGATCTGGATCACTGGGAACGGAGGGAACATTACCGCTATTATACTGAGCAATTAAGAATAGAGTTCAGCCTTACTGCCTCGTTGGACGTTACTGCGTTTCTTAACCGATGTCATGAGAGAAACGTGCGGTTTTATCCGTCGCTGATTTATTGTGCGGCAAAAGTGCTGAATGAAATGGAAAATTTTAAAATGTTCCGGGACAAAAACGGTGACCTGTGCTGCTGGGAAACAATTCATCCGAATTACACCATTTTTCATGAGGATGATCATACATTTTCTGACTGCTGGACTGGATATTCCCCGGATTTCTCCACTTTTTATAAAGAAATCTGTGCGGATATGGAACGATTTAAGGATGTGAAAGGGATTAAAGCAAGGCCGGGGCAGCCGGTGAACTTTTTCTGCATTTCCTGTGTGCCGTGGGTCAGCTTCAGCGGATACAGCAGCCGCACCGCCAATGGGGAGCCGAACTTTTTTCCTGTTCTTACAGCAGGGAAATATCAGCAATCCGGAAGTGAGACCAGGATGCCGCTGAACCTTACGATTGCGCATGCAGTCTGTGACGGTTATCATGCGGGAATGTTTTTTGAACGGCTGCAGCAACTGGACGGGTTTTCCGCTGACGAATCAGATTTGGCGGTGCAATAACGGAGGATATCAATTTGACAGACTGGCTGGGGAAACCTTACTATTCTCTGGATGCCTGGTTTAAACACACTTACGGGCAGAAATGTTATAAGATCGCAGTGGATGCGGGGCTGACCTGCCCAAACCGGGACGGAACGCTGGATACGCGGGGATGTATTTTCTGCAGCGGCGGCAGTGGAAATTTCGCAGTAAATGCCAATATCGGAAACGTGAAAGAGCAGATCAGAGCCGGACTTTCGCGATTTCACAAGAAAGCAGGAGAGCGATTTGTCATCTATTTTCAGGCCTATACCAATACTTACGGGTCGAAAGAGTATCTCCGGGAGATTTTTACCGCAGCATTGTCGGAGCCATTGGTGATCGGCATTTCGATCGCTACCAGGCCGGATGCTCTGGGAGAGGATATCCTGGAACTTTTGCAGGATTTGCGGCAGGTTTATGCGCCGGAGGGAAAGTTTATCTGGATCGAACTGGGGCTGCAGACCATCCATGAAAAAACGGCAGTGTATATCCGCCGGGGATATGAGCTCCCGATATACGAGGAAGCAGTCCGTAATCTTGCTTCTTTGCAGATACCATGTATCACGCATGTGATTCTCGGACTGCCGGGGGAAACCACGGAAGATATGCTTGAAACAGTTGAATATTTAAACGGGACGGTGCGTTGTCCGAAGCCTTTCGGCGTGAAACTGCAGTTGCTTCATGTGCTGAAAGGCACGGATCTGGAGCGGGATTATCTCGATGGAAAGTTTCAGGTGCTTGCAGAAGATGAGTATATTGATGTAGTGATTCAGTGTATCCGACATCTGGATCCGGATATTGTGCTTCACCGAGTGACCGGAGACGGTCCGAAGGCTCTGCTGACAGCGCCGCTGTGGTCCGGTAATAAGAAGCAGGTATTGAATCATCTGCATCGGGAGATGAAAGCAAGAGGTGCAAGGCAGGGGGATTTCGTAAATATGGAGGCGGTATGTGCGGCAGGTATTATATAGACGGTGATGCAATTGATGAAGCAGGGATCTTTACGAACAGAAAATATCCCGCAAACCTGAACCGCACAGCGAGGGATATCTACCCGAGCCAGTATGCGCCGATCCTTGCGCGTGGAAGTGACATTTCACCCGATGATGCGGAATCACATCTGCAGATTCGGGAAATGAGATGGGGATTTCCTCAATACACGGGGAAGGGCTTATTCATCAATGCCCGCTCCGAGACGGCGATGGAGCGAAAGACGTTTCGTGAGAGTGTTTTGCTGAGACGCTGTGTAATTAATTGCTATGAGTTGGCGCTTGCGCCAACTCGGGAGATTGTGCGAGCACAATCTCCACGACATATTTTATGAATGGGATGCGGCCAAAGAAAAGGTTACTTTCAAACGGGAAAATGAGGCGGTTATCTACATGGCCGGTTTCTTCAATGTCGCACAGGACGAACTAAAGTTTGTGATCTTGACGACGGCGGCCAATTCGTCCATGATTTCGGTGCATGACAGAATGCCGCTGATTCTGGAACAGGGCGAGGTGAGCGACTGGATTTGCAACGTGGATGCCGCGAGACATTATTTGAGCAAGGTACCGTTAGCGTTGAAGCAGGAGCGGGAATATGAGCAGCAGAGTCTGACGGGATGCCGGTATCCATGCAGGACATAGGTTTTTACGCTTTCATTCCTGTGGTATAAGAAGTAATCGTGGAGCAGTGCGCCCCGAACCAGGGAATCTGTGTCGAAGGAAAAAGGCAGAAAATTTGCCATAGCCAGACTGACTTCGGCAACATGAACGCTGTGGTCATACACGGTCATTTGCCTGTGGTGCAGGAATGATTTCTCTGTCGTAAACCGTCCCTTGCCGGTCAGAGTTTGTATGGCTGCCTGAACCCTTTGCTCAGATTCTTTTACGTTTGCCATAGCTGTTCGCACCTCCTGTTTTTCGCTCATTATACTCTTTTTTGCAGAGGAAGATGTCCGTTTATTAAAATTTCAGAATTTCATCCGATCTTTGGTCAGCCTGCAGGAATTGAAATCGATTTTTCGCGGTGCTATAATGAGGAGCACAGAAAATTTTTTCAGATTGAGGTGATCTTTATGAAAGAAAAATACATTTTAAGCTGCTGCTCTACCGTGGATTTAACAGAAGAACAGCTGAAGGAAATCGATGTCGAACATATCTGCTTCCACTATGAATTAGATGGAAAAACATATTTGGATGATTTGGGGAAAAGCATGAGTGCCGATGAATTCTATCAGAGAATGGCAGATGGCGCCGATACAAAAACTTCCCAGATCGCGCCGGAAGAATTTAAAACATATTTCAGAAGGTATTTGGAGGCAGGCAGAGACATACTACATGTTACGCTTTCCTCCGGAATATCCGGGGTATATAATTCAGCCCAGATGGCAGCGGAGGAATTAGCGGAAGAATATCCGGAAAGAAAGATTTATATTGCAGATTCCCTTGCTGCTTCATCCGGATACGGGTTGCTTATGATAAAACTCTCAGAGCTGCGGGCATCCGGCATGACCGTGGATCAGTTACGTGATTGGGCTGAACAGAATAAAAAACGGCTCAGACACTGGTTTTTCTCGACAGATCTGACGTTCTTTATAAAAGGCGGCAGAATATCAAAAACAGCCGGTCTCTTTGGAACAGCATTAAATATCTGTCCGTTAATGGATGTCAGCTGCGAAGGAAAAATGATCCCCCGTTTTAATATCAGAACAAAGAAAAAGGTGATTCGGGAGATGGTAAAGAAGATGGAGGAACAGGCAGATCACAGAGAGTCTTACAGTGACAGGGTATTTATTTCGCACTCTGCATGTATGGAGGATGCGAGAGCGGTGGCTGACCTGGTTGAAACGAAATTTCCGAAAATAAACGGTAAAGTACAAATCAACAATATCGGAACAACCATTGGCGCACACACAGGACCGGGAACAGTTGCATTGTTTTTCTGGGGCGATGAGCGGATCGATTAGCGTTTCGTGCATTACAGGAAGTGGTGTAAAATCAGAAATTGGAGGTCAAATATCATGAATAAAGTTTACGAGTTTCTAAAAGAAGCAGGAACCTATTATCTCGCGACAGATGACAACGGCCAGCCGAGAGTGCGTCCGTTCGGAACTATTCATCTTTATGAGGACAGGCTGTATATTCAGACCGGAAAGGGAAAAGCCGTGGCAAAGCAGATGTTGGCGAACCCTAAGATCGAGATCTGCGCCATGAAAAATGGTGACTGGATCCGTGTCTCCGGGACAGTTGCTCTGGATGATTGTGTGGAAGCGCAGGAGTCCATGCTTGATGCATATCCAAATCTCAGAGATATGTACACCACAGGAACAGATGGAAACACAGCAGTGTTTTACTTTGTGAATGGAACAGCCACGATATCATCCTTTACACATGAGCCGGAAGTGATAGAACTGTAACAATTTCAGGAAGTATTCTGTTCCCTGGAGGACAATTATGTCGGACTATATTATGGATTTACGCAAGATTGTAGGACATCGGCCTCTCTTACAGGTGGGTGCAAGCGTGATTGTCGAGGATGAGCAGGGGGTGATTTTGCTGGCTTTTAAAGCTGCGGTGGAGGTATGACAATGGGATTCGAGAAGAAAGACCCGGCAAAAAACGAGTTTATGCTGACCGGCATATTCCGCAGGAAAGGATATGACTGGTGGTGGCATTCTTTCACCGGGGTGAATGAAGATACCGGAGAGGAAAAAGCATTTTTCGTGGAATTTTTTACGTGTAATCCTGCGTTGGGAAAAAATCAGCCGGTGTTTGGCCAACTTCCGGAAAATCAGAAAAATGGGATCAAACCTTCTTATCTGATGGTGAAGGCCGGCTGCTGGGGCGAAGATCGCTGTCAGATTCATCGCTTCTTTCCATGGAAAGACGTAAAGACTCACAAGAAAGCGCCATACTCCATTGTTGCAGGTAACTGCTACGCTTCGGATACGGCATTGATTGGCAGCGTTTCCGTAAGTGAAGAGGAAGCCGCAGCGCATCCGGAATGGATGTCTGACAGCGGCGAGATGTCATGGAATCTTACGATTGATAAGCAGATGGCCTTTAATGTCGGATACGGGACAAGTAAATTGCTTCGCTTTCTGAAAGCATTCGAGATGTACTGGCATGCGGAGGGCATGAAGAGCACTTACAGCGGTACAGTCACCATCAACGGCGTGACCTGGAAGGTGATTCCTGAGAAAAGCTACGGGTATGCGGATAAGAACTGGGGCAGTAATTTTACATCGCCCTGGGTTTGGCTGTCGTCAAATCATCTGGTCAGCAACCTGACCGGGAAACAGCTGAATAACAGCGTGTTCGACATCGGCGGAGGTCGCCCGAAAATATACTTCGTACCACTGAACCGCATTCTGCTGGGGGCATTTTACTACGAGGGAAAAGCTTACGAGTTCAATTTTTCGAAGTTCTGGATGGGCTGTAAGACGAAGTTCAACTGCCGGGAAACGGAGAAAGAAATACAGTGGCATGTATTTCAACGAAATCGTTCCTATATCATGGAAACCATGGTACGCTGCAAAAAGTCAGATATGCTTCTGGTCAACTATGAAGCGCCGGATGGAACAAGGCGGCATAATCGTCTCTGGAACGGGGGAAATGGGACTGGGCGTATTCGGCTTTACCGCAGAACAAAATATGGCAAATCATTGATTGATGACATCTCGGCTTACAATATTGGTTGCGAGTACGGGGAGTATACTGATTAAAAACGCCCAAAAAGACACTCATTTTCAACGTGATCTGCTGTTTCATTCAACAGTGCCAGGAAGCGGCATGCATTGAGCCGCTTCCTGGGAAAATATACATCGAAATGATCCAACAAAGCTTATTACATGTCCATGGCTGCTTCATCCAGTAAAAAATCTTCGATTCCCATGTAAAGAATGCCCTGTTCATCGTGCCACGGCATGATATTGTCTCTTATGACGACGATCTTCTTAAAGGAGTCGCCGACTCTTGTCAGGGAATTGATTTCCTGCCTTCTCTTTTCTTCATCGGCCACGGTCAGCGCAGACTGAATATAGTATCGTTTGCTTCCTTTGTTGGCAACGAAATCAATTTCCAGCTGGGAGCGGATGCATTTTCCGGCAGAGTCCCGGTGACTATATTCGAGCATACCAACATCCACATCGAAATCCCGAACCGTCAGTTTGTTGAAAAGGATATTCTCCATGATATGGTTCTCTTCCTGTTGGCGGAAGTTGAGACGCGCGTTTCGCAGCCCTACATCAGTGAAATAGTATTTCAGGGGTGTCTCAAGGTATTTCTTGCCCTTAATATCATAGCGGCAGGCTTTGTAGAGGATGAAAGCATCAATGAAGTAATCCAGATATCGGCTGATCGTGTTTGGACTGACTTTAATCTGCAGCACACTTTGGAAAGTGTTTGACAGCTTCCGTGGATTTGTCAGGGAGCCAATGGAAGAAGAAATAATATTCAGCAGATCTTCCAGTACCGCCTGATCATTCAGTATCTTATTATGTTCAAGAACGTCCGACAGATAAGTCCTTGAGTATAGGTCTTTCAGATATTTGCTCTTTTCCTCATGCGTCTGCATGGACATCACCAACGGCATGCCGCCGTAAGTGAAATATTCGCGCCAGGCGAAACGTTTGTCTCCGGGAAAGGCAACATAGAACTCACTGTAAGTGAGAGGATTAATCCAGATTTCATCGCCGCGTCCCCGAAACTCTGTCAGTATATCAATAATATTCGTACATTTGATGGAGACGGTGAGCTAAGGCTGACTATCATGGCAACTCTGGCTCAGGATGAAAGCCGCAAGACATCAATCCGTGTCAAGGCCGGTCAGAATGTTTCAATGGAAAAGGGGGTTGTTTATGGTAATGGAAATATACTTGGTTATGACAGGAATGGGAAAGAGATGGTAATCAACCCAGAGCAGGCAGAGACGGTGAAAATGATTTTCGACTGGTATGAAGCCGGATGGGGATTGCGAAAAATACAATTTGAGCTTGAAAAACGCGGTCGACCTACTTCGCAGGGGAAAACAAATTGGTATGCAACAGTTATTTCTCACATCTGGCAAAATAGCTTTTATTGCGGTATAATCACCTACCATAAAGAGTATGTGCCGGATTTTCTGGAACAAAAAAAGGTAAAAAATTATGGTGAACTTGAACACATTCAGGTAAAGGGCACGCATGAGCCGATTATCTCGGAAGAGCAGTTTTACCATGTGCAGGAATTGATGCAAAGCCGTAAGCGAATCTTAAAAAACAATAATTCCGGTCGACAGACAGTAGGGACAAAACCTTATCTGGATGTCTGGTGCCGGATTATGAAATGCGCCTGTGGCGGAAGCTTTAATCGTAAAATATGGCATGATCTTGGAGATAGTAAGCAATATGGATATCAGTGTTATAGTTCGATTCAGACTGGCACGGTAAAAACCCGGCTGAAAAAAGGACTGACAACAGAGGGAATATGTACGACTCCCATGATTGGCGGATGGAAACTGCAGATGATGGCGAAGCGTATTTTCCAGGATTATCTATCGGACACAACAGAAATCCAGACACTTGCAAACATGATTCTGGAAGAGCAGTTAAAGGAAGCGAGAGATATCGAGGATAATTCAGCGTTAATTGCTCAGAAAGAGAAAGAAATAGAGAAGTTGAATAAGCGCCTTGATAGTTTGATTGAAATGCGCGCAGATGGTGATATTTCAAAGGAAACATTTCGCGCGAAAAAGGAGGAGATTGAAGAAAAGACTTCTGCAATTCAGCAGGAAATCATAGATTTGCAGCCAAAACATAATAATGTGGAGGAGGCAGATTTTGAAGATAAACTTGTGGTATTAAGGTATGCATTGAAACAAAGTATGGATTTTTCCAACGGAGAGGACATCCCGGATGAAGTCATCGAAGCGTTTGTTGAAAAAATTATCGCGTCAGAGGATGGCTTTGACTGGTATCTGAGATTCCCGCCCAAGAACTATCCGAATCCAAAGCACATAACTGTCGAAGGCAGAAAAAATCACGCAGAAGTGAAGTTGACTACTGCACCCCCGGTTTCTACTCCGCATTTTGTTAACAGCCACACAGGCGGCGATCAACAACAAGTAAAATCATCCATTCAGATCGGAGAGTTTACGATCAGGCGTGAGGAAGGAAAGAGATATTTGAGAGATCTCTACCCCGACAACAAACGGTATCGGAGTATCAGCTGGCATGATCTTAAGAGTGAGGATTTTCCTTTGAGGTAATTTCACAGTAAACTATGAGGAGACGGCCCACATGACCGTCTCCTTTTTACGTTGTTGGAATGATTGAGTATTAGAAAAAATGATGTGGCAAGGGTTGAAAATCCGTGATATACTTGTATAACGAGCGATACGATAGAGAAAAATTATCGTGCTGTTTTTGAAGTGGCATATGAAACGATGTTGGGGTCAAAAGTCATGGCACCTGGGTTCCAACCTCGTGGATTCGGAAACAAGCCTCTGATCCTTGGGGTGAATGCTTTGAAATGACTTAGACTTTTGACACGGGTGTCATCATGATATTAAGATGGAACCGAAATTGTCTGTTTGCCGGAATAACAGAAGGAAGATTGCTTGAAAGAGGTGATAAAAATTGGGAATTTATTTAAACGGAACCGGTGCCCACGAATTGTTTCGGGACGAATGCCTTCTCCCGTATTACGTAGATAAGTCGCAGATTCTTGAGGAACTGGTAGCTGTACTGGAGTCAAAGCAGGAGATCCCTGCCAAATTGCCACAGAAAAGAAAAACAAACCCCAAGTACATCGCCATCACCCGGCCACGGCGTTTCGGGAAGACACTGGCGGCCAATATGATCGCCTCCTATTTCGGAAGGGGAGTTGACAGCAGCAAAGAGTTTGAGCTTTTAAAAATATCGTCGAAAGAATGGTATGAACGGCATTTGAATCAGCATAACGTCATTCGTATCATGTTCAATGAGCTTCCAAAAAACTGTCGGTCTTACGGGCAGTATATTTCCAGGATAGAGAATCGGCTCATTCATGATTTGCGAAGAGCATATCCGGACGCGGAGATCGAAAAAGAGGATGCCGTGTGGGATGCGCTTACCAATGTCTATGAGTACTGCGGCAGAGAGCGGTTTATTTTTGTACTGGACGAGTGGGATTATATCTACCATCAGGAATTCGCGACGGATGCAGATAAAGAGAACTTCACAAAATTCTTAATCAATTTACTGAAGGATAAGGCTTACGTGGAGCTGGCTTATATGACAGGGATCCTTCCGATTGCAAAATATTCCAGCGGCTCGGAACTGAACATGTTTTGTGAGTATACCATGGTGGCAGAGGAAAAGTTCTCCGGTGATTTCGGCTTTACAGACGCAGAGGTTGACGAGCTTTACCGGAGATATCACACACAGGGATTTGACAGGGAAAATGTTACGCGTGAAGGGCTGCGTCTTTGGTACGACGGTTATCACACAAAGAACGGGGACAGAGTTTACAATCCGAGGTCGGTGGTTCTCGCGCTTACCAACAACAATCTGGGCAGTTACTGGACGAGTTCCGGCCCATATGATGAGCTGTTTTATTATATCGGCGCAAATGTAGATCAGGTGAAAGATGATGTTGGCCTGCTGGTCGCTGACATCCCGGTTCCGGCGAAGGTTCAGGAGTATGCGGCCACATCCATGGAACTGAAAACACGGGACGAGATATTTTCCGCGATGGTCGTATACGGATTCTTAAATTATGAGAATGGCTGTGTGTCCATACCCAACAAAGAACTGATGGGGAAATTTGCGGAGATGGTGCAGAAGGAAGAGCAGTTAGGCAACGTATACCGGCTTGCGAAGGAATCCGGGCGCATGCTTCAGGCTACAAAAGCCGGCGACACGAAAACAATGACAAAAATTTTGGAATTCGTCCATCATACGGAAAGTCCATTGCAGGTTTACAGTGATGAGGCGGAGTTGGCATCCATCATTCGCTGGGTTTATCTGGAAGCAATCAATTATTATCGGATCGAGCGTGAGGATAAGGCAGGAGTTGGCTATGTGCATTACATTTTTTATCCGTTTAAGAAAGATGACGACGCGATCATAATCGAATTGAAAGTGGACCACACGGCGGAAGAGGCAATAGCTCAGATCAAAGATTGGCAGTGTGCTCTGAAGTTCGACGGAAAACTGGGACAGAAACCGGAATATACAGGGCGAGTGCTTGCGGTGGGGATAGGGGACAATAAAGAGGACAGCGCAAAGAGACATGAGTGTAAAATCGAGGTACTCAGAGAGAGAATATAATTTTCAGGGGGAAACGATGTGGTGCGGGTGGCATAACCTTCTTTGTGGACTGTTCCGGTTCGCGGGTAAGATGAAAATTATTTCGCCGCCGGAGATCGTGGATGAATATCGAACGCGGGCGGAGAAGGCGATGGAATGACTCGTGTGATGATGATGTGGGGGCGGCAATATGCGGAAAAAGAAAGAGCAGGATGTACGGTTGTCGGAAAAGGAATTGAGTAAGCTGAAAAGCAGCATGAGCAAAAGCGAGAGAAAAGTCTTTGAAAAGAGGCAGAGGGATGCGGAGGAAGAGAAATTCTTTGACGAGATGGCATTTCTGATGGCGTTTTGGGATGAGTGACAGGAGAGGAGAATGTTAGTTGCTTTTTAAATAACTTAGCACAAAATGCCAGGCAGACATATTTAGATGGTACTCATAAATGGCAGGAGGACACATCTGTGGAAATATTTAATAACACTACAAAGGTTGTTAAGGACGACCTCGAAAAGACAATAGAGAGCGGCAGCCGTATATCAGTTGCTGCGGCCTGTTTTTCTATATATGCATATAAGGAACTGAAGACGCAGCTTGAATCCTGTGAGGAACTGCGCTTTATATTTACTTCTCCAACTTTTGTTGCAGAGAAAACGACAAAGGAACGCAGGGAATTTTATATTCCTCGTCTCAAAAGGGAGAAAAGTCTGTATGGGACGGAGTTTGAAGTGCGTCTGCGCAATGAACTGAAGCAGAAAGCGGTCGCTAAAGAATGCGCGGAATGGATGCGCCGGAAAGTGCGGTTTAAAACGAACATGACCAGAGATGGTATGAATAATTTCCTGCTTGTGGAGGATGCGGACGAAACCTATACTTATTCGCCGATGAACACTTTCACCACGGTTGACCTCGGCTGTGAGCGTGGAAATAACCTGACAAATATTGTCACACGGCTGGAAAATCCCGCAAGTGCTGAGTTCCTTCGTATGTTTAATGCAGTATGGAATGATGATGAGAAACTGGCTGATGTGTCCGAGGATGTCATCGACATGATTTCCACAGTTTATCAGGAAAATTCGCCGGAACTGATTTATTTCATGACGCTCTATAATATCTTCAATGAATTCCTGGAGGATATTTCCGAGGATGTGCTGCCTAACGAAGCAACGGGCTTTAAGGACAGCGTCATTTGGAATAAGCTGTATAATTTCCAGAAAGACGCAGCTCTCGCAATTATCAATAAGCTGGAGCAGTATAATGGCTGCATTCTTGCTGACAGCGTGGGCCTTGGCAAAACATTCACAGCTTTGGCAGTTATCAAATATTATGAAGGACGGAACAAGAATGTCCTTGTCCTCTGCCCGAAGAAGCTCTCTGAAAACTGGATGACATATCGCGGCAATCTCATCAACAATCCGCTGGCCGAGGACAGGCTGCGTTATGATATCCTTTACCATACGGACTTGTCCAGAGAAAGTGGCAATACAGTCATCGGGCTCCCAATTGACCGCATCAACTGGGGAAACTATGACCTGGTTGTCATAGATGAGAGCCATAATTTCAGAAACGGAAACGGAACGAATAGTAAAGGCGGAGAAAAAGAGAATCGCTATATGCGGCTGATGAACCGGGTGATAAAGCCGGGTGTACGGACAAAGGTTTTAATGCTATCTGCGACACCGGTTAACAATCGCTTCTATGACCTTCGCAACCAGCTGGCACTCGCATATGAGGGCAACCCTGCGGAAATCAACGGGAAGCTGAAAACGAAATCCGATATAGATACGATATTCCGTCAGGCACAGAAAGTATATAATGCCTGGTGCAAGCTGCCGGAGCCGGAGCGAACCACACAGACACTTTTGTCGCAGTTGGATTTTGATTTTTTTGAAGTGCTGGACAGCGTGACAATTGCGCGGTCGAGAAAGCACATTCAGACTTACTACGACACATCGGATATCGGCACATTTCCAAAGAGAAATAGGCCGATATCCCTGCGCCCAAAGCTGACGAGCCGTCCGGGAGCCATAAACTACAGCGAGGTGTACGAGTTGCTTTCAAGGTTGCAGCTCACAATATATACACCTACAATATACATACAGCCCAGTAAGCTTCATAAGTATCTGGATGAGAAAGAAACCGAAAACTTCCGTAAGGGCCGTGAACTTGGTATCCAGCGGTTAATGAGTATCAACCTGCTAAAGCGGATGGAAAGCTCCGTCCACTCTTTCCTGCTCACTGTGCGGCGCATTTATGATTACCTGCATGCCACATCGCAGACGATTGAACAGTTTATGAAGAGCGGTGTCGGTGATCTTGATGAGATGAATGACCTCTCCGGTATGTCCGATGAATTTGATTTCGACGATCAGAACACGGATTTCTTTAGTGTCGGGAAGAAAATAAAAATTGATCTTCGGGACATGGATTATATCTCATGGAAGCGGGATATCGATGCCGACTTGGAGAACCTTGAGCTTCTTATCCTGATGATAGAGGATATCACACCGGAGTATGACTACAAGCTGAACGAGCTGCTCCGGGTGATTCGTGAGAAGGAAGCCGCTCCAATTAACGAAGGAAACAGAAAAATTCTGATATTTACAGCGTTTACAGATACGGCGGAATATCTGTATGAGAATGTCAGCCGCATGGTAAGCTGTGAGATTGGGCTTAATACGGCTCTCATTACGGGTTCTGTAGATGGCAAGACTACGATTCCCAGATTCAAAACCGATATGAACCATGTCCTCGCCTGCTTCTCTCCGAAGTCGAAAGACAGGGACATACTTTATCCGAAAGACAAGGTGGATATTGACATCCTGATTGCTACAGACTGTATCTCCGAAGGCCAGAACCTGCAGGACTGTGACTACTGCATCAATTACGACATTCACTGGAATCCGGTGCGTATTATACAGCGTTTCGGACGAATCGACCGTATCGGCAGCAGAAATGCCGTGATACAGCTTGTGAACTTTTGGCCGGATTTGGATTTGGACGAATACATAAACCTGAAATCAAGGGTTGAAACAAGGATGCGCATCTCCGTCATGACATCCACCGGGGATGATGACCTCATTAACCAGGAAGAAAAAGGTGACCTGGAATACCGGCGCAGCCAGCTGAAGAAGCTTCAGGAGGAAGTGGTTGACTTAGAAGATATGACGAGTGGCGTGTCCATTATGGACTTGGGATTGAATGAGTTCCGCATGGATTTGCTTGCCTATATGAAGGAACATGGCGATATTGATCATACGCCTTTTGGCATACACGCTGTCGTGAAGGGCGGAAAACCGGGTGTAGTGTTCGTGCTGAAAAATGTAAACGAACATATCAACATAGAAAACCAGAATCGTCTTCATCCGTTTTATATGGTGTATATCGGCATGAACGGTGAGGTGATTACGAATCATCTGCAGCCGAAGGACACGCTCGATATCATGCGGCATCTGGCTAAGGGAAAATCTACGCCGGATAAGAATCTGTGCGCGAAGTTCAATAAGGCTACGAACAATGGGAAGAACATGGGTAAGATTTCGCAGCTGCTCGAAGATGCCATCATGACCATCATTGATGCGAAGGACGAGGGGGACATTGACAGCTTCTTTGGCGGCGGGCAGACAACTTTCCTCTCCGGCGGTTTTTCGGGACTGGATGACTTTGAACTGATTTGTTTTATGGTGGTGGTATGATATGATAGAATTTCCAACCACAACGGTGATACATAGGCGAATGCCCAAAGAGGCGTTCTACAAACATCTGCCCCTTACGAAAGTGCTGAAAGATAAATTCGTATCCGACGTGGACAGGATTGTCGTAGAAAACAGCCTGACAAAGGAAAACCTGAACCTGGTAACGGATTCGGAGATCAAGGAAATCCTGCTGCTGTCCATATCCTTAAAGAAGCAGGAATTTGACGGCAAGGTCATAGAAGCGATAGCCAAACAGAATCCGCATAATCTGGTATTCCTCCTGATATATGAGGATAGCCGACAGCTTGCGCTGTATCATGGGAAGCTATATCGGACGGAATGGATGGATGCCGCGAAGATTCAGTTGCAACTGCGTGGATTCTCTCTGGACGAAATATGGGATGCCCTTATAGAGCAGATTGCTCTGTATGAGGAACGGGCAAGTCATGCTGACACTCTTTCCGTGGATGAGAGGCTTGCCCTGCAGGAACAGATTGTGAAATTGGAAAAGCTGATAGAAAAAACAGAAGCCGCTGCATGGAAGGAACAACAGCCGAAGAAGCAGTTTGAGTTATATACAAGGCTTCGTGGGTATAAGCAGGAATTGGAGAAATTAAAAGGCAGGTGAAATAGAATGGCAGAGAGTCAGAACGTTGAATGGAAAGAATCATGGCGCGATGAGTACTTAAAATGGATCTGCGGATTTGCAAATGCACAGGGAGGGCGGATATACATTGGGAAAAATGATGACGGAAGAGTAACAGGTGTAACTGACAGTAAAAAATTGTTAGAAGATATACCCAATAAGATACAGACAACAATGGGAATTATAGCAGACGTTAACCTGTTGTCGGAGAATGGAATGGATTATATTGAAATAGTTGTCAGCCCAAGTTCTTATCCTGTCAACTACAAGGGTGAATATCATTATCGAAGCGGCAGTACAAAGCAGCAGCTCAAAGGGAATGCGTTAACTCAGTTTATCAGGGAAAAGACGGGATTGCTTTGGGATTCTGTGCCGGTTGATTATATAAAACCCGAAGAGCTTGATTTAAATAGTTTTGAAATCTTTCGTCGAGAGGCTATGCGAAAAAAACGTATGGAGAAAGAAGATCTGGATATTTCTAACGAAGAACTGTTAGAGCATCTCGATCTTATTGAAAATGGAAAATTAAAACGTGCCGCAGTTATGCTGTTTTATAAAAAACCTGGGAGAATCATAACAGGCTGTTATGTCAAAATCGGTAAATTTGGAGAGGGAGCAGATTTACAGTATCAGGATATGCTTGAAGGATCGTTATTCAGTATTGCTGACCGTGTAATTGATTTGATTTATACGAAGTATCTGAAAGCGGCGATAACCTACGAACATGATGTTCGCGTGGAAACATATCCATTTCCACGGGAGGGAGTGCGTGAGGCCATCTATAACGCACTGGGGCATAACAACTATGCGCGTAGCATTCCGATACAGATACGGATTGAAGATGATGCCATGTATATCAGCAACAGCTGTATTTTGCCACAGAACTGGACTGCGGAAACTCTGATGAAGCCGCATAAATCAGTGCCATTTAATCCGTCAATTGCGAATGTCTTTTATCGTGCAGGGTATATAGAAGCTTGGGGACGCGGCATTCAAAAAATATGCGATTCCTGCCGCGAACTTGGAGCACCGAACCCGGAATTTATGGTATTTGGTGATGATATTACGGTTAAATTCACGGCATTGGAGAGCGCTAAAGTATCAGATTTAAAAACTCCAAACCGACAAGATGACACTTTAAATGACACTTTAAATGATACTTTAGAGGATAAAATAATAATGGCGATAGATGCTAATTTTAAAGTAACACAAGTGCAAATTGCTCAAATAACAGGCTACTCTCTTCCAACGGTTAAGCGTGCCATGAAAAGATTGCTGGATGCTGGCAGGATTATTCGACAGGGAAGCAAAAAAAATGGCGAATGGAAAGTAGTGCAAAACTAAATTTTTGAGAATTGAAAATTGGATAAGGGCGAAAAGAGTGAAAAATAGATTTCTCACTCGGCAAGTTTGTGGCTGTGCGTTGCCTGCACAAACATTGCTTTGGTCGCAAAGTGCAGCGCAGAAATGAGGATAAAATGATGGACAACCTTAAGATGCACACGCCGAACCTGGCGGATGAGAATTATAAGAAGCTGGCGGCACTGTTCCCGAACGCTGTCACAGAGACCTTGGACGAAGTGGGGGGGGGTAATTCGAGCCATTGACGCGGACGTTTTACGCCAGGAGATTTCCGCTGAGGTAGTGGAAGGAGTTCAGGAGCGGTATCAGTTTACCTGGCCGGATAAGAAAAAATCGGTAGTGCTTGCCAATCAGCCGATTACTAAGACGTTGCGCCTCGACAGGGAGAAATCTGTCGGTCGAGACGGTACACCTGGCAGTATTGATACGGAAAATATCTATATTGAGGGCGATAACCTCGATGCGCTGAAGCTTTTGCAGGAGACTTACCTCGGAAAAGTGAAAATGATATACATCGATCCACCTTATAACACGGGCTCAGATGCGTTTGTGTATGATGACGATAGTTCTATCAGTGGAAATGAATTTTCGGAGCGCAGCGGGCAAAAAGACGAAAACGGCAATCTTCTCTTTGACATGAGAACCAACAACGAATCCAACGGTCGCTTCCATACGGACTGGCTTAATATGCTTTATCCGAGACTGCGGATTGCCAAAGACTTGCTTACGGAAGATGGAGTTATCTTCATTTCAATAGATGACAGTGAGCAGGTGAATCTTAGAAAAATTTGTGACGAAATTTTAGGTGCTGATAATTTTGTTGTGACTATCCATTGCCAAATGAGTACAACTCAAGGTCTGAAAGTGAAAGCTGCCCAAGAGGGTAATATTGTTAAAAATGCAGAATATATAATATGCTACTCCAAAGATGGTCATAAAAATATTGCGATGGGTCACCCGTTATATGATTTACGCCCGAAGTATGATGAGCATTATACATTACTATTGCATGATGATGGTACTATTGGACAATTATCAGAATTATATGATTATAGATTTCCAAAAGATTGTTCAAATATAAAGCCATTTAAGATAGCAGAAGCTTATCAAAAAAGTGAAGAATTTGCAAACATAGTACGATTGCACTTGGCAGAGATTGTCCGTTCAGATAAAGTAACCGGTTTTGATTTGAAATCGGAACTTTCCAATGGGTATTGGAAAGAGATTCAGAGAAGTGAGAAGAAATATTTACTCACGTTAGATAAAAATAATAATATATGTCAGTTGTTGAAATTGTCTGATTCATGGGGAAAAACGGATGGATTTTATGAAGAAGAGGGTTTAAGGAAAATACGTGGTGACTGGTGGGATGGGTTTTACATCGATATGGGCAATGTCTCAAAAGAAGGAGGTGTAAGTTTTAAAAACGGAAAAAAACCAGTTCGACTAATAAAACAGTTGATAAAAATGGTTACAGATGGAAGTGAAATTTGCATGGATTTTTTCTCTGGATCATCTACTACAGCTCATGCTGTAATGCAACTTAATGCTGAAGATGGTGGAAGCCGAAAATTTATCATGGTTCAGCTACCAGAAATATGTGACAAGAAAAGTGATGCTTATAAAGCAGGCTATAAGAATATTTGCGAAATCGGCGAGGAACGCATTCGCCGTGCAGGAAAGAAGATGGCGGAAGATTATCTGTCCACTAACCATTGCCCACTACCCACTGACATCGGCTTCCGTGTGTTCCGCGTGGACAGTTCCAACATGAAGGATGTCTATTATACTCCTGCGAAGTATAAACAAGAACAGATGGAGATGTTCGCTGACAACATCAAGGAGGATAGAACACCGGAGGATTTGCTCTTCCAGGTGATGCTTGACCTTGGTATTATGCTTTCTTCTGATATTGAAGAAACGGAAATTGCCGGAAAGCGTGTGTTCTCCGTTGCCGGTGGCTATCTGATTGCCTGTTTCGATTCCGAAGTCACGGACGAGACTGTTACGGAGATTGCGAAACAGCATCCGTTTTATGCGGTATTTCGTGACAGCGGTATGGCAAACGACAGCGTTATGGCGAATTTCGAGCAGATTTTTGAAACCTACAGTCCGAGAACACAAAGGAAGGTGCTGTGATGGCTGATATGAAGTTTAAATACACAATTCAGCCCTATCAGACAGAGGCTGTGGAGAGCGTGGTCGGCGTGTTTGCCGGTCAGCCGTATAATGACCGCTTTACTTATCTCCGGGATGTTGAAATTAAACGTGACATAACGAACTGGAATGTTTCTGATGAAGAATTATATATGGGCTTTGCAAATGCAAGGATTGAGTTGGATTACGGCCGGCTTCTTGATAATATCCGCAGGATTCAGGCTCGGAACAATATCAACCTGTCAAACACAGTGGTAACCGGCGGACTGGGAGCCTGCTCTCTTGACGTGGAGATGGAAACCGGAACCGGCAAGACCTATGTATACATCAAGACTATATTTGAACTGAACAAACAGTACGGCTGGAGCAAATTTATCGTTGTTGTGCCGAGCATTGCTATCCGTGAAGGTGTGCGAAAAAGCTTTCAAACCATGGAAGACCACTTCATGGAATACTACGGCAAGAAAGCACGGTTTTTTGTATACGATTCTAAAAATCTGGCGGAGATTGATAATTTCAGCCAGAGTGCAGATATACAGGTGATGATTATCAACATTCAGGCGTTCAACACTATGAAGGAGGGCACCAAAAACAACTCGGCGCGTATCATAAACAGCGAGCGAGACGAATTTGGTTCCCGCAAGCCGATGGATGTAATCGCTGCGAACCATCCTATACTTATTATGGACGAGCCGCAGAAAATGGGTGGCACCGCTACGCAGACGGCACTTGTCAGATTCAATCCCCTTTTCTGCCTGAACTATTCTGCTACACATAAGCAGCATCATGACTTGGTGTATGTTCTGGATGCGCTGGATGCTTATAACAAGCGGTTGGTGAAGCGCATTGAGGTTAAGGGATTTGACATCAAAAACCTGCGCGGTACGGACAAATATCTCTTTTTGGAGAGCATTATTATCTCTCCAAAGAAGCCGCCGATGGCCCGTATTGAGTTTGAAATCGGATATAACAAGTCCATCAACAGGGAGACCCGTTTGCTTGCCGTAGATGATGATCTTTTTGCCCTGTCAAAGAATATGGAGCAGTATCGCGGTTACCGTATCAGTGAGATTGATCCGATCAGAGGAGCGGTTTCTTTTACCAACGGAGAAATCATTCACGCTGGAGAGGTGGTCGGTGATGTGTCTGAGTCTGACCTTCGCCGGGTGCAGATTCGAGAGACCATACGCTCCCATTTTGAAAAGGAAAAAGAGCTTTTTAATCGCGGCATCAAAGTGCTGTCGTTGTTCTTTATTGATGAAGTGGCGAAGTACCGTAAATATGATAAGGACGGAAATGAAATCAACTCCGAATATGGAGACATTTTCGAGCAGGAATACACGGATATTCTGAACGAATATCTTACCCTTTTCAATACCCCGTATGAGCAGTACCTGCGGGGCATTGATGTACACAAGACTCATGCCGGATACTTCAGCATTGATAAGAAGGGACGTAAAGTTGATAGCACTACAAAGCGCGGCAGTGATGAAAGTGACGATATTTCAGCATATGACCTGATTTTGAAGGATAAGGAGAAACTGCTTTCCTTTGATAGCCCTGTACGGTTTATCTTCTCCCACTCCGCGCTCCGTGAAGGATGGGACAACCCGAATGTTTTTCAGATTTGTACATTGAAGCATGGAGGCAGTTCGCCTGTACAGAAGCGTCAGGAAGTGGGCAGGGGCTTACGCCTTTGCGTAAACCAGAGCGGTGACCGCATGGATCTTGATATGCTTGGAAGCCAGGTGCAGCAGATTAATCAGCTGACAGTAATTGCGTCTGATGGGTATAAGGATTTCGTTTCCGACCTGCAGCGCGGCATCAAAGATGATTTGTACGAGCGCCCGACTAAAGCGACGCCGGAATATTTCAGCGGAAAAACCATTGTTATCGGTGGCAACGAAGTGACTGTTTCGGATAAGCAGGGACGTGACATTTACTGCTATCTCGTTATGAATGAATACATTGACAAGGATGAACATGTTACCGACAGTTATCGTGCGGACCTGGCGAACGGAGTGCTTGCGCCTGTGCCGGAAAGCTGCAAAGATATATCTGATGGCGTTCACGCACTGATTCAGAGCATTTTCGATGAACATGCCCTTGATGATATGATACGGAACGGCCACGAGACGAAGATTCAGGAGAATGCACTGAACGACAATTTTTACAAGAAGGAATTCCAGGCACTCTGGAACTATATCAATCACAAGTATGCCTATACCGTGGAATTCGACAGTGAGGAGCTGATTCGTAAGGCAATAGCTCACATTGACGATAAGATGTTTGTGGCAAAGCTTCAGTATACGGTGACAACCGGCACACAGGAAGAAGACATAAAAGCAGAGGAACTGAAAGGCTTGAATAGCTTTGTTGCAGAAAAGAGCCATACATACACGCTGGAACGCTCCCAGGGCAGTTTGGTTCCGTATGACCTTGTTGGTAAAATCGCTGAGGGTGCAAAGCTGACCAGACGCTCAGTGGCAAGAATCCTCTCCGGTATCAGACCGACTACCTTCGCTATGTTCAAAAACAATCCGGAGGAATTTATCACAAAGGCGATTCGCCTCATCAATGAGCAGAAGGCAACCGTGATTGTGGAGCAGATAACCTACAACCAGACAGACGGTACCTATGACAGTGGAATCTTCACAGCGGAGAAGAACAGCGATTTCTCCCGTGCGTATCGTGCAAGGAAGAACGTGCAGGATTATGTCTTTGCAGATGGTTATGCGAAGGACGGTCAGAGCGTGGAGCGCAGGTTCGCTGAGGATATGGATTTGGCGGATGAAGTATGTGTATACGCGAAGCTGCCGAAGGGCTTCTCGATTCCGACTCCTGTGGGCAATTACTCTCCTGACTGGGCGATTGCATTTAACAAGGGAACAGTCAAACACATCTTCTTCATTGCTGAGACAAAAGGCACGATGGAGACACTGAACCTGAAGCCCATTGAGCAGGCGAAAATCAGCTGTGCGAAAAAGCTGTTCAATGAGTTGTCTACGGCAGATGTGGTTTATCACGATGTGAAAACGTATCAGGATTTGATAAACATTATGGAGAGCTTGTAAGGAAAAGATTTTTTGCGAAAGGAATTGCAAAGGCATTGAATTTACAATCCCGCGGAACTATAATGTAGTTTCCAAATTTACATTAAGAGGATCGTTTTGTTATGAAAGAGAAAAGTGCTGTATCTCGCAATGAAGAGATGCTGAATTCCCCGGTGGAAGCAGTGATACCGAAGCTTGCTGTGCCGACAATTATATCCATGCTGATTACATCCGTCTATAACATGGCAGATACGTTTTTCGTGAGCCAGCTGGGGACCTCGGCCTCCGGAGCGGTGGGAATCATCTATTCGGCGATGGCTCTGATCCAGGCGTTTTCCTTCATGATCGGCATGGGCGCGGGCAATAATATTTCCAGACTCCTGGGGCAGGGAAAAGAGGAGGAAGCGAAGCGCTACGCATCCGTTGCCTGGTTCACAGGGCTGGCCCTTGGCTGTGCGGTGGCACTGCTCGGTGCGACACAGATGAAGAACATTGTCATGCTGCTGGGTTCCACGGAGACGATCGCGCCTTATGCCATGGATTACGCTCACTATATTTTTCTGGCAGCTCCGTTTATGATGTGTTCCTTTATTATGAACAATCTCCTGCGCTTTCAGGGGCTCGCCACCTATGCCATGGTTGGAATCACGACCGGCGGCATTTTGAATATGGTTCTTGACCCGATCCTGATCTTCGGTTTTGGAATGGGGACAGCCGGTGCCGGCGCGGCGACCGGATTTTCCCAGTTTGTCAGCTTCTGCATTCTTCTTTTTATGTGTAATACACATAAGGATGCGATCCACATCACACCGCGAAATTACCGGCCGACGGCGCGGATGTATGGGAGGATCCTTTATACCGGAGTCCCGTCACTCGCAAGGCAGGGGATCGCCAGCATTTCCTCTGTCATGCTGAATTCCATTGCCGGTCAGTACGGG
The DNA here is from genome assembly GCA_021203205.1 of Lachnospiraceae bacterium. Taxonomy (GTDB): domain Bacteria; phylum Bacillota; class Clostridia; order Lachnospirales; family Lachnospiraceae; genus SIG308. The sequence continues at coordinate 56,788 of JAJQBQ010000016.1, read as the reverse complement.
GATGCCGCCGTTGCGGCCATGTCCATCGTTTCCCGCTATACGATGTTCATCAATTCGGTAATCGTCGGCTTTGGCCAGGGGTTTCAGCCGGTCTGCGCCTTCAATTTTGGAGCCGGGAAATATGACCGCGTAAAAAAAGCATTCTGGTTTTGCGTGAAGGTGGCGACCATTGCGCTTTTGATCCTGTGCGGAGTCTCTCTCCTGCTTTCCGGGCACATTATCGAGCTTTTCCGCAGGGATGACGCGGAGGTCATCGCCATCGGCACGTTTGCGCTGCGGGCACAGCTGGTCACCATGCCGCTCTGGGGGTATTACACTATGTGTAACATGCTCTCCCAGTCGATCGGGTATGGAGTCCGGGCATCGGTCATCTCCTGCGCCAGACAGGGGCTTTTTCTGATCCCGGTTCTGGCGGTGCTGCCGCTCATGTTCGGCCTGCGCGGCCTGCAGCTGTCGCAACCGGTCTCTGATATTCTGGCTTTTTTTCTGGCATTTATATTGACAAGAGGTATCTTAAAGGAATTGGATGGGAAAGGAACTGCCCAATGATCATCAAACCTGTATCTGATCCGGTAACTGCTCTGCGGACAGAGTAAAGACAAAAACACCATTCAGCTGATATGCAGCCGGATGGTGTTTTTTTATCCCATTGTAAAAACTGTTGACTCATGTGGAGGAGCCAAACCGTACTGGACAGGAGAAACTCATGCGGAGAGTGTGAGAAAATCTTTCAGCTGCATATCTTATGGGTTATCGGGTTATGGTTATCGGGCGCAACAAGATATTCTCATTCGGAATATCCAGAAATAGAAACTAAGTATTTGCTATTATCCTTTCATCCATTTAAAATATTGATGACACAGAGAAGCTCCACATTCATTTGAAACTGATCAGACAATAGATTACGGGAGGAGGGATACCGTGAAGCATTTTATCGCATTGACTCTTATACTTTGCATGATTTCCATGATGACAGCCTGTAGCTCTGAGAGAGCAGAATCAACGTCCGATTCTGAAATCAGCAATGTTTCGGTTACAGAAAGCCAGTCAGAAACTGAAGAAGAAGAAGACGGAACAGAAGCAGACATATCGGAAGAAGCAGAGGACGAACCGGCGGATTCCGACAGCATATCCTCCGGCAGCAAAATCCTGGTTGCCTGGTTCTCCTGCACCGGAACAACCGAGCAGATCGCCGGTTGGATCGCAGAGGAAACCGGAGCAGACAGTTACGAAATTGTACCGGAGGATCCATATACGGAAGAGGATCTGGCATATTATACCGGTGGACGTGCCGACCAGGAGCAGGCCGATTCTTCTGCCCGTCCTGCAATTTCCGGCAGCGTGGAAAATATCGAACAGTACGATGTGATTTTCCTCGGTTATCCCATCTGGCACGGGCAGGCGCCACGGATCATCAGCACCTTTTTGGAAAGTTATGATTTTTCTGAATTCGATGTAACGATTATTCCATTCTGTACCTCCCACAGCAGCGGCATTGGATCCAGTGCCGAGGATCTTCATGATCTTTGCGCCGATACGGTCACATGGATGGAAGGCCAGCGATTCTCCGGAGATGCAACGGAAAGCGACGTGGCTGAATGGGTGGAAAGTTTGGAATTACCGGAGAGTGAGGTTCGTAACGTGGGTGAGTTCGATTTTGAAACAAAGACCGTATTGCTGAACAGCGGTTATGAAATGCCAATTATGGGACTTGGCACGTACAGCCTGACAGATGAGGAATGTGCCGTTTCCATCGCGGCGCTGCTGGAAGCGGGAGGCAGACTGATTGATACCGCATATATGTACGGCAACGAGGCCGCTGTGGGGCAGGCCATCCGGGATTCGAATGTGCCGCGGGAGGAAATATTCGTGATCACCAAGCTCTATCCCACTCAGTATGACAACGCCGCAGAAGCCATTGATGAGGCGCTGGAGCGCATGGGACTGGATTACATCGATATGATCCTCCTGCACCATCCGGGAGACGGTGACGTGGAAGCATACCTGGCGCTGGAGCAGGCTGTCGCAGACGGCAAAGTGCATTCGATCGGCCTGTCCAACTGGTATGTGGAGGAACTGGAGGAGTTCCTGCCGCAGGTGAACATCACCCCGGCACTTGTACAGAATGAGATTCATCCCTATTATCAGGAAAATGATGTGATTCCCTATATCCAGTCCCTTGGCATCGTGGTGCAGGGCTGGTATCCGCTTGGCGGACGCGGGCATACAGCAGAGCTGCTGGGGGATGAGACCATCTCCGCGATTGCTGAGGCTCACGGTGTTTCCTCCGCTCAGGTTATCCTGCGCTGGAATTTGCAAAAAGGTGTCGTAGTAATTCCCGGCTCCAGCGATCCGGAGCATATCAGAGAAAATCTTGACCTGTTTGGCTTTGAACTGACGGACGAGGAAATGGAACAAATCAACGCTTTGGATCGGAATGAAAAGCACGATTGGTATTGAAACGGGGGAAATTATTTGTGGAGTATCGCAATTTACCGCACGGCGGGGAAAAGATTGGCATCATCGGCATGGGGTCATCCGTAATCGGAGAACAGCCGGAACAGGAAATCATCCGGACAGTTCAGACCACGCTGGAACGTCTGGCGTAACGGAAACGAGGCACTTTTGTTTTATTGTCAAAGCGCGTAAATGGAGCAAAAAAGATTGTAGATAAAAATGACCTGTGCTATACTGTGCGCTGCAGTTTGCACAGGTATTTTTATCCACGCGGGTCGCACAGGGAACTTTTTTAAGCTAACGCCAGACGCGACGCGGGCGAGCAGGGAATCAATCGTCCTGCTCGATTATCAAAAAAGAGGACGAACAGAATGACAAAAAAGTTTGCATTATGGGCGCTCATGGAATCTGAACTGTTTGACGGCGCGACCACCTGTTCCGGTTCACTCCGGTTCGATGGCTGGATGGATTATATTCGAACGAAAGACGTGATAACTTGCAGACGAGGTAATTATGGAAAATTATTTACGGGTGTCGGTCGACACCGTGGAGCTGGGATTTGACTGTGAAAAAACACTTTATACGATTTCCGCATCCGGGCACACCTGGGAGCAGGGGGCGGATGGGGCACCGGCGATTTGCCGGAAAGACGGCCGGGAACTTTTGTTTTCCGGCGCGGATCGAAGCCGGCATAGATATGAAAAGAGAGGTGTGGGGGAGGGAATTTTCTCCTGCTATGAGTGGTCGGACTTCTCCGTTGAAACGTATGTCTGGGTGGAATATGCAACGCATGCGGTGCATTTCGAGCTGATCCCCGGCAAAGAGATGACGAAATTTGTGAAAGTTCGCTGGCCGGGTGCTTTTTCCGGCAGGGATAGCAATGGAAATACGGTTCATTCTTACACGGCCCTTCCCCTTCAGCAGGGCGTTCTGATTCCGGATGACTGGGAGCAGGAAGTCAGAAAACTTCCTTTCGGCGGTCAGTTTTGTTCCGCCGCCGCGTACATGCCCTGGTTCGGTCAGGTGAAGGACGGTCACGGTTACATCGCCATCTGCGAGACACCCTGGGATGCCGGTTATGAAGTCGATCACCCGGCGGGAGGGCCGCATACCCGCGTGGAACCGTATTTCCTCCCGAGTCTGGGAGAACTTTCCTACCGCAGATGCATGCGCTATGTGTTTCAGGAAAATTGTGACTACAATGATCTCTGCAAGATATACCGCAGCTACGTCCGGGAGACGGGGCTGTTCACTACGCTGCGGGAGAAGGCGGCCCGCAATCCCCGGGTGGATGAGCTGATCGGCTCGGTCATTGTCCACAAGGGGATTAAGACGCATGTGTCGCCGGATTCCGCATTTTACGACCCGGAACATCCGGAGAAGAATGATGTTCTCATCCCTTTTTCGGCGCGCAGCCGGGAAATCCGCCGCTACCATGAGATGGGGGTTCGCAGGCTCTACCTGCATCTGGACGGCTGGGGAGCGCCGGGGTATGATAACCGGCACCCGGATTACCTTCCCGCCTGCCCGGAGGCCGGCGGCTGGGAGGGATTGAAAGAGCTCTCCGATACCATACAGGATTGCGGCTACCTGTTTGGCCTGCACGATCAGTATCGGGATTATTATACCGACGCGGCGAGCTACGACCAGGAGTATGCCGTCCGCGACGCGGACGGCGGCGTGTTTGAGATGGCCCGGTGGGCCGGTGGCAGGCAGAATTATCTCTGTGCCACCCAGGCACCGTACTATGTGAAGCGCAATTTTGAGGAGGTTCTCTCCCACGGCATCCGCCTGCAGGCTTCCTACCTGGATGTTTTCACCTGCAACGAGCCGGATGAGTGCTCCCATCCGCACCACCGCATGACAAGGAAGGAATGTCTGGAGTACCGGGAAGCCTGTTTCGCTTATCTGACCTCGAAGGGCATTCTCCCCAGCAGCGAGGAGTGCGGCGACTGGGCCATGCGGGAGCTTGTCTTCTGTCATTACGGCCCCTATGATTTCATGCTGGAGAAGCCCGGCAGCCCCAGAAGAGGAATTCCGGTGCCGTTGTTTAATCTGGTGTACCACGATTGCATGATTCTGCCGTGGTTCATGGATCGGCAGGAGGGCAACGCGGATAACGAACACAGAACGGACAATGAAAAAACTGCAGACAACGAAGACAGTGGAGACAGCGAAAATCGCGCAGATGGCGAGGACTACATGCTTTACGCTCTGCTCAACGGCGGTGCGCCTTACCTGGACCGCGACGGTGCCTACCCGGACACGGATGGAGCGTTTGACAGCGCGGCCAGGCGCAGGCTGGCCGAAGATATCGCCCGCTGCGCACAGGTGACGGCGCTCCAGGAGCGAGTGGCGAAGTGTGAGATGGTGCGGCACGAATTCCCGGATGGGAACCCGAAGCATCAGCGCACGGTTTTCTCGGACGGGACACAGGTGACCGTGTGGCTGGATACGGGGAAATACGAGATATGTTATCCTATAGCATCGGATGTTTTGAAAGTTTCCGGAAGAAGCGAATTGCATGAAGCGTGACCAGGCAGAAGGAAACGTGACCACGCAGAAGGAAGCGTGACCAGGCAGAAGGAAACGTGACCACGCAGAAGGAAGCGTGACCAGGCAGAAGGAAACGTGACCACGCAGAAAGAAGCATGACCGCATGGCAATGCATGGC
>JAJQBQ010000016.1:45508-51557 GCA_021203205.1 Lachnospiraceae bacterium | reverse complement strand
GCAGAAGGAAACGTGACCACGCAGAAAGAAGCATGACCGCATGGCAATGCATGGCAAGCGGTTTTGGTTAGAGATCTGACAGGGAGAAAGCGAATGGACGCACTGATTTTCAGCTTGAACACGACGGTTCCCGTGTTTTTGCTCATGGTATTTGGCTACATATTAAAACAGACCGGTTTTATCAACGATGAATTCATACGGGTTTCGAACAAGGTGAATTTTAAGATCACACTGCCGTGTCTGCTGTTTCTGGATATTTATGACGCGGACATCACGCACAATTTTGATCTGCGCTTTGTGGCGTTCTGCGCCATCGTTACCACGATCGCGTTTTTCGCAATCTGGGGGATTGCGAGGGTCTCGCTGCGGGATAAATCCATGGTGGGTGCCTTTGTGCAGGCGTCCTACCGGAGCAGCGCGGCGGTGCTGGGCGCGGCCCTGATCGAGAACATTTACGGCGATTCGGGCATGGCACCGCTCATGATCATCGGCGCGGTGCCGCTGTTTAACATTTACGCGGTGCTCGTGCTCTGCCGGAGTTCGACGGAGCGGGAGGAGCGGTCGGTGCGCGGTACGTTGAAAAATGTCTTCACGAACCCTATTATTCTCGCGATTCTGGCAGGGCTCATCTATACGGCGCTGCCCTTCGGCCTGCCGACCATCGCGCGGACGTCACTTTCTTACCTGTCCCGCACGGCGACGCCGCTGGCGGTGCTGGCCATCGGCGGAAGCTTTGAGGGGCGCAAGGCGCTGGCGAAAATCAAACCGACCATGGCTGCCGCGGCCATCAAGCTGGCCATCCTGCCGGCGATCTTTCTGCCGGTGGCGGTCTGGATGGGCTTTACGGGCAGCAAGCTGGTGGCGATCCTGATCATGCTGGGCTCGCCCACCACGCCGAGCTGCTACATCATGGCGAAAAATATGCACAATGATGATGTGCTGACATCGAGTATCATCATGGTGACGACCGTGCTGTCGGCATTTTCACTGACGGTGATCCTCTACATTTTGCGGAGTATGGGGCTGGTGTAGGGGAAAAATGAAAAAAGCCGAAAAAAATGGAAAAAAACTGTGATTTTTTGTTGAATTTTTTAAGATTAAACTTTACAAATTCCGTCTGAAATGTTACAATACCCGCCGGTTTGTTACAAAAGTGTTTCGAAAGTGCAGTGCGACTGGAATTATATGTTCTTCGCGGACATCGCGCGGGACAGTCCCTGACCGGCTTTCGGCAAAGAAATCCTGTTTATCGCGGTGGTTGTAATATCATGAAAAAAAATCAGAGCTTTGTAAAGAGAATCATTTCCAGTAAATTTTTACGTGTTTCCGTGGCTGCGCTGGCGTTGGCCGGTCTGCTGGCGGCGCGAATCCAGAGTGAATCCGCACAGGTGATCAATTCCGAGGATACCTCGATTGAGAACGTGACGGTGACGAGCGGCTATGTGGCCATCGTGAACGGCGAGGAGGTCGCCATTGCATCGGAATCCGATGCGCTGGCTACGGCGTTTGTCGAGGCGAAGGATTCCATGAGTTTAAGCCTTTCCTTTGAGGAGCCGGAGCTGGAAATTGTGGAAAAGCAGCTCGCCTCCACAGACCTGGAGGAGACGGAGGGCGATGACCTGGAGCAGAAGATGGAGCAGGCCATCCTTTCCACGACAGAGTGCGAGGAATACATATATAATGTAACGGTTTCCGGTGAGGAAACGTATGTTTTTGCCCTGTCCTCGAAGGAAGAAATCGAGCAGGCGCTGAATGCGGTGATAGCTGCGAATACGGAGTATGACTATTGTGCGGTTTGTGAGGAAGATTCGGATGCAAATATATCGGTCAGTCTTGAACCTTCCACGTCAGAGGAAACCGTGAAGCTGGAACTTCTGACATCCATATCGGTGGAGAAGGTTCCGGCCAGCGAGGGAACACTGGTGAGCGAGGCCGAAGCGGAGGAGCTTCTGACCGGTCAGTACAGCGATCCGGTATCTTACAGTATTCAGTACGGCGACTGTTTCAGCAGCGTCGCAGATGCCTTCGGTATCACGGTGGACGAGCTGCTGGCGATGAACGAAGATTACACGGCCGGCTCGATTCTGAACGTAGGCGACATACTTACGATTGAGAACTACGAAGATATCATTCAGTTCCGGGTTACGAGATATTACAGCGAAGAGGAAGAAATTCCTTATGAGACAGAATATATCGAAAATGATGAATGGTATGATAATGTGTCCGAGACGGTGGTCGAGGGCGTAAACGGCACGAAGGTTATTTACTATGAGGAAGTCATTGAGAACGGCGAGACGGTAAGCCTTACGGTGCTGAGCGAGGAAGTGGCCGAGGAGGCGGTAAATGAGCAGATCGAGGTAGGTACGATCGAGACACCCACGTATAAATACCCGGTGAGTGCTACGATTACATCCTACTATGGTGAGCGCTGGGGCCGCATGCATAAGGGGCTGGATTTCGGCGTGAGCGTCGGGACATCCGTCTACGCTTCGCGGGGCGGCACAGTCATCCGGGCTTCCTGGTATTCGGATTTCGGAAACTGTGTGGAGATTCAGCACTCCGACGGTTCGGTTACCAGATATGCGCATTTAAGTGAGTATGCGGTGTCTGTGGGGGATGTGGTGTCGCAGGGAGATCTTATCGCCTACAGCGGAAATACCGGAAATACGACGGGACCGCACCTGCATTTTGAGATTCTGATCAATGGCGTTCAGGTGGATCCGCTGTTGTACCTGACAAAGTAAAAAGAACTCCTTGCATTTTCCCGGAGAATGTGCTAAAGTGCGTTAAGTCAGGGATGACCAGTGCGGTTTTTTCCTGCAAACCTTAGAAAATGGCGATAAATACTATTGTTTGTCGACAAATCTTTACGGGGTTGTCATGGTTTCGACAGGTCGTTCGAGGATGGAGAAGCTATCGGAAGACCAGAGCTTCCTAAAAAGCTGGAAAAAAATAAACGCTGAAGATAATTTAGCTTACGCTGCCTAAGGGCAGCCGTCGGACAGTGCAGACCTGCATGTACTGACACCGGCGTCATCATGGCAGGAAACGATATATGCAAAGCTTTGCGCATATAGCCGTATCATGAAGCTACTGAACCGGTAAGCCTGTTTCCGGGCGTGCCGGGGAGGGAATGTCAAAACAGAAACTATGATAGTAGAAGGACGTTTGAAGGCGGTTTGGACACGGGTTCGACTCCCGTCAGCTCCATGACTGAAAAACACGCATGTCTTTTTTGACATGCGTGTTTTTTTAGTACAGGCCGAATAAAAGTGTCGCCGTCAGGCGACACTTTGGAAATATTTCGGCTTGCGCCGGGAGTGATTCGGCGCGGGCAGAGGCACCCTGCTCAATTGTACAAATGGGCCGTATAAGGATACTTTCCGGCTTACGCAGGACGCGACCCGGCGCGGGTGAGCAGGGAAAACTTCCCCGCTCGACTAAGTTTACTGCAAATTTGTTTCTGCGAGCCGAAGCTTTTCCGCAACCATGGCGATAAATTCGCCGTTGGTCGGCCTGCCTGTTATATTGCCGTCCGCTGTGCCGAACAGATCATTCCGGAGCAGAAGGTTTCCGCGGTTCCATGCATTTTCAATTGCGTGTCGGATGGCCCGCTCAACGCAAACGGAACTGCTGCCGCAGCTTCTTGCGATGTCCGGGTACAGTTCCTTGGTGATGGCACACAGAGCCGAGGGGTCATTCATGGCGATTTCCACGCCCCGCTTCAGGTATTCGTAACCCTTCAGGTGAGCGGGAATTCCGAGACTGTGCAGATAATCTGCCAGCAGACGTTCCCGCATGAGGTCGCCGCTTCCTTCACATTTTCCTACATTACCGGAGTAGGGGTCATTGTTTCCTGCACCGTCGGAACGGAATTCACATTTTCCTGCATCACCGAAACGGAATTCGATGTCTGTTCTGTCCGCAGGCCGGAAGGAGGCAAATTCTTCGGATGCGGATAACATCTTTGGTTCATCACTCTGATCCGGTCGGTACAGTACCAGAAAAACAGGCTGGTTGTTTTGCCGGAGCAATTGCTGCACCTCTCTCATGGAGATCGTGCAGGTGGTGTAATTAGGGTTTTTCATTTTTTCATAAGTTCCTTTCCTCGTATCTTCCTCCTGAAATATCAGTGCTTTCTGACAGTTGCCTGACATAAAAGTCTCGGCCGCAGGAGGTTTCACGGTATGATAGGCAACAAATTGTTATTAAAGCGTTATTTATAATGACGCAAAATTCAGAATAATGAGGGAGAATGCAGAAAAGTTTTACGGATAGCCCCGGTTAACCTTACATAGATTTTACATAAACTTCACACAGTAATACAGGATGTGTGTTATAATATCACCATCCATAGTCGTGAATGGTGATATTATAATAAAAACGAATGTAAGGAAGTTATTTAATAAGGAGACAGTTTATGAAAAGAGTGGGTTTTTTAACCAGTGGCGGTGATTGTCAGGGTTTGAACGCGGCGATGCGCGGCGTGGCGCTGGCATTGTATGGACGTTTTCCCAATCTGGAAATTTATGGGATTCAGAAGGGATATCAGGGACTGATTCATGGCAATTATAAAAAGATGACGAAAGCGGATTTTGATCCGATATTAAATGAGGGCGGGACGATTCTGGGCACATCCAGAACGCCGTTTAAGCTGATTCACGTGCCTGAGGCTGACGGCACAGACAAAGTAAAGGCCATGAAAGCAAACTACGAGAAGTGGAAGCTTGACTGCCTTGTGATTCTCGGCGGCAACGGTACACATAAGACGGCGAATCTTCTCTCCCGGGAGGGCCTGAATGTGGTGACGCTTCCGAAGACGATCGACAACGATATCTGGGGAACGGATCTGACCTTCGGTTTTCAGAGTGCGATCGAAGTCGCAACGCGGTCGCTGGATGAGCTGAAAACCACCGCGGCCTCGCATGACCGGATTTTCCTGGTGGAACTGATGGGACACAAGACCGGCTGGCTGACGCTGTATTCCGGCATTGCCGGCGGTGCGGATGTCATACTGATCCCGGAAATCCCATATGATGTAAGTGTTGTGGCAAAGGCTCTTAAACGGAAGCGGGAACAGGGCAGGAATTATTTCATCCTCGCGGTGGCGGAAGGCGCCATGTCGAAGGCGGAAGCCGCCATGACAAAACGCGAGCGGAAACAGTGGATGAGGGAGAACGGTTCGCTGGCACCGGTCTACCGGATCGAGCCGGAGCTGAAAGAAAAGCTGGAAGCCGAAGTGCGTGTCACCGTCCCGGGGCATGTACAGCGCGGCGGCGCACCGTGTCCTTATGACCGGATGCTGGCGAGCCGGCTCGGGGCTGCTGCTGCGGCACTGATTGCGGACGGCCGGTTCGGTTATATGGTTTCGGTAAAAGGTGAGGAGATCGTCCCGGTGCCGTTAGAGGAGGTCGCCGGCAAACTGAAAAAAGTGGATCCGTCTTCTTCTGTGGTGGAGGAAGCAAGGGGACTTGGCATCTGCTTCGGAGACCAGTAGACAAAAGGAGGGGGTTATGAAATCGGGATTTCTGGAAAATCTGAGAACCCGGATCGGGGGACAGAGAAAAAAATGGGGAGGAAAAAAGAGAGCAGACTCCCCGGATACGGAAACTCAAAAGATGAAAAGTGAAGCCGCGAAAATGCCGCAGGCATACGCCCGGCGCGACCATACCGAAGTGCAGAAGATAAAAGGCGAATCCTCCGACCTTGCGGCGGAGGAAACGGGAAAGACTGAGAAAGTGGGAAAGAAAGCAACGGAAGGCAATCAGACAGTTTTGTCGGAGATTTCGAAAGGAGAATCGAAAGCGGAAATGGAAGAGAAGAAGAGTACGGACTTTTTCGGCGGGGATATGGAGGAAGAGCAGGATGTCCTTTTTGAGGACGGAGAGCTGGCTGACCCCGAGCCGGAAGCTCCGACGGAAGAAGCAGAGTTTGAGGTTGGGAGAGCGGAAGAAAAACAGCCCCCGGAAATCGAAGTAACGGAGATAAAGTCGGAGGAGACCGAAACGGCGGAGCCGGAACCGGAAGAGACCGAAACGGCGGAGCCGGA
>JAJQBQ010000016.1:0-45408 GCA_021203205.1 Lachnospiraceae bacterium | reverse complement strand
GGAACCGAAAAGACGGAGACTGAATCGGAAGGAAACGAAATGACGGAAACGGAATCGAAGGAGAAGTCAGAAGAAGCACCGAAGGAGACTTTGGGTGAGCGTCCGATGCTCTACGAAAACCGGGAGCTGTCATGGCTGAAGTTTAACGAACGCGTGCTTGAGGAGGCGGTGAATCCGCGCAATCCCCTCTGCGAAAAAATGTCATTTCTGTCCATTTTCCAGAGCAATCTGGATGAGTTCTTTATGGTTCGCGTGGGCTCCCTGCAGGATCAGGGGCTCCTCTCTCAGGAAATCCGCGACAACAAGACAAACATGACCTGCGAAGAGCAGATCGACGCCATCCTGGCGCGGGTGCGCGAGCTCTCCATACGCAAGGATGAGATCTACGCGAATATCATGGCCGAGGTGGCGGAGCACGGCATCAGTCTGCGCTCCTTCCGCGACCTGCCGAAGAGCAAGGATAAAACGCTGGAATCGTACTTCATGAAGGAAATTTCGCCGCTGCTGACGGCGATGCTCGTGGGGCGCAAACAGCCGTTCCCATTCTTAAGAAGCCAGGAAATCTACGCGCTGGCGGTGCTGGAAACAAAAAATGAGAAGAAGAAGCTGGGGATCATTCCCTGCACGAGCCATGTCTTTCCGCGCCTGATTCCGGTGTCATCGAAGCCGGGCGTTTACATGCTGTCGGAGGAGCTCATCCTCCGCTACATCCACAAAATGTACAAGGGCTATCGCGTGATCGGAAAGACGCTGATCCGCATCACCCGCAATGCCGACATTGACACGGACACGGTGTATGATGAGGATCTGGGTTACCGGGATTACATGGCGCAGATCGTGAAGCAGCGCCGGAAGCTGGCACCGATCCGCCTGGAACTGACAGACGAGGTGGAACCGGGGGCGCTTGCCACCGTGTGCCAGTACTTTGAGCTGGATGAGAGCCGGGTGTTCTTCTCGAAAGCGCCGCTGGATTTGTCCTTCCTGTCGCAGATTTCCGGAGAACTTCGCCAGGATACTTCCCTGGTTTACCCCCGCCGGAAGCCGCAGCCGCCGCGCATGGTGGATGCGGGAAGGTCGATGATCGCGCAGATTCTGGAGAAAGACATCCTGCTCACCTATCCGTTTGAGAGCATTCGTCCGTTCTTAAACCTGTTAAACGAGGCGGCCAGAGATCCGAAGGTCATTTCCATCCGTATGACGCTTTACCGGCTGGCGAAAAATTCGAAGGTGATTGAGGCGCTGGTGGAGGCCGTGGAGAACGGCAAGCAGGTGGATGTGCTGGTGGAACTGAAGGCCAGATTTGACGAGGAAAATAATATCGGCTGGAGCCGTACCCTGGAGGATGCCGGCTGCCATGTGGTTTACGGGATTGACGGCCTGAAAGTGCACTCCAAGCTCTGTCTGATCACCCGCAAGGACGGCCCGGAGATTCAGTACATCACCCAGATCGGAACCGGAAACTATAACGAGAGCACGGCGAAGGTTTACACGGATTTATCTCTGATGACGGCCAGCTCGGAAATCGGCGAGGAGGCCTCGCAGATTTTCCACGCGATCCTGCTGGGGGAGGTCACGGAGGAGAGCGAACATCTGCTGGTTGCGCCGCTGTGCATGAAGAACCGTATCCTCGCGATGATGGAGGAAGAGATTCGCCTGGCAAAGGCCGGAAAGCCGGCCTACATCGGTGTGAAAATCAACTCCCTGACCGACAAGAAGATCATCGACAAGCTGATCGACGCATCCCGCGTCGGCGTGAAGATCGATATGGTCGTGCGGGGTATCTGCTGCTTAAAGAGCGGCATTCCCGGCTGGACCGACAACATTCGCGTGATGAGCATTGTCGGGCGTTTTCTGGAGCACTCGCGCATCTATATTTTCGGAACGCCGGATCGAGACCGCATGTACATCTCCTCCGCCGATTTTATGACGCGAAATATGCTGCGCCGCGTGGAAATTGCCGCGCCGATTTATGACGAAGCGCTCAAAGAACGGCTTCGAACCATGTTCAACACCATGCTGCACGATACGGTAAACGGCAGAATTCAGAGACCGGACGGCACGTATGTGCACTGTGAGCCGGCGGAGAATGAGTATCCGGTGAACTCGCAGGAACAGTTCTACACGGAGGCGTATGTGGCGGCGGAACACAGACAGTAATATGACTGGGATGGGGCCTGCGGATCGGGGTGCCCGGCTGTATCTGTACTTTTTCAACACCATGGAGTGACAGTCAAAAGGCCGGAGATATCCCTGTTCACAGGCCTTCCGTAAATAAGAACCCCGAAATGACGGATCACTCGTTTACGCCGTTGCAGGCCCGCAGTATTCCGCCAGCACGGAATTCAGCGCCGAAGCGCTGCTCGTGTGTACCCGGGCGATCGGCACGTTGTTCCGCTTTGCTTCTTTCTGCGCACTCAGAACCATCTTGTGGGACACTGTGTTTGTGAAGAGTATCATGAGATCCGGCACACCCATCTTCTTCTTTATGGAGCCGTTCTCCTTCGTGAATACCTTGGCCTTGCAGCCGTAATTTTTGCAAATGTCTGTGTACTGACATTCCATGCGCTCATTTCCGCCGATAATAACGATACACATAAGTTTCTTTGTTCCTTTCTAATTATAAAAATGATACCGGTGCCCCAAAATGTTGCGGTGAACAACATTTTGGGGCATCTGCGGAATCAGTAAGCCCGCAAAGCAAATTTTCAAAAGTTAGGAGCAACTAACCCTAATGCCCGGACTATATCATATACAGCAGACAGTGTCAAGAGATTTCGAAAAAAGAAGATAAAAAACCTTTTAAGCCGATAGGAATTGTGGTAGAATGGCGTTATTCGAAGGTACGCAAACTGTGAATAATATGACACCACGGATTGCTTCGTGCTTCGCACTCTCGCAATCCTAAAACATTCGGATTCCGCTCATTTTTGACCCAAAATGGGTCAAAAATGGCTACATCCTCATGTTTTGCGGGTTCCAAATCCATGAATTCGGGAGCGAGCTCCCGATTCATGGACTTTTGACCCTGGTGTCATAATATCTGAATAAATTGACGGGAGGAAGAGGAGCTCATGAAAATTTCAACCCGGGGCCGTTACGCGCTCCGCATGCTGGTCGATCTGGCGGAACACGACAACGGCGAGTATATAGCGTTAAAGGACATCGCGAAACGGCAGGATGTCTCGAAAAAATATCTGGAACAGATCGTTCCCATTCTGAATAAGGCGGGGGTTTTGTCGACAAATCGCGGCTATCAGGGCGGCTACCGGCTGGGACGCCCCGCTTCGCAGATCACATTGGGTGAAGTCCTCAGGCTTACCGAGGGGAGCCTGGCGCCGGTCGCCTGTGCGGAGGGAGACCCGGCCGCCTGTGTCCGCAGCGCGGACTGTGTGACGCTTCCGGTATGGCAGGGTTTAAACCGCGTGATCAACGAATATCTGGACGGCATCACAATCGGAGATATCCTGCAGCAGGAACTGGTTGCAAATGACTATGTTATCTAAAGCGTTACGGTTCCTCGCATCCTGTGCGAATGCTGAAGTGTTGCTTCGCGATATTCAGGGAAGGCTGCGAACAGTTATGTTACCCAATTTTCAGCTGCACCACCATGTGCACCCTCCCGTCCGCATACTCCGCATTGATCTTACCGCCGTGATTTTTCACAATGGTCTGCGCCATGGAAAGCCCGATGCCATAGCCGCCGGTCTTCCGGGCGCGGGAAGAATCGCTGCGGTAGAAGCGGTCGAAGAGCCGGTTCAGGTCCTCCCGGTTCATGGATTCAAAGTCGTTGGAAACGTCCAGACGGGCGTATTTGCCGGATGCGGTCACCTGAATTTTCACGGTGCCCTCCGGCTTTACATATTTTGTGGCGTTATCCAGCAGAATGGAGATGAGTTCCCGGATGCTTTCCCGGTCGCCGGTGATCTCCACATCCGGGGCAATGTCCGCTTCGATGGGGTGGGCTGCCTGGATGACCTGGAAGGAATCCGTGGTTTCACGAACCATATCGCTTAAGGAAAAGCGGAAAAATTCATTTGCTCCGTCCATTTCATCCATCTTCGCCATGCGCAGCAGGCGCTGGATCAGCGTGTCCAGTCGGTTCGCCTGCTTGCGGATACTCCCCACCCACTCATCGTCCGGGCCGTTTTTCATTTCCAGCACATCTGCATTTGCCAGAATGATGGCCACCGGGGTTTTCAGCTCGTGCCCGGCGTTGGTGATAAATTCCTTCTGCCGATTCATGTTTTCGATCATCGGAGTGATAATCTTTCCGGAGCAGACCGTTACGATCACAAAGATAATGAAACAGGCCCCCACAACCGTGCAGGCGGAGTAGATCAGCATGGAGCGCCGCTCGGAGAGGGTGGAGCTGCAGTCAACAAACACATAAAGTGTTCCGTCGTCCGTATCCGTGACAAGATATTTAAACTGACCGTAATAGCCGCCGGTTTTTCCGGCTGCGCGGATGGTTGTGAGGATATCGCCAAGGTCATCTTCCGTGACCGTGATGATCTGCGCAAGGTTCGAGCTTTCGATCGTCCCGTCGGCCTGCACAAAGAAGGAAAAGTAGCGGGTGGAATGCTCGGTTTCCTGCGTGATCATTTCGTAATCCGAGCCGGTCGGAGCATTCAGAACTTCATAGGTCGGGAAAGTCCCGCCGTTGTCGGAGATCAGCGACAGGAGCAGATCTGTCTGTCGGTTTGCGCGGATATCAATCGCCAGGTTGATCACACCGGCGATGACACAGGTCACGAGAAAGACCGACAACATGGTGATGGCGATAAATTTTCGCTGCATTTTTTTGATCATAAGATTCCCCTCCAAGACTGTCCGAAAACTCACATTTCTGTTCCTTTTGACACAACATGTAGCGATTCGACTTTCTCCGGAGCACAACATGTTGTGTATTTGGAGAGATAATACCCGCCGTCCTCGTGAATTTCAATCCCCGCGTTCAGCGCGGTGAGCTTGTTCCGCAGATAGGAAATGTACATTGGCACGATGCCGGAGCCGCCGCAGTCCCGGAAAACGGTGTCCGCCAGCGTCTTTTCCGACAGCTTCCGGTCCGGGTTTTCCGCGAGCAAAAGCAGCGTTTTCGTTTCCCGTGTATTCAGGCGGAAGGAAATGTTGCCGGCAAACAGCGTGTCATTTTCCACATCCAGCGTTGCGTTTCCGACGGGAATCCGGCGCGGCGCGGCGTAATTTGTGCGTGTGATGGCGCGGATACGGGCCAGCAGTTCTTCCTTGTGAAACGGTTTGGTCAGGTAATCGTTTGCGCCCTTATTTAAGCCCTCCACCTTGTCTTCCAGCTCCGATTTCGCGGTCAGCATCAGAACCGGCACATCAATGCCGCGGGCGCGCAGGGCTTCCACAACTTCCGTGCCGGAGAGCTCCGGCATCATCACATCGAGAATCAGCGCGTCATAGGGGCAGCGCAGAGCCATTTCCAGCGCTTCGGCCCCGTCGTTTGCGATGTCTACTTCGTAATGGCTGAACTTTAATATGGCGGCGAGCGCCCGGGTAAGGTCTTCCTCGTCGTCGGCAAGTAATAATTTCATGGATTTTTCCCCCTTTTTAACATATGCTATGATAATACATGCGAGTGGTTTACTTTTATAGAAATAATTTCGTCGCTTAAGAATGCTCCCTGCTTAAAAACAGTTTCCGAATTAATTCTGCACATGTATTCCGGCCATGCTGCGCATTGATTCTAATTTTGCGCACGGATCATGTCCCGTATCGTCTGCATGTTCAGATCGGTCGTCGCCATTTCATCCGCGCAGCGCCTGAGCTCATCCACGATCACCGACTGGTTTTTCACGTTGTGCTTATATTTGAGCTGATGCTCCAGACTTGCCCAGCAGTCCATGGCGATGGTGCGAATCTGGATTTCCGCATTGACCTTATGAACGGTTCCCATGACATCGAGGTCGAGCACAAGGTTGGTGTGGTAGCTGCGGTAGCCGTTCGGCTTCGGGGCCTGAATGTAATCTTTTTCGCAGACGATCGTGACACCGGACAGGTTCCGGATCTGCTCCGCGATGCGGTAGACATCATTGATATAGGAGCAGACGACGCGCACGCCGGCGCCGTCATTGATCTCGTTGAGCGCGGCTTCCAGCGTGACCGGCAGCCCCCGTCTGCGCAGTTTTTCACGCATGCTGTCCTCGGATTTTACGCGCGAAATCACGTAGGAGATCGGATCGCGCTCCCCGTTCGCGACCCACCAGCTGCGCATAAGGTCGAGCCTGGCTGTGAGTTCGATAATCGCGCCCTCTAAGAGGACGCGGGAATTCCCGTAAAATGAATGGCTGGTGCCAGTGATATCCAAATTTCTGCCCTCCTCCAAAATCCGGCATTTAACCGGGTAAAGACAGCGTCCGGTGCAAATAATTCATTCGCAGAGGAATCCCCGGATTCGCAAAACGGTTCGTCAGTTCGGATGTTTTTTCTGCATATGTTCCCGCAGGAATTGCTGCGAAGAGCTCTTGCAGTTTCTGTATGTATAAACGCAAGAATATACGTGAAATTTGATTTTTCTGTGCCCATTTTATGATGTTTCCCGAAACTTTCGGGCAGCGAATGTGAAAACTGCCTTGACTTAATTATTTTCAGATGGTAATCTATAGAGCGTTTGTGAAGCCGAAGGGTAATACTTTGGCTCGCGGCAGATCACGATATTTCAGGAAGGAAGTTGGCAAAATGCAGACAGGTTTACTATATCGCGACCGGACGATGGACCGGATCACGGAGGCGGATGTCGGCGCGACTTTAAAGATAGCAGGGTGGATCGAGAATATCCGGGATCACGGCGGCGTGTCCTTTCTGGATCTCCGGGATATGTACGGCGTGATGCAGGTGGTCATGTCGGACACGAGTCTGCTGGACGGTTTAAGCAGAGAGGACTGCGTCTCGGTGGAAGGCGTGATCGAGGAGCGTGACGAGGAGACCTACAATCCGAAGCTTCCCACCGGAACCATTGAGTTGCGCGCCGCAAAGGTGGAGATGCTGGGCAAGGTGACGGGAAAGCTGCCGTTTGAGATCATCACCTCGAAGGAGACGAGGGAGGATGTGCGTTTAAAGTACCGCTATCTGGATCTGCGCAACCGCAAGGTGAAGGATACCATGGTTTTCCGTTCACAGGTGATTTCGTTCCTGCGACAGAAGATGACGGAGATGGGTTTTCTGGAGATTCAGACGCCTATTTTGTGCGCGTCGTCCCCGGAAGGCGCGAGGGACTATATTGTGCCGTCCAGGAAGTTTAAGGGGAAGTTCTACGCGCTGCCTCAGGCACCGCAGCAGTACAAGCAGCTGCTGATGGTGGCCGGTTTTGACAAATATTTTCAGATAGCGCCCTGCTTCCGCGACGAGGATGCCCGGGCGGACCGCTCGCCGGGTGAATTTTACCAGCTGGATTTTGAGATGAGCTTTGCCTCCCAGGAGGAGGTCTTTCGTGTGAGTGAGGAAGTTCTCACGGAAACGTTTCGGAAATTTGCGCCGGAGGGTGCGAAGGTGACGGCGGCGCCGTTCCCGGTGTTAAGCTACAAAGAAGCGATGCTCTCCTTCGGCACGGACAAGCCGGATCTTCGCAATCCGCTGCGCATCGTGGATGTGACGGATTTCTTCCAGAAGTGCACGTTTAAACCGTTCCTGAAAAAGACCGTGCGTGCCATCCGTGTGCACGAGGAGATGTCGAAGGGCTTCCACGAGAAGCTGCTTTCCTACGCCCTTTCCATCGGTCTCGGCGGGCTGGGTTATCTGGAAATGATGGAGGACGGTTCCTACAAGGGCCCGATTGATAAATTTATTCCGCAGGAGCTGAAAGCGGAACTGGCCGTGATCACGGAGCTGGCAGTGGGCGATACGGTCTTCTTTATCGCGGACAATGAGGAGAGGGCGAACCTCTACGCGGGTCAGATCCGCAATGAGCTGGGCGCGCGACTGGGGCTGACGGAGGAGAATGCTTTCCGTTTTTGCTTCGTCAACGATTTTCCGATGTACGAATATAATAAGGAAGAAAGACGCCTGGAATTCACCCACAATCCGTTTTCGATGCCGCAGGGCGGCCTCGAGGCGCTGAATACGCAGGATCCGTTGGATGTGCTGGCTTATCAGTACGACGTGGTGTGCAACGGCGTGGAACTGTCTTCCGGCGCGGTGCGCAATCACGACCTGCCGACCATGGTGAAGGCCTTCGCCATCGCCGGGTATTCCGAGGAGGAGCTGGAAGCGCGCTTCGGAGCGCTCTACCAGGCCTTCCAGTTCGGCGCGCCGCCGCACGCGGGCATGGCGCCGGGCATCGACCGCATGATCATGCTGCTGCGGGGCGAGGAAAATATCCGCGAAGTGATCCCGTTCCCGATGAACGGAAACGCGCAGGATCTGATGTGCGGTGCGCCGGGCGAGGTGACGGAACAGCAGCTGCGTGAGGTGCATATCCGGGTGAGACAGTGATTAGTGGTTAGTGGCTGGCTTCCTAATTAATTAGCCGTTTTGCCTGGCGGAATTTCCGTCTACTGCGTTGATTACGGTCAGCGATGTACCATATCGCCTCCCTCAAGCGCCTTGCATACGGAGAATTCTGCACTTCGCAAAATGTCCAGCTAATTAGAAAGCGATGTCCTGGTGGCTGTTGATCAGTGATTAGTGAATGGTAACCTTAAGATAAGCCGGAAATGGGGATCATGGAAACGGGTACAGGGAAGTTATTGTTCACAGCCAACGTTCGAAGTTTTACGAAGCGAGGCAGGGAAATCATATTCTTAAGAACGGGCAGGAGATAAGCGGAGAGGCTTGTTTCTGATGAGAAGCCCGGTATGAATCGGGGGAAAGTTATGAAAAACGAGGGGACAAGAGATTATCTGGTGGACGAGCGCATCATGCAGCTGATGCAGATGTGTACGGACGAGGTGAAAAAAGCGATCATCGGCAAGGATGAGGTCATAAGGAAGGTAATGACCGCCATCCTTGCCGGTGGGCATGTGCTGATGGAGGACGTGCCCGGCACCGGGAAGACTACATTAGCGCTGGCCTTCGCGAAGGTGCTCTCGCTTGATTACCGCCGGATGCAGTTTACGCCGGACGTGCTGCCGTCGGATGTGACAGGATTTTACATGTTTAATAAGAAGACCGACGAGTTTGAGTTTCGGGAGGGGGCCATCATGTGCAACCTTTTCCTTGCGGATGAGATCAACCGCACGTCCCCGAAGACCCAGTCGGCGCTGTTGGAGGCTATGGCAGAAGGCAATGTCACTGTGGACGGTGTGACACACGAGCTGCCCCGGCCTTTTTTTGTCATCGCCACGGAAAATCCGCTGGGCTCCGAGGGCACCAGCGCCCTGCCGGAATCACAGCTGGACCGCTTTATGATGAAGCTTTACATGGGCTACCCGTCCCAGAAGGACGAGTGTGAAATCTTAAAGGCGAACGGGCGCGGCAGCCGTATCCGGGAGGTGGCGAGTATTCTGTCCGAAGAAACCCTGGCGGCCATTCAGGAGACCGTAAACCGGGTGATCGTGCGGGATGAGGTGGTCGGCTATATTACCCGGCTTGTGCGGGCGACGCGCGACCACCGCTATGTGCGGCTGGGCTTAAGCACCCGGGCGGCGTTGAATCTCCAACAGGCGGCGAAGGCGGCCGCGTTTCTGGAGGGCCGGCTCTATGTAATGCCGGAGGATGTGAGGAGCGTGTTTCGGGATGTGGCGAACCACAGGGTGATTCTGGAGCGCAATGCGAAGTACGACGATGTGAGTGTGGATTCCGTGATCGGGGAGGTCCTGGAGCTGGCATAGTTTGATGAGTGACGCCGGCTGCCGAACATAGGAAGTTCCTTAATCCTCCCGGAGTCACGGGATCGGGGGAAGATGGCTGGTGGAGAGTGACAGTTACGAAGTGTGTAAAGGGAAGGGGATATCTGGCGTGCTATGTGGGGACAACGGCTAATCTTTATTCTTATTTACGCAGCGCTGGTGGCGCTGGAGATCGCGTTTCCGGATCCGCTGCTCGCGGCGGCCCAGGTGGCTATGCTGCTGCTTTTGGCGGTGAGCGGGCTGGTTTTGCTGCTCCAGTCTTTCAGACTGTCGGGCGGCATCGGCGGGGTTCGGTCGAATAAGACGCTGTACGCCACGCGGAACGAACCGGTGGAGATTCCGCTGCATGTGAAGAACCGCTTTCCGCTGCCCGTGCTTCGTGCGCGGGTTCGTCTGTTTTATCGGACCTTTTTTGACCGGAGACCGGAGAAATACGAGATCGTGACGTATGTTTCCGGCGGATGTGAGACGGTGTTTACCCTGCACTTTGTGCCGGAGCACTGCGGCGTGCACGAGTGGACCATGCGGGATGTGACGATCTATGACTGGTTTGGTTTTTTCCGCAGACGGATCCGCGTGACGGGCACGGGAACCATGATTGTGCGGCCGTCTTTAAAGGATCCGCTGCCGGAAGAGAGCGGGGAGATGGCCCATCAGGATATGGCGGATTCGGAGCAGAACCGGCATGAACGGCACCTGGAGGAGAGTGATTTTTACCAGGATGACGAGGTGGGCGACCTGCCGCCGGAGCTTTTGGATATACGACCGTTCCGGCAGGGCGACCGCATGCGGGAAATCCACTGGAAGCTCAGCGCGAAGAAGGAAGACTGGTTCGTGCGCGAGTACTCGCTGCCGCAGAAGGCGTACACAGTCGTCTTTTTTGATTACATGCCGGAAAATGAGGACGAAGCCGACCGGCTGCTTTTGCGGCTTGCGAAGACCTGCGAGGATCTGGTCTCGGAGGAGCGGGCTGCACTGCTTTTCTGGTACGATGAGTCCCGGCACGTGTTTGTGCGGCATCTGCTGATGAATCACGACGATCTGCACGACGTGATTGACGAGGCCTGCAAGATGCCGCCGAATCAGAAGGAGCACTTTTCGCAGTACGCAGCGGACGCAGGGCATGCGGCGGAAAAAATTTTGCGGATCGGGTGACCCGACATTATGTTAAGTATGCACGGAATTTGCAATATCAGAGGGATCTTAAAAAAAGAAAGATATAAATGAGGGGAGGAAGCATGGGCTACCGGGACGGGGAGACGAAAAAGCGCAGACAAAAGATTTCGGAAACAGCCGCGAACATTTTCATGATGTTCTGCGGCTTTTGCGGCGTGTATCTTCTTGCCGCGCACATGCTTTATCAGGAAATCAGCGTTGTCTCCATGCTGCCGTATCTGATCGGCGGGGTGATCGTGGCTTTTTTCCTTCCGCGGGTCGCCGAGATTACCGCGCCTGATTTCCCGGAGAGAAGGGAATTTCACGGCAGAGAGGGAGCAGAGGCGGAAAACGCGGAGACGGAAAGGAAGCGCTTTTCCGGAAAAACGAACCGGGTCAATGCCGAAAACAGTACCGGAAAGAAAGATATCCGGGCAAAAGCGGGAGAAAACGTACAGCGGAGAGCGGTGTACGACAGGGAAACCGCAGAGCGAAGGTGGCTGGCAGTTCTGACTCTTGGCGTATGCCTGGTGTTTTTTGTCTGGAATTTTAAGGAGATCCTGCGGGGCGCCCTCGTTCTGGCGGATTATATTGTTTTTTATTACAACTATGTGTTCGGAACATCCGCGAAGTTCGCGGTGAACCTTTTCTCGGGCGAGTTCGTGACGGTGCTGGGAAGCAGACAGTCGGTGTATCAGCTGTCGGAAATCCAGGCCGGTGCAATTTATATGCAGCCTTCTCTGGGAGCAAATTGCGGAACGCTGTTCGGTGCGATCGGGTTTTACAGCGCCCTGTTTAAGACTTTGTACGGCTGTAAATGGAAAACCGTGTTGCCGGATATTCTGTTCGGCGGAGCGCTCCTGGCGGCGGCATTTCTGGTGGGTGCGTACGAGACATCCTGGATGGGGCTGTGTCTGCTTATTTTTCTGATGAGTCTGCTGCTCATGTTCACACAGGGCGGAGCGGTGTGCATAGACGGTTCGGAGCAGAGAGTGAAAGGCTCCGGGAGAACGGGATTTCAATTCGGGAAAAAAAGAAACGCTGACACGGGAAATCCGGGACACGGAAGAAAAAAGAACGCCGATACGGTGAAGTCAGAATATGGAAGAAAGAAAACCGACGGTACGGTGAAATCCGGATACGAAAAGGAAGAAAACGCCAAATCCGAGAAAGTCGGGTTTCGGAAGAAAAAGCGGGAGGAAAGGAAGCGCTTCCGCGGCGGTAAAACGCACATCCTGACCGTACATAACGCGAAAAGTACGTCCTTTTTTGCGGCGCTTGTTTTTCTGGTGGCGATCGCGCTGGGCGCATCCATTTTTCTGATTCGGAAGAGCAGCTATTTTGACAGCTACGATACCCCGTGGATCGTGGGAAAATGGGAGCAGGCCGGTGACTTCGTGAAGGGGATAACCGGAGGCTCCGGCAGCATTTCAGTGGAGACGGAAGGGGGGACCACAGGAACCGACGAAACGGAAACCGGGGAGGAAGAGGAAAACACGGTTGCCGGCGAAAACGGGGAGACCGTCGTTTCCTGGGAGCCTGTAACGGGCGAGGGCGAAGGAAATGGGATAACCGTCGAGGAAAATCTTCCTTCCGACGATACGGTTCTGGGAACATTGACGCTGGAAGATGAAATGCGCGAGGCTTCGGATACCACTTACCTGAAAGTTCTGATCGACTCGTCCTATTATAACAGTGCGGACACCCTGTACTTAAAGTGCTACGCCGGTGAGATCTATGAGGGAGATTCCTGGGGCGCCGTGACAGCGGAGGATCTCGGCGTCACGGAAACCACCTTCACCGCGATGAATGCGTCGCTGGTGGTGGCTACTTACGATTTGTTTTCACAGTATATTCGGGGAACCGCGTCGGATTATCTGAAAACGACGCTTCCCGGACTCTTTGACATCGGCGCCAGCGGGAAAATCCGGATTCAGTATATGGGGGACAGCTCGGTACTGTTTGTGCCCTATTATGCCATCTCGTCGTTTGGCGACGGGGAACGCGGTGACAGAACCTTAAAATCCGGTGACGACACGCTTACCTATGCTTACAATGTGGATGAATTGTTGCCGGATATCGCCGGGGCAGACGCAGATACCGTCATCGATTATAATGCCATCGCGGCTGACTTCGGAGATGCGTTTGCTTATGGGGACGGGCTCAGCATTTCATATGACAGTACATACGCGGAATACGAGAACATGTATCTTTCGGATAAGATTTATCTGAATGTGCCGGAATCTCTGAGCCGCCTGCGGGAGGAGTTTTCAGAGGTCGAAATCGACGGGAAGACATACGAATTGGAAAATTATGGCCTGCATTATGGCCTGAATTTCGGAAATCTTGCATATGAGGCGGGACTCGGTGACTGTATCGGGTATGTCATCAATTATCTGACCGCGAATATGACCTACAGTCGTAGCATTGCGGCGGTGCCGGAGGGCGCGGATTACATAGAAACCTTCCTGTTTGACCGAAAAACCGGTTATTGCAGCCACTACGCCTCGGCGGCGGTCATGATGTTCCGCATGATGGGCATCCCCGCGCGCTACGCGGAGGGTTTTGCGGTGGATCTGGACGACGCGGTGCTCACCACCGGCGGCCAATACCTGGTAAATGTCACGGGCAAGAGCGCCCACGCCTGGGTGGAGATCTATGTCTCCGGCGTCGGCTGGGTTCCGGTGAACGTGACCTACGGGGACGACACCACCCAGGAGGAAGAAACGTCCGAGGCGGAAACCACAGGCGACAGAGAAACAACGGCCGCGGAGATGACCACAACGCCGCGGACATCGGAGGAAGAGAGCACACAGGCGGGCGGGACCGGAGACGGGGATGCGGACGGACAGAACTTAACCGTAGTATTTGCGGAGCTGTCCGAACTGCTCCGGAACATCGGTCAGTTCCTCGGGAAAGCCTTCCGGGCGCTGAAAACGCCGCTGGTGGTGCTGATTTTGTTGGAACTGGTGCGTATTTTCGTGCGGCTTGCGCGGGGAGCCCGCCTCAGGTGGAAGTGCCGGGGAAAGTCGGAGGAGGAGAAGCTCGTCATCTGCGCGGAAGACCTGAACCGCTATATCGATCGCCATCTCCATATCAAAAAACGCCGCACCATGGCGCAGAGTGAGGTCGCGGAGGCCGAGGGCGACCTGTTCGCCCGGGCGGACGGAAAGGCGGGAGAGGAGAGAAAAACGGGGTGGAATCCTTTCCGCTACCGCACTTTGGAATCTGACAGACGCGGGAGCGGCAGAAAGACCGGCAGAAGGCGCGGCCTGGCGGACGTGATCGTCCGGATGGGCGCGCAGGGCGGCAAATCGCTTTCCGCTGCGGAATATGAGGAGCTTCTAGGGCTCATCCGCTACGCCGGGAAGAAGACGGACGAAGCAGAACGTGTGAACCTGTACCTGACCATGCGGAAGGTGAAGCTGGTGATTTATAAAGAGAGTCCGTGGAGGAGGAAGATATTTTTCTAGGAAAGAAACTCTTTTAAAGTTTTAAGTTGTTTCTTATGGCGGATTGTGCTATACTCGTGTTTATGACATAAAGGAATGCGTAGCACGGAGCAAACCGTGAGCCATACCCGTTTGTCGTTTAAAACATGATTATTTCGGGAATAACAGGAAATCCAGGCAGCTTTTGATGTGTGGTTTGCAAGAATACTTTAAAACGAAGGGGGAATCAGATGTCAATCAAGAGAATCACAGTTACGGATGTTATGGCATTTCAGAGACAGTGGAGAAGAAATAATGGTGATCCTAAGTCAGGAACATTGGCTGCAGGTGATAAATTATATGAATCTTTTGAACTCTGTTTTTCCAATGGAATAAATGTGCTGATTGGCGAAAACGGAACCGGAAAGACAACGATATTAAAGATGATTTATGCTGCCACGCAGTGGTCAAATGAAAAAAATAATCCGGGAAAAACAGACCGATTTCATAAATATTTTTCAGGAA
Source organism: Lachnospiraceae bacterium (assembly GCA_021203205.1). Lineage (GTDB taxonomy): Bacteria > Bacillota > Clostridia > Lachnospirales > Lachnospiraceae > SIG308. The sequence goes on along the minus strand of JAJQBQ010000016.1, from coordinate 30,488 downwards.
ATCTGGTAGATACGGATTTATTGAAATATAAGGGGCATGGAGACTCTTTGTCCGGGTTTGAAGTTTCAGATGGCAGTCATATTTTTAATTATAGCCTGTCTCATAGAGCGATTATAAATTTTGACAACTGGGTTGGTCTGAACATTCAGTCCGTCATGATCCCGACAACGGAAATGCTGTCGCATTCGAAGGGGTTTCTGGCTTTAAACGCAAAATATAAGATGCCATTTGACGGAACACAGGTCGACATCATTGTAAATGCGTCTCTTCCGGAAGCACGCGAAGTGCCGGCGTATATGCAGAATATTTTGAATCGCATAAGCGATGCGATAGACGGAGAAGTGATTCAGGAAGACGATACCTTTTATGTCATAAAAAAAGACGGGCGGAAAATTGATTTCTCTCTGGAAGCAGAAGGTATTCGAAAACTGGCATTACTGTGGAAACTGATTCGGAACGGACTGTTGGAGAAGGACAGTATATTACTGTGGGATGAGCCGGAATCTAACCTGAATCCGGAATTGTTCCCGTTGGTTGCGGAAATATTGCTGGAACTTGAGAGAAATGGAATTCAGATATTTGTGGCGACGCACAGTTATAATTTTGCAAAATATCTGGAAATTCTTCGCACAGACAGGGACCAGGTACAGTTTCATAATCTTTATAAGGGAACATCTGATTTGCCGGAAAATCTGGATTCTACTTTTCGGAATGAAAATGAAAGTGAAACAGAAACAGAGATTTACAGTCAGTCTGCTTACAGGATGGAAGAATTGCAGCCGAATCATATCATGAATGCGGATGAGGAGCTGCTGGATTTGGTTTATAGGGAAAAGGTGGGAGGAAATTGACACAAATCTACAGAGAAGAAAACAATATTTATGAATTTGATTTTTCAACTGCTGTATGGTCTACGGACCGCATCCATGAAATATATCAGTCAAATGGGGTAAAACTCTTAAGTGATGTTGATTTTGCGGTTGAGACAGAGAATGAAATCCTGTTGGTTGAGTACAAAAATGCGAATATTCCGGGAGCGGTGAATCCGGGACAATTTGATCCTGCGAATCAGAAGATGGAAAATAAGATTGCGTATAAATTTTATGATAGTTGGATTTATCTGAGGGCAATCGAAAAGAGAAAGCCAATTGCGTATGTTTACATTCTGGAATATCCAAATGGTGATGTTGTAACCAGAAAGCGAGTCAGAAATCAGATCACAGATTTACTTCCGTTTCAGCTTCAGAAAATACCTGAAATGAAGGAAAAAATGATTACTGATTTTGAAGTTTTGTCGATTGATGAATGGAATCAGCATAAAAAGTATGGAGCGTTTCCGATAAGGAAAATTACGAAATAACAAGAAAGTATTGGAACTTAAAAAGAACTCCCGAAAGGAAACACATCCTTTCGGGAGTTCTTCGTGTGGAAGCGACGGGACTCGAACCCGTGACCTCTCGCGTGTCAGGCGAGTGCTCATCCCAGCTGAGCTACACTTCCGTGGCCGCCGGTCGATGCCTTCGTATTTGGAAGAGCATCAAACAGGCGGCATTATAACATCTGTACAGGAAAATTGCAATAGAAAAAACAATTAATTTTCTGCTGCAAGGTTCTTCTGTGCCGTCGCCAGCATCAGCTTGATGCGGTTCAGCTGGTTTACCTCGCTGGCGCCCGGGTCGTAGTCCACGGCCACGATGTTGGCCTTCGGGTAGCGGCGGCGGATCTCCTTGATGACGCCCTTGCCTACGATGTGGTTCGGCAGGCAGGCGAAGGGCTGGGTGCACACAATGTTCGGCACACCGCTGTGGATGAGCTCCATCATTTCGCCGGTGAGAAACCAACCCTCGCCGGTCTGGTTGCCGCCGGAGACGATGTCGGAGGACATTTCGCTCATCTCCTGAATCGGGGTGGGCGGGTAGAAGTGGACGCTCTCCTCGAGGGCCTTCTTCGCCTCTTTGCGCATGAACTCCAGCGCGGCGATGCCGACGTTGCCGAGATACGCGCTCATCTTCTTCGTGCCCAGGTTTTCGGCCTTGAAGTTGGTGTTAAAGAAACTGTAGAGCATGAAGTCTAACAGATCCGGCACCACGGCCTCCGCGCCTTCCTTCTCCAGCAGATCCACCAGGTAGTTGTTGGCGGCAGGGAGGAACTTTACGAGGATCTCACCCACCACACCCACGCGCGGCTTCTTCACATCCGTGATGGGCAGGTTGTCGAAGTCCTGGATGATGCCGCGAATATTCTTTTTATACTCCGACATGGAGAAGCCCTTCTTCTGCAGGGATTCGATGCAGACAGCCTCCCATTTCTTATGTAATTCGTTGGCCGAGCCAGGCACCAGCTCGTAGGGGCGCATGCGGTAGAGAACGCGCATGAACACGTCGCCGTATACCACGGCCTGGATGGCTTTGACGAGCATCGGCACGGAGTATTTGAAGCCTTCGTTTTTCTCCAGCCCCTGCACGCTGATGGAGATGACCGGCACCTGGGACATGCCGGCGCGCTCTAAGGCACGGCGGATGAAGCCCACGTAGTTGGTGGCGCGACAGCCGCCGCCGGTCTGGGTGATGGCGACAGCCACCCGGTTTACGTCATATCGCCCGGAGAGCAGTGCGTCCATGATCTGGCCCACCACCATCAGGGAAGGATAACAGGCATCGTTGTTTACGTACTGCAGGCCCACGTCCACGGCGTTCCGCCCTTCGTTGGGCAGGATCTCCACATTGTAGCCGGCGGAGCTGATGGCCGCGGCAAGCATTTTGAAGTGGATCGGCGACATCTGCGGCACCAGAATGGTGTAGCCCTCCGCATGCATCTGCTTCGTGAATTCGGAGCGGTGGATGGCGGCGGACTGGATCTCGCGCTTCGTCTGCCTGCTCTCCCGCACGCGGAGTGCCGAGAGCAGCGAGCGCACCCGGATGCGGGCCGCGCCCAGGTTATTCACCTCGTCGATCTTTAATACGGTATAAATCTTCCCGGCCTTGGTGAGGATGTCGCTGACGCAGTCGGTGGTGACGGCGTCCAGGCCGCAGCCGAAGGAGTTCAGCTGGATCAGGTCGATGTCCTCCCTGGTGGTGACGAAGCTCGCGGCCTCGTACAGGCGGGAATGGTACATCCACTGGTCGCTGACGATGAGCGGACGGTCGACTTTTCCAAGATGCGCCACAGAGTCTTCTGTTAGTACGGCGATGCCGTAGGAGTTGATGAGCTCCGGGATGCCGTGGTTGATCTCCGGGTCCACGTGGTACGGGCGACCGGCGAGAACGATACCGCGCTTATGGTTCTGCTCGATCCAGGCCACGGTCTCTTCGCCCTTTTTCTGGATATCCTTGTGGGCATGATCCAGTTCCTTCCAGGCTGCCGCGGCGGCGGCTTTCACCTCCGCATCCGGGATTTCCGGGAATTCCTTCCCGAAGACAGCTGTCAGGCGCTTCGTGAGAATCTCCTCGTTTGTGAAGGCCATGAACGGATTTAAGAAGCGCACGCCCTCGGTGCGGAGCTCCTCCACGTTGTTCTTGATGTTCTCTGCGTAGGAGGTGACGATCGGGCAGTTGTAGTGGTTGTTGGCGTCCGGCGTCTCGTTGCGCTCATAGGGGATGCAGGGGTAGAAGATGAGCTTCACCCCATTTTTAATGAGCCAGCTGATGTGGCCGTGAGCCAATTTTGCCGGGTAGCACTCCGACTCGCTGGGGATGGATTCAATGCCCAGTTCGTACATCTTGCGGGAGGATTCCGGCGAAAGCTTCACCGAAAAGCCCAGCTCTTTAAAGAACGTGGCCCAGAAGGGGAAGTTCTCGAAGAAGTTTAACACCCTTGGGATGCCCACTGTGCCCCGGGGCGCCTCCGCCTCCGGCAGCGGCTCATAGGCGAACATCCGCTTATTCTTATATTCAAACAGGTTCGGCACATTGTCCTTATTTTTCTGCTTTCCGATGCCCCGCTCGCAGCGGTTGCCGGAGATAAACTGGCGGCCGCCGGAAAATTTGTTAATGGTAAGCACGCAGGCGTTGGTGCACCCGCGGCAGCGGGCGATGGAAGTCGTATACTGCAGGCTCAAAATCTTATCGATGGGCAGCATGGTGGTCTGCTGGCCGTGGTAGTGTTCTCTGGCCACCAGCGCCGCGCCGAAGGCCCCCATGATTCCTGCGATATCCGGGCGCACCGCCTCGCAGCCGGAGATGAGCTCGAAGCTGCGCAGCACCGCGTCGTTGTAGAAGGTGCCGCCCTGCACCACGACCCGCTTGCCCAAGTCGGAGGCGTTAGTGATTTTTATAACCTTAAACAGCGCGTTTTTGATGACGGAGTAGGCAAGGCCGGCCGAGATGTCCGACACGCTGGCTCCCTCCTTCTGCGCCTGTTTTACATTCGAATTCATGAACACCGTGCAGCGGGTGCCCAGGTCCACCGGGTTCTTCGCGAAGAGGGCTTCCTTTGCGAAATCCTCCACGGAGTAGTCTAAGGACTTGGCGAAGGTCTCGATGAAGGAGCCGCAGCCCGAGGAGCAGGCCTCGTTCAGCTGTACGCTGTCCACGGTCTGGTTCTTGATCTTGATGCACTTCATGTCCTGCCCGCCGATGTCCAGGATGCAGTCCACCTCCGGGTCGAAGAAGGAGGCCGCATAGTAGTGAGCCACCGTCTCCACCTCGCCTTCGTCCAGCATCAGGGCCGCCTTTAACAGCGCCTCGCCGTAGCCTGTGGAGCAGGAGTACGCGATGCGGGAGCAGGGGGGCAGCAGCTTCTTGATCTCGCCCATGGCCCGGATGGCGGTGGCGAGGGGGCTGCCGTTGTTATTGCTGTAGAAGGAGTAGAGGAGTTCGCCGTCCTCCCCCACCAGCGCCAGCTTCGTGGTGGTGGAGCCCGCGTCGATGCCTAAGAAGCAGTCCCCCGCGTAGGTGCTCAAATTCCCCTTCACCACGCTGGCCTTCGCGTGGCGCGCGGTAAACTCGTCGTACTCCGCCTGGTCATTAAACAGCGGGCGGATACGCTTGATCTCGAAATCCATCTTTATGCCGTGGCGGAGGCGGTCGATCAAAGAATTAATCGGGACGAGGGAGTTGTCCTCGGCTGTATCAGTCTCATCCTTGCAGGTCGCACAGGCAGCTTCAGCCGTTTTAGTATCGGTCTGAGCAGTCGAAGCGGCGTTGTTTCTGCCGGATGTGTTTTCTTTTGAAGCAGTCGAAGCGGTCGTCTGTGTCTGCACCGCAGCATGGTTTACAGTTGAAGAATCCTGTTTTGCAGCGGTCGACTGTGCCGCGGCAGTATTTTTCTGCGCCGCCGCAAGCTTCTCGTTCGCCGCCATGGCCGATCCCAGTGCCGCAAATAAATGCGAGTGCTCCGGCGCGATGATCTGCTCCGGCCCCAGATTCAGGGTGCGGATGAACGCCGCCCGCAGCTCCGGCAGGAAGTGTAGCGGGCCGCCCAGAAACGCCACGTTGCCGCGGATGGGCTTGCCGCAGGCCAGGCCGCTGATGGTCTGGTTCACCACCGCCTGGAAGATGGATGCAGCCAGGTCTTCCCTGGTGGCCCCCTCATTAATGAGCGGCTGGATATCCGTCTTCGCGAACACGCCGCAGCGGGCCGCGATGGGATAGATCATGTGGTAGCCCTTCGCGTACTCATTTAAGCCTGACGCGTCGGTCTGCAGCAGCGAAGCCATCTGGTCGATGAAGGAGCCGGTGCCCCCGGCGCAGATGCCGTTCATGCGCTGTTCCACGCCATTGGTGAAGTAGATAATCTTCGCGTCCTCGCCGCCCAGCTCGATAGCTACGTCGCACTGAGGCGCGTAATCCTGCAGGGATGTGGCCACCGCCACCACCTCCTGCACGAAGGGCACGCCCAGGTGCTTCGCCAGGTTCAGCCCGCCGGATCCGGTGATGGCGGGGGCGAGGCGCACATCGCCAAGCTTCGCATGGGCCTTTTCCAGAAGATCCGCCAGTGTCTCCTGGATATTGGCAAAATGCCGCTCGTAATCCGAGAATAAAATCTCGTTCTTTTCATTTATAATAACAATTTTTACGGTTGTCGAACCGACATCGATCCCCAGAGAGAGGACTCGCTCTTTCGTTTCAGACATTCATTTACCTCCATGTGGGGGCACCGAGAAGCCGATTACTGCCCCATGTATATGTATTCATGCCCGGTCAAAATAAGGCTACGATATTATAGACGCAAAATCGACAAAATACAACAGGCAAATTCAGGAACGGAGAGGTGAAAATTTCATAAACTTATAAAAGAAGATTGTTCTTGAAGAGGCAGGCAGGATATGTATATGAGGGAACAGGAGTTTTGCAGATGTTATTCATGTGACGGCGTTCCGTACCGGGTGCGGCAGGGCGACACGCTGTATTCCATCAGCCGCCGGTTTGAGGTGGCGCTGGAGGATGTGATGGACGCGAATCCGTTTGTCAATGTGTACCGCCTCGAACCGGGCATGCGGATTTGTGTGCCGGTGCCGGAGACGGAAGGCGGTACATGGGAAGAGGATAGAAAAAGTCGGGAGAATGGAAGAAAAATCCGGAAGGAAAGCAGTTTTGATGACAGAGGGAAAACGGATGATGGAAGCGTTTTTGATGGCAGAAGAAAACTCGAAAGCGGGGGAAGCGCGGAGAGCTGTCCTTACGGGCTGTGCCGCGACCCCATGAGGTTTGATGGCATGGGCTGGTGAGCGCGGCCAGGGGAGGAGCGAAAAGCTGTCCCCTGGCTACATATAACTCTTTCTTAGAACAAAATATAGCCTTTTTGTCTGGAAAAAGCGACAATACTGAACTATAATCACGCTTGCAAAGCCGGAGCGCATGAGTAAACGCTTTTCGCTGACCGGATTCATGGCAAACGGCTGTCATCCGCTGGAGGTGTCCGCAGTACGGCAAAAAATTCCTTAAATTTACTTGACATACAATGAAGATGGTGCTATCATGGCCACTTAGGGGATACAAGTGGGAATTCTTAAAATGTACTGTTTTTCAAAAAATGCGAAAGAATTCATGCACAGCTTCTGATGCGTGGATGAAAGCGACATGTAATGAAAAACGGGGGTGAATCTGATATTTTGAAGTTTACACGGGAAGGTGAGCCTATGAATCGAAAAAAAATTCCGATCGGGGTAGATGATTTTACTGATTTCAAGCAGCAGGGTTTTTATTTTGTAGATAAAACAGGGTTAATCAAAGAACTCCTTGGCAATGGGGGAAAGGTAAATCTTTTTGCACGCCCCCGCCGCTTCGGAAAAAGCCTGAACATGAGTATGCTGAAGTGTTTTTTTGAGATCGGCACGGACAAAAGCCTGTTTGACGGGCTTGAAATTTCGAGTGAAGAGAAGCTTTGCGAGGAATATATGGGTCAGTATCCGGTCATTTCTCTAAGCTTAAAAACCGTCCATGCGGAAAGCCAGGAGATGGCGATGTACGAGCTTGGGGCTCTGATCGGAAAAGAGGCGATGCGCTTTCACTTCCTTCTGGATGATGACAGGCTCAGCAAAGAAGAAAAAAAGCTCTACAGCCAGCTGATCCGCGTCAGCAATAAGGCAAACGGGATGTTTGACCTTCCGGAAACCGTCATCACAGGAAGCCTGAATACACTGTCCATGCTGTTGCATAAGTATTACGAACATAAGGTGATCATACTGATCGATGAGTACGATGTGCCGCTGGCGAAAGCGAATGAGCGCGGTTATTACCGGAAGATGGTGGATATTATCCGCAACATGTTTGACGCCGGTCTTAAGTCCAATCCGCATCTGGAATTCGCGGTCCTGACCGGCTGCCTTCGTGTCTCGAAAGAAAGCATTTTTACCGGATTAAATAATCCGAAAATCTATTCCATGCTTTCCGGAGAGTGCAGCAGGTGGTTCGGTTTTACGGACGCGGAAGTGCGGGATATGCTGGCGTACTACGGTCTCTCCGAATATTATGATGTGACAAAAGAGTGGTACGATGGCTATCGGATCGGCGAAGCAAATGTATACAATCCGTGGGATGTCATCAACTGGTGCAGCCAGCTGCTGAATAGCCCGGATAAGTCGCCGAAGCTCTACTGGGCCAATTCCAGCGGAAATGAGGAACTGAAACGCTTTGTCCGCCGCATGGGGAACGGTGTCATGAAGGCGGAGCTGGAGCGTCTTCTCTCCGGACAGTCGGTACAAAAGCAGATCGAGGAACAGCTGACATATGATACTATTTATGACAGTATTGAGAATATGTGGAGCCTGCTGTACGCCACCGGTTACCTGACCGCCGATGGGCTTCCCGTGGGCGACACTCTGCGGCTGCGCATTCCGAACCTGGAAGTGAGCTATATCTTCAGCCGTTTTATTTTAGGCATGTTTCAGGAAAAGGTGGCGGGGGACGGCCAGACGGTGGCGAACCTTTGCAGTGCTCTGAAGGCCGGAGACGCGCCGGAGGTAGAGCGGCTCTTTGCCGGGTATCTGTCAAAAACCGTCACTATCCGCGACACGGCGGTGCCGGATGACTTTAAGGAGCAGCTGTACCACGGGGCGATGCTGGGGATCCTGGCCTTTAAGGAAAACTGGGGCGTGACATCCAACGGACAGTCCGGGGACGGGTATTATGATATCCTGATCGAGGACGAGGAGGATGGCATCGGCATTGTCATAGAGACAAAGTACGCGAAGAAGGAGCAGTACGATGCTGCATGTAAGAAGGCTTTAAAGCAGATCAACGAAAAAAACTACACCGCCGAGCTGCGTGAGGATGATATGCACACGATTTTCAAATACGGGATCGCGTGCTATCGGAACCGCTGCAGAGTGGTGGTGGAGAGGGAAGAGAATCTATAGTATTTTCGGTTGCATCTGAACGGAAAACGATTTAAAATACAGCGAAAACAGGAGCGGAAAACAAAGAGTAATCCCCTGATTTGCCGGATGCGTTATTTTAAGAATGGCAGAACGGGGGATGAAAGAGAAGTCGCTCCGGAAAGAAGGTTTTTATGCCATTTATTGATGCAAAAATCACGGTTCCGGTGAGCACGGAACAGAAAACAGCTCTGAAAACAGCCTTCGGGCAGGCGATCCCGACTCTGCACAAGTCCGAAACCTACCTGATGGTGGGCATCGAGGACAGCTATGACCTGTGGATGGCCGGGCAGAAGCTTGACCGCGGCGCGTACGTGTCGGTCAGCCTGTTCGGACACGCGAAGTCCGCAGATTATGACAACATGACCGGTAAAATCTGCGGGATCCTGGAGAAGCAGCTGGGCATCCCGGGGGATTCCGTGTACGTGACCTACCATCCGGTGTCCGACTGGGGGTGGAACGGGTCGAATTTTTAAAAAGGCAGAAGATAGAAAGGATGGCATTGAGAGCAGGCAGCACTTTTGGGGCAGAAACGAAAAATTGGGAATCTAAAGATTTTATGAAATGATTGACAAGCAAAGGGATGGAAAATATAATAAGACCTGATTTTTATGTCCGAAAATGGAGCTGAAAAAAGTTCGGCAAAGCTGAGCTTTCGTTCCGGAAATGGGGTTATCTATGGGCAAATGGTTAAGTAAAATGGAGCGAAAGTACGGAAAATACGCCATCCGGAATCTGACGCTGTATCTGGTGGTGGGCTATGTGATCGGCTTCGCGGTGGATCTGATCGCTCCGGAGTGGATGGATTACCTGATGCTGGATCCGTACCAGATCCTGCACGGGCAGGTGTGGCGGCTGTTCACCTGGGTGCTGAATCCGTCCTACTCGAATATTTTGTTCTTTATTATCATGCTGTTCTTCTATTATTCCATCGGGACAACGCTGGAGAACACCTGGGGGGCATTCCGTTATAATGTGTTCATGTTCGGCGGTTTCTTCTTCACGGTCATCGGTGCGTTTGTGCTGTACGCCATCATGGCAATCTTTGATGTCAGCCTGATCGACGGAATGGAAACGCTGACAGCCAGTGCGGCAAATTATATACGCGGCTATTATATCAGCCAGTATTTCAGCGCGTATTATATTAATCTTTCGATTTTCCTGGCGTTTGCCATCACCTACCCGGATATGCGGGTGATGCTCTACTTCGTCATTCCGATCAAGGTGAAATGGATGGCCTGGGTGGATATCGCGCTGCTTGCAATTGATTTTCTCTTCGGAAACTGGGTATACCGCGTGGTGATTCTCGTATCGCTCTTAAATGTACTGATTTTCTACCTGTCCACCAGGGGCATGTTCAACTCATCGCCCGGCAACTGGAAAGCGCGCCGGAACTTTAACAAACAGGTGCACCAGGGACAGCAGCGGAGCAACACGTCGAACCCCGGCATGCGCCCGACCAGACACAAGTGCGCTATCTGCGGCCGCACCGAGGCGGATAATCCGAATCTGACATTCCACTATTGTTCGAAGTGTGTGGGGAATTACGAGTATTGCCAGGATCATCTGTTCACGCATGAGCATAAGGTGTGAGGAATAAGACGGGAGAAAGGAGAAGAAAATGAGTAATCGGGAAAGAGCTATACTACTGCTTGAAAAAGTGCCGGAATATAAGATGGACTATGTAGTGGTATATCTTATGGGACTGACAGCAGGTGAAGAAGAACCGGATGAGTGGGATCTGAAAATGATTGATGAAGCAAAACGTGAAAATGACGGAGAAGCTATGTCGTTTGAAGAAATGGCGAAGGAACTGGGAGTTGTACTATGAAATATGAGATTATCTTTCAGAAGGCAGCGCAGAAGTTTCTAAGGAAACAGGATTCTGTTATGCGAAAAAGATTATTGCAGGCTATTTATCAACTCCCTGAAGGAACAGACATAAAAAAATTACAAGGATATGATTTATATCGAATGAGAATTGGGACGATACGAATTATATACTCTATAGATAATGTTGTAAGAATTATATCAATTGAGAATATTGACAACAGAGGAGATATTTACAAAAGATACTAATGAGTGAGAGTAAGGAAAGGCAGCCATACTTGTGAAAGAATTTAAAAAACATGTAGATTTTAAGCCGGGCATCGCAGTAAGAAATTACTGGGAGAGCCTTGGCGTGAAGGAGGAGGAAGTCCTGTTCGTTGATATCGAGACGACAGGGCTTTCTTCAAAGCGGGACGCGATCTACCAGATCGGGCTGGCGTATAAAGAAGAGAAAACGGCAGGAGAAATATCTCCGGGTAAGGAAAGCGTATCCGGGGAAAAAACGGGCGTTGAAAAAATTTCAGACGGGGATAAATCGGCAGAGCATAAAATGGCCGGAATCCAGAAAGAAGAGGGCAGGCCGGCTGTGCCTGATATTCGTGAAGATTCGGGGAAAAGGTCGGCGGAGAAAAGAACAGCGGAGAACGGGCCGATGTCCTGGACCGTCCTCCAGTGGCTCTGCGAGCGGCGCAGTGAGGAGCAGGAGCTCCTCTGCCTGTTTTTTGAGCGGCTGAAAGGCTATCGCCTTCTCATGCACTTTAACGGGACGACCTTCGATCTGCCGTTTATCCGGCAGAGGGCGTTGAAGTATAAAAATCATTTTCCGGGATTCGGGATTCGCAGGACAGAGGCGGAACAGAGTGAATTTGCGGGAGATAAAAAGAGTATGATAAACAGGAATCCGGATGGGAAAACGGAGAATAGAGAAACGGAAAATGATTCGGAAATCGTGCAATACACACCCTTTGACGATCTGATTTCTGTCGATATGTTCCGCATCTTCTCTCCCCTGGCGTCTTTCCTCGGCCTTCCGAATAAAAAACAGAAGTCTTTCGAGGCATTCCTTGGCATTGACCGGGAGGATGAGATGAGCGGCGGCGACCTGATCCCGGTATACTGCGAGTACGAGACCACCGGGGACGAGCGTCTCGAGCATTATCTTATGATACATAACCACGAGGACATGAAGGGCATGCTGCGCCTGACGAAGCTGTTTGCGTACCGGTCGCTGCGGGAAGGAGACTTCCAGGTGGAGAGCTTTTCGCTTCATGAGGACCGTGACTTTTCGGGCCGAACAATCCATGAGCTTACCGCGAAGCTGCGCCTGGATGCGCCGATTGAGAAGCGGTTTGTGTGGCGGGCGGACGGGTTTTATTTTGAAGCGCGGGGGATGACGCAGGACACTCAAACAGCTTGTGCTATGGAGGATGGAACAGAGAGAGCTGGCAGCGGAAGAACAAATGTGACGGCAGGCATCACAGCTGTGACGGAAAGAACAACTGAGACAGATGATAGATCTGCCACAGCCGTCATCCGCCTGGAAGAAGGCGTGATGAAGCATTTCTTTTCAAATTACCGGGACTATGATTACCTGATCAAAGAGGACATGGCGGTCTACCGCACGGTAGGCGATCTGGTGGATCCGAGCCTGCGAAAGCGGGCGACAGCCGAGACCTGCTATATGAAGCGCGATGGGCTGTTCTTAGGTGTGGGCGCGGATTACGCCGCGCCGCTGTTCCGGCGGACGTATAAAAGTAAGGATGTTTATGTGTTGGCGGGGGAGACGCTGGATTCGGATACAGTGAAGAGTGCGGTTCGGAAAGGGCTGGGGTAAGGATTTAGAAAATGGCGGTGACTGTTATACAGTCATCCTTTATGAGTCAATAATTTCCCTTACCGAGCAATGAAGAGAAATTAATGACTCATAGATGATTCTCGTAAATGGTAACAAACGAGACAAAATTGCACAAAAAGTGCTTTATTTTTCAATACAAGCATGCTATAATATAACAAACGGACATGTGTCTGTGTGTGAGTGCGACTTCAACGAAGCGAAATGTCGTTTAAATTCAGCGTAGCTGAACTCATATGCCTTATTCACTTTGATATTTCACAGATTTTTATTGTAGTGATGTTATGTTGTTTTTATCAGAATGAAAACAGTGAAAAAGCCTGCGGTTGCATAATGTTTTGGGAGGTGGCGGATGAAATACTTTAATACAGAAGGTTCTTGTATTCCGGAAGAAAACTATATGGTCGATCTGACATCCAGAGCAGAGAGAATTGAGCAGGAAATTGTTGCACGCGGGAAATATTTTACGGTAAACCGTGCAAGACAGTATGGAAAAACAACGTTTCTCTATCTTTTAAAGAGAAGGCTGCAGGAAAAATATATTGTGTTGAGTTTTAGCTTTGAATCATCCGAAATGAAACTTGTTTCATTTGATGTTTCGGCAACATTTTCTTTGGACATGAGTTATTCCGCTCAGGAAATCGCCGGGATGCTTCGTGAGTACGAAGCCGATCATAAACGGCAGCGGGAATTATTATATCGAGGCCCGCACCAGAGATATGAAGCGGACGGACGTGATCGTGGATTACCACGGGGTGCAGCATATTATCGAACTGAAGATATATCACGGAGATGAGTACAATAAGCGGGGCGAGGCGCAGCTGTTTGATTATCTGACATTTTATAAGAAGGATGTGGGGTATCTGCTTAGTTTTAATTTTAATAAGAACAAAAAAACGGGTGTTCACGAGGTTCAGTATCGGGGGAAGAGGATTCTGGAAGTGGTGGTGTAAATTTTATGTCAGGGGCAGGATGAATTTTCCTGCCCCTGTTCCAGTTGGACTTTTGATTCCATCAGCCAGTCATAGTTGGTTTTGCTTCCCATGACATAGATATTTTCCGATAAATTATTATACGCTTCCTCGGACAACATCACAATGTTTTTACGATTTTTTCGGGTAACAACTACCGATATAACTTTGTCTTATATCTGTTTCTAATTTTTCAATGTCACGCAGAACCGAAAAACCGATTGACAGCCCGAACGAAGTGACGTATAATGCCAACCGTCAAAGGAAAACCATATAACCTATATGTTTAGTAGGAATTGAAAGGAGCATAAAATGTCAAAGATTAAGGAAAGTTCACTGGAACTGGTCGGAAATACCCCGCTGCTGCGACTCTCCCGTTACAGTGCGAAGGCGGACATCACGGATGTCACGGTTTTGGGGAAGCTTGAGTATCTGAACCCGGCGGGGTCGGTGAAGGATCGCATCGCCCTGGCGATGATCGAGGATGCGGAGAAAAAGGGCATCTTAAAGCCCGGAGCGACCATCATAGAGCCCACCAGCGGCAACACCGGCATCGGCCTGGCGGCGGTGGCGGCGGCGAAGGGCTATCAGGCCATCTTCACGCTGCCGGAGACCATGAGCGTGGAGCGCAGGAATCTGCTAAAGGCCTACGGCGCGAAGCTGGTGCTGACCGAGGGCGCGAAGGGCATGAAGGGTGCCATCGCGAAGGCGGATGAGCTGGTGAAGGAGATCGAGGGAGCCGTGATCCTGGGGCAGTTTGTGAACCCGGCTAACCCGGCCGTGCACAAGGCCACCACCGGCCCGGAGATCTGGGATCAGACGGACGGCAAGGTGGATATCTTCGTGGCGGGTGTCGGCACGGGCGGCACCATCACAGGTGTCGGCGAGTATTTGAAGGAGCAGAACCCGGATGTGAAGATCGTGGCGGTGGAGCCGGCCGGAAGCCCGGTGCTCTCGAAGGGGACTGCGGGCGCGCACAAGATCCAGGGCATCGGTGCGGGCTTCGTGCCGGAAGTGCTGAACACGAAGATTTATGATGAAGTGCTGGCCATCGAGAACGACGACGCATTCGCCGAGGGGAAGGCATTCGCGGTATCCGAGGGCATTTTGGTGGGAATCTCCTCCGGCGCGGCGCTGGCGGCGGCAAAGATCCTCGCGGCGAGACCGGAAAATAAGGGCAAGACCATCGTGGCGCTCCTGCCGGATTCCGGCGACCGGTATCTCTCCACGCCGTTGTTTGCGGACTGAATGTAAATTTACGGCTGTTTTGACATCGGCATCGTTATGCATATTACTCTCCTGACATGATATTTTCCGAAGAACGCATGCCATCCGGCACAACAAAACCTGGTGGCATGCGGACGGAAGGAAAGGCGCAAAGTGCTCATCCCGCATAACTGGACGCGGTGGTGATGTGGAAGAATATCCTGTTTGGATGATTTCGGCTAAAATCAAAGAAATGATCAGAACTTCCGATATCGGGCATATGGGTGTCCGGTGCCGGAAGTTTTTGCGGATTATATGGGGATGTGCTTTGAAAATCGTGTTTCATGCACTGCCTGGAACGATCAGCAGATCCGCGCAGGTTATTTCGGACCTGTGCTTCACGCATTATTCGGAGCAATCTGCACATGGTATTTATCGCCGATTCCTTACCGCTGGTTTCTCTAAGAGAAAATGCGTGAGATGTTTTTTAAAAGAAGTTGTTGTGTTTCGAAAGATGACGTGTTAAAATTTGCGAATCCTGTATGGAAAACGCAACAGAAAAGAAAACGAAGAATGATCCAGGGAAAAAAACGAAAAATGTTACAGGAAAGGCAGGAAGAATCGTCATGACTTTACAGCAGCTACGCTACGCGGTGAAAATCTCGGAAGAAAAATCCATGAACAAGGCGGCCGCCGCTCTTTACGTCTCGCAGCCTGCCCTCTCGGCCACCATCCGCGACCTGGAGGAGGAAATCGGTATAGAGATTTTCACCCGCTCCAACCGCGGCATCCTCATCACGTCAGAAGGCGAGGGCTTTTTGAGCTACGCCCGCCAGATGGTGGAGCTGTCGCAGACTATGGAGGATCATTACATCCACCACAAAGTCGCGAAGCAGAAATTCAGCGTTTCCATGCAGCATTATTCCTTCGCGGTGGAGGCATTTATTACGCTGGTAAAGGAATTGGAGCCGGAAGGTATGGAGTTCGCCGTGCACGAGACGAAGACGGGCGAGGTGATCGAGAATGTGAAGAACGGCCGCAGCGAGCTGGGAATTATCTATGTCAATGATTTCAACAGGAAAGTGATGCACAAAATCTTCTCGGAGAACGAGGTGGAATTTACGCCGCTCTTTACCTGCGGTATCTCCGTCTACTTAAGCAGCACCCACCCGCTGGCGAAGCGGGGAAGCATCCGCTTTGAGGAATTGGAACCGTACCCCTGTCTTTCCTTCGAGCAGGGGGAAAAGAATTCCTTTTACTTTGCGGAGGAGGTCTTAAGCACCCGCGAGTACCGCCAGATCATAAAAGCGGACGACCGGGCCACCATGCTGAACCTCATGACCGGGCTCGACGGCTACACGCTCTGCTCCGGCATCATCTGCGAGAAGCTGAACGGGGACGGCTACGTGGCGGTACCCCTCGAGACGGATGAGACGATGGAGATCGGGTATATCAAGCGGCGGGGGATGCCGCCCAGCCGGCTGGGGAAGCGGTATCTGGAGATTTTGGGAAGGTACCATTCCGATATCGATGATTCCGCATCGGATCCGTTTTACAGCGAGATAAATATGAAAAGGCTGTAAAAAACATCATAATGGAGTTGCTTTTTTTGAAATGCTGCTGTATAATACGGCGAGATTAAGCATAACAAGAAAAAATAAGCAACTGTATTGACCGGAAAAAATGTTATTCCATTTTGGAGAATGATGGTGGCCAGGTAACATAAGACTGAAAAAGGCTTATGTGTTGGGCGGCAATGCCCCAAAGTTTAGAATCGGTTCATATGTATAATGAAAGGACGGTGACTGCTCCGTGGAAAGAAAAAAAATGCTCCCTGTAGGGGTGGAGGACTTTGCGAAACTCCGGACTGAGGGCTACTATTATGTGGACAAGACAGCCATGATCCGTGACCTGCTCTATGCCCGCGGTGAAGTGAATTTGTTCACCAGGCCCAGGAGATTCGGGAAAACATTAAATATGAACATGCTGAAATGCTTTTTCGAGATTGGCCAGGATCCCGCGCTGTTTGACGGTCTTGCAATCGCAGGGGAGCGGGAACTTTGCGAAAAGTATCAGGGACAGTTTCCGGTCGTGTCCGTCAGTCTGAAAGGAATTGATGGTTCGGATTTCGCGACCGCGCGTGCCATGGCTGTTGGCATTATTAATGAGGAAGCCAGGAGACTGAATTTCCTTGAATCAAGTGAAAATCTTACGCAGGCAGAGCAGAAGATTATGGTAGCCCTGCAGGAGCAGGATATGCCGGATGACATACTTAGCAATAGCCTCAGAAGTCTTACCGGTCTGCTTGAGAAACACTATGGCAAAAAAGTGATCCTCCTGATTGACGAGTACGATGTACCTCTTGCGAAAGCGAACGAGCGGGGATATTATGATGACATGATCGATCTGATCCGAAGCATGTTTAATCAGGCATTAAAAACGAATCCCAGCCTGTATTTTGCTGTCATGACAGGCTGCCTGCGGGTTTCAAAGGAGAGCATCTTTACCGGCCTGAACAATCCGCTGATCCTTTCCATCTTAAATGTAAGCTTCGATGAATATTTTGGTTTTACGGATCAGGAAGTCCGCCAAATGCTGGAGTATTACGGTTTTACGGGGAAATATGACACCGTGCGGGAATGGTATGACGGATACCTGTTTGGAAACGAAAAAGTGTATAATCCCTGGGACATCATCCGGTATCTGTATGATTTGAGCTGGGATCCCGAAACGCCTCCGCAGGACTACTGGTCAAACACCAGCGGTAATTACGTGATCCGGAAGCTGATCGCGGAGTATGGAAACAGTCAGACAAAGGAAGAAATCGAGATGCTGCTCGAGGGGGAAACTGTAACGAAGGTGATCCGCGAGGATCTTACCTATAACACCATGTACGCTTCCATAGACAATATCTGGAGCGTTCTTTTCACGACCGGCTACCTGACGCTGCGTAAACGTCCCACCGGCAGAAGCTGCACGTTGGCGATCCCGAACCGCGAGGTGATGAACCTCTTTGCGGATCAGATCATGGAACTGTTTCAGGAACAGGTCGCGAAAGAAAGCGACAAACGGGAAAAGCTTTGTGATGCCGTGGAGAGCGGAGATGCCGCCGGTCTGGAGGAAATGTTTACGGATTATCTGGATGACACCATCAGCCTCCAGGACACCTATGTTCATAAAGACAGGAAAGAAAACTTTTATCACGGCATTCTTCTGGGAATTTTTGCGTATCGCGATGGCTGGCGGACAAAGTCGAATCAGCAGGCCGGGGACGGCTTCGCGGACATCCGTATTCGGGTGCGGAAGAAGAATATCGGTATTGTGATCGAGATGAAATACGCCGAAAACGCGAAATTTGACGCTGCGCTGCAGGAGGCATTCGATCAGATTGAGCACGAGGATTATGTGCATGAACTGGAAAAAGAGGGATACCCGGTCATATATAAGTTTGGCGTGGCCTGCTATAAGAAGCGGTGCAGAGTGCGGTGTGAGAAAGAAGAATGCGGTGCGTGACCGGAAGAAGTGAATGGCTGATTAAATCATCTTTTTAAAGAAAGAGAACAGAATATGAGGGAAATAGAAATCGAAGAGTTGCTGAAAATTCCTCCTGCAGAGAGGCTTATCCTGGATGTACGCCCAGAGGAGGATTTTTTGCGCGAAACAGTGGAAGGCGCAGTGAATTTTTCCCTGGAGGAGATCGGAAAACAGGGAATCCGCGCAGCCATAGAACTCATGAAAAAGAAGCACTCTCAGGAAGAACCTGTAAAGCTCCCTTTGACACCGGAATCATCTTTATCAGAAAGGACTGAGAAAGAGGAATTCTCACCGGAATTATCTTTATCGGAAGAGCTTGAGAAAGGAGGTTTTCCGCAGGAACTGCCCACCATCTATGTCCTTTGCGATTCCGGCTACAAGAGCCGCGATATCGTGGAAGACCTTGAGGATGAGGGAATGAGCGCGGCAAATATCACGGGAGGCTATCAGGCATTCCTGAAATATGAGCTGAAGGGATTCCTGTCTGAGGAGGAGCATCTTGAACAGCAGCGGGCACAGATTGAGCGAAGCATTATCAAGAAGTTCCGCAAATCCATCTGGCGGAAATTCACGCAGGGCATCAACGACTATGACCTGATCCAGGATGGAGATAAGATCGCCGTCTGCATCTCCGGAGGCAAGGATTCCATGCTGATGGCAAAGCTCTTCCAGGAGCTGCATAAACACGGCCGGGCGAACTTTGAACTGGTTTTTCTGACCATGAATCCGGGATACAACGAGGAAAACTGGCAGCGCATACTGGATAATGCGAGACTTCTGGGCATACCGCTTACCGTCTTTGAGACGCAGATTTTCGATGCGGTGGCGACCATCGAGAAAAGCCCCTGCTACCTTTGCGCGAGGATGCGCCGGGGCTACCTCTACTCCCACGCGAAGGAGCTTGGCTGTAACAAAATAGCCTTGGGGCATCATTTTGACGATGTCATCGAGACTATCCTCATGGGCATGTTCTACGCCGGCAAGGTGGAGACCATGATGCCGAAGCTGCACAGCAAAAATTTCGAGGGCATGGAGCTCATCCGTCCCATGTACCTCATCCGGGAAGAGGACATCAAGGCCTGGCGGGACTATAATCATTTAAGTTTTATTCAGTGTGCCTGCCGTTTCACGGAGCAGTGTGCCACCTGTGGCGGGGAACAGGGGTCAAAGCGCGAAGAAATGAAGGCGCTGATACGCCAGCTGGCCCAGACAAGCGAATTTATCGAAAACAATATCTTCCGCAGTGTGCACAACATTAATCTGAATACCGTCATCGGATACAGCAAGGATGGTGTCGCACACTCATTTTTGGATGAGTACGATGATGCAGGGGTATAAAGATAAATCTTTTTTATCACGTGGACATGGCAATGGGGTA
The DNA here is from genome assembly GCA_021203205.1 of Lachnospiraceae bacterium. Taxonomy (GTDB): domain Bacteria; phylum Bacillota; class Clostridia; order Lachnospirales; family Lachnospiraceae; genus SIG308. Next base: position 10,902 of record JAJQBQ010000016.1, on the reverse strand, counting down.
CAGGAAATTTGATTTTCCGTTTGATAAAACCAATGCGACAAACCGATACAGGCGTTTCGAAGTGTCCGATGAAACAATATAAAAAACACAGAATTCTGCATCCTTAAGGGGCGCATCTTATGAAACCAGAATCGCGGGAGTGGGAAGCAACACTTCACTTTGATTCCGGAGCAATCCGCGGTGTCATAGCTTATCCCTGGCATTATCTTATCTGTGAGTGGGGAAAGTGCGCTGATCGGTGATTTTTTAAGACAGCGGAAAATGGAGGAAAGGATATGAGAATCATACTGGCGTCGGCTTCGCCGCGCAGGAAGGAATTGCTTACACAGATCGGGCTGGAATTTACCGTCTGCCCTGCCGTGTCCGAGGAGGTTCGAACAAAGCAGGAACCGGCGGAACTTGTCGAAGAGCTAAGCAGGCAGAAGGCGAAAGAAGTGGCGGCAAGGCTGTTTTCGGCAGATGTGGATCCGGAACAGTTGTCGGAGGAGAATTCGGACAGTATTTTCCACAGTCCGGGGAAGAAAGAAAAACGTGAATGGAAGGACTGTGTCGTTATCGGGGCAGATACAATTGTGGCCTGTACGGGAGGCAATTTCGCGGAAAATGCGGAAGAACTGGCAACCTGCAGAAAAATGACAACGGACGAGGAAAAAGTTCTCGAAGAAAAATCAAAGGAGAAAACCATCATCCTCGGTAAACCGAAGGATGTGGCGGACGCGAAGCGGATGCTTCGGATGCTCTCCGGCCATACGCATCAGGTATACACGGGCGTGACGCTGATTTATGTGGATGAAAACGGGGCATTTCATGAGCGCGTGTTCCATGAGCGGACGGACGTGACCGTCTACCCGATGACGGAAGAGGAAATCGACCGCTATATCGAGACCAACGAGCCCCTGGATAAGGCGGGAGCCTACGGGATCCAGGGGCGGTTTGCGGCTTATATTGAAAAGATAAACGGAGATTACAACAATGTTGTCGGTCTGCCGGTGGCGAGGGTGTATCAGGAACTAAAGAAATTAAAGACTATCTGCGGGCAGATCGGGAACTATGTCATTCGAAATCAATTAAAATGATTACGGATTTGAAAAGCAGTCTCTTCAAGGTTGCGATATATGGTGAACCGAAAAAGTTCGAAATACTGCATGTTGTGCCTGAAGGACAGGAAGAAAGGTTTTTCTCACAGTCTGGGGAAAATCAGGGAGGATACTGATATAAATCAGTCAGAAGAGGGGGGAGAAACAGGGAATGTCAGAGACAATAGCGATCATCGAAGATGACATGGATATTTCTGATCTGATGGAGGAAGTATTAAAAGGCGAAGGATATGAGGTGCTGCGCGCATTTTCCGGCACGGAAGCGCTTCTTCTTTTTGAGCGCAATCGGCCGGATCTGGTGTTGCTTGACCTGATGCTGCCGGGGCTGTCCGGCGAGGAGGTGCTAAAGAGGACCCCGGATATTCCGATCATCGTCGTCAGCGCGAAAGCGGGGATCGACCACAAGGTGGACGTCCTGCTGGACGGTGCGGCCGACTATATCACCAAGCCGTTTGATACCAGGGAACTGATCGCGCGGGTCGCGGTGCAGTTAAGGCAGCGGGAGCAGATGGCGGCGCGGCGGCCCATTGCAGCGGAAGAGCAAAATCCTGCGGATGCAGGAGGTGCCAAAGTGCGCCGGAAGACTTCCGGGGCGGGGAGCGATCCACAAAGAGATTTACGAGGTGCTTCACGGGCCAGATTGCGAAGTGATCCGCAAACCGATTCACAAAGTGGCTCTCGAAGTTGTGATGGAATATCCCTGAAAAATGGAAAAGCATACAGTTTTCAGGAAGTGTGTGACCTCACGGTGGATGAACTCTCCCTGGAGATCACCTGTAACGGTACACCATTAAAACTTACACGGACCGAGTACGCCATCCTGCGGCTTTTGCTGGGAAACCCGAACCGCAACCTCGCAAAGTCTGTCATATTGGACCGCATCGCGGCGGAGACCCCGGACTGCACGGAGGATTCCTTAAAACAGCATATCAGCCATATCAGGACAAAACTGGAGCAGGCCGGGAGCGGGATGAAGGTGGAATCCGTGTGGGGGATCGGGTATCGGTTGACAGCAAGGCAGTAGGTGATCGAGGGGATGATCTGCATCATTGAACCGGCTGTGGACGCATTGTCTCCGTCGGGGCATACGGGCGCAAGTTTCGCGTCTGCGGTGGCTATGTACAGGCAGATTCCCAGATGCTGGGGAATTCTGTTGCTGGTGATTGCGTCGCTGATCGCGTTTTTCAGGCTGTGTGTGGGGGTATTATCCCACGGATGTGATAGGCGGCCTGGTGTCGGAAATCGGGCTGGGGATTCTGATGAATGTGCTGGGTGACAGAATTTGCAGGAGAGAATTTTGAAAGAAAATCTGACAACTATAATGGAACAATTCCTGCCGGAGCAGTCGTTGTGTTTTGTCAAGCCAAAGGGCAACGGCCACATTAACACGACCTTTCTTGTGGAAATGGTTTCCGGGGAACGTTATATTATTCAAAAAATTAATACGGCCGTGTTCGGAGATCCGGATGATCTGATGGAAAATATTATGAGAGTTACATCCTTCCTGCGGGAAAAGCTGCGTAAGGCCGGTGGCGATGCGGAGCGCGGCACGCTGATGGTGATCCGAGGGACGAACGGAAAGGCGTACGTCACGGATGGGCAGGGTTCCGCGTGGCGGCTTTATGCGTGTGTCAGGAATGTTGTCTCTTTTGAAAAAGCGCAAAATGCGGATCAGATGTATCAGGCAGGCCTGGCAGTTGGAAGATTCGGGATGCTTCTGGCGGACTTTCCCGCAGCAGAGCTGCACGAGACCATCCCGGATTTCCACAACACGCCGAAACGGTATCTGAATCTGGTGGAGAAAGCCTTTCAGGAAGACCGCTATGGGCGGGCCGCGGAGGTGGCAGAGGAGATCGCTTTTGCCAGGAAGCACAGAGAGGAAACGGCGATATTTGAGGATTTGCACAGGCGAGGCAAACTGCCGCTGCGGGTGACGCACAACGATACGAAGATCGGCAATATTTTATTTGACGCGGACACCCACGAGGCGGTCTGCCTCTGCGATCTGGACACGGTGATGCCGGGCTTTGCACCATTTGACTTTGGAGATTCCATCCGCTCCGGGGCCGCGACCGCGGCGGAGGACGGGGCAGACTTAGAAGATATGGCTAAGGTGGAAGAAGAATCGAATGAGACGACTACTGTCACCGCAGAAGACGCAGCGAGCAGGGCAAGATTGGCTGCGGCGGAGGAACCAAATGCGATAAATCCGAAATCAGCGAAAGGAAATCCCGGCGGCATGGCGCTCTCCCTTGACTACTATCACGCTTACCGAAAGGGCTACTACGAGGGGACGCAGGGAAAACTGACAGAAACAGAGTATCGCCTGCTTCCCATGGGCGCAAAGCTGATGACGCTGGAATGCGGGATGCGGTTCCTGACAGATTATCTCGAAGGAGATGTTTATTTTAAAACGGATCGTGAGAGGCAGAATCTCGACCGCTGCCGGGCGCAGTTTGCGCTGGTGGAGGATATGGAGCGGAAGTGGGGAGAAATGTGTGCGGATGCGCGGAATTATTGGCGCGATAGTAATTTATAGTACAAATCCCAACGCGATGAACCTGGACATGAGATGAACAGGAAAATTCATTGCGTTGGGATCTTTTTTTTGCTCTGATATGCATGGAGGACGGTTGCTATTGATACAGGAGTGGGAACCAAAAATAAAAATATACGTTTTTTTACGATTTTCTTTACCGTTTTCTTTACTTTTTTCGATTATGATATCGGCAGGAAACGGAGCGGGGTTATCCGGTGCTGAGGCAGGCACTCCGGAAAACTATGGCTACAGGAATAATCATTTGAGGTGATTTTTCTTGCGGCGTTGTACCAAAGTGGCCCAACCTGCGTGTGCTTAGAAAAAAGGACTATAGAAAAATCACGCGAGGTGATTTTCCCTGCGGCAGGATGTGCCGGAGCGACATATCCTGCCTGATGGCAGATGAAAATTCATAGACAGATGAGACTTATTTCTTCTGTTCACGTCGTCTCCTCCGCTTACGCTCCGGAAGAAAGGATTGTTATGGATTATGTACTTACCACCTCCGGTCTGTCAAAACAGTACCGGAAGAAAAAGGCACTCTCCGGTGCGAGTCTGCACATCGAAAAGGGAGCGATTTACGGCCTCATCGGCCCGAACGGCGCGGGAAAAACTTCGCTGTTCCGCATCATCTGCGGCCTGCAGCGGCCGACAGAGGGCAGCTACGCTATTTTTGGCGTGGATAATTCTCAGAAAGACATTACAAAGTCTTATCGGCGCATGGGTGCCCTGATCGAGCGGGCGACCATTTACCCGGACATGACGGCGGAGGAGAATCTGCGGCAGCAGGCGATGATCCTGGGGCTGTCGTCGTATGATTCGATCCCGGAGATCCTCACGCTTGTGGGGCTGGAGGATCAGATCAGCAGGCCAGCGGAAGGGAAAAACAAAACCGAAAAATCTGCGGAAGGGTTGAATCAAAGAGAAAAAACAGATGGAGCCGAGAGTCAGGACGGAAAAGCTGCGGGCATGAAAAAGCAGAAGGAACAATCCGCTGATAAGCAGAAACCCGAAGCGCACGACCGCCTGCTGACCTGGAAATTTTCTCTGGGCATGAAGCAGCGTTTAGGTATCGCCATGGCGCTTCTGGGAAACCCGGATTTCCTGATTCTGGATGAGCCGACGAACGGCCTCGATCCGCAGGGCATCATAGAGCTGCGGGAGCTGATCTTAAAGCTGAACCGGGAGCAGGGGATCACCTTCCTCATCGCCAGCCACAACCTGGATGAGCTGGCCCGGGTGGCGACCCACTTCGGCTTCTTAAAGAAGGGAGAACTGCTTCAGGAAATCAGTGCGAAGAGCTTAAATGAATCCTTCCGAAAATGCGTCCGGGTGAAGGTGAGCGATATCACCGCGTTGACCCGCGTACTGGATAAGGAGAATATGTCTTACGAGGTCCTTCCGGGTGGCGAGGCGAACATTTACCAGGAGGTGAGCCTGTCGAAGCTGGTATTTTCGCTGGCGGAGGAGAATTGTGAACTCCTGAGCTCAGAAAAGCGGGATGAGAGCCTGGAGGACTATTTCCTGAATCTGATTGGGGAGAAGGAGTAAGAGGGGATTCTCGTGATAAGATTGCTCCGCGCAGGTTTCCTGCGCTACGTGAAAAATATAGTTTTCTGGCTCTCCGTTGCTGTCACCAGCTGCCTCGCAGTATTTTTCGGGATAAATTACGGCGGCGGCTATTCCGCCATGGCGGAATTTGTCGTGTTTGCGGTGCTGCTCACCTGGATCATCGGGCGGGAGCAGGGCGACGGAATGTTCCACAATAAAATACTGGCCGGATACACGCGCACGGAAATTTATTTTTCGGAGCTGCTCCTGGGCTGCGGGGCGTGCGCCTTTTTGTTTTTTATCTTTGCACTGATTTACGCGTTCGTGGGCTACCGCCTTGAGGATGTGTCATCTGCCGCACTTCTGGAGCTCCTTCTGGGGGCACTGCTGGCAAACCTGGTGATGGCGGCGTTTCTGGTGGCGCTCGCGTGTCTGATCGGTAACCGCTACGCGGCAGTGGTCATCTGCATCCTTTTGACGATCGGGATGCCCTTCGTTTCCGTCTGGATCCGGAAACCGGCGACGATAAAAGAGTACCGAACCGAGACAAAACTGGTATGGGAGGAGTACACCAAAGAGGACGGGACTTCAGCCCTTAAGTCGGAGGTACGTGAGCTGCGGGTGTACAATACCGCCTGGGTCGGGGAGCCGGCATACACGGTCTGCGTCTTTCTCTACAACGTGCTGCCCGCCGGACAGATGCAGGAATATGAGCAGGCAGGCGGAATATGGCAAAGAAAAGATGGGGGAAGTACAGAGCTTTATCTCCTTGAGACGCTGGAAATCTCGGAGGAGGATGAGGAGGAGTTCCTGTTAAATCTTGTTTACGCCCTCATCGCACTGCCGGTGGTCTGCGCGGGGGGCTGGCTGGGATTTCGAAAGAGAGAATTCCTGTGAAGATCCCTTAAAAAGGGGGTGCAGGTAAATGACACCAGGGTCAAAAGTCCATGAATCGGAAGTTTACTTCCGAATTCATGGATTTGGGACCCCGTGGTGTCATTACAATGTTTGTTACTTTTGACTTCAATATCGGCATATGTCATCCGTGATGTTGTGTGGGTCATCCTTCAACATGATCGAATGATTTGAACTATGAAAAGCAGGAGGATAAGTATGGATAAAAATAATAGAAAGAATTTACTGCACGCGGGTATCCGCAGATACCGCACAAACTTTGTATTCTGGCTTGCCGTGGCAGCGTCCGTGGTCGCCGGGATCTACGGCGGGTATTATTGCAGAGTCAGCCATGTCGGGGATCTGGATATGCCGGCACTGATCGAGTTTTTCATTTTCGCAGTCCTGATCGCCTGGATCATCGGGCGGGAGTATGAAGATGGAGGCTTTCACAATAAAGTGATCGCCGGGTACACGAGAAGTGAAATATATGGCTCGGAATTGCTGTTGGCCATCCTGGCCTGCACGGTGCTTTTCCTGATCCACGCGGTCGTCTTCTCCTGCCTTAATCTGTACACATTTTCCGTCATCACGCCGGGAGTGTTCTTTGGATTCTTTTTTGGATTTCTGCTCGCGAATCTGGCCATGGTCGCACTGTTTGTTGTTCTGGCATTTTTCTTAAGAAACCGCTTTGCCATCATAGCGGTGCTGATCCTGATGGTGTATGGGCTCTATTTCATCGGTTACGAAACGGTAGACGCGGTGGACAGCGAGCAGTACATTCTCGATTACGATTATGAATTGTTCGAAGATGACTATGGAAATATCATCGAGACGTATATTGAGGGAACCGAGCATATGGTAGAAAACCCGAGGTATATCGGGGGACCGCGCCGCACGGCTTATGAAATCTTAAGTGCCGTAAACCCGTGTGGGCACGTCATTTATTACAGTTGGATGACGTACGGACTCTATGGAAAGTACATGAAAGGCTGGACGCAGCATGACAGCTGGGAGAATTTCACGAAGGAATTTGTGTATGACGGTTCGGCTGTGGCAGTCGGCTGCGCGTGTGCGGCTGCGGTCTTCGCGGCCCTTTCCGCTGCGGGGCTTCCCTGCTTCCGGAAGAGAGAACTTCGGTAGAGACAGGAATTGATTCGGACGTAAGGTGCTGATTTACGGACTTACAGGAATTGACTGGTGCCATGTTACTGTTTGCCCGTAATCAGCAGCTGAATATCGCCTTGCACCGATGCTGGATATCAAACGCCGTGTACCGATATTGGATATCAACCTTGACAAATTCCGGACAGTTCTTTATAACAGATACTGCGATGAAAAGCTGCTGTGAATGTCATGCGAGATGAGCCTTCATTCTTTATTTTAAGTATTTTTTACGAATGATAAAAATGTCGACTCACGAAATTCCGCGAGCAGATCCATCGATATACATGAAAGATCGGTTGACAATGCCGCCGAAAATGAGGTTGAGAATGGTTTATTTTTTCCTTATTTATATATGCCTGATACTGGTTGGGATCATCCTCTGGCTTCGCATAAAATGCGCAGCATTGAGAAAGAGCGCCGAAGAGATCAACGAGGGGGTTCGTTTTGTCCTGACGGAGGACACGAACGCCCTCGTCACCATATCCTCCGGCGACCCGTCCATGCGGGAACTGGCGACGAACTTAAATGTTCAGCTGCAGGAGATCAAGCAGCTGCGCAGGCAGTACGAAAGCGGCGACAGGGAGCTGAAGGAGGCGGTGACGAACATTTCCCATGATTTGCGGACGCCGCTCACGGCTATCTGGGGCTATGTGGATCTGTTGGAGAATCAGGAGCTGTCTCCGGAGGCTGCGCGGTATGTCGCCAGGATCAAAAGCCGGGCGGATGAGATGCGGGAGCTCACGGAGGAACTGTTCCGCTATTCCGTCATCGCATCCACGCCGGAGGTGAGTGCCACGGAGGTAAACATGAACGAGGTTCTCGAAGAAGCGATCCTCTCCAATGAAGCTCTGCTGCGGGAGGCGGGCATCGAGCCGGAGGTGTCGCTGCCGCCCGCGCCGGTTTTAAGAAAGCTGGATCGGCAGGCGCTCTCACGCATCTTTGAAAACCTGGTGAGCAACGCGGCAAAGTACAGCGACGGGGATCTGTCCATCTCACTGCAGGAGGATGCCACGGTCACCTTTGCCAACACGGCGGCGGAGCTCACGCCGGTGGAGACGGAGAAGCTCTTTGACCGCTTCTACACGGTGAACACGGCCCGAAACTCCACGGGGCTTGGACTCTCCATAGCGAAGCTCCTTACCGAGCGCATGCACGGGACCATCGGCGCAGTGTATGAAGAGGGGAGGCTGGTGGTGACGGTGAGGTTCTGATTAATAACCATAACCGAACAGACCATTTTCCTTTATAATCTTCATGCCCCAGAGTTAATCTGCTGCGTGCTGAACACCATTCTATATCGAAATAATCGTGATTTTTATGGAATATCGAATCGGACGCGCAGACTTTTGACAGATATTTCCGGAAAAAACGAAAATTACTTGACATTTACATGATATGGATATACTATGCAGTAATCAGAGCCATGGAGGTGAAATAAAGTGCTGATAATGTTTAAAGTGAAAAACTATACTTCCTTTAAAGACGAAGCGATTCTGGATATGAGGTCAACAGCATATGTACAGCACCTTGCGCATGTGCTTCGTATGGACGGAAGACCGGGGTTATTAAAGACGGCAGCTTTATATGGAGCAAACGCATCAGGGAAATCTAACTTTATCTCAGCTATGTATTTTTTTGAACGGTATATTTTCTCGCAGTTTATAAATAAGAAAAAAAATGAAAGCATAGAAGTTACCGACACCGATACAAGGATGAGACTGGAACCTTTTTGCCTGTCCGAACATATAAATGAGGCTTCGGAATTTGATATTATTTTTCTGCATCATGGAAAAGAAATTCAATATGGGTTCGAATGCACTTCAGATAAAGTTCTAAATGAGTGGTTTTTTATAGACGATAAACAGGTGTTTGAACGCGAAAATGAAAAGATTTCTTTTGGCAGCAAATATCAGAAAATGCTCAGCTCTTACAAAAAAGTTCCATCTGAGCGACTGTATATCTCCGTGCTTGATTATTTTCTGGATGACGAAGCGAAAACAGTGGTTCTCGATGATTTTATTTCATTTTTTCATGAGGAGTATCATGTGTTTTCTGAAATATTGTTTGAATCTACCGTGAAGGGTCTGGCCGGGATGGTTCGGCTTTCAAAAAAACTGGTGAGTGACGAGAATTACCGAAAGAGAGTGGAGCAATATCTCAGGCTGGTTGATGTAGGGATACAAAAACTCGATGTGCAAACAGTTATGGTTACAGATGACAGAACAGGAAAGCAAAAGGAAGAAAAGACCATTCGTGCTGTGCATAACATTTACGATGATGCCGGCAATGTTACAGGAGAGAAATCATTTGATTTGCGTCAGGAGTCCACAGGGACACTGAGATTTTTAAATTATATACAAAGCATCATAGATTTGACAACGACTGGCGGTGTTTTTATTGTGGACGAATTATCCGCAAGACTCCATCCTCTTCTGACAAAGCTGATTGTTGATATATTCTGTTCCGAGGAGAATAAAAACGCCCAGCTGATTTTTACAACGCACGATATTTCATTATTGAATAATAATCAGTTTCGCCGTGATGAAGTGGTATTTGTGGATAAAAACGAGCGGGGAGAATCCACTTTGTATGCGCTTTCTGATTTGAAGGTTCGCGAAGACGCTACATTTTCCAAGGATTATCTTCAGGGGAAATATGGGGCGATTCCGATCTTTGATTATGATGTACTATCGAAGGAGTAATGGAATGGCAAGAACAAGACTTTCAGCACAGCGCCTGGCCGGGATAAAGAAAATGAATATCGGTCATATTATTATATTTTGCGAGGGAAAGTCCGAAAAATATTATTTCGAGTATTTTGCAGAGATACTAAAAAAGAATAAATACACGGACATTGAAGTTATTTTGGAAGATGCGAACGGAAATGCAAGAACTGTTTTAAACTGTGCAAATAATTTTATGCTTAATGACAGAAACAATCAAAAATATAGTTCGTATGGGAAATACCTGGCGTTTGACTGTGATGATCCCCCGAATATTCAGTCAGTGATTCAGGATGCAAACGGAAAATATGAGCTTTTGATTTCCAACTATTTATTTGAAACCTGGTTGTTGATGCATTTTGAAGATATGGAAGAAAAAATATCGAAGAGCGAAATCTATCGCAAGCTTGGATTTTATTTACATGGAGATTACTCGAAGGGAGATAAGGGAAAAACGCGGGAAATTATACAGAACGGAGACGTTGAAAAAGCGATAGATAATGCAAAAAAATTAGAGGAACAGTATAATGCAGCTGGAAAAGGAATATTAACTGATATTCAGGAGATGAACCCATATACCAGTGTTTATCGGATGGTGGAGCAGTTTATGGCAGAGATTTCCGATCAGGAGCAGTACAGATGATGTATAAAAAATATGAAGCAAATATACGATAATTGACAGTAAACAAATAAAAACATTTTTGCCTGGCTATAAATTCAGCTTATAGCCGGGCACAATTTTTTTGACTAATTCGGCATCCATAAAACCTATTGACTTGGTAGGAAATATGGATTATACTCTTCGCCAGATGAAAAACAGAGCAGTCAGGCAAATCTGCAGAAGAAAGAAGCGGATTGCGAAGGAAAGATGCAGACTGCGAAGGAAAGATGCAGACTGCGAAGGAAAGATGCAGACTGCGAAGGAAAGATG
>JAJQBQ010000019.1 GCA_021203205.1 Lachnospiraceae bacterium | reverse complement strand
TAACTAATCTCCAAATTCTGATATCAATGAAAATTTAATATTATCCTATAATTTTTAGAATATTACAGGAAACTTTGAGTGCAATACATAGCGTTCTCAATACGACTAGAATATTATAGCGACTAATTTCCATCTTCACAAGTCTATTTTTAAAGGATGGAAAGATTTCTCCAAATGAAATTTTTGTGCCGTGACAGAGTTGAAAAAAGAGCTGGAAAAAGAAGAAACATCAGTTGACCATTTGCGAAAGCAATGTTATAGTTACTTGCGTTGTCTTGAGGAAACTCTGCGGATTCACGTGCATAGAATAAATATAACGTCCTAAGAGGCGCCGGAAAACATGAATCACAGAATTTCCAAATTCATTTACCGAACGGAGAAAACGGAGTCCCTGCCCCGATCGGAGGGGACAGATGAAAATTCTGCGCCTGATGTTGTCGGGGGACTGCAGCAAAACCGCGAGAAGTATGCTGTCGGGAGACGGCAGCATAACTGCGAGACGTATGCTGTCGGGAAACCGCAAAACGGCGGGACAGATGCTGTCGGAAAACCGCAAAACAGTGGGATGGATGCTGTCGAAAGACTGCGATCCCGAGAAAATATCAGTTTTGATCAAGGGAGAAAATACTCGCGTATGGATATATTTCTGTCAATTTTGATCCCGTTTCTGGGCACGACGCTGGGCTCCGCCTGCGTCTTCCTGATGCGGAAGAGTTTCGGCATCCAGCTGCAGCGGGCGCTGACCGGGTTCGCCTCCGGCGTGATGGTGGCGGCCTCCATATTCAGTCTGCTGGTTCCTGCCATCGAGCAGTCGGATGCTTATGGGAAATGGTCTTTTGTGCCGGCAGTGGTCGGATTCTGGATCGGCATTTTATTTTTGCTGCTTCTGGATGAGATCATCCCGCATCTGCATTTAAACAGCACCGAGCCGGAGGGAGCCCGCAGCAGCCTGAAAAATACCACCATGCTCCTGCTGGCGGTGACGCTGCACAATATCCCGGAGGGTATGGCGGTGGGCGTGGTCTGCGCCGGGTACCTGACGGGATCGGTGGAGATCTCCGCGGCTGGGATGATGGCGCTTTCCATCGGTATCGCCATCCAGAATGTGCCGGAAGGTGCAATTATCTCCATGAATCTTGTACCTACCGGCATGCGCAAGCCGCACGCCTTTGCCTGCGGCATGATTTCCGGCATTGTGGAGCCCATCGGCGCGGCGGTCACGCTGCTGGCGGCAGGCGTGGTGACGAGCTTTCTGCCGTATCTTTTAAGCTTCGCGGCCGGAGCGATGCTGTACGTGGTGGTGGAGGAGCTGATCCCGGAGATGTCGGAGGGGAAACACTCGAATATCGGCGTAATCTCCTTTGCTCTGGGATTTACCGTGATGATGGCGCTGGATGTGGCGCTCGGATGATATGGATATATGCGCGGAACCAGCACCACAAATTTCGAAGTTATTAGAATTTACCGCAGAAAAGAAACGGTTTTGATTGAAAAATCAAACCGTATCGAATGAAAAAAAGAACTGCCGATTCGTCCCCTCTTGTTTCGAGAGAGTTCGGATGATCAGAGAATATACCAGGAGGTAAGTATGGGGAAAATATTAGTACAAAAAGAAACCACCCCCGATCCGATCAGCCTGATCGGTCGGGAGGCCGGCGTGTGCTGGGGGGCGGACATTACAAACGCGGAGAGAAATTATAAGCGCGGCCTGGACTGCCTGACTTCCGGGCACGGGCGTACCTGGGAGTATCCGCAGGTATATCTGGTGCTGGACGGCTATTCCGCCCGCGTCTTTCGCGAGCTCTACACGCACATCGGCGGCGGGCCGACGCGCCTGCAGGCATCGACGCGTTACATCAATTATGAGAAGGGCTTTGACTATGTGGTGCCGCCGAAGGTGAGCGCGAGTGAGGAGGCGACCGGAGTTTATGAGCAGGCCATGGCGGATCTTGTGACCGCTCTGCAAAAGCTGGAGGCGCTGGGTATCCCCAGGGAGGATTGCGGCATGCTGCTTCCGCTGGGAATGGAGAGCAAGGTGGTGCTGCGCACAAATCTGAGAAACCTCATCGACATGTCTCATCAGCGGATGTGCTCACGCGCTTACTGGGAGTTCCGGACGCTGATGAAGGACGTGGCGCAGGCTTTGTCCGACTATTCGGAGGAGTGGAAGTATCTGGTGGAGCATTACTTCGTGCCGAAGTGTGAACTGACCGGTTATTGCACGGAGAAGTTTACCTGCGGGAGAAAGCCAAAGAAAACAGAATAAATTAGAATAAATCAGAAAAGACTGCAGCCGGTTAAGAACGGATTGCAGTCTTTTCTTTTCGGAATTTTTTCGGTACCGAAAGGATTGTAACAATTTCAAAAAGCAGTTGTAATTTCCCGGCATTTGACTTATACTTACTAAAATTTTGCGCAGGTGCAAACATTCGCTTCTGTAATCATCGGATCTGTGTTTTCATAGGGTTCGTAATCGGAAGCCGCAGCCTGTGTGAAATCTTTTTTTGAGATAGAGAAAAATAGAAACGACATGCCCGATTTATTTATGGGTGCAAAGTTTTTGAAAGATGCTCGCCAAATGCCCTATCGGTCGCTCTGTAGGGAAGATGTGAATTGTATGACAGTTTACGGCAGTCGCAAATTACACGGATTCGCAACTAACGGACGACAGATTGGCGGTATCGGCAGACTTTCATGTAAATGAGGATTTTTTATGAAATCAGGAACTTTTAAGGGCGGCGTCCACCCGTGGGACGGCAAGGAATTATCAAAAGATGCCCCGGTGCGTGTTCTGGAACCGGGCGCGGAGCTGGTTTACCCGATGTCACAGCACATCGGTGCGCCGGCCGTGCCCTGCGTGAAAAAAGGCGACCGGGTACTGAAGGGGCAGCGGGTCGGTGAGGCATCCGGCTTTATGTCGGCGAATATCCACGCGTCTGTCTCCGGCAAGGTAAAGGCCGTGGAAGAGCGGTTGACCGCGGGCGGCACAAAGGTGATGTCCGTGGTGGTGACAAATGACGGCGAGTATGAGGAAGCGCTGCCGTTAGAGACATCTGAAACCGGCGAAAAGGAGAAGATTCGCGATCTGATCCGCCAGGCAGGCGTGGTTGGCATGGGAGGCGCGACCTTCCCCGTCCATGTGAAGCTGTCGCCGAAATCGGATGACGCCATCGAATACGTCATTTTAAACGGCGCAGAGTGCGAGCCGTATCTGACCTCGGATTATCGGCGTATGCTGGATGACGCGGAGAAAATAGTGCGCGGTTTGGAGATTATACTGGCGCTGTTCGGAAAGGCGAAAGGCATCATTGCCATTGAGGACAACAAGCCGGACTGCGTGAAACGCATGACAGATGCGGCGAACGGTCACGACCGCATCACCGTAGTGCCGGTAAAGACAAAGTACCCGCAGGGAGGCGAGCGCACACTGATTTTCGCCACGACCGGGCGAAAAATCAATTCGGACATGCTTCCCTCCGATGTGGGCTGTATCGTAAATAATGTAAATACTGCCTACGAGGTATACCGGGCGGTGGACGAAAGGCGTCCGCTGACGGAGCGCCTCTTTACGGTGACCGGTGACGCGGCGGCCACACCCGGAAATTTTCTCGTGCCGTTGGGCATGAGCCATAAAGAAGTGGCGGAGCAGGCCGGAGGTTTCAACTGCGAACCGGAGAAGCTGATCTCCGGCGGACCGATGATGGGTGTGGCCATGTACACGCTGGACACGCCGGTGGCGAGGGGAACCGGTTCGATTCTGGCTTACAAAGAGGATCCGGTAAAGCTGGCGGAGCAGCAGAAGACAAACTGTATCAACTGCGGACGTTGTGTGCAGGTCTGTCCCGGCCGCGTGATTCCTTCGAGACTGGCGGATTTCGCGCTGCAGAAAAACCGGGCCATGTTTGAAAAGTACTATGGAATGGAATGCTGCGAATGCGGCTGCTGTTCTTTCATCTGCCCGGCGAAGCGGGATCTGACCCAGAGTATTAAAAACTACCGGCGTGAGATCCTGGCACTGCGGAAGGCGGAGCGGGCGAAGAAATAAGTTGCCAGTAATTAGTGATTCGTGGTTAACGGTTGTGATTCGCAATCTGTGGCCAGCCGTTAACTGATGGTGATTCGCAATCAGCGGTTAAATCAGATGTTTTACCTGTATGTTTATTTTTCGGAATTTACAGTTTTAGTATAAACAAGTGTGTTTATTCCGGGCATTTATAATTCAGGATAAGCGAACAGGGAACTTGAGGAATGAATTTTATGGAAAAAACAGAGAACTTACTGCAGGTTTCTTCAAACCCGCACACCAGAGATACGGGTACGACAGCCGAGATCATGCGCACGGTGCTGATCTCGCTCTGTCCCGCAGCCATTTT
Source organism: Lachnospiraceae bacterium (assembly GCA_021203205.1). Classification (GTDB taxonomy): domain Bacteria; phylum Bacillota; class Clostridia; order Lachnospirales; family Lachnospiraceae; genus SIG308. Next base: position 41,262 of record JAJQBQ010000019.1, on the reverse strand, counting down.
TGGCGTATGGAACTTTGGATTTCATGCACTGCTGCTGATCGTGGTGACGGTGGCCACCTGTGTTCTGGCCGAATTTTTATATGAAAAGGCTTTACATCTGCCCATTACCGTGACGGATTTCAGCGCTGCTGTGACCGGCCTTCTGCTGGCCTTAAACCTGCCGCCGACGCTGCCGGTCTGGATGGCCGTGCTGGGCGGTGTATTTGCCATTATTATTGTGAAGATGCTTTTCGGCGGCCTGGGGCAGAATTTCATGAACCCGGCGCTGGGCGCCCGCTGCTTCCTGCTGATCTCTTTCTCACAGGCCATGACCACCTTCACAAAAGTGGACGCGGTCACAGGGGCGACACCGCTTGCGGTATTAAAGTCCGGCGGCAGCGTGAATTTACTTGACATGTTCATCGGTAACACGGCCGGAACCATCGGTGAGACCAGCGCGGCGGCGCTGCTTCTGGGGGCGGCATACCTGCTGATTTGCCATGTGATCGATTTTCGAATTCCGCTTACTTATATAGGTACATTTACCGTTTTTGTTGCCATGGTGCAGCTGTTTTCGGGGAACGGCTTTTCGGTCACTTATCTGCTGGCGGAAATCTGCGGCGGCGGCCTGCTGTTGGGCGCCTTCTTCATGGCGACCGATTATGTGACATCACCGATCACGCCGGGCGGGAAAATTATCTACGGTGTGCTGCTGGGCGTGCTGACCGGGATTTTCCGCATGTACGGAAGCTCCGCGGAAGGTGTTTCTTACGCTATCATCTTCAGTAACCTTCTCGTGCCGCTCATTGAGCGCATCTCGATTCCGAGGGCGTTTGGAAGAGAGAGGAGGGCATCATGAGTCGGAGAAACATATTAAATATCGGAGCGGGGATCAGAAACGGTTCAGCTTCGATGATCGGTGCGGAGCCAATGAAGTTGCGCCGTAACATATCCGATTGTTCGTCACAGATGTTTGTTTCAAAAGAAACACCGCTTGAAAATTGTTATTTCGACAGGGTAAGGAGGGCATCACAGTATGAAGAATAAGAATTCCGCAGTCCCCCGCGTAGTGAAGGATGCCCTGATTCTCTTTGCAGTGACGCTGGTGGCCGGTTTCCTGCTGGGACTTGTCTACACGGTGACACTGGATGCCCGGACAGCACAGTCGGAAAAAGAAGAGCAGGAAGCATACCAGGCCGTGTTCCCGGATGGAAACACGTTCACGGAACTGGAGTTTGAAGCGGGTGATGCGGAGGAAGCACTATCTGCAGCCGGAATTACATCAAGCCAGGCCTCTGTCGACAAGGTGACCAGCGCGGAGGATGCTTCGGGCGAGTGGCTTGGCTACGCCATCACGGTGACTGACTTTGAAGGCTACGGCGGCAGCATCACGATGATCGTGGGCATTTTGGCGGACGGAACGGTGAGCGGCGTGTCCATCACCGATATCAGCGAGACTGCAGGCCTTGGCATGAAGGCGACCGATGAAAGTTTTATCGGTCAGTACGCCGGCGTAAAGACCGACGCATTCGAAGTTGAAAAAAACAAGTCGGAAGATGCGGGCGACAATGTGATCGACGCGATCAGCGGAGCCACCAGAACTTCGAACGCGGTGACGAACGGGGTGAACGGTGCCATCGCCATGTTTCAATATTTATCAGAAGCAGGAGAGTAAGGAACTGCAAAAAGATAACATCATGTTCAGATTGCGCCGGATAATGCGGGAGCTATGAGACTCTGATTAAGAAAGCGCAGCGGGCTATGCCTGAGGTTTTCGTATTATAAGGTGCAAGATGAAAAAGTCATTTGGTGACAGGTTGCAGGTTCACTGGTGCATCCGGGCAACGTGGATGTATGCAGAAGAAAGAAGTGAATGAGGATTAGAATGAATTCATACGCAGAACGTATCTATAACGGCGTGGTGAAGGAGAATCCCACCTTTGTGCTGGCGCTGGGCATGTGTCCGACGCTGGCCGTGACGACTTCCCTCATCAACGGTATCGGCATGGGACTGACAACCACGGTCGTGCTGATCATGAGCAATGTGATGATCTCACTGCTCAGAAAGGTCATCCCGGATCGGGTGCGTGTCCCGATCTACATTGTTATTGTGGCGAGCTTCGTGACAATTGTGCAGTTTATTTTGCAGGCATACTTGCCATCCTTAAATGATGCGCTGGGTATTTATATCCCGCTGATTGTGGTGAACTGCATCATTTTAGGGCGGGCGGAGGCCTACGCCTCCAAAAATTCCGTGGGTCTTTCCGCCTGCGACGGCATCGGCATGGGCCTGGGTTTCACGGTGGCGCTGGGACTTTTGGGTGCCTTTCGTGAACTTCTTGGCTCCGGCTCTGTCGGCGGCATCGTTCTCTACGGCGAGGGCGCAGTGATCTCCGCCTTTTCGGGCGGCACGCCCATCAGTATCATGGTGCTGGCGCCGGGGGCGTTTTTCGTGCTGGCCTTTCTGGTGGCTGCGCAGAACCGCATCCGCTTAAGAGAGGGCAAAAAGCCGATCGAGGCCAGGTGCTGCGGCGATTGCGCCATCTGCGGGCAGACGGAAGGGTGCGAGAGCAGAATGCAGGCAGATGTAGCAAACGGCTTCCAGAAAGCTTCGGAGGCTGCAGTAGGCAGGAAAGCAGAGATGACGGGGAAAGGATCCGTGAAGGATCCTGAAACAGCGGCGATGAAGGAAGCGCCAAAAGCGTCGGAAATTTCGAGGGATAAGGAAACCGCGAAAAATATAGCGCCGGTGAGTACACCGGAAGAATCCCCAAAGGCGGAAAGTGTTTCACCGGAGACGGAAAAACCGGTCGCCGGCGAAGCAGCCGATGCAGCGATTTCTGTGAAAAACGGAAGTGTTGATCAGACGACAGAAGCTGTCGGAGAACAGAATCAAAATGTGAATATCCAGGAAAAGGGGGGTGAGAATTAAGCTATGTCATTACTTTTAATCGCGATCAGCGCAGCGCTGGTCAATAATGTAGTCTTAAATCAGTTTCTGGGTCTCTGCCCGTTTCTGGGTGTGTCCCGAAAAATCGAGACGGCGGCCGGCATGGGCGCGGCGGTCACGTTTGTGCTTACCATCGCCTCGGCGGTCACCTACGGCATTCAGGTCGGCATTCTGAACGAGGGAGCGCCGCTGTGCGCTGCGGATCTGACGTACCTGCAGACCATCGTCTTCATCCTCGTGATTGCCGCGCTGGTGCAGTTTCTGGAGATGTTCTTAAAGAAGTTTATTTCGTCCCTCTACCAGGCCCTGGGCGTATATCTGCCGCTGATCACGACAAACTGCGCGGTGCTGGGTATCGCTATCACTAATATTCAGAATTCTTATTCGCTCATCGAGAGCATTGTCAACGGCTTTGGCACGGCGATCGGTTTCACCATCGCCATTGTCATTCTCGCCGGGCTGCGGGAGAAGATGGAATATAATGACATTCCGAAGCCGTTTCAGGGCAAGGCCATTGAGCTTCTGACGGCGGGTCTCATGGCCATTGCATTTATGGGATTTTCTGGGATCATATGATGCATATCGAACTATTATTTGTGCAATTTATTTTTTGATTAAGAGCCGGAATCATTTCAGATAGTCCTGGTTGTCAATAGTCTGACGATTTGTTCTGCGCAATCAAGTTACCGTTTCGCGTTAACTTTTGACGCATGGTTGGCTACCGGACAGACTTTTATAGCAGGACAGGTGATTTGGGCTGGGAGGATAGTATGTCTACGAAAAAAATAGTATCAATTCAGGATATTTCCTGTTACGGCCAGTGCTCTCTGACAGTTGCGCTGCCGATTCTTTCCGCATACGGAATTGAAACCGCGATTCTTCCCTCTGGGATCTTAAGCACACATACCGGCGGATTTAAGAATTTCACCTTTCTGGATCTCACCGATGAGATGCCGAAGATTCTGAATCACTGGATCAGTGAGGGCATCCGCTTTGATGCCATCTATACCGGTTACATTGGTGACGCGAGGCAGTTCGATCTGATCCGTCAGGCGAAGGAGGACATCTTAAATCCGGGCGGTCTTCTGATCGTGGACCCGGCCATGGCGGATTATGGAAAGCTGTATACGGCGCTGAATGAAGATATTGTGCTTGGTATGCGCGAGATCGTGCGCGAGGCGGATCTGATCCTGCCGAACCTGACGGAGGCCGCTTTCCTGCTGGATACGCGCTGGAAGGAGACATACACGAAAGAGGAAATTCTTCAGATCGCAAAACAGCTGGCGGATATGGGGCCGAAGACGGTGATCCTGACCGGCGTTTCCTATGAGCCGGGGCACCTTGGTGCGATTGCCTGGCAGAAGGAAAGCGAACAGTATACGGAATACTTCACGGAATGGATCCCGAAAAACTACCACGGCACCGGCGATGTCTTTTCAAGTGTGGCGATCGCGGATGTCGTAAACGGGAAGGATATTTATACAACTTTGAAAGATTCCTGCGAGTTTGTGGTAAAGAGTATCCGCAATACATTGCCCGATGAAAGTCATGGATACGGAGTAAAGTTTGAGACCGTTCTGGCAGAGAGTAATCTCTAAATTATTTGTGAGGAATAATGTTTGGGGGAAATCCCCTGGCACTGCGGATCCCCAAACACATGAATTTGGATGCGAGCATCTGACTCGGAAGTCAATACGAAGCGATCGTTTCTGTGCTTTCTGATGCCGGTGCCGGGAAATCCATATGTTTACAGGAACGGCATAATTTGTCGCTATGTTACACGGGAAATGATCGCGTGTGATTCATAAGAAAAAGGAGAAATCTATGACAGGAGCTTTACTTGCCGCCGCGCTTGTCGGGGGAGTCGGTCTGCTGATCGGTATTCTGCTGGGCGTGGCAGGAGAAAAATTCAAAGTACAAGAGGATCCGAGAGAGGTCGCCATCCGTGAGGCACTGCCGGGAAATAACTGTGGAGGATGCGGTTATGCGGGCTGTGATGCGCTGGCAAAGGCGATCGCGGCAGGCGAGGCGAAATCCAATGCCTGTCCGGTTGGCGGTGCTGCCACTGCGGCCGCCATCGGCGAGATTATGGGCACCTCGGACGAGGTGGTGCACCGGGTGGCTTTCGTGCGCTGCGGCGGCACCTGCGACAGAGCAAAAGAGAGGTATCAGTACCACGGAGTGACAAGCTGTGTGGATGCGGCGGGCACCACCGGCGGCGGGCCGAAGGCCTGCGCCTACGGCTGTCTGGGCTACGGCAGCTGTGTGGCGGCCTGTCAGTTTGATGCCATGCATCTGGCAGACGGCATTGCCATGGTCGACCGGGAAAAATGCACCGCCTGCGGCAAGTGCGTGAGTGCCTGTCCGAAGGGCCTCATCGAGCTTATCCCGTATGAGGCGAAGACTCAGGTGCGCTGCAGCTCGAAAGACAAGGGCAAGGATGTGATGGCGGCCTGCGAAGTGGGCTGTATCGGGTGCAAAATCTGCGAGAAAAACTGCCCGGAGAAGGCCATCACGGTGGAAAATAATCTGGCACACATAGACTATGACAAGTGTACCGGATGCGGCATCTGCGCCGAAAAATGTCCGAAGAAAGTTATTATATTCCGGTGATGAGGCATGAATTTCAATGATATTGTCATGTATGTGGTCGCGGTCGGCGTGCTCTTAGGAGCACTCGACCGCATTTTCGGGAACCGCTTCGGTCTCGGGGAAAGATTTGAGGAAGGATTTAAAAATATCGGCCCGGTAGGCCTGAATATGGTGGGGATTATCTGCCTGGCGCCGGTCATCGCCAATGTGCTGGGACCGGTGGTGATTCCGGTCTTTAAAGCGGTGGGGCTGGATCCCTCCATGTTCGCCATGATTTTGGCGAATGACATGGGCGGCTATTCGCTTGCCGTAGAACTGGCGGAAAATGAGCTTTTGGGCATCTATGCCGGGACAACCATCGCCTCCATGATCGGCTGCACCATCGTCTTTGCCATTCCTGTGGGCATTACGCTCTGCGGAAAGGAAAATTACGAGAGTTTTTTTAAAGGCGTAACGATCGGCATCATCGCCATGCCTTTCGGCAGTATCCTCGGAGGACTATCCTGCGGACTGTCTTTCTGGCTGCTCTTTAAAAACTGCATCCCGCTGATCCTTCTGGCGGCGCTTCTGGGGCTCGGCTTAAAGCTTTGTCCGCATTTTCTGGTGCGCGCCTTCTCGGTATTCGGGCGCTTTATCACCTGTGTCGCCACGGTCGGTCTGGCTGCGGCGGGTTTTCAGACACTCACCGGCATCTGTCTTATTCCCGGCATGTACGAGCTTTCGGAGGGGACGGACGTGCTGATCAGCATCGGCATCGTGCTTATGGGCAGTTATCCCATTATTTTGCTGGTGCAGAAGGCGGTGGAAAAGCCGCTGGCGAAACTGGGCACAAAGATCGGTCTGAACACGGTCAGCATGCTGGGTTTTCTTGTGGCGCTGGTGAATTCCGTGCCTGTCTTTTCCATGCTTCGTGACATGGATGAGCGGGGGAAAATCTTAAATTCCGCCTGGGTGGTTTGCGCGGCGGCATCGGTGGGGGCGCATCTTGGGTTCACCGCGTCCGTGCGGCCGGACATGATCGGGCCGATGATGATCGGCAAACTTACATCGGGAGTCGTGGCTGTGGCGCTGGCGGCGCTGGTTACGAGAAAAAAGAAGGTGAATTAAGTAGCCGGCAAACAAAAAAGAGTTCCGCCTCAGGGAACTCTTTTCGTAGCGAGAAGGGGATTCGAACCCTTGACACCGCGGGTATGAACCGCGTGCTCTAGCCAACTGAGCTATCTCGCCATAAATTGATTTGTGTTCTGCAACACAACGAGCCGTATTATAGCCGCTCCGTTGCGGTTTGTCAACCGATTTTTTATAATTTTTTTTTCGCTTCTCGCTTGCACATACCCGGAATCGGTTATATAATGTCCCGGCATCGAATGCGGAAAATACATCTGCATTCGGAAGTTTCGTAAGAAGAAAGAGGTTAGATGTCTATGCGAATCGGAATCGGTTACGATGTTCACCGCCTTGTTGAGGGACGAAAATTAATTCTGGGCGGGGTGGATATTCCGTATGAGAAGGGGCTGCTGGGCCATTCGGACGCGGATGTTCTGCTCCATGCCATTATGGATGCGCTTTTGGGGGCGGCGGCCCTTGGCGATATCGGTCAGCACTTTCCGGACAGTGACCCGGCTTACCGTGGCTGTGACAGCCGGATGCTGCTGGTGAGGGTCTGCGGTCTGCTGCGTGAACACGGCTATCGGGTGGAAAATATTGACGCCAATCTTATTGCGCAGCGTCCGAAGCTTGCGCCTTACCGGGAAGCGATGCGGGCAAATATTGCCGCAGACGCGGGAATTTCCATCGATCAGGTCAGCGTGAAGGCCACCACGGAGGAAGGACTGGGCTTTACCGGCGCGGGGGAAGGCATCGCGGCACAGGCCGTCGCGCTGATTACACGGGTCTGATAAAAAAGCAGATCTCCGGAGTTTTGGAGTCCCAATGGCTGCATTCCGGTGTCATAAAATGATTCAGACGACAAAAGAAAGACAGGAAAAAGGAGGAATCATATTCTGATGAAGATTTATAATACCCTTACGGGTCGCAAGGAGGAGTTCGTTCCCATACAGGATCATAAAGTGAGCATGTATGTGTGTGGCCCCACCGTATACAACCTGATCCATATCGGCAACGCACGCCCCATGATTGTATTCGACACGGTGCGCCGCTATTTTGAGTACTGTGGCTACGAGGTGAATTACGTCTCGAACTTCACGGATGTGGACGACAAGATCATCAAAAAGGCCCAGGAGGAGCACACGACTGCGGACGTTATCTCCACGCGCTATATTGCGGAGTGCAAGCGGGATATGGCAGGAATGAATGTGTGCCCGGCTACAACGCACCCGCTGGCCACCCAGGAGATCGGCGGCATGATTGATATGATTTCCACACTGATTGAAAAGGGCTATGCCTACGCGAAAAATGGTACGGTGTACTATCGCACCGCAAAATTCAAGGATTATGGAAAGCTGTCAAAGAAAAATCTGGAGGATCTGGAGGCCGGACACCGCTCCATTAAAGTGGCCGGTGAGGATGAGAAGGAGGATCCGCTGGATTTCGTGCTCTGGAAGCCCATGAAGGAAGGAGAGCCTTTCTGGGATTCGCCCTGGGGCAGGGGCCGACCGGGCTGGCATATCGAATGCTCGGTGATGTCGAAGCACTACCTCGGCGACACCATCGATATCCATGCCGGCGGCGAGGATCTGGTGTTTCCGCACCATGAAAATGAGATCGCCCAGAGCGAGGCGGCCAACGGCGTGCCCTTCGCTCATTACTGGATGCATAACGCCTTTTTGAACATTGTAAATGAAGAAACGCACGTGGCGGAAAAGATGAGCAAATCTCTCGGCAATTTCTTCACCGTGCGCGACATCTCAGAGAAGTACGACCTTCAGGTACTGCGTTTCTTCATGCTGAGTGCCCATTACCGCAGCCCCCTGAACTTCAGTGCGGAGCTGATGGAGGCGGCGAAAAACGGGCTGGACCGCATTCTGACCGCGTTCGAAACCCTGCGGAGAAAAGCGGAAGCGGCTTCCGAGGGAGATTCGGCGAAAAATGCGGCGGAAAATGCCAAGGCGAGCGGCAGAGGCGCCGGCAGGGAAGCGGAAGCGAAGGATGCGAAGGGTGTTTCGGAAAAGCCGGTTTTGACCGAAACGGACAGCAGGACAGAGGAACTGACCGCGGAGGAGAAAAAACTGATCGAAGGAACCGCCCCCTTTGTCCGCAAGTTTGAGGAAGCGATGGACGATGATTTCAATACGGCGGATGCCATCGCCGCTCTGTTTGAGCTGGTAAAATACGGAAACGTCGCGATGGAATCGGGCACGCACCGCGCATTTTACGAAGCGCTGGAAGGCTGCATGCAAAAACTCTGCGATGTGCTGGGGATTGTAACGGAGCGCAGGGAGGAGATTCTTGACTCGGAAATTGAAGAACTGATCGCCGAACGCACGCAGGCAAGGAAGGCGAAAAACTTCGCCAGAGCAGATGAAATCCGCAAGGAGCTTCTGGACAGGGGCATTGAGCTCAAGGACACCAGAGAAGGCGTTGTGTGGAAACGGATCTGACCGGGGAATTCCTGAAAGACGGCGAATTCCGGGCCGAAAGTATAAAGAAAGAGTAAAGTGTCAAAAAACAGGTTCGTAGTTATAAAATCTTTCCACCAATGATATGTGAAGACACCAGGGTTAAAAGCACATGAATCGGATGCTCGCATCCGAATCCATGTGTTTGGGCCCCGCAAAACATGAGGATGTAGCCAATTTTGACCCCAGTATCATGTGAGTATTTCGTGGGAAAAGACTTTTGCCGATCGAATCAGGAAATTAAACAGGGATTTTTATGGATTTATTTCAGTTAATCAAGGATAAGTTTGACAGTCCGGCGGCGGATCCGGCATCTTATTCCCCGCTGGCCCTCGCCTTTATCGGCGATGCGGTCTGCGAGCTTGTGGTGCGAAGCGCTGTCATCGGTCAGGGAAACCGTCAGCCCCACAAGCTTCAGCGCGATTCGGCCCGGTTTTCGAACGCGACCGCGCAGAAGCAGATGATCACCGAGCTTCTCCCGTATCTGACTCCGGAGGAAGCCTCCGTTTTCCGCAGAGGCCGCAACGCGCACCCCGGATCCACGGCGAAACATGCCACGGTTGGCGATTACCACAAGGCCACCGGCTTCGAGGCCGTGATCGGCTGGCTTTACGTGACCGGGCAGACAGAGCGCCTGCTGAACCTCATCCACGCAGGCTGGGAGGTTGTGGAGCACGGGAAAATGCATCAGATGGACGGGGAGGCATCTGCGCCGGCTTCCGTCGCTGAAGCCGATAAAACGGAGAGATAAAACAGTATTTAACAGGGGAAAGGCAGTATAATTTTGAATAACAGAGAAAATAACAAAGGCTACGGCGGCTATCGTTCCGAAAACGGAAGAAGCGAAGCAAAAGGAGAACGCGGCGGTTATGGAAGGCGCGCGAATTTCAAAGAAGAAAATACATCCGAAAACTCAGACAGAAACAGCCGAAGGCATAACCGCAGGGAAGATGTCGGCAGAGAAAATCACCGTCGAAAAGAAGAAGTAGCTTTCGCAGCGGAAGAATCGGAGGCGAATGCCGAGGAGGAATCCTCCCGTATTGAGGGAAGAAACGCGGTGCTGGAAGCCTACCGGGCGGGCCGCACGATTGAGCGTCTCTATATTCTGGACGGAAACCATGACGGTCCGATCGGCAGTATCTTAAGGGAGGCCAAAAAGCAGGACACCATCATTTCCTATGTAAAGAGGGAGCGGCTCGACGCGATGTCTGAGACCGGGAAGCACCAGGGTGTCATCGCGGTGGCTGCGGCCTATAAATACGCGGAGGTAGAGGGTCTTCTGGCAAATGCGCGCATAAAGGGTGAGGATCCGTTCCTGATTCTGCTGGATGATGTGGAAGACCCACACAATCTGGGCGCGATCATCCGCACGGCAAACTGCGTGGGCGCACACGGCGTCATTATCCCGAAGCGCCGGTCCGTCGGCCTGACACCGGCGGCGGTAAAAGCGAGTGCAGGTGCGGTGAACTACACACCGGTCGCGCGGGTGACAAACCTGTCAGACACCATCCGCCGCCTGAAAGAAGAAGGCATCTGGTTTGTCTGCGCGGATATGGCCGGCGAAGTTATGTACCGGCAGAAACTGACCGGCCCCATCGGCCTGGTGGTGGGCAATGAAGGTGCGGGAGTGAGCCGTCTGGTAAAGGAAAACTGTGACTTTATCACGTCCATCCCCATGAAGGGTGACATTGATTCCCTGAACGCCTCCGTAGCCGCCGGCGTGCTGGCTTACGAAATCGCGAGACAGCGCATGATATAAAGTGGAAAATAAACTATGGCGAATGAGACAGAAAAAACAGACAGAAACTTCCGGGAGATGACTGACGATGAACTTGTTGCCGGCATCCGTGCCGACGACGTGGGTGCCGTGGAAGAAATTCTGGAGCGGTACAAGGGACTCGTGCGCAGAAAAGCGAGGCAGCTGTTTCTTGTGGGAGGCGACACGGATGACCTGATACAGGAGGGCATGATCGGCCTTTACAAGGCGGTTCGCGACTATGTGCCGGAAAAGGAGGCTTCCTTTAAGACGTTCGCTTCCCTGTGTATCGAGCGTCAGCTGTACACGGCTGTCAAAGAATCAAACCGGAAAAAGCACACTCCGCTCAATACGTCTGTGCTCTGTGGAAATTTAAGCGACAGCGAACCGCAGGCGGCTTATTCCGATTTTTCTGTCCCCTCTGCGGGAGCGGATCCGGAACAGGTGATGATTGAGAGGGAAAATATCGCGGAGCTGATGGAACGTTTGAAGCAGGTGCTCAGTTCCTTCGAATATGAAGTCCTCACACATTACCTGGACGGAGAAGACTATCAGGAAATTGCCAGATATCTTGACCGCAGTCCCAAATCCATAGACAATGCGATCCACAGGATTCGCATGAAGGCAGGCAGAGTACTGTAAAATTAGTTTAAAAAGTTTACATAAAAAAGTATAAAATTCGCTTGACAAATTTCGCGTTATGCATTATAGTATCGCATGTTGTTGCGGAAACGCAAACGGTGCTGCCTTGGCTCAGTCGGTAGAGCGTCGCCTTGGTAAGGCGGAGGTCGGCGGTTCAAATCCGCCAGGCAGCTGATGAGCGGGGAAGAGATATCTTCCCCGTTTTTCTTTTTATGCACACAGGTCGCGCAGGGAAATGTATCGGCTTACGCCGTACGCGACCTGGCGCTGGCGGGCAGGGAGATAAGTCCTCCTGCTCGATTCATGCACACGGCCCGCGCAGGGACTTTTCGGCTGACGGCAAATACGGCCTGCCGTGGGCAGACAGACACTGGTAAACAGACGCTGTCGGCTGCAGTGACAGGATTGCCTTCTGCCCGGCTACATGACATAGGGCCACTTATTATCCGGAAAGGAACTTTCCCCATGAGCGATATCCATGAAAAAATCATATATGAGCCCGGTGAGGGTGAAATCACGGAAAAAAAGTCCCGTTTCATCGGCGTGATTCAAAGCATAGCATCTGAGGAGGAAGCGCTGGCTTTTCTGGCGGAGCGGCGCAGGCTTCATTACAATGCCAGGCACAACTGCTATGCTTACGTTCTGGGCGAGCATCAGGAGCTGGCCCGCATGAGCGATGACGGGGAGCCGCAGGGGACAGCCGGAAAGCCGATGCTGGATGTTCTGCTGGGCGAAAATATCCACAACGCGATTGCCGTTGTGACGCGCTATTTCGGCGGAATCCTTCTGGGCACGGGCGGCCTTGTGCGGGCCTACCAGCAGGCCACGAAGGCGGCAATCGGGGAAGCGATTGTTGTGGAAAAGCTTCCGGGCGTGCGGGGTCTCATTCGCACGGATTACGGCGGAATCGGGAAGATCAAGTACATTATGCGGACGATGGATGTACTGGAAATCTCCGGGACATATACGGAGGCAGTGGAAGTGGACTTTATGGTACCGGCTGACAAACGTGATGCGTTCGTGAAGAAGGTGACGGAGGCCACGGCCGGCCGGGCTGTGATTCGCGATTTAAAGCCCATGTATTACGGGGACGCGCTGGGAGAGTGTGTGTTATTTTGAATGGTGACCATATTGATAGCTGGCTGTTCACTTTCCTATATTGGGTACAGGCAAATTCGGCAGACCATATTGCCCGTTGAGTATACGGATATTTCGAGAGCGCGCAGCTCGAAGAAACCTGTGGTCTCATAACTTTTGATTCCGGCATCCTGATATGGGAAAGAAAAAATCCATTATATTAAGAAAGTATGAATTCTTAATATAATGGATTTTTTGCGGATTTGAATTCCTGTTTTACGATAAAAGTCTGTCAGTCGGTCAGACAGATTGTTACATGAGAGTTTACAACGTAAAATATGCTAACCGCAGGTTTTATTACTTCTTATTCGCGCGATATCTGGCTGTATGCTCCAGAATCTTCTTGCGGATGCGCAGGCTCTTCGGCGTAACCTCCAGCAGTTCATCGGCATTGATGAAGTCCAGACACTGCTCCAGGCTCATGGCCTTCGGCGGCACCAGATGAAGGGCGTCGTCCGCGCCGGAGGAGCGGGTGTTTGTCAGGTGTTTGGCCTTGCATACATTGACCTCGATGTCGTCGCTCTTTCCGTGCTGGCCGACAACCATGCCGGCGTAGACCTTTGTGCCGGGGCCGATGAACAGTGTGCCGCGTTCCTGCGCGTTAAACAGGCCGTAGGTGACCGCCTCGCCGGACTCGAAAGCGATGAGAGAGGAGAGCTGACGGAACGGAAAATCACCCTTGAACGGGCCGTAACCCTCAAATTCGGTGTTGAGGATGCCGTTCCCCTTGGTGTCTGTCATGAAATCGCCCCGGTAACCGATCAGACCGCGGGACGGAATGCGGAAGGTGAGTCTGGTCGTACCGCCGTTGTTGGAAGAAGCCATGGATGTGAGCTCGCCCTTGCGGATGGACAGCTTTTCGATGACTATGCCGGAAAATTCATCCGGGACATCCACATAGGCGATTTCCATCGGCTCCAGCAGATGGCCGGCTTCGTCTTTTTTGTAGAGCACTTCGGCCTTGCTCACCGCAAACTCATAGCCCTCGCGGCGCATGGTCTCAATCAGCACGGAAAGGTGCAGCTCGCCGCGCCCGGAGACCTTGAAGCACTCCGTAGTATCGGTTTCCTCCACGCGCAGAGAGACATCCGTGTTCAGCTCGCGGAACAGGCGGTCGCGCAGGTGGCGGGAGGTGACATATTTTCCTTCCTGACCGGCGAGCGGGGAATCATTTACCATAAAATACATGGCGATGGTGGGCTCGGAAATCTTCTGGAAGGGAATCGCCACCGGATTTTCCGGCGAGCAGAGGGTATCGCCGATGTGGATGTCCGAAATGCCGGAGATGGCGACAATCTGACCGATCCCGGCCTCGGTGATCTCCACCTTGTTTAAGCCGTCAAACTCGTAGAGCTTGCTGATTTTCACCTTTTTTAAGTAGTCCGGGTCGTGATGGTTCACGATCACGCACTCGTCGTTAACCCGGATATGGCCGTTGTCCACCTTGCCGATGCCGATGCGGCCCACATATTCATTGTAATCAATGGTGCTGATGAGCACCTGGGTGTCCGCATCCGGGTCGCCCTCCGGGCAGGGGATCGCGGAAAGAATGGTCTCAAACAGAGGGGTCATGTCCGTGCCGGGTTCATCCGCGTCCAGCGAGGCTACGCCGGTCTTGGCGGAGGCAAACACAAACGGGCAGTCGAGCTGTTCATCGTTCGCGTCCAGTTCGATAAAGAGCTCCAGCACCTCATCCACCACCTCGGTGGGCCTTGCCCCCGGACGGTCGATTTTATTGATACAGACGATGACGGGAAGCTTTAAGTCAAGCGCCTTCTGCAGCACGAACTTTGTCTGCGGCATCGGCCCCTCGAAGGCGTCCACCACGAGGATCACGCCGTTGACCATCTTTAAAACGCGCTCCACCTCGCCGCCGAAATCCGCGTGGCCCGGGGTGTCCACAATGTTGATTTTCACACCCTTGTAGGTAATGGCGGTGTTTTTTGCGAGAATTGTTATGCCGCGCTCGCGCTCGATGTCGTTGGAGTCCATCACGCGCTCGGCAACTTCCTGATTTTCACGGAACACGCCGCTCTGCTTTAACAGCTCGTCCACAAGCGTTGTTTTGCCGTGGTCGACATGGGCGATAATGGCAATGTTGCGAATATCGGTTCTTTTTATATTCATAGAAATCTCCATTCCGCCGCCGGATCGGCGGCACAAACAGTAATAAAGGCCTGCTATCTTTCAAAGTAATCAATTCCTCCATGGGAAAATTACGTGCCGCTTCCGGCACAAACGTGCACAGTTTATCACAGTCGGCGAAAAATGCAAGCTATATTTTTTTATAAAAATTTAACAACACATTTGCCAAATTATGACACGAAATCAGCCTTTTTCGAGCTTTCTCGCTCTTGCAATCGGAAGTTTGTTTTGCTATAATCTGCCATGTTGTTCGGGAGACATGGAACGGTCCGGACAGCGGATTTAAGGAAGTGAGTACGATGTTAAGGAAAAGAGGCCTGCGGGATGCGCAGGACATATTTTTGAAAAATCAGGGCAGGAAGCCGGTTTTTCTTAAAAAATGAAGGGAGATATACGATGATTGATAAGATAGTTGAGAACAACCAGACAACAGAGTCTACCAGAGCCATAGAGAATAACCATGTGGAGATGATCGGGGAAATCATCTCAGAGTTTCGCTATTCTCACGAAGTATTTGGAGAGGGCTTCTATCTGGTGGACATTTCGGTGAGCCGCTTAAGCCAGATGGCGGATATCATTCCGCTGATGGTGTCGGAGCGCCTGGTGGATGTGACGCAGCCCTGCATCGGAAAAACCGTGCAGGTATCCGGGCAGTTCCGCTCGTACAACCGGCATGAAGCGACAAAGAATCGCCTGATTCTGTCTATTTTCGTGCGCGAATGGGAATTTGTCGAGGAAGGGCAGGAAGTCGGAAAGACGAACCAGATCTTTCTGGACGGTTTTATCTGCAAGCCGCCGATTTACAGAAAGACGCCGTTGGGCCGGGAGATTGCGGATCTGCTGATTGCGGTGAACCGCCCTTACGGGAAGTCGGACTACATACCGTGCATTGCGTGGGGGCGCAACGCGAGATACGCCTCCGGCTTTGAAGTGGGCGGCAGAATCCAGGTCTGGGGCCGCGTGCAGAGCCGTGAGTATATGAAGAAGATCGGCGAGGAAGAGTTCGAAAAGCACACCGCGTACGAAGTGTCGGTGAGCAAGCTTGAGTATCCGGGCGTTTAAGACCGCGGTTACAGGACAGACCTTAGCAAAATCGAACTCTGATATCGTAATTATGGTTTTTTGTTGCCGAAAAATAAGTTTGTAACTTTTGTCTTCGGGACGGTTGACTTTGAAGCAGAAACATGTTATCATCTTTTCAATTAGGTTGTCGCCACGGCGCAACCCGGCAGATATTAAAATAAGAGCTGTGACAACATCTGAATCAGATGCTGTCACGGCCTTGAAAGTGTTGAATATGGTAACGTAGAGGTTGCGCTGTTCATCAGTACCGTTTCGGATGCGCCGGACGCAGGAGAAGATGCGGGAAAGGGGATTGCGCCGAAGAAAGCAGCGCCGGGCGCCGGTTTCTGGGGGCAGATTTAAGAAGTCTGTCACTGTCATCTGCAGGGCATACAGATGGGGCGCTACGCTTTTTAAAGGGGAAAAGCAGGGCCTGTGTGTATGCACAGGCCTTTCACACGTACGAATAAACCCGAGGAGAAGTTAAGGAGGTACTTCAAATGTCTATTTTTACCGGCTCCGGTGTCGCGATTGTGACGCCGATGTATGAAGATGGAAGAGTAAATTTTGACAAGCTCGGCGAACTGATCGATTTTCAGATCGCGGGCGGGACGGACAGCATTATTATCTGCGGAACGACAGGGGAAGCATCCACGCTGACCGACGAGGAGCATATCGAGTGCATCCGTTACACCGTGGAAAAGGTGGCGCACCGGGTTCCGGTGATCGCGGGGACGGGCTCCAACTGCACGAGAGAGGCCATCAACCTCTCAAAAGAGTCTGTAAAAGCGGGGGCGGACGGTCTGCTCTGCGTCACTCCTTACTATAACAAGTGTACCCAGGACGGTCTTGTGGAATATTTTGTGGATATCGCCCGGGCAGCCGACCTGCCGATCATCATGTACAGCGTGGCATCCCGCACGGGCTGCAACATCACGCCCTACGCGGCGAATAAGGCATTCCGCAGCGCGGACAATATCGTTGCCATCAAGGAAGCCAGCGGAAATATCGGACAGGTGGCAAAGATCGCCCAGCTGACCGAGGGCGGATTGGATATCTATTCCGGAAACGATGAGATGATCACGCCGATCATGTCTCTGGGCGGCAAGGGTGTCATCTCCGTGCTGGCCAATGTGGCTCCGAAGCTCGCCCACGACATCGCGGCCAGCTATCTGGAGGGCGACGTGAAGAAGTCCGCCGATCTGCAGATCCGCTGCATGGATCTCGTGGACGCACTCTTCTGCGAGGTGAACCCGATCCCGGTAAAGGCGGCGCTGAACCTGATGGGCTTTGAAGTGGGTCCGCTCCGTAAACCGCTCACGCAGCTGGAGGCAAAGCATGAGGAGCAGCTGGTGCAGGCCATGAAGGCCTGGAACCTGCTGTAAGTATAATCAGGAAGAAGAAAAGACAGTCTATACACCAGAAAGTACAGGGAATCGTCTGACTTTATGAAGTCGATATCACGGCGATTCCCTGTTATTAAAATAAGAAAGCAGAGAAAATTCTTTTTGTTTGTTTACCGGAGTAATGCCGAGAGAGACAGCTTTTAATTCCACAAATTTTACAGATAAAGAAGTGGCGTTTCGCAATATTCGAGCGGAGCGGTGAAGAAGCGTTAAATTATCGGACATGGATTGAAATAATAATTAAAAAATGAGGATTTTCATATGATAAAAGTAATTATTAACGGCTGCAACGGCCGTATGGGAAAGATGATTTCCGATCTGTTAGCCGAAGATGCGGATGCGGCAGTTGCGGCCGGTGTGGACGCTTACGGCGATGCGCCGCAGGATATTCCGTTCTTCCGCGATATCAAAGAGTGCGATGTGGACGCGGACGTGATCATCGATGTCTCGACCGCGGCGGCAGTGGATGGTGTGCTGGATTACGCCGTGGAGCGGACGATCCCGATCGTGCTGTGCACGACAGGTCTCTCGGAGGAGCAGACCGCCCGCATGCGGGAGGACGCGAAGAAAACGGCAGTTTTAAAGTCCGCCAACATGTCCCTGGGCATCAATACCATCTTAAAGCTGGCATCCGCAGCGGCAAAAGTCTTCGCGGAAGCGGGCTTTGATATTGAGATCGTCGAAAAGCACCACCGCCAGAAGCTGGATGCGCCCAGCGGCACGGCGCTGGCCATCGCGGATGCCATGAACGAGGCCATCGGCGGCGATTACGAGTATTGCTTTGACCGCAGCGACCGCAGGCAGAAGCGCCCGGAAAAGGAGATCGGCATCAGCGCGGTGCGCGGCGGCACCATTGTGGGTGAGCACGAGGTGATCTTCGCCGGCACGGACGAGGTGATCGAGATCCGCCACATGGCCTACTCCCGGGCGGTGTTCGCGAAGGGTGCAGTGCAGGCGGCGAAGTTTCTGGCAGGGAAAGAGCCCGGCATGTACGGGATGAGCGACGTGATCGGGTAAAAACAAAAATAGATTTTTAAGGAGATCGAAGTAATTCGGTCTCTTTTTTCTTGTCATAAACTTTTTCTCTTCGGCATAAGTTTATGTTGCAGGTTTTGTATAAAACAGTCTATATAAGGAGTGTGATCCTATGGCAGGCATATCGATTTATCAGGAAATCGCCGGACGCACGGGCGGAGATATCTACATCGGAGTGTGCGGCCCGGTGCGCACGGGCAAATCCACCTTTATCAAGCGGTTTATGGATCTTCTGGTGCTTCCGAACATGGAAGACGGGCCGGAGAAAGACCGGGCCAGAGATGAGCTTCCCCAGTCTGCCGCCGGGAAGACCATCATGACGACGGAACCGAAGTTTGTGCCGCAGACGGCGGCGGCCGTCACGCTGCCGGACGGCACGGGCATGAGGGTGCGCATGGTGGACTGCGTGGGGTACATGGTGCAGGGAGCCGCCGGACACGAGGAGGACGGGGCGGAGCGGATGGTGAAAACGCCCTGGTTCCCGGAAGAGATCCCCTTCACAAAGGCGGCGGAGATTGGCACCCGGAAGGTCATTCACGATCACTCCACCATCGGCATCGTCGTGACCACGGACGGCAGCATCGGGGAGATTGATCGGGAGGCTTACCGCGAGCCGGAAGAGCGCACGGTTTTAGAGCTGAAAAGCATCGGAAAGCCTTTCATCCTGCTCTTAAATTCCAGACAGCCTTATTCGGAGGAAACGGAGAATTACGCCGCGGAGCTGGCCGCCCGCTATGGGGTGCAGGTGCTCCCTGTCAACTGTATGCAGCTGCGAAAAGAGGATATCTTAAAAATATTGACGGCGGTTCTGTACGAATTCCCGGTGTCGGAGATCGCGTACCATATGCCGAAATGGACGGAAATCCTTCCGACGGATCATCCGGTGAAGCGGGCACTGATCGCGGCGGCAAAACAGATCTTAAAAACCATCCGGTACATAAAGGATGTGGAAAAATATCGCGAGATACCGAAAGACGAGAACGGATACCTGTCGCAGATACGCTTCGACAGCCAAAACCTGGCAGACGGCAGGGTGCAGTTTACCTTCGATGTGGATCAGAAGCATTATTTCCGGATGCTGTCGGAACTCACCGGCATCGACATCGCCTGCGACTACCAGATGTTTGCACTTTTAAAGAGCTACGCGAAGATGCGGGCGCGCTACAGCGCGGTTGCGAACACCCTCGATGAGGTGGAGGAGAAAGGCTACGGCGTCGTCACGCCGGAGCGGGAACAGATCACTCTGGGCGAGCCGGAGGTGATGCGCGCCGGAAACAAATACGGCGTGAAAATTCGTGCAAGCGCGCCGGGCATCCACATGATCAAAACCGACATCGTCACCGAGATCGCCCCCATCGTGGGAACCGAGGAGCAGGCGAACGACCTGGTGGAGTTTATAAAAGCCAGCGGCAGCGAATCGCCGGACGGCATCTGGAGCGCGAACATCTTCGGGAAGTCCATCGGACAGATCGTGGACGACGGCATCGCCGCGAAGCTGGAAAAACTTTCCGAGGAGACCAGAGAGCGGATGAAAGGGACGCTGGAAAAGATCACGAATGATTGTAATCGGGGAGTGATATGCATTATACTGTAGAAAAGTCCCGGAAGGAGCAGGAAATAATTTAACGTCGGTCAGTGGAATTCCCTCCTTATAAATTATCTCCTGCTCCTTCCTCGAGGTTTTCTCCTTCTTTCAGAGAACGCATGGATTTCTGATTTTTATAGCTTTAATTCCGCAGTCGCCAGAATCATCTCTTCCCGGTACGCCTTCGGGCTTGTACCAGTGATGCGCTTAAACAGATGCCCAAAATAGGAGATATCAGGGATGCCGCACTGCTCGGCAATCTCCTTGATCGGGCGGTCCGTCTCCTGCAGCAGTGTTTTCGCATGCCGGATGCGGGCGCGGTTCACAAATTCTGTGAGGGAAACGCCCATCTCTTTTTTAAATAAAGTAGAAAGATAGCTGGCGTTGACAGACAGATGCTCCGCCAGCGCCTTTAAGCTTAAGTCTTCCGTCAGGTTCGCGGCGACGCAGTTCAGGACTTTTTGTGTCAGCGCAGAGTATTTCTGAAACACATAGGTTTGGATCAGGTGGCAATAAGAGCGTATGAACTCACTCTGCAGACGGTGGCACTGTTCCTCGCTGGCTGCGTTTTCAATTCGTATCACATTCTGGTTGCTGAGATTGTCGATGTGAATCGGGTGGACACCGGCCCGCTCTGACGCCTTCCGCAGAAGAGTGTTCAGCGTGATGGTGTAATCTTTCGCGTCGCGTAGCTCATTGGAAAGGCGGGCAGGAAGAAAATGCATGCGAAACTGTTCCATCACTTCCAGGGCGCGATCCTCGTTTCCGCTTTCCACCGCCTCGATCAGCCGACTTTCGGTTTCATAACGGGCTTCGATCATCTGAATGCTTAAAAACGGCTCATCCGGAACGCGGAAATAGTTCGCGTAATAATCCTTCCACTGTTCAAGCGTACCTGTATCCGTGTGGATGAACTGGTAACCCTCTTTGCCGAAGAGATGCTCCGCAAGGTTTGTGAAGAGGCTTAAGAAGAAATACTGTACGCTGATAAACGGCACATGCATATAATAATCCCTGAGCTGACCCGTAAACTCCGCAGGGATACGCAGGCGGGCGACGATCTCACTCAGACGGCTTTCCTGAATCTGCTCGAAGATGACCGGGCCGCAGAGCAGCAGCTCTTCGCCGCAGGGCAAAATCATGCCCAGATAGGAACACTGGAATTCGTCCGTGAAAAAATGAAGCGTGCGCGGTCGAAGCGTTTTCACGGAACTCCGGAACAGATCTTCATAATAAGTAAGCTCGAACAGCGTGTTTCTTAAGCCCATGTCCAGCACACGTTCCGGATCTTCGATAGGGAAGGGAAGTATATGCGCAAAGATGTGGTTCTGGTCTAAAAAGCCGAGAAGGTAGTCTAAAACAGGATCCTGTGTTTTCATGTTTGTTCTCCGTTTTCCTGTGCTTTACAAAAAGTCTGTTCTCCATCCTATCATGAATTACAAAAATCCACAATATAGTTTTTCTATAAATTAACCAAAAAACCTGTTCGGTGCCATTCCTCGCTGCTGCGCGGCTCTCTGCTATATGCAGCGCAATAAAACTTTCCGCGCTTTTTAGAAAATCCAAAAATAACACCAAAAAACCTGAAAATTGTTCATGGCAATTTTCATCAAAAAGATTATGATAAAAATAACGGAAATTCTGCCATTTTATTGTCGAATTTTGTAAAAATCTGACAAAGGCTTTGCAAAACTCTTCCACAAGTGGCAGAAAAACTGCACGAAACAATATATCAGGAGGAGGTAATTTATGAGAAAAATCATCAATCTCAACTGCGACTGGAAATTCGTTCAGCAGGACGTGGGCCTGCCTGTGGAATTCCCGGCAGATTGGGAGACGGTTTGCCTGCCGCATACCTGGAACGCAGTGGACGGGCACGATGGAAACGGAAGTTATGATCGTGGCCGTTATTGGTATGCGAAGAGTTTTGAGACCCCGAAGCAGCCGCTTGCAGGCGGGCGCGTGTACGTGGAGATCCTGGCGGCCGGGCAGCAGGCGACGGTGTACGTAAACGGCACCGAGGTGACCTACCACGAGGGCGGCTACTCGACCTTCCGGGCGGATGTCACGGATCTCTGCAAAGAGGACGGTGAGAACCTGCTGGCAGTGGCCTGCAGCAATGAGTTAAAGGACAGCGTTTATCCGCAGTCTGCGGATTTCACCTTTTACGGCGGCCTGTACAGGGGCGTGAACCTGATCTCAGTGCCGGAGGCCCATTTTGACCTGGATTATTACGGCGGCCCCGGAATTAAGGTCACGCCGAAGCCCTGCAAAAAGTGCGGCGGCGCGAAGTTCGAGGTGGAGACCTGGGTGACAAACCCGGATCCGAACTTCACGGTGATGTATTCCGTGAAGGCGGCCTGCGGGAAGGAAGTGGCCTCCGCGGTTCGCCCGGCAGACAGCACGAAGGTGACACTGATGGTGCCGGACGCGAAGCTCTGGCAGCTTGACGATCCTTACCTCTATACAGTGACTGCGACCCTGCAGCGCCGAAACGAGGCGTACGATGAAGTGTTCGCCCGGGTGGGTGTGCGGGAATTCTCCTGCGATCCGTCAAAGGGCTTCATTATGAACGGCGTGAAGACTCCGCTGCGCGGCGTGAGCCGTCATCAGGACATGCTTTACAAGGGCAACGCTCTGACGAAGGAAGACCATCGCCACGACGCAGAGCTGATCAAAGAACTGGGCGCGAACACCATCCGCCTGGCCCACTATCAGCACAGCCAGGATTTCTACGATGCCTGCGATGAGCTGGGCTTCGCGGTGTGGGCGGAGATCCCGTTCATCAGCGTATTTAACAAAGATCCGGCCGCACATCAGAACTGCATCAGCCAGATGAAAGAACTCATCATTCAGAATTACAACCATCCGTCCATCATGTTCTGGGGTGTGTCGAATGAGATCCTCATCGGCGGCATTTCCGACAAGCTGGTGGAAAACCACGTGGAACTGAATGACCTGGTTCATCAGCTCGATCCGACCAGACTTACGACCATCGCCCATGTGACAATGACGCCGATCGACAGCCCGATGCACGGCATCACCGATATCGAGAGCTATAACCATTACTTCGGGTGGTACGGCGGCGACATGAAGGACAACGGCCCCTGGATGGATCACTTCCACAAGGTACACCCGGACATCTGCCTGGGGCTTTCCGAGTACGGCTGCGAGGGCATTATCACTTACCACGGCCCGAACCCGGCCTGCAAGGATTACAGCGAGGAATATCAGGCGCTGTATCATGAATGCCTCGCGAAGATGCTGGACGAGCGCCCCTGGATCTGGTCGAGCCATGTCTGGAACATGTTCGACTTCGGCTGCGCAGCCCGCAACGAGGGCGGCGTGGCAGGCAGGAACAACAAGGGCCTCATGACCATGGATCGGAAGACAAAGAAGGATAGCTACTATATTTATCAGGCTTACTGGACAAAGAAGCCGATGGTGCACCTGTGCGGCAGGCGCTACGCCCAGAGAGCCGGCGAGAGCACCGAGATCCGCGTGTACTCCAACCAGCCGAAGGTGGCGCTGTACTTAAACGGCGAGCTGTTCGATGAGCTGGAGGCGAAGAAAGTGTTCGTCTTCGAGGACGTGAAGCTTGCGGAGGGCATGAACCTGGTGCTGGCGGTGGCCACGGATGAAGAGAAGAATACGGTTGTAAAGGATACGATCACGCTCGAAAAGGTGGAAACGGAGCCGGAGATTTATGTGCTTCCTGAGGTGAAGACGCGCAATGAGGGCGTGAAGAACTGGTTTGAACTGGCAGGCGACCTCGACCTTGCCGCACCGATGGAGTTCCCGGAGGGTAAATACAGCATCCGGTATTCTATCGCTGAGATGGCAAAGAGCAAAGAAGCCTTAAAGGTGGTTTCCGAGGCATTTAAGCTGGCCATGAACATGGACCTGGTTCCCGGCGAGGGCATGTGGAACATGATGGCATCCATGAAAATGGAGGACATGCTGAAACTGGCAGGCTCATCGCTGCCCGCAGGATTCGGGGAGAGCCTGAACGCAAAGCTGATAAAGATCGATGTGGTGGAGTAAAGTCTGCGTGTATGGCATATAAGAATGCATTTGCCGGAACGGGACATACTGTTTATACTGTCGAATTATTTCAGTGTTATTTTCATGCGGTGAAAGTACATGGTGTTGAATGAATGAGAATGCTGTGGTGAAAATAAAGCAAATAAGAAGACAGAGGAGAGAAACTTTAAAAATCAACAAAAAAAGAAATGACTCCGGATATCGGACAAGCCGATATCCGGTATCTGAAACACGGGGGACACTACATATGGCTAATACACACAATTTAAGCACACGTAAATTCGGCATGCGCGATAAAATCTGCTACGCGTTTGGCGATGTTGCAAACGACTTTACCTTTATTATGATATCTTCCTTCATGCTGGTATTTTATACCGACGTCATGAAGGTAGACGGAGCAATCGTCGGCGGTCTGATGGCGGCTGCCCGTATCCTTGACGCATTTACCGACATCGGCATGGGCACGATTGTCGACGCCACCGATCCGGACAAATCAAAGTTCGGCAAATTCCGTATCTGGATGCTGCGCGGCTGCATACCGGTCGTATTCTTCGGCTTTATGGTATTCGGCGGCGGCATGGTTGCCAGCGCACCGCTGGCGGTACGCCTGATCTGGATGTTTGTCACCTACCTTCTCTGGGGCAGTGTTTTCTACACGTGTGTGAATATTCCTTACGGTTCCATGGCATCCGCCATCACGGACAACCCGGATCAGAGAACACAGCTTTCCTCGTTCCGTTCGATCGGTGCGACGATTGCCGGTCTGATCCTCGGCACTGTGGGCCCGCTGGTTGTATATGTAGAAGATGAGGCGGGCAATACCGTCCTTTCCAACGGCAGAATGATGGCTTTCGCAGGGATCTGCGCACTGCTGGCTTTGGGCTGTTATTTGATTTGTATTTTTGGTTCGGTAGACCGTGTTTATCTTCCGCCGAAGAAGAAAGAGCCAAAAGAGCAGAGAGATCCGAACGAGAAGGGCATTGTGATGACGCTTCTCACGGACAAGGCGCTTATCATCCTGATCGTAGGAACGATCTTCATGCTCCTGACTCAGCTGACCATGCAGGCAATGGCAAATTACATTTATCCGAAGTATTATGGAAACACAACGGCTCAGTCCATGGCTGCTCTGATCGGCAGCCTTGCCATGATCGGCATGGCTGTAATTGCGCCGAAGCTGGTTCAGATCTTCGGCAAGAGAGAACTTGGCATCTTTTCCATGTTTGGCGGTGCGGCATTCTATCTGCTTGGCTTTATCCTGCACCCGTCGAATGTGTGGGTTTTTGTGGTTGTCAATGTCCTCGCATATGCTGCGCTGGGAACCTTTTCCTCCATCTGCTTTGCAATGATTATCGATGTAATCGACAATGCCGAAGTAAAGACCGGCAAGCGCGATGACGGCAAATATTACGGCGTATATTCCTTTGCAAGAAAACTCGGTCAGGCTGCATCCTCTCTTGTATCCGGTGCAATCTTAAGTGTCATTTCCTATGGCAAACTGGCAGGGTATCTGGAGCAGATTGCTGACACCTCGCTCTCGGCGGAAGAAGTGGCGGCTGCACAGAGCAGCGCAGACTCGATTTTAAGCGGTATTTTCAATGCTACTACACTGGTTCCGGCTATCGGTTTTGCGATTGCAGGCGTGTTCCTGATTATCTATCCGATGAAGAAGAAGGTTGTTGATGCGAACGCTGAGACCCTGCGCCTGCGCCGCGAAGGTAAGGAACAGTAAGCACCTGACGCAATCGGAACATGTTATGTCACAACAGTTCCCATGCTGAAAACGACACACATGCCCGTCCGCGAAAGAGTGAATGACTCTGACATGTGCCTGTATCGTCTGACAGAAAACAGAGGCAACAGAATATTAAGTCTGGTGACACGGAGGCACCGGCACAAAGGATGGCGGTGTCTCCGGATAACTGTGAACAGAGAAAGGAAACCGTATGGCAGACGTATTCTCTACATTTACGAAAAAACACAACTACCTCGTGTGCGTTGACAGCGACGGCTGCGCGATGGACACGATGGACATTAAACATATCCGCTGCTTCGGCCCGTGCATGGTGGAAGAGTGGGAGCTTGGCGAATGGCGGGATGAGATCCTCACCCGCTGGAACGACATCAACCTCTATACCATGACCCGCGGCATCAACCGCTTCAAGGGCCTCGCAATGGCGCTGACGGAGATTGACACGCAGTACCGCAAAATCGACGGCATCGACTCCTTAAACAAGTGGGCGGCCGAGAGCCCGCAGCTCTCCAACGACGCGGTGCAGAAGGCGCTGGCTGAGACCGGAGATCCCGTTTTCGCAAAAGCCCTCGCCTGGAGCAAAGCGGTCAACGCATCCATCGATGCGCTGCCGCAGGAAGAAAAGCTTCCGTTCGCGGGCGTAAAAGAAGCCCTGGCCCTGGCTCACGAATGTGCGGACATTGCCATCGTTTCCAGCGCCAATCCGGGAGCGGTGCTGGACGAGTGGAAGCTCTATGGCCTGCTGGAACACACCGATATCGTGTGTGCACAGGATGCCGGAAGCAAAGCCCACTGCATCGGCGAACTCCTGAAAAAAGGGTATGCAGCCGACCACGTATTGATGTGCGGCGATGCGCCGGGAGACCTTGACGCGGCGAAGAAGAACGGTGTATACTACTTCCCGATCCTAGTACGGAAAGAGCCGGAAAGCTGGCAGGAATTCATGGCAGAGGGTCTGCCGAATCTCTTGAGCGGCACCTACGGCGGAGCGTATCAGGAAGAGCGGATAAAAGCCTTCACAGCGAATCTTGGAGGCTGAAAGGAGACAAGTATGGTAGACATGAAAGCCCGTCCGTTTTACTTAAGCGATGACGACATCGCCTGGGTAAACAGCACCATTGCGGGCATGAGCGACGAAGAAAAAGTCGGCCAGCTGTTTTTCCAGCTGACGGCATCACAGGACGAAGAATACTTAAAAGAACTGATGCAGAAATACCACGTGGGCGGATGCCGCTACAACGGCATGGTTGGCGCAAAGGTGCAGGAGCAGAACCATATCCTGCAGTCCTACGCGAAAGTGCCGATCTTCCTGGCCTGCAACACGGAAGCCGGCGCAAACGGCGCATGTGACGATGGCGCACCTATCGGCTCCGGCGTAAAAATCGGCGCCACTGACAACACAGATTATGCCTACGCCCTCGGCAAGATGTCCAACGAAGTGGCCTCTGTCATCGGCTGCAACATGGCCTTCGCGCCGGTCTGCGATATCGCATACAACTGGGAAAACACGGAAATCATCACCCGCGCCTTCGGCAATGACCCGGAGCGCGTGGCACGGATGAGCGCAGCCTACGTGCAGGGCGCACATGCCATCCCCGGTTTTTCCTGCGCGGCGAAGCACTTCCCCGGCAACGGACAGGACTTCCGCGACGCGCATATGGCAAACAATGTAAATTACTTTGATTTGGAGAAATGGGATGCCACCTACGGCCTCGTCTATAAGACTCTGATCGACAACGATCTCGATGCGATCATGGCAGGCCATATCATGGCACCGAAGATTGCGCGGGCATTCAACCCGGATCTGACCGATGAAGAGATGATGCCGGCCACCTTAAGCCCGGAGCTCATGAAGGGACTGCTTCGCGAACACCTCGGCTTCAACGGCATGATCGTCACCGACGCATCCCACATGATCGCCATGACAGACCGCATGACCAGGAAAGAAATGCTGCCGACCTGCATCAACGCGGGCTGCGACATGTTCCTGTTCTTCAACGACCCGGACGAAGACTTTGAGACCATGCTGGCCGCCTATAAAGACGGCACCATCAGCGAAGAGCGCATGACCGAAGCGCTGACCCGCATTCTGGCGCTGAAAGCCCACCTGGGTCTCCACAAAAAGACTGTGGATGAGCTGGTGCCGTCAAAGGAAGCCGTTGCCGCGACGCTTGCAAAGCCGGAGTATAAGGCCATGCACGAGGCCATCAGCCGCGACTCCATCACGCTGGTAAAATATAAGGACAAGGATGTTCTCCCAATCAGCCCGGAGCGCTACAAGAGGATTATGATTGTCTACGTGAAGGGTCAGGAAAACTGGATGAGTTCCATCATGAAAATGATGGGCATGCCTGCTAAAATGACCCCGGCAGAAAAACTCAAAGAGCGTCTCATCGCGAAAGGATTCGAAGCATTCATCTACGAGAGCCCGCTGGACAAGATCAAAAAACAGCTGGAAGCAGGCGAGCGGCCAAGCCTCAATATCTACTTCGCAGGTAAGAACTCCATCGCCGACTTCACGAAAGACATGGATCTCGTCATCACCCTGTGTGACGTTTCCAGCGGCCGTCCGCAGTTTGGTTTCTCCAAGGGCGGCGGGGAAGTGCCGTGGTACGTCTTTGAACTCCCGGTCATCGCCATCGGCTGCGGCCAGCCCACCATGCTCGCCGACATCCCGCAGGTGCGCACCTACATCAACACCTACGACTCTGCCGACGACACCCTGGACGCCCTGATCGACGACCTGCTCACCGGCCCCGAAGCCTTCAAAGGCGTTGACCCAATCGACAGCTACTGCGGATTATTTGATGCTAAAATATGATAAAGCTAACACACACCAATATACCAAAGAATACTTTCACTACAGTCTGCCCCGCCCCGTATAAGAGGTGGCCGCCGACGGCATTGTGAAATATTCGGTAATCGCAAATCGGTCCAAAAGAAAACAAAGTTGCGCCACACAACGCATGGCAAAACATTGAAAACCTCAAGGGTGGGGAGAAAAACAATTCATAAGGAGGGAATTCCACTGACCGACGTTGAATTGTTTTTCTCCCCACCCGGGGCCAACCAATACACCATATGCGCAACGTAAAAGCACGCCCGCTTTGCGATTAAAAAAAGAACAAAAAAAGGAGGACACCTCTTATGCAAATGACCTTTCGATGGTACGGTGAAGGCAACGACAGCATCACCCAGGAAATGATCAAACAGATCCCGGGTGTGACCGGACTGGTCTGGGCGCTGCACGACAAGCCGGCCGGCGAAGTGTGGGAGATCGAGGAGATCGAGGAAGCCCGCCGCCAGATTGAGGGCTGGGGCTTCAACATGGATGTCGTTGAGAGCGTGAACGTCCACGACGACATCAAGATCGGCCTGCCCACCAGAGACAAATATATCGAAAACTATAAACAGACCCTGCGAAACCTCGCGCAGTTCGGCGTCAAGGTCGTCACCTACAACTTTATGCCGATTTTCGACTGGACCCGCACCGACCTGTTCCATCCGCTGCCGGACGGCTCCACGGCGCTCTTCTATGAGAAGAACCGCATCCAGGACGACTACAAGGAGATGGCGAACTACATTTTAAATAACCTCCACGGCATGACTTTCCCCGGCTGGGAGCCGGAGCGCATGGCGAAGCTGGATGAGCTGTTCGCCGCCTACAAACCGGTGACGAAGGAAAAACTCTGGGACAACCTGAAATATTTCCTGGAAGCCATCATGCCCACCTGCCATGAGACCGGCATCAAGATGGCCATCCATCAGGATGACCCGCCGTGGGACATCTTCGGACTTCCGCGCCTGCTGGTGGACAAGGAATCCATCGGCCGCTTCCTAAAGATGGTGGACGACCCCTACAATGACCTGTGCCTTTGCTCAGGCTCCCTCGGAGCAAACCCGGACAATGACATTCCGGATATCATACGCACCTACTGCGACCGCATCGCTTTTGCGCATGTGCGCAACGTAAAGCATTACCCGAACGGCGACTTCACCGAGGCCTCCCACCGGGACTGCGACGGCGACGTGCATGTGCTGGAGATCATGAAAGCCTATCACGACTGCGGCTTCAAGGGCTACATGCGTCCGGATCACGGACGTCACATCTGGGGCGAGCAGTGCCGGCCCGGTTACGGTCTCTACGACAGGGCTTTAGGCATAATGTACCTCTGGGGATGCTGGGATATGCTGGATAAGGTGTATGGGAAGGTAGAGTAATTTAACGCCTGATTAAGAAGCATAGTATGAAAATGCTGTGTGTTACTTAAGAGAATTCTTCAAATTTTTTTTAAAGGTAACCTGCAGTGCCATGAAATGAAAGGAATCAAACAGGAGTTACCTCTCTCCTGCTCCTGTTTGTAATACAGCATTCGTGCAGTAAAGGTGGCTGAATCAGCCATGCGCGACTCGCGTACAAAAGAAGAAGATTCCGGCGGCATCGTAAAGGTGCTGCCGGATTAAGCATGTCTGGTTCAAGTGTCGAAAGTCTTTTCCCACGGCATGCCTGCACGTCAGTGGAAAAGACTTTATGACACGCCTGAAAATGAGAAGGTACTGGGGCAGGGATTCCACGAAATCCGAATTCCCGGTAGGATTGTGGGAGCACATGAATAAACGCTTCGCGTTGAATCGGCGCGGAACAATCCGTGAACCGTATGTATATATTTTCGAAAGGAGACCCATTATGAGACCATTTATGGACAAGGATTTCCTGCTGTCCACAGATACGGCCAAAATGCTCTACCACGAGGTGGCGGAGCAGATGCCGATCATCGACTATCACTGCCATATCAATCCGCAGGACATTGCCGAAGACCGGAAGTTTGACAATATTTCCGAGGTGTGGCTGGGCGGCGACCACTATAAGTGGCGGCTGATGCGCGCGAACGGCACGACAGAAGATAAAGTGACCGGAAACGCGGACGGGCGCGAGAAGTTCCGTGAATTTGCGGCAGTCATGCCGAAGCTCATCGGCAATCCCATGTACCACTGGAGCCATCTGGAGCTGCAGCGGGGCTTTGGCATCACGGAGCCGCTGATACCGGAAAACGCAGACGAAATCTATGATAAATGTAATGAAATTCTCAAAGATTATTCGGCCAGAGGGCTGATGGGGAAATTTAATGTCAAGGCCATCTGCACGACAGACGACCCGGTGGATGACCTGCACTGGCATGATCAGATCGCGGCCGATGTGACGTTTGACATTAAGGTGCTGCCGGCATTCCGCCCGGATAAGGCCATCAACATCGAAAAGGACGGCTTTGATGCCTATATCGGGCAGCTCTCTGCAGTGGCGGGAAGACCTTTGAACAGTGCGGAGGATGTAGCCGCGGCGCTGATCGAGCGCATCGACTACTTCGCGTCAAAAGGCTGCCTGTGCGCGGATCACGGCCTGGACTACTGCATGTACGCTGAGCCGGACAGCGCGAAGGCCAATGAGG
This sequence comes from Lachnospiraceae bacterium, assembly GCA_021203205.1. Lineage (GTDB taxonomy): Bacteria > Bacillota > Clostridia > Lachnospirales > Lachnospiraceae > SIG308. The sequence goes on along the minus strand of JAJQBQ010000019.1, from coordinate 10,151 downwards.
CATTTCGTCTTGCCATGCAGGGCATCCGCCCGGCAAAGGAACTGGGGGATGCCTACAAGACGCTGGTCACCATCGCCTGCGCGAAGAAGTACACGGAGCTAAACTGGGTAATGCAGATCCATTTTGGCTGCCTGCGCAACACAAACAAGCCGCAGTTCGCGAAACTGGGTCCGGACACCGGCTACGATTCGGTGAACAGCCAGTCCGGCGTGGAGAATGTGGCACCGCTGTTAAATGCATTTAATGAAAATGACGGCCTGCCGAAGATGATCCTGTACTCCTTAAATCCGTCGGATAACACAGCCATCACCACCATCATGGCCAGCTTCCAGGGCGGCGGTGTGCCGGGCAAGATGCAGATGGGCAGCGCCTGGTGGTTCAACGACAGCCGTCCGGGCATGCGCCAGCAGCTGACAGACCTGGCAGCCAACGGTGTTCTGGGGCGCTTCGTCGGCATGCTGACGGATTCGCGCTCGTTCTTAAGCTATACGCGCCACGAATACTTCCGGCGGGTACTCTGCGAACTCATCGGAGAGTGGGTCGAGAGTGGGCAGTATCCTTGTGATGAAAAGCAGTTAAAGCAGATGGTGGCGGATTTGAGTTTCAACAACACAAACGAGTTTTTCCGCTTCCATGTGTAATGACTTTTCTGTCAATAAAAGAGTATGGTAGAGGTAGTTGCTATTGTATGTGTAATTTTTTGGCAGCAGATTTTATTTAAGATAACTCTGCAGAGTTGGCAGAGAGTTTGCTGCATATATCATGGAAAAAATATCTGAAGAATCAAGATTGCTTGATTTTGATAGAGAAAGGACTGATTTGATATGAAATTATCCTTGGAATCAATTAAGAATAAAGATGCCTGGGTGGGGTATCATCTGCCGGAGTATGATCCGGTGCAGATTTCTGAGAATACAAAGAAAGCGCCAGTGTGGCTGCATTTCGGGCCGGGAAATATTTTCCGCATTTTCCCGGCAGTGCTGTGCCAGCGGCTCATTGAGCAGGGCAAGATGGATACAGGCATCGTTTGCTGCGAGGGGTATGACGAGGAAGTGGTGTTAAAGTGCTTCCGCCCCTTTGATAACCTGTCTGTCGGCGTGACGTTACATGCGGACGGCAGTCTGGAGAAGGAAGTGGTGGCTTCCTTCGCGGAGAGCCTGACCATGCTGTACGACAGCGCGCGTGTGGCTGAGGTGTTCTGCGCGCCTTCGCTGCAGATGGTTTCCTTTACCATCACGGAAAAGGGTTATTCGCTTCGCAATGCCAGGCACGAGCTTGTTCCGGCAGTGGCAGAGGATATGGCGAACGGGCCGGAGAACTGCAAGGCCTTCATGGCGCAGCTGGCCTCCATGTGCGTGAAGCGCTTCCACGCCTGCGGAAAGCCGCTGGCGCTGGTCAGCATGGACAACTGCTCCCACAACGGCGAGAAGCTGCAGATGGCGGTGATGGAGATCGCGAAGGCATGGCTGGACAACGGAAAGATCTCTGCGGAGGAGTATGTTTATCTTGAGCACGACATCGCATTCCCGTGGAGCATGATCGACAAGATTACGCCGCGCCCGAATCCTATCGTGCAGGAGAAGCTGGAAGCCGACGGGCTGGAGGACATGAGCCCCATCATCACGGCAAAGCACACCTACACGGCAGCTTTTGTGAACGCGGAGAAGCCGCAGTATCTGGTGATCGAGGACAATTTCCCGAACGGCCGCCCGCCGCTGGAGGACGTGGGTGTCATCATCACGAGCCGAGACACGGTAAATAAGGTGGAGAAGATGAAGGTCTGCACCTGCTTAAATCCGCTGCACACCTGCCTGGCCATTTACGGCTGCCTGCTGGGGCACAAGACCATCGCCGAGGAGATGAACGATCCGGAGCTTCGCAGATTCATCGACCGCATGAGCCACGAGGAAGGCATGCCTTTCGTGGTAAATCCGGGCGTGATCGATCCGGAGAAGTTCCTGGGCGAGGTGCTGGAGGTTCGCCTGCCGAACCCGTTCATGCCGGACACGCCGCAGCGCATCGCCACCGACACGTCCCAGAAGCTTTCCATCCGCTTCGGCGAGACCATCAAAGCCTATATCGCCTCCGAAGATCACGATCCGTCGGAGCTGAATCTGATCCCGCTGGTGCAGGCAGGCTATCTGCGCTACCTCATCGGCACAGACGATGAGGGCAATCCGATGGAGTGCAGCCCGGATCCGCTGCTGGCAAGTTTGCAGGAGAAGCTTTCCGGCATGACGCTGGGCGGGGAGATCGACGAGGCAAAATTGCAGCCGATCCTTTCGGATGCGGTGATTTTCGGCGTAAATCTCTATGACTGCGGGCTGGCGGAAAAGGTCATCGGATACTTTAAGGAACTGATGGCAGGCCCGGGCGCGGTGAGAGCGACACTGAAGAAATATGTGTAGAAGCGTTACCGTGAAAAGTAACATAAACTTCATGAAATAGAAGTTGTGCTTCATGAAAAAGGATTGGATACTGGATTAGGATGTTTTATATTAGCATCATGAAATGACACAGGAGGTAAAAACTCATGAACGCAATGAATCAGGCAATTTATGATATCGGCGTGGTTCCGGTCATCAAGCTGAATCACCCGGAACGCGATGCGGCTCCGCTTGCAAAAGCGCTCTGTGCCGGCGGCGTGCCGGTGGCAGAGGTGACGTTCCGCGCGGCGGGCGCACCGACTGCGGTGCGGCTGATGTGCGAAGCCTGCCCGGACATGCTGGTGGGCGTCGGCACGGTGACCACCACCGCGCAGATCGATGAGGCCATCGCCGCGGGCGCGAAATTTATCGTGACGCCCGGCTTCGACCCGGAACTGGTAGCTTACTCTCTCGAAAAAGGGCTTCCGATTTATCCCGGCTGCACCACGCCCACCGATTACCACGCTGCGTTGAAGTTTGGCCTGGAAGTCTTAAAATTCTTCCCGGCGGAGCAGTCCGGCGGCCTCGCGAAAATCAAGGCCATGGCGGCACCGTTCCCGATGTTTAAAGTCATGCCGACCGGCGGCATCAACCTGAAAAATCTGGCAGACTACATCGCAAGCCCGGTGATCCTGGCCTGCGGCGGCTCCTACATGGTGACGGCAGACCTCATCGACAACCAGAAGTGGGATGAGATCACGGAGCTGTGCAAAAAATCACGCGAGATCGTGGATAAGACGAGGGGAAAGGCATAAGAAACAGTCGGTCGCTTGTTACTGTGCTGATGACTGTAGTAAATCGACACCGGGGTTTAAATTCTGAACCTGGAAGCTTTCATCCGAATTCCTGAATTTGAGATCCACAAAATAATCGAGCGAGGAGACTTGCCTCCTGCTCGCCAGCATCGGGCCGCATTCGGCTTAAGCCGAAATACTTACTTACGCAGTTCATGTGAAAAAGTAATCGGGAGCTACTGCTTCGTGCAATAACTCCCGATTACTTACGCAATTTATTTAAGTAATTATCATTCCCAGCTTTCATTTCGTCGTCGATGACGCAGCTGTTCCAGAAGGGCTGCATCATACCGACATATGTTCTGCCAGACAAATCCAGTCAAAGGTATCGAGCTTATGAGGCCCGGGGCGAAGGTGGTAGCCTACGCGCCCGCATATCTGTGCACCTCCGGCATGAGGCATGTCTTTTGGCAGAATACAGTTGTTATTTTGATCAGTATCGTCGGAATCCTGCTTTTCCCACAGTTCCCACACGGCGGAGGCGAGGTATGTGCTGTAATGCTCACCCTCCGGATCGGCCCAGGCGTCTTCGCTGCCGCTTGCGACATGCAGAAGTCTCGGGGCAACCGCTGCCAGAAGAAAATGCTGGTCATAGGGCAAAGCATCTTCCCTGCCGGCATAGGTGCGGAAAAATGGGGCAAACCAGTGGGGGAAGAAAGCCTGAATGCTGGCCAGGTTCTCGCCGGTCTTTCCGCGTGACAGCGCCGCTCCGCAGCAACCGGAGCCGTTCGGCATGACGGCGGCAAAGTTCTCGTCGTTTGCGCCGCACCAGAGCGCCGCCTTTCCGCAGCGGCTGTGACCGACTACCGCAATTTTTTGCGCATCAATCTCATTCATTGAGCTGATATATTGGCGTACACAGCTGGCCGCAAAGGCCCAGACAGCCAGAACACCCCATTCGTTTTCGTCACGCTTTGCGCCGGTGTTGAATATCTTTGCCAGACCGGATGGGTAGCTGGCGGCATCGTCAGGCTCTGCGTCCGCAGCGTAAAAGCCGACCATGGCAAAACCGCGTTTTGTCATTTCACGGACAGGCCAGTGTCCATTGTCGTAGTCGCTGTCCAGGTCGAGGGGCACCGGTGTCCCGGTGCCTGTCATCATGTCACGTGAGCCGAACGGATCCATTACAATGTGGAAGTTCTCAAACATCCCGGCCACCGCTGCCGCCAGCTCCCCGGGTGATTTTCCTTCGAAACCTTTTGGTAGAGCAGGTGGATGGATTCTTTTTGACTGGCTGCAAATCAGGACAGCCGCAGGCGCTCTTTCCACCCGCTCCGGCAGGAATACGGTCACAGGGAAAGAATAGCTGCCGTGCTGCGTGCGGATAGTCAGAATTGTCCGGATGTGAATGGCAGACAACTCTTTTACAGGCTCGCGCAGTTCTTCGGCCCATGACAGCTCATAATCGATACCCGGGCGTCTTCCGTATTCTGATTCTGCCATGGCATTCAGAACAGCTGCCCTTTTTTGCTTCCAGAGATCGATGCTGTCGCAGCCGTTAAGGACATCCGGAATTATCATATCATTTTTATACATTGGTCTCCTTCTGCCCGGATCAGGATTCGGCACCTGTACTGACGTTTGCGGCATTTGCTGCCATCTCTTTGATCTTAACCGCGTTCTCATTCACCCGTTTCCGGTTCAGCGGGTACATAAAGAGGATCAGGAGGAAGGTAACAAGGATAAAGAAACCGGGTATGCCGATCGCGATATAGTAGATTGCCTGATCCACTGCCTCCGTCTGTACGGTTGCCAGCGAATCGTATCCGATAATCGTCAGAGACCAGGCTCCGATGCTGCCTGTGACAGCGCCGGCAAGCTTTTTGATAAAGCTGTAGATACCGTAAATGGTACCGTCCGCACGCTCACCGTAGACCACATAGTAATTGTCGATACAGTCGCTGATCATGGCCCAGCTGACCATGGTAAAGTAGCCGAGTCCCAGGTAGGAGATAAATCATGGGATTTGAGACAGGCGCAAGCGCCATCAGCAGATAGACCAGGGTAGAAAGTCCCAGACCGACGATGCCGCCCTCTTTTTTGCCAAACCGTGAGGCAATCATGGTGGCAAAGGGTGCCGTGATGAGGATGCCGACGACCATGATCAGGCTGGCAACGGAGCTTAAAGTGGTGTTTTTGAAATAATCCAGGAACAGGTACTGATTCAGCGCCTGAATCACGCCGGTGGCGCCGAAAATGCAGATGCTGATCAGGATAATGGAAAGAATCGCGCGGTCGGAGCAGACCCGGCGGACATCACTCCACAGATTCCCCTTTTGCTTCTCTTTATTTGGAATATGGATCCTCTCTTCGGTCCAGTGGTAGCAGAGATAATAGCACAGCAGTGCAATTAGCGCAAATACGACCGCGAGGGTCAGAAAACGGGTAGAACTGACGACCTCATTGCCATCCGCATCGGTTGTGTAAATCACAAGAGGAACGATGATGCCGATCAGCATGCCTGCAACTGTCGCGCCGACACTGCGGAATGTGGAGAGACTTGTTTTCTCTTTCGGGTCGGTGGAAATCACCGCCGCCATGGCGCCATATGGAACATTGATGCCGGTATAGCAGACAGACCCGTAGATGAGGTAGACGACGGTCACATAAACGACTTTCGCCCACATTGGCCAGCCGGTGATGAAAATGTTGTACAGAAGCGTACTGCAAAGGACAACCGGGATCGCCATTCTGCGAATCCATGGGCGGAAGCGGTCACCGTTTTTGTCCGTGGTAGAGTCCACAATGCGTCCCATGGTCGTGTCTGTGAATGCGTCTACAAACTTTGTGACCAGGAACATGGTTCCGATGATGCCGCCGGACACGCCGAGCACCTTGGTGTAAAAGACAAGCAGATAACTCTGCAGCAGCATCAGGGTGAAATCATTTCCGGCATCCCCCAGTGCATAACCGATTTTGTCGCGCATGCCGAACGGGCGCGAACCTTGTTGTTTTTTGCTCATAGAGCCCCCTTTCGGACGGAAATGCCTCGATGGGAAGACATCCTGTCCTTTTGATTCTTATACAAAAGATAGCACCGATTGGCAAAATTGGCAGGTAGAATATTTGCAGATTGCAGCGAAATATGGTAATTTTTTTGCCAAATTTGTGCAATATTCACAACCCAAAGAGGAAATTTACGGTTGCATCCGGATGATGGGAGCACGCAACTGTCCTGTTGATGCTCATCATCCGGGCACCATCTTACAGAATAAAGGCGCATACCCAGGTAAGTAACAGAAGGCAGGCCGTCCGAAAACTCAAGACAATCTCTATAATTCAACAACATCAAAAACGAGTTTTCGTATGGTCTGAGGAGGCAGCAAATGAATTTAAATACCTTGCAGCAGAGAAAAGAGACCTACATACATGATGAACGTCATGAAGAGATTTTGATGGAGCGGTATGAGCGGATGAGGCAGCTTCCCATAGCCATGAAAAAGGGGAGGGCAGATGAAGTGATGTCACTTTTGAGGGAGGGCCTTCTGTCAATTGAGACAGTTGACCGACTGTATACGCCGGAGGAAGATTCTTCGGCAGCAGTGCATAAACAGCTGATATCCTTAAACACCATGTTTATGATGATGGCTTTTGAAAGTGGCGTCAACCCTCTCTGGGTTCACGCAGTCAGCAGACATTATGATGTTATGGCTGATCGAATTCAAACGCCGAAGCAGGCCGAGCTGCTGATCGAACATATGATAGAGGATTACTGCGATTTCTCATTATATCAGGGGGATTATACCTACAGTGATACAATACAGAAGGCAATCTGGTTCCTCACGGCGGATCCTTCTGCAAAAATAGAACTGGAAAAGCTGGCCCACAGGCTTGGCATGTCTGCATCCGCACTGTCCAGAAAATTTCACGCGGAAACGGGGCAAACAATCACACAGTATCATATGACATTCCGCATCCGGTATGCCATGCGGCTTATCAGAGAAATGAACCGTACCATAACGGAGGTAGCTATGCAGGTCGGCTTTCATGATGCGAGCTATTTTTCAAAGGTTTTCGTAAAATATGCGGGACAAACCCCCACGGCCTACCGGCAACAGGTCATGGAGAACGAAAAATAAGATAAAAAAGAGCGTCCGAGCATCATCGTAAGCGGCGGTAAAATCGGCTCACAGATTGAGCTTTCGCCACTTGATTTAGCGAGAGCTGCAAATGCAGAATTTGCGGAGATAATGTATAATATTTGAAGAAACTTTGCAGACAGAATTTGAGAGGAAGGCAGGATACCATGTCTGATACAATACATAACTCGCAGGAGACACGTGCAAATGATTTCACGGAGGGCAGCATTCTGGCAAAGCTGCTTCGTTTTATGATGCCGGTACTCGGAGCCCAGATCCTTCAGGCCATGTATGGAGCGGTGGACATTCTGGTGGTGGGGCGCTTTGGTACCACCGCGGGGATTTCCGGCGTATCCACCGGCAGCAGCGTGGTCGCTCTGGTCACCTTTACCATCACCGGGCTTGCCATGGGCATCACGGTGCTGATCGGCAAATATCTGGGAGAAAAACGGGAGGACAGGATCGGGAAAGTCATCGGCGGCGCGGTCTGCTTCTTTGCCGTTTTGTCCGTTGTTCTGGCTGCGGTGATGCTTCTTTTTGCCAGACCGCTGGCTGTTCTGATGCAGGCACCGGAGGAAGCAGTGGAACTCACGGCCATGTACGTGCGCATATGCGGCGGCGGGATCTTCTTCATCATCGCCTACAATGTGATCAGCAGTATCTTTCGCGGCCTTGGCAATTCCAGGCTTCCGCTGATCTTTGTGGCAATCGCCTGTGTGGTAAATATAATCGGCGATCTTGTGTTTGTGGCGGTGCTGGACATGAATGTGGCAGGGGCTGCGCTGGCCACGGTCATGGCCCAGGCAGTCAGCGTCATCCTGTCCCTTGTCATCCTGAAAAAGCAGGATCTGCCGTTTACCGTCAGAAAAGAAGATCTTTGCTTTAACACGGAGATCGGCCGCTTTGTGCGGCTGGGCGCCCCCATCGCCTTTCAGGAGGTGCTGACCCAGCTGTCCTTTCTGACTCTGTGCGCTTTCATCAACCGGCTGGGGCTGGAGCAGTCCTCCGGCTACGGGGTGGCCAATAAAATCGTCAATTTTGTCATGCTCATCCCCGGCTCCCTGATGCAGTCCATGTCCGCCTTTGTGGCGCAAAACGTGGGCGCCGGCAAGGAAAAGAGAGCCAGAGAAGCCCTGTTCACCGGCATGGGCGTGGGGATGGCGCTGGGCGTCTTTACCTTCTTTTTCGTGTACCTGAAGGGCGATCTGCTGGCGGGCATATTCTCCTCCGAAACCGCTGTGGTGGAGCAGGCGGCGCTGTACCTGAAGGGCTTTGCTCCGGAGGCCATGGCCACCGCTGTGCTGTTTTCCCTGATCGGCTATTTTAACGGCCACGGCCAGACTCTGTTCGTGATGATTCAGGGGCTGGGGCAGACCTTTGTGGTGCGTCTGCCCATGTCCTATATCATGAGCAGTCTGCCCGGGGCAAGCCTTGCCGGAATCGGAATGGCGGCTCCCTGCGCCAGCGCCTTCGGCATATTGCTGAATGTGGTTTATTTTGGTGTATATTCGAAGAGGATGAAGAACAGGGGGCGGTAAGTATGCACACTTGTCTCTGATTCCTTCGAATCTCGACAGAAACAGGCATTTTGATAATTGCATTTTTCTAATGATTTTCCATATAATTCTGGCAGGGCTTTAAACCAGTGGTGTTCGACACAGAAGACATCACGGCGAAGCTTAGAATTGTCGTGAAGAGAACCGAACGGTAAAATAGTTGTCAGAGCGTGGCAATTGTCTGAGATATTCCACACGGTGTGTGGAATATCCCGAATTTTGGATTCACTGAGTTCAAAATCCTTCAAACTATAACTGGAATAGGTGGATGGATGAGCGAATTAATGCGGAGGGATCTATGAATCTTCCCCCGCTGCTTCCCGCGAAGCGGGCAGGTTACTAGGGTGTTTGTGTTATGAAAACGGAGGAATCACATGATCGATACATTTAATGACTATCAGAAAGAAAAGAAATCTCTTTCCTATGAACAAATGAAGCGGCTTCACGCAGAATTGGCCGCAGAGGTCGGAGATGACGAGGATGCACTGGAACTGTACGAAGAGCTTATGCAGAAGGCGAACCGCTACGCGGATATGCGCGCAAGGTGGGCGCTTATGAGCAGGGAAGAGAAGATGGATCAGGATTCATTTCGCACATCCCTCCATGATTCTGTCATCACGCACTTCAATATGCTGGCCAGGTACCTGCGCATGCAGGGAAAAGCAACGGCGTGGCGGGATGAACTGGGAGACGAAAAAGCGGATCCCTGGTGCAGAAAAGCCATTGGAGATTTTGGGTGCTATCTGGTGTTTGTGAACAGTTTGTTGGCGCGGTAACAGTGCTGCGCTATTTTAGAGTTTCGGGATCTGGAGGAAACGCTTCGCGTTGATCTTTATTAGATGAACTGGTTCCGATTGTCACCATGCGGCGCGATCTCGCGGTTGCTGTCGGCGCACAGCTGCGGATGTCGCGCTCAATATTCAAACGATAACTGTAAGTTATAGAAGCAAAACGTAGCGTTTCGAAAATGAACGATGCAACCTTTGCGAAAGCAAAGGCGCTTATGTGAGGTTTAACTAAGGCTCCCATCGAAATCGATGGGAGTTTTAATGTCCTGTGAACAACGGCATTCTTTATGGGAATTTTTTCATAAGGAGCATTTTTGCTATGTTAAAGAGAAAATTCTATGTACCAGAAATAGTGATTTGTACGCGAAGTGCGGTCTAAGCAAATTACACCGCTGTTAAGTACTAATCGTAGAAAATCAGGTGTCCGTAAATGCGGACACCTGTCCGAATCTTGACAAAAATAGACATTTTAGGAATTGCTTTTTCTAATGATTTCTTATATAATCTT
>JAJQBQ010000048.1 GCA_021203205.1 Lachnospiraceae bacterium | reverse complement strand
AAAGATTTAATACTTTATGAAAGCGATCATAATTTAGTCTCTTTCGGTGCAAGACTTTTCCCTGATGAAAAAAATTGGGGGCATGTCGGCAGCCGTCATAATCGAGTCTCTTTCGATGCAAGACTTTTTCCCTGATGAAAAGACTTTGAGCATGTCGGCAGCCGTCATAATCGAGTCGCTTAAATTAAGAAGTGTTCTCCATAGGGCATAAGACCGACCGTGAACAGACAGGGACATGCGGTTACAGTATAAGCGTCATAATCTGACATAACAATTTGAATATGGAGGAAAGACCTGATATGAGCGGAAATTCTTTACTGGATGTAATGGAACAAATAGATGCTGTCTACATAGAAGAGACGGCAGGGTCCCCGGAAACTGTTCCGGGTAGGAAAAAGGAGGTGTTTCCCGTGGCAGGAAATTTTAAAAGTAAGAAAAAACTCTCTGTCGTAATCGGCATAGCCGCGTGTCTGGCGGTGCTGCTCGCGGCGACATTCATTGCGGAGCAAGCCGGCTGGATCTCCATCAGCGGAAACAAACAGAAAACGCAGCTTTCCAGCCAGGATGCATACTGGTTTGCGGATACCGAAGAACTGGTGGCGCAGGCGGATTTGATTTTTACCGGCAAGGTGACTGAAATTTCGCAGAAAATGAGCGAAAATGATCTCCCTTATACAATTTATGAGGTAGAAATCGATACGGTTTACAAGGGAGACACAGACGATGGCACCATTCAGATTCGGATTTCCGGCGGTGAATCCGACAGATATTCGGTACAAAATGACCTGACGGTGGCAGAAGGCGGCAGCTATCTGTTCTGCGTGGAGACCTACGAAAACGAAGCGCCGTGCATCCTAAATGATACGCAGGCTGTGTTTGATCTGGCCACCGGGCAGGCGGCGACAAGCAACGAACTGGATCCGGGATTTACGCTGGAGGATGTGATGGAGGCGCTGGAGGCACAAAGTAAGTAAGTCGGCTGGTAAATTGATTCCGATGGCAAAATAGTTCATGGATTGTTCTACGATTCGATGTTTCTCCTCGGTTAAGCCAAAGTTGATGTCTGGTTAAAAACCATGGTACTATAAAATACAATCCATGAAACCACTTTCAAGGGCAGGGGGAACTTCCCCTGCCCAATAATATTGTGCACACATTACATCACCCACTTTAGTTGAACAGGATATATCTCAATAATAAAATTAGTTCCGGCGAGCCCCCTTCCCCTGTTATATTCAGTTCCCAAACAATCCCCCAAAAAGGTTTGTCAGGAAATTTCCGCCTGATTCCACGCTGTAGGTGATGTTTTCCGTGTATACGTAATAATATGCGTCCCCCTCAGAGAGACCCGACGTGATTTCCACGTTGGTTCCGTCCGAGACACCGGTTTCCACTTCCGTGAGACCGCCGAGTGTGTCGGTTTCCTCGTCGTACGTAGTGTATACGTAACTCCTGTTGCCTTCTTCACTGATGGCCGCGACCGGAATCACGAGGATGTCTTCCGTTTCCTCCAGCGTGATGCGGGCGGTGGCGTTCATGCCGGAGAGCATCTGACTGGTGCGGTTGAGCGTGATTTCCGCCGTATATTTTGTGCTGCCGCCGCTGTTCGTGCCGCTTGTATCGATGCTCGTGACCGTGCCTGTGAAGGACTGTCCCGTGAGTGCATCCAGCGTGATCTCCGCTGTCTGGCCGATTTCAACCGAGAGAATGTCCAGCTCGTCAATACTGATGCTGATGGTCATGGTGGCTGTCGGCGTGATGGAGAAAACCGCAGTGGTCGAGACGGAGTAGGCAGCTGTAGTTTCTTCCTCCGCACCGGCAGATTCGCCCTGCAGAGATTCGGAATCCGCCTCCGCGGTATCGGTGCCGCCAGAGTTCTCCGCGCTGTCGGTTCCTTCCAGAGAAGTAAGAGCATCCGTATCGCCGAATTCCGATGTGCTTTCCGAGCCCGATAAACTCGCTAAAGAGCCGTTTTCACCGGACTCCGACGCACCGTCAGCGAAGGCTGCACTCTCTGAGCTATCGGAATAACCTGATAGATTGCCTGTGCCGCCGGATTCCGATGCGCTTCCCGAATCCGCGTCCGTAGCCGTGCTTACCAGGCTGTCAAGAGAGCCGAGGCCGGATGTGACGGTCTTAAATTCTCCCGAAATGAGACTCCCCGAACTGCTGCCCGAGCTGCCGGTCGTATCACCGCTGCCATCGGACGAACTGTCCGCATCCGCATCGCCGGATGTGGTGTCACCATCCTCATCCGCATCTGTTTCAGAAGCATCCGTTTCAGAGGCATCCGCATCCGTTGCCAGACCGGCAGACAGAGTATATGCATATGCGGAATTGCCTGCCGACGTGCTGCGCAGAGTTCCCGAAGCGGTGGAAACAAGAAGCGTACCCGATACGGTTGACAATGCGCAGGCCCCAACTGACGTATCTTCAGAAGTTTCCTCAGCCCCATCGCTGCCTGCGAAAGCAGTTTTCACACCGCTGTCACCTTGAATGGAAGCTGAATTTTCACCGTCCTCATCGCTGCCCGAATCGCTGTCTGTATCGCTGTCGGCATCATCCTCTTCGGCGTCATTCTCATCGCTGTCTGTATCGCTGCCAGCGTCATCCTCCTCGCTGCCTGTATCGCCGGCGTCATCCTCCTCGGAATCATCCTCCACCGACCCCGTCACGATCGTCGCGTCGTCGCTGATACCGGACACAATGCCGGTGCTTTCCGCATAGATATGATTATCCTGCATCAGTGCCGTGAGGACAGTCATCTGCTCCTCCAGATCTTCGCGCTGTTCGAGGAGCGACTGGTATTCGGCCGTGGTGCCGACATCGGTCAGAACGAGCAGTTCGTCGCCCGCCGCCACCTCATCATCCACGGATATGCTTAACGATTCCACCGTACCGTAGTAGTTTGTCACTTTCAACTCACTGTGGATGGTGAGCGTGTCGCTGCCCAGGTCGTTTCCGTCCTCGTCGCTTACCGTAACTTCATCGCCGAAAGCCGCCTCTTCATCCGACAGCGTGACAGTCGCCACACCGTCCTCAACATTCGCGACCCTGCCGGTCACCTCCGTTCCGTCGGACAGGGTAACAGTCACGCTGTCGCCGATGGCGGTCTCATCCAGTGCCGTCACCTGGGCCTGCATGAGGCCATCCACGGAGATAAGCATCAGCGCACCGTACTCGTTCATGGTGTCTATGACGGACACATCCTCCTCCGCGTAAATGACTTTTACCCGTCCGGAGGCCGTCGCCGTGAGGGATGTTTCGCAGGTGTTCTCCGCTTCCTCCGCCAGATCCGCGTCGAGCGCGTCAAGTTCCTCCTGCAGTTCCCGGATGGCAAGCTGCACGGAAGTCAGGTTCACGGTTGCGATGAGGTCGCCCTCCTCCACCGTATCGCCGTTTTCCACATAATATTCTTCCACCGTCACCGCAGACGGTACCGTCTGTTCCACCTTATCCTGCGCCGTAAGCGTACCGCTGCCGGATAAGGTGGTATCGATGGTGCCGGTCTGGACGGTGCCGTCCAGCGTCTCTTCCACCATCACCAGGGTGGCAGTCTGCGCGCTGCTGTTATACAGTGACGGGAAAGCCGCCACCACGAGCACCACGATAAGCAGCAGCGCAAGCGCCACCCGCCAGGCTCTGCGGCTCCGCCTGCGTTTGCGCTGTGAGGATGTAATGCCGTCCGCATCCTTCTTTTCTTCGTTTTTTCCGCCGGCTTCGAGAGGCGGAAGGCCGCGCTTTGCGCGCAGCGCGTTGATTCTTTCAAGCTCCGCTCTCTTTTCCTTCTGAATCCCCGTCACCAGCACGGTGACGGCTGCCGCGTCGCCCAGCAGGCAGACCACCAGGATCGGAATCCAGGCCGTATTCAGCGCACTGCGCACGTTTGCCACAACTCGCTGCGTGGAGCCAACAGTTTCGGTACTGTCCTCCGAATCCGTGTCGTCTGCCCCCTCCGTCCCGGAGCTGTCCGCAGATTCCGAACCGCCCGGGAACGACATGCCGGAATCCGAACCGCCCGGAAATGAACCGCCGCCGGAGGGCATGCCGTCGCTGCCAAAATCGGCGCTTTCCATGTCGGACGGGTCAAAATCGGAATCCGCGTTGCCGAACCCTTCCGCACCGGTGCCGTCGGAATCCGAACTGCCGGAACCGGAACCGCCCGGCATCATCCCCTGAAAATCGGATGCATCCATATCCGAGCTGTCAAAATCCGAAAAATCAAAGTCCGAACCGTCAAAGGAAACCCCGCCCACGGACGGCACAGATGCACTGGCGGTGGTGAGATGATTTGCCACATCCAGCACCGCCACAAGCGTAAATATCACAATCAGCACGATACAGGTGACGCTGCGCCTCGATAGCCCTTTCTTTTTCTTCATCTGTTTCGAACTGTTCCCGCTTCTGCCGCCGGAACCATATGCCGTACTTTTCTTCGGAGAAGCGGCTTTCACCTGTGCATCCCCGTTTCTTTCCGTCCCTTTCCGCACTTCGACCGACTCGGAAGAAGATTTTTGTACTTTATTTTGATTCTCCATAATATATCTCCTCCCTTTCTCAGCCGCCGTAATGCAGCGCTTCGATCGGCGGCAGCTTTGCCGCTTTGTTTGCGGGGTACAGACCGAAAATGAGTCCGATCAGGAAGCAGAAGGCCACAGCGATGGCCACAACATTCCACTGCATGGAAAACGTCAGGCCCAGAGATGATGTCACCACGCTCGCCAGCTGAAGCACCACCCAGGAGAGAAAAATGCCGATACCGCAGCCCAGCATGCAAAGCACCACGGATTCCAGCAAAAACTGCTGAAGAATCACGCCGCGCCCCGCGCCGATGGCCTTGCGGATGCCGATCTCCCTGGTCCGCTCGGTCACAGTCACCAGCATAATGTTCATGATGCCGATGCCGCCCACCACCAGTGAAATGGCCGCGATGGAGCCCAACAGCACGGTAAACATGGAGGTGATGGTGCTGGTGGTGTCTTCGAGCACATCCTGCGAGGTCACGGTGAACGCGTCCTCATCGTCCTCGAAACGGTCCAGAAGCAGCGCCGTGATGGCCGCCTCCGCCGTATCCATGTCTGAATCCTCCTCCATGCTCACATAAAAGCTGGTGATGTCCGTCGAGACCGTCGATGAGATGCGCAAAAGCGTGGTATATGGAATATAAACCACCAGCGAATCGCTGCCAAAAGCGGCCGTGAGAGAACTGTCATTGTCCTCCAGCACACCTACGACAGTAAACTTCATGCCGTCCAGCGAGATTTCCTCGCCGATACAGTCCTCATAGCCCACCAGGGAAGTGGCTGCGGTCTCGTTGATGACGCAGACATAACTGTTATTATCCACATCCGTCGTCTTTAAAAAGCGGCCCAACAGGACGGTCAGATCCTGAATATTCTGGTAAGCCGGTGTTGTACCGTAAACCTGCACGGTAGTGCTGGTAGAATCGTATTTCCCGGTGACACTGGTCTCCGAGGCCGGCGCGATATCGCCGATGCCTTCCTCATCCGACCACTCGGTCAGCGTTTCCAGTTTGATGGGTGAGCCCTTGTCGTCCGACACCGTGACCGTAAGCAGGTTCGTGCCGAGACTCGAGATGGAGTCCGTGACCGAACCGGTAACACCGTTCACAAGGCTCACCAGAATCACCAGTGCCATGACACCGATGATGATGCCGAGCATTGTTAAAAATGCCCGAAATTTATTCCCGGCGATGGATTTCATCGCCATGCGAAGAGATTGAAACATGATGCCTCTTTCCTTAAACTTCTCTCTTTCAAGCGATTATTTACTTCGTATGACATGGCTCAAGCGACAAAAGGGTATGACACTATGGATTGCTCCGGAGTCAACGCGTAAGCACATGAGTTCCCCTTCGCGGAACTCGCGACATTTTGCTTCGCAAAAGTCGTTCGCTTCCGACCTTCCTGTTCCTTGTGTCATATTATCTCTCGACCTCCGAAAGCTTCCCGTCCAGAATATGAATGGACCTTGCCGCTTCCTTCGCCACATCGTCATCGTGCGTGATGAGCACGATGGTATTCCCTTCCCTGTGCAGCCCATGGAAGATGCCCATGATCTCCTCACTGGTCTTCGAGTCCAGGTTCCCGGTGGGCTCGTCAGCGAGGATCAGCGACGGTTTTGTCACGATGGCCCTGGCTATGGCCACGCGCTGCTGCTGCCCGCCGGAAAGCTCCGTCGGCAGGTGCTTTGCGCGCTTTTCCAGGTGCACCATGGCAAGCGCCTCCTCTACCCGGCGCTTCCGCTCCGCTTTCTTCACCTTCTGGTAGATCAGCGGCAGCTCCACATTTTCCTCCGCCGTCAGCTTGCCGATCAGGTTAAAACTCTGAAACACAAAACCGATCTTGCGGTTGCGAACGACAGTCATCTCCTTTTCCGTGTAATCGTCGATGGGTGTGCCGTCCAGCAGGTATTCCCCGGAATCCGCCAGATCCAGGCAGCCGATGATGTTCATCAGCGTGGATTTTCCGGATCCGGAAGGTCCGATGACGCTGACGAACTCCCCCGGATAGATGTGCACGGACGCGTGATCCAGCGCCATTACTTTGTTGTCGCCCACCTGATACTCCCGGCAGACATCTCTTAATTCTATCATGCAAAGCCTCGATTCTTCCTTCTGTTGATAACCATTCCTGACATCAGGTTCGGTTTTACTCTTTATAGATCATGATTCCTGACATCAGGTTCGGCTATCCTTTATATTGACACTGCCGGTACCTCTCACGAAGATGAACCAGCCATTTTTTCCGGAAAAACGCTCATTCCAATTTCCAGTACATCACTCTCTAATTAACCGGACATTTTGCGAAGTGCAGAATTGTCCGTATACAAGGCGCTTGAGGGAGGCGATGTGGTGCATCGTCGACCGAAAGCAACGCAGTAGACGGAAATTCTGCCAGGCAAAATGGCTGGTTAATTAGGAAGCGAAGCACCAGGAACCTGTCAATTTCCGCCACCCATGTTTGGCATGCTCATGCCACCGCCGCTGCCGGAAGAGTCAAAATTCTGCATATTACTGAAGTCCATACCTGAACTGTCAAAGTCCATGTCGCCGCCCATATTTCCGAACATGCTCGAAAAATCGGATGTGCTGTCGCTCTCCTCAAAGTAATACACCGTATCGCCCTCGGAGAGACCGTCCGTGATCTCCACGTAGGTGCCGTTGTCCAGCCCCACCGTGACTTCCACCATGTCCCCCAGCTCACCGGTCGTCTCATCATAAGAAGTATATACATAGGCCGTGGAGCTCGTGGTGGTCACCGCCTCCGACGGGATCAGCAGCGCATCCTCCACGCCGTCGATGGTGATGGAAACCGTGGCGGACATGCCGGACAGCATCCGGGAATCTTTCTCCACGGTAATCGTGGCCGTATAGTAGGTTACGCCGCTCGAGCTGGTGCCCTCGGTGTCGATGGCGGTGACAGTACCCTCGAAAGTTTCATCCTCGCTGATCGAGCTGATCACCACCGATGCGGACTGCCCTTCCTCCAGGGACAGGATATCCGTCTCATCGACGCTCACGGAGATGGTCATGGTCTCGTTGGTGGCGATGGTCGCCAGCGTGGTCGCCGTGGAGGATGCGGACGCATCCGTGGAAGATGATCCTGAAGTTGTCATGCTTATGGAATAAGCATCCGAGGATGAGGATGATGAACTTGTATCGCTCACACTCTCCACCGTCCCGGCAATCGGCGCATACACCGCGCCTTCCTTATATATTTCAATCAGCTCTGCGAGAGTCTCCTCCAGTTCGGCGCGCTCACTTAAAAGCTCATCGTAGCTCGCGGACCAGGTGGTATCCGTCAGGGTAAACAGAGTATCCCCGGCTTCGACTTCATCCTCTTCCTCCACGGAAACCTCGTCCACCGTACCCGCGTACCCGGTGATTTTCAGCTCTGAGTGGATCGCAAACGTACCCGTCCCGCATGAATTTCCGTCCGCGTCATAAACCGTGGCTTCCCCGCCGTAAACCGGGCCGTCGTCCGTCACCAGCACAGTCGCGACACCGTCCGTCACCGATTCCACCGTGCCTGCGTACTCCGTGCCGTCCTCATCCGTCACCGTCACCTCATCGCCTTTTGCCAGGTCGTCCGTGGTAACTTCCAGACTCATGTACCCGTCCAGAGAAATGCGCATCAGCACGCCATTTTCATACATCACGGTGGAGACATCGTCATCCTCCTCCGCGTAAATAACCTTCACCCGCCCCGCAAGGCTCGTGGTGATGGTATCGGCGATCTCGCTCTCGCTCGCCTCTTCTATCTCCTCATCAATCGCGTCAATCGAAGCCTGCACCGTGGACATCGCCGAAATGACCGAGGTGGAATTCACCGTGGCGATCAGATCGCCCTCCTCCACCGTGTCGCCCTCTTCCACATAGAGCTTGCTGACGGTAATGCTTGACGGAATCTCGACCGTCTCCGCGTCATCCGACGCGAGTGTCCCGCTGCCGGATACCGTGGTGCTTATGCTGCCCATCGTCACAGCAGCCGAAAGCGCCGTCGTGTCCTCATCCGACCCGAACGTATCTGTCACCTTCTGCCGCAGATAAATAATCCCGGCCGTCCCCACCACAGCCACGACGAGCACGATAATAATGATACGTTTCACTAACTGACCTTTTTTCTTTCCTGAACGTGTCATAGTTCCTCCTTGACTGGTTTGCACAGGAAAAACAGCCCATTCCTCACCGCGCAAAGGAACGGATGTTTTTCCTTTTGGGCAAAAAAACAGGGAGCGGTTACAGCAGCATTTTCCGGGATATCGCCCTTCATCCTGAGCCATCCGCACTGCGAAAACCTCTCCCTCTTCTTCGCAAACAGTTTCTTCTCACTTCTTAAAATTGATGTTGGTGACAAAAGCCATGATACCGCAGATGCACCCGAAGAAAATGTGAGGCATTTTTCAGCAACACGCGGTATCAAATGAAAAACTCGTTTTTTAATATAGAGAAAAAATGTGAACAAATTTATGACAAATATAGAAAATTCTGTGAAATGCGGTTCGTTCTCGTTTTTTGGTATATCTTTTCGCGGAAGATTCATTCTTCTTTACAGAAAAATTTCCCCCATATTCATTTTTACATCATACTTCTCTTTAAAATAATCAAACGATTTATGATTTCGATAATTAGATGACTTCAAAAACATTTACAGAATACGGCTTAATTTCCAATCTCGCCTCACTGTTTTTTAATCCGACAGAATACGTTACAGGATATGCCCGATACGGCTCCTCCATGTTGCTTTCCGCATCGAGCGGCGCGGCGATCTCCGTTACTTTGCATATCTGCTATTTTTATCTTGAATTTTGTAACCAAACCGGCGAAAATGACGCTTACACAGGTGAAAGGCCTTTTACATAAACCGCAAAGGAAGGAGAGTTCTATGAAGGACGAAGACATCATCACCCTGTATTTTCACCGCGACGAGGATGCGATCCGCGAAACGCAGACTAAGTACGGCACCAGGCTGCGCAGGATTTCCTTCGGGATCGTGCGGGATGCCGGCACCGCCGAGGAGTGTGAGAACGACGTCTACCTCACCGCCTGGAACGCGATCCCGCCGCACGAGCCGAAGGATTACCTGTTTGCGTTTCTCGCGAGGATCACAAGGCATATCTCGCTGGATGCCTGTCGAAAGCGCGGCCGACTGAAACGAAGTATGTATATCGTCGAACTGGGAGAGGAGCTTGCGGAATGTCTCCCGGCGGCAGAAGATGTGGAATCACACATGGATGAGGCCTCACTCATCGATGCCCTGAACCGGTTTCTGGCTTCTGTCGACGAGACAAAACGAAAAATATTCGTGCGCCGCTACTGGTATCTGGATCCGGTGAAGGAGATTGCCGCACGGTATGGATTCTCGGAGAGCAAGGTCAAAACCACGCTGCACCGTACGC
>JAJQBQ010000056.1 GCA_021203205.1 Lachnospiraceae bacterium | reverse complement strand
ATATTATCCACATAAAAATTAAGCTCAAAATCTCAGATATTGCACTGATATAATTATAAAACTGTTTTCTCGCTTGTTTTCCAGGTGGAACTTTAAGTTGACGAATCCCCTATAATGTTTTAAAATTGCTGATGTGAATTTTAACAAAATCCCGTACCGGAAACTGCATGAAACAGGAATTCCTGCACGAAAAATACGGAAGGAGAGCAGACGTATGGAAGAATCAGGATCAACAATGAGAGGACTCGATACCGATGTCCGCAAAGTTAGAAAGGACATGTTCGTGGAGATTGCCAACCTGGCATATGATTCCACAAACTTAATCGATGATGTGGAGGCAATCCCATTCAAGCTAACGGCTGGAGAACTCCCGCAGTACAGGGAGAGCATCTACCGCGAGCGCGCCATCATGCGCGAGTCCCTGCGTCTGGGCATGGGGCTCTCCATCCGCCCGGAGGATAAGCCGGTTCATCTGACGGCGGGGCTGGCTGAGAGCAATATCGCTGAAAAATATTACGAACCGCCGCTTATGCAGGTCATTCCGTCGGCCTGCAATGAATGTGAGCCGAACACCTATGAGGTGAGCGACATGTGCAAGGGTTGCACGGCGCATCCCTGTGCAGTTGTATGTCCGAAAGGGGCCATCACCCGCATACCGGGCCATAAATCCGTGATTGACCAGACGAAATGTATCAAGTGCGGAAAGTGCAAGGCTGCCTGCCCTTATGATGCCATCTCCCACAAAATCCGACCCTGCGCGGAGGCCTGTGGTGTCGGCGCCATCGGCACAGATGCACAGGGGAGAGCAAGGATCGACCCGGAAAAGTGCGTTTCCTGCGGCATGTGTATGGTGAGTTGTCCCTTCGGAGCCATCGCGGACAAATCGCAGATTTTCCAGATGATTCGAGCTTTTCAGGCCGGAAAGAAGATGTATGCCATTGTTGCTCCGGCCATTGTCGGGCAGTTTGGCAAAGGGGTATCCTTAAGCATGATTAAGGGTGCGCTGTTAAAGCTGGGCTTTGAGGATGTCTATGAGGTGGCCATGGGTGCCGACGAAGGTGCCATGCATGAGGCGAAGCAGTATGTGGAAGAGGTGGTGCCGGGAAAGATCCCGTTCCTTTTGACATCCTGCTGCCCGTCCTGGGCCGTCCTGGCAAAAAAATATTTCCCGACAACCGTGGATAAGATTTCCAACACACTGACACCTATGGTGGCGACTGCCCGCAAAGTAAAGGAGATCCATCCGGATTCCTCCATCGTCTTCATCGGTCCGTGCGCGGCGAAAAAGCTGGAGGCATCCCGCCGCACCATCCGCAGTGATGTGGACTTTGTCATTACCTTCGAGGAACTGGATGCTATTTTTACCTCACGCAAAATTACCTTCGATGTAAAGGATGCGGAGCTAGATGATGCGACTGCCATCGGGCGCGGCTACGCGGTAGCCGGAGGCGTTGCGGGGGCCATCGAAAAGTGTATCCAGGAGTATTATCCCGGCGTGGAAGTGCATATTGAGCATGCCGAGGGTCTTGCGGACTGCAAAAAGGCGTTGATGCTCGCCAAAGCCGGGAAAAAGAACGGCTGCCTGATAGAGGGTATGGGATGCCCTGGGGGCTGCGTTGCCGGGGCAGGCACGAATATCCAGATCGCGGCGGCTGCGAAGGAAGTGCAGAAGGTGGTCGCGGAGTCGAAGAAGCAGATGCCGGAGTTATAATTTGTAAAAAGTGTCGAAAAAAATGGCGGATTCCTTAAAAAAATCCGTCATTTTATCTATAAACAGCTTTCTTTTTTCGGAAAAATAGTGTAGAATACAAAAAGTGTGTGTGCGGAATGGACGGAAAGCTCCGAAGAGGAACACAAATAAGCCTGTTCATCCGGAGGAAACGAACTTCGCAGTACTGCGGGGCGTGAAACGCGAAACGGGCTGACGGTGACCAAAAAGGGGACACAGGTTTCGCATACCGAAATTAACCAGAAAGGAACGATTGCTTTATGAAGATTTACACAACTGACAACATTCGAAATGTCGTGCTCTTAGGACACGGCGGCTGCGGCAAGACGTCCCTGGCGGAAGCCATGGCTTATACAACGGGAGTGATTACGAGGATGGGCAATGTGCCGGACGGCTCGACCATCAGCGATTACCGCAGAGAGGAGCAGAAGCGCCAGTTTTCCATCGGACTTTCCGTGATTCCGATCGAATTTCAGAATACAAAGATCAATATTATCGACACCCCGGGTTATCAGGATTTCGTGGGTGAGGTGGAAGCCGCGGCGGCCGCTGCGGATGCGGCCATCATCTGCGTGTCCGGGCGCGACGGCGTTCAGTCCGGCACGAAGAAGGCCTGGGAATTCTGTGAGAAGTACAAGCTTCCCCGCATCTTCTACGTGACGGAGATGGATATCGACAACGCCAGCTTCCGCCAGGTGGTGGAGGATCTGCAGGCCCTCTACGGCAAGCATATCGCGCCGCTGCATCTGCCGATCCGTCAGAACGGCGAATTTGTCGGTTATGTGAATGTCATCAGCCAGACCGGTAATAAGTGGAAGCCGGATCACACCGTGGAAAAGGTTCCGGTGCCGGATTATTCGGTGGATCATATGAACCAGTACCGCGACGCGTTGGTGGAGGCCGTAGCTGAGACCAGCGAGGAGTTCATGGAGCGCTTCTTCGAGGGCGACGAGTTCTCCGAGGATGAAATCCGCGCTACCTTAAAGCAGAATGTGGCGGAAGGCACCGTGATTCCGATCACCATGGGGTCCGCAGTTCTTGCCCGCGGCATTTACACCAT
Source organism: Lachnospiraceae bacterium (assembly GCA_021203205.1). GTDB lineage: Bacteria > Bacillota > Clostridia > Lachnospirales > Lachnospiraceae > SIG308. Next base: position 43,562 of record JAJQBQ010000056.1, on the reverse strand, counting down.
TCTGGATGATATTGTGAAATACCTGCCGTCGCCGTTAAAGCGCAAATGCGTCGGTATCAATTACCGCACGAATGAGCTGTTTGAGGCAAATTATGATTTCAAGAAGGCCAAATCGGCATACATCTTTAAGACCATCGTGGATCCGTTCATCGGCAAGTATTCGCTGGTGAAGGTCTGCTCCGGTGTACTGAAGGCCGGTGACATCATTTATAATGTGGCGAAGGATCAGGATGAGAAGCTGGCGAAGATATACATCATGCGCGGCAGCCGCACGGAAGAAGTTTCCGAACTGCACGCCGGCGATATCGGCGCTCTCGGTGCGCTGGGCAGCGCGAAGACCGGCGACACGCTGGCCACAAAGACCATGCCGGTTACCTATACGAAGACCAAGTTCTCCACGCCGTACACCTATATGAAGTATGAGGCTGTCACCAAGGGTGAGGAGGATAAGGTCGCCCAGTCCCTCGGAAAACTCTGTGATGAGGATCCGACCATGCGCTTTGAGAACGACTCGGCGAACCGTCAGCTCCTGCTCTACGGCATGGGCGACATGCACCTGGAGGTGATCGTGAGCCGGTTGCTTTCGGAATACCGCGTGGGCATCCGTCTCGACCGTCCGAGGATCGCTTACAAGGAGACCATCATCGGCAGTTCCGATGTGGAGGCGAAGCACAAGAAGCAGTCCGGCGGCCATGGCCAGTACGGTCACGTGAAGATGCGCTTCTCGCCGTCGGGCAATCTGGATGAGCCTTACACCTTCAGCCAGGAAGTTGTGGGCGGCACCGTGCCGAAGGGCTACTATCCGGCCGTGGAAAAGGGTATTGATGACTGCGTTAAGAAGGGCCCGCTGGCCGGTTATCCGGTGGTCGGCGTGAACGCGGTGCTCTACGATGGCTCCTACCATCCGGTGGATTCCTCCGAGATGGCATTCAAGACCGCATCCATCATGGCGTTTAAGGATGGTTTCATGAAGGCCACGCCGGTTCTGTTAGAGCCTGTGATGACCCTGACTGTAGAGGCACCGGATGCTTACACGGGCGATATTCTTGGCGATCTGAACCGCCATCGCGGTCGTGTGCTGGGCATGAAACCCATCGCGGGAGGCAAGCAGGAAATTACAGCGGAGATCACGGCGGAGGAACTTTACGGATACTGCACAAGGCTTCGCTCCATCACCGGCGGTGAGGGCGACTACAAGTACGAATTTGTGCGCTACGAGCAGTGCCCGCACGAGATTCAGGAGAGAGAGCACGCCGCCTATGTGGACAGAGACTAAGGTGGTTGATTACCATGACGGCATTGGGGTGGAAGGGGAGAGAATCCTTTATTCTGAATTCGCACCTGCAATGCCGGGGCAGCATGCGCTTTAAGGCTGTGTCTCGACTTTAACAGTATTAAAAAGCAGACGGCGCGGCCAGTTTCTTTGGTCGCGCCGTTTTTATAACATCTTCTGTGGCTGCAAACGAACTACATGATGTCTGGCAAAACCGTTGCTCAAATTAGGGGGTTCAGAAACACAAAATAGCCTCTCCGAAAACACAACATATAGTGTTTCGGAAGTTCCTGAATCACTATTTGCTGTGTTCGAAGAAAATGGAAAACGAGTTTTCGGACAGTCTGGGGGTTGCAGTGACATAGTTCCCGCAGAAGGAAGATAAAAGAAAAAAGTCTTTCCGGTTGTTTTGTAACTATGAATGTGGTATACTCTGCCCAACTTTTTGGGCCAGTTTTACGCCCGAAAGCTCTATGCTGATATCGGAATTTCGGTGATATCCGTGATGAGGGTATGGGAACCAACACGTGATGTCGTTTCCTGATCGCCGGCTTTGAAAATCTTTTTTTCAAAGTTAGGCACTGATATCGCATGAGATAATAGGAGGTTATCTATGAGAGATTTGAATCAGTTCCTGCTGGCGCGCTACCGGTTCGACGACGCAATCCGCGTCGGAAAAGACAGCTCGCCGCACCACAGGGATGCTGTCCCGATGGGACAGAGGCCGCCGGTCATTGCCAAAGTGAACGGAAAATACGGCGCCCGTTTCTTCGGCGGCCGGTCTTCTTCTTATTTTAAACTGCCGGAAGACCTGTTGACCGGCGTGGGTGATTCCACCGGTCTTACCATCACCACCTGGGTGAATTTCGGCATGGGCCACAACATCTGGGAGCGTATTTTTGACTTTGGCCGCAATGACCGGGGGCCGTACATTTTCCTGACGAGAAATCTGCGCGGCGTATGCTTCCGGGAGGTGGATATCGCGGCGGATGCCGGTCACTCTTACAACATGGGTCAGTGGATGCATGTCTCCATGGTGGTGACAGGCACCGAGGGCGGCACGAAGAGCAGCGCCGGCCCGGTGGTTTATTTAAACAGCGAGGTAGTGGCGGACGGCACCGTCAGCCAGACATCCAGCGGCATGTACGCGAGACTGCGCGGCTTCTACGATTCCTTTTATGATTTAAGTAATTATTCCAACAATTATATCGGACATTCCCAGTTCGCGGTGGACAATGACTTCTGCGGCTATATTTCCGATTTCCGCGTGTACGGCAGGGCCCTTGAGGAAGATGAGATCATGGATATCATGTGCGAATCTCTCTCGGACCGCAACCTGGTGGAGATCGCCAAGGAGAAGTTCCTGACCTTCCCTCACCCGGTGATCACCGGCGACATGCATCTGCCGACCTCGCTGATGAGCGGCAAGGTGAACGTTTCCTGGGAGTCGAGCCGTCCGGATATTTTCACGGCGGACGGGAAGCTCAAGGCACTTTCCGTGCCGACAGCGGTGACGCTGACCGCCACGGTTTCCCGGGGAAATTACGAGACAGTGCGGTCCTTTGAGATGTCCGCGCTGCCGAAGGAGCGTCCGCCATACACCTTAAATGTGGATGGCAGCGACGAGATTCTGGACATCAGCCCGACGCTGTACGGCCTGTTTTATGAGGATATCAACAATTCGGCGGACGGCGGTCTCTACGCAGAGCTGATCATGAACCGCTCCTTTGAATCCTTTGCCTACGATACGTTTGATTACCGTTCCGGGAAAAACGGCACGTCTTCCGGGAAGAATTACATTCCGCTGGACGGCTGGTCCGGAGATACGGACTGTGTGACGGTTCGTAACTACGGCGGTATCAACGATCATCTGGGCATCAAGGCGCGGGATATCAATAACCATTACATCGACGTCATGGACGGTGCGGTGCTGTTTAACAAGGGCTATTCCGACCGTAACCGCCGCTGCTCCATCTCCATCCACGAGGGCGAGAGTTATGAGGTGACGCTGTGGGCCAGATCCTCGAAGGGGGCTTCCATCATCCTGCAGGTGATGGACAAGTTCTGCCGGCCCATCACCGGCACCACCACCATCGACATCGACCCGGGCGAGGAGTGGAAGAAATACGGCGTGGAGTCGAAGATTCTGCTTCGCGGCCTTGACACGAAGCTGGGTCAGTTCGTCATGATTTTCAACGGCGAAGTGTCTGTGGATATGATTTCCATGTTCCCGCGCAAGGTCTGGGGCCAGACGGCGGAACCGGGCTCGCCTACCGCCCATACGAATTATTTAAAGAACCCGAATTACCGTCTTCGCCGCGATATGGTGCAGGCGATGCTGGATCTGCATCCGAGTTTCTTACGCTTCCCGGGCGGCTGTAACTCCGAGGGTGCTTATATCTGGGAAGATGTGTACGACTGGAAGGATTCCGTGGGACCTGTGGAATTCCGCAGGGAGAATTATAACGTCTGGAATTACACCATGACCATGGGCCTGGGCTATATGGAGTATTTCCAGCTGGCGGAAGACCTGGGCGCGACCCCGCTGCCGGTCATGGCCTGCGGCGTGCTCTGTCAGGCCCGGTCCGACTATGTGAACCCGGCCGGCGGCGAGCTCCGGGAAAAATACATCAAAAACTTTACCGATCTGATTGATTTCGCTCTGAGCACGGATTTTGAAAATAACGAGTGGGCCAGATGCCGCCGCGACATGGGGCATGAGGCACCCTTTGACCTTCGCTATCTGGGTGTCGGAAACGAAAACTGGGGCACGGAATTCTTCGCAAACTTCCAGATTTTCAAGAAGCGCATCGACGATTACATGGCGGAGCATTATCCGGATCACGAGCTCCATATTCTCTCCACTGTCGGCGCACAGGCGGACGACCAGGCCTATGTGGAGGGCTGGCAGTTCTTAAGCGGCAACTGGAAGGACACGGAGGATGTCATCGAGTTCACGGATGGCAAGGTAAGCTTCAGTGAAAATGTGAAGTGGTACGAATATCAGGACGACTATATGGAGACCATCGTGGACGAGCATTACTATCGCTCCAACGATTATCTGGTAAACAATGCCGACCGCTACAATTTCTACTACCGCGCGTACGACGAGAGCGGAAAGCTGGATGACGCGAAGACCTCGAAGGTGTTCGTGGGAGAGTATGCTTCCACAGATAAAAATACGCTGGCCGGCGCGGTCTGCGAGGCGGCCATCATGACCGGATTCGAGAAGAATTCCGATGTGGTGCGTCTGACGTGCAGCGCTCCGCTGTTTAATAAGGTATTGACAGACACCACCTACCGCTGGACGCCGGACATCATCTGGTTCGACAACGAGGGGCTCTGGCGCACGCCGAATTATTACGTGCAGCAGCTCTTCGCGAAGTATCTGGGCAAGAAAGTGCTGGGCTCTACCTTTAAGACTTACTTAAACGGCCACGAGCATTTTCTGCGCTGCAGGGGCGGTATCGAGCTTGCCACCGGAAATGCCACCATTGCCATCCGCTCGGTGAAAGTGACCAGCAATGAGACCGGCGAAGTCATTCTTTACGACGATTTCCGCACCGGCCTGTCACCGGAAAACAACTGGGTGATGATTGCCGATTCGGTCGGTTTCGACATTGACCCGGAGCGTGGCCTGATCCTGAACGCGCAGCCATCCGGGCTGAACGGCATTTATATTTTAAATTATCGCTGGTCCAACTACAAGGTGGAGGTCGAGGCGGAGAAGTTAAGCGGCATCGAGGGCTTCTACATCGGCGTGGGCTTAAATGAGACCGTGTCCGACAAGCGGGATGTCATGGAGTATGCCATCAACTACGGCGGCGATGCGACAGGTCTGAAGGTTTACAAAAACGGTGTTGAGGGATACACTCTGGGCGATTATTCCTGCTCCACCTGCGCGGGCAACCTGCGCACCTCGGCCTACGAGCCGCTGGAGCTGAACAAGCTGTACAAGGTGACGGTGGATTTCGGCGGAAGCGACGGCAGGACAATGCTTTGCTCCTACACGGACGGCGAGCACGACAGTCTGGAGCTGAATTATAAGCTGGATCCGTACAACAACTTCATCTTCAACTCGGTGACGAAGGACGATGAGCACGTGTACGTGAAGCTCGTCAATACTGACGACATCGAAAAGATCACGAAGGTGCGCTTCAATAACATTGAAGTGACGGGCGGCAAGCGTATCACGCTGGCGGCTTCGGATCCGAGGCTTGCGACAGCGCCGAATGTGAACAAGAAGGGCGCGGAAATCATCGTGCCGGTGGAGCGGCCGGTGGAGATGGAGGAAAACTTCACCACCATGACGCTGGAACCGACGTCCGTTACCGTGCTGGTGATGGATCTGAAATAAAAGCGTTTCTGTTTTAGAAATATACATTTGGACGCAATTGTTGCTGAAACCATGGGTTCCGCACAGCGGAAATGAGTTCTGTATAGCAGAACTCGGGAGGTGGCTGCGGGCACAATTTTTATAAAAATTTAACATGTTACATGCGATGCAACCCGCTCCGTCTCATATTGTGAAACGAGCGGGTTGTATCGCGCGTGACCACTATAAAATGTTTATAAAATTCCATAAAACGATTGACAGGATATTTCCATATGTGTTAACATGCCTCCGAAACCAAAGAAGCGGGTCGGGTGAATGAAAACCTTTAGGGCGAAGAGGTTTTTTCGTGAAAGAAATATAAAAACAGGCTTGACACGAACATAAGTTTGGTATATATTACAGGAAACGAACAAATGTTCTTGAAGAGACAAAGCAGGGACACGTAAAATCGTACTGAAAATTATCAAAGTACGGCAGCCGCACTCTGTGATATGAGCGAGCGTGGATTGAGATGAACAAATAATGGAATTAATAAAAAGGAGAAGAGGTATGGATACGAAAGTACAGAACGAAAAGCAGAAGGCTCTGGATGCCGCCATGGCGCAGATCGAAAAGCAGTTTGGAAAGGGTTCGGTCATGAAGCTGGGGGACTCCGGCAAGAATATGAGCGTGGAGTCTGTTCCGACCGGGGCATTAAGCCTGGATGTGGCGCTTGGTGTCGGCGGGGTTCCGAAGGGCAGAATTATAGAGATCTACGGGCCGGAATCCAGCGGTAAGACGACGGTCGCGCTTCATATGGTAGCGGAAGTGCAGAAGAGAGGCGGTGTGGCCGGCTTTATCGATGCGGAGCATGCGCTGGATCCGGTCTATGCGAAGAACATAGGCGTGGATATTGATAATCTTTATATTTCTCAGCCGGACTACGGCGAGCAGGCGCTGGATATCACGGAGACCATGGTGCGTTCCGGCGCTGTGGACATTGTGATTATCGACTCTGTGGCCGCCCTGGTGCCGAAGGCTGAGATCGACGGCGAGATGGGCGACTCCCATGTGGGTCTTCAGGCCCGTCTGATGTCGCAGGCCTGCCGAAAGCTGACCGGCGTTATCAGCAAGACGAACTGCATTGTTATCTTTATCAACCAGCTTCGTGAGAAAGTTGGCATCATGTTCGGCAACCCGGAGACGACCACCGGCGGCCGTGCACTGAAGTTTTATTCTTCCGTGCGCCTGGATGTCCGCAGAATCGAGACACTGAAGACCGGCGGCGAGGGCATCGGCAACCGCACCCGCATTAAGGTGGTGAAGAACAAGGTGGCCCCGCCGTTCCGCGAGGCAGAGTTTGACATTATGTACGGGCAGGGAATCTCCAGAGAGGGGGATATTCTTGACATGGCTGCCGGTAAGAATATTATTATTAAGAGCGGGGCATGGTATGCGTACCACGATCAGAAGATCGGACAGGGCAGAGAGAATGCCAAGCTGTATCTGAAAAACAACCCGGTTGTGATGCGGGAAGTGGAAAATGCAGTGCGTGAGTGCTACGGGCTGCCGGCGGATGACTATGTCATTGAGGAACCGCTGCCTGCGGAGGAAGAGGCCGATCCGGAAGAGATGGAGGAAGAATAGAGGAAGAATAGAGGAAGAGCGGCTGCCTTTGGTCATTCTGTGTACGTTGAACACTGTATTTGTGAACAGGCCGGGGGATTTCTTGCTGATTAACCTGAACTAACGCTTGACATTGCGTCGAAAAAAGCTTAGAATAGCACCGTTGCATTTTTGGGGCTTCGGGAGGCCGGCTTTAGGGCGAATTAACATAAAACAGGCAAACCGTTGTGTGCAAAATGCACAAAATTTCATATAGGAGGTGCTCCTGTGACAGGGATTATCATCAGTGTGATTGTTACCTGCATAGTCGTGATACCTTCTGTTTTCTTCCTCACAAGGAATGCGGTGACGAAAAAGCTTACCGAGGATGCCGAGTCAACGATTGGCGGAGCCGAGACAAAGGCGAGAGAGATCCTGGATGAAGCGATGAAAACCGCAGAGACAAAGAAGAAGGAAGCACTCCTGGAAGCGAAGGAAGAGTCGATCAGGACGAAGAATGAGCTGGAAAAGGAGACGAAGGAACGGCGCGCAGAGTTACAAAAATACGAGAAAAGGGTCTTGTCAAAGGAAGAAGCCGTGGACAGAAAGTCCGATACTCTGGATAAGCGGATGTCAAATCTGCAGAAGAAAGAGGACGAGCTGACCAGGGTGAAAGCGGAAGTTGACAAGCTCAATGAACAGCGCATACAGGAACTGGAAAGAATCTCCGGTCTTACCTCCGAACAGGCGAAAGATATCTTATTGAAGACTGTTGAAGATGACGTCAAACATGACACCGCAAAGATGATCAAGGAGTATGACGTCAGAGCGAAAGAGGAAGCATCAAAACGGGCGAAGGATTATGTCGTTACGGCGATCCAGAAATGTGCGGTCGACCACGTGTCGGAGACCACGATTTCTGTGGTGCAGCTGCCGAATGACGAGATGAAGGGAAGAATCATCGGGCGTGAGGGAAGAAATATCCGCACACTCGAGTCAATGACCGGTGTAGAGCTGATTATTGACGATACGCCGGAGGCGGTTATTCTTTCCAGCTTTGACCCGGTTCGCAGAGAAGTGGCGAGGATTGCACTCGAGAAACTGATTGTGGATGGAAGAATTCATCCGGCCAGAATTGAGGAGATGGTTGATAAGGCGCAGAAGGAAGTGGAACTCATGATGCGTGAGGAAGGTGAGGCGGCGACCCTGGAGGTCGGCGTTCACGGAATCCACCCGGAACTTGTGCGTCTGCTCGGCAAGATGAAGTTCAGAACCAGCTACGGACAGAATGCGTTGAAGCATTCGATCGAAGTGGCGCATCTGTGCGGATTGCTTGCAGCCGAAGTAGGAGCGGATGTCCGTGTCGCAAAGCGTGCCGGACTGCTTCATGATATCGGTAAATCCCTTGATCACGAAATGGAAGGCTCACATATTCAGATCGGTGTGGATTTGTGCAAGAAGTACAAAGAATCAGCGGTCGTTATCAATGCGGTGGAAGCCCACCACGGAGATGTGGAGCCGACTTCGATTGTTGCCTGCCTTGTACAGGCGGCAGATGCTATTTCAGCGGCACGTCCGGGTGCGCGGCGTGAAACGCTGGAGACATATACAAACAGGTTAAAACAGTTGGAAGATATTAGCAACAGCTTTGAAGGCGTTGATAAGTCTTTTGCTATTCAGGCAGGAAGAGAGATTCGGGTAATGGTAGTACCGGAGAAGGTGAGCGACGACGATATGGTCATCCTTGCGCGGAATATCGCAAAGAGAATTGAGTCCGAGCTGAACTACCCGGGACAGGTCAGAGTGAATCTGATTCGCGAATCCAGAGTGACGGAATACGCGAAATAGTTAAACAAAACTGGCAAAAGCCGATGTCCGAAACGAAAAGGTTGGACATCGGCTTTTCTGTATACAAAGAGGAAACGGAGTTGAAATGGCAAAGATCGGATTCATAGGAATAGGAAATATGGGTTACGCCATGTTAAAAGGCGCCCTCACGAAATTTAAAGCGACGGAAATGGTATTCTCGGATACAAATGAGGCACGCATGCTCGAGGTTTCCAGGGAAACCGGGGTTCCCTATGCGTTTTCGAATGCGGAATGCGCAAACCGTTCGAAGTTTATTGTGCTGGCGGTGAAGCCGCAGTTCTATCCGGCGGTTTTAAAAAATATACAGAATGTGGTAAAAGAAGATCAGGTAGTTATTTCCATTGCTGCCGGGATCACGAGGGAATCCATTCAGAACGTATTGGGATCCACAGCCAGGGTTGTGCGCGCGATGCCGAATACACCGGCGCTGGTCGGCGAAGGAATGACGGGTATCGTTTATGACGATCGGGAGTTTACGGTGGATGAAAAAGACTTCCTGGAGGAATTTTTCTCAAGCTTTGGGAAAGTGCGCAAGGTGGATGAAAAGCTGCTGGGCGTGGTTACCTGTGTCAGCGGCAGCGCACCGGCTTATGTGGCCATGTTCGCGGAAGCTCTGGCGGACAGCGCGGTGAAATACGGCATGCCAAGAGCGGATGCTTACGAATTCTCCGTGCAGATGATCCTTGGCACGGCGAAGCTGCTCTCTGTTTCGGGGGAACACCCGGCCGTATTAAAGGATAAGGTCTGTACACCGGGCGGATGCACCATCGCAGGGGTGGAAGCGCTGGAGGAATATGGGTTCCGAAATGCGGTAATGAAAGCAACCGACGCGTGTTATAAGAAAACGTGAGAGCAGGATGGATAATGTGTGGAAACCGGGGTGTGAACCGGAGGGAAAGGAGCAGAGAATATGACCGAGGTAACGAAACGTCTGGGGCGAAAACTTATCCATAAGGGACACATTCTGGACCTTTATCAGGATGAAATTGAACTGCCGGACGGAAAACAGGAAATATTTGATTTTATCGGACATAAGGGTGCTGCCGCAATGGTGGCGGAACTGACACCGGGGCAACTTCTGATGGTGAGACAGTACCGCAATGCGCTTGACCGCGTGACACTGGAAATTCCGGCGGGTGGGCTGGATTATGTCGGTGAACCTACGAAAACCTGCGCCATGCGCGAACTGGAGGAGGAGACCGGTTATCGCGCCGCAGAGACGGATGTGGAGTTTCTGCTGCGGCTAAAAACAACGGTTGCCTTTTGCAACGAGAATATTGATGTCTATTTTGCGAAAAACCTCGAAAAGACGCACCAGCATCTGGATGAAGATGAGTATGTGGATGTCGAAGTGTGGGATATTGAAAAGCTGATCGAAAAAATCTATACAGGAGAGATACAGGACAGCAAAACCGTGGGTTCTCTGCTCGCTTACTATCATAAATATTACAGAGCGTAAGTATTCTCTATGCCGGCCTGATCCGAGTGGAAGCAGGCGGTCAAACCGGCATGGGATACCGACTCGTCAGTAAGCACAGGATTCATCCGAAACATGGGTGGAAGCGGAAAGTGTCATATTTCTACAGCGGAGTTCATAGAATAGTTTCGAGAGTATGACGCACGGGAGCTCGCGGGACGCCTGGTATGAGTCGAAGACAGGTAAGACAGATCACAAACCGTATTTTCCCGATTATGCTTGGTGTGGGAGCAGCCACTGCGCTTCTGTGCCTGAAGTATTTCTCGGGGCTGACCGAATCCTGGCAGACGATTGTGAAAAACATGATGTCTGTGATAAAAAACGCGGAAACGGAGTTTCAAAGCATATTTTTCTATGTGCTGATCGACCGGGGACGGGAGATCATGGTTCTTTCGCTTATGAATCTCACAAACCTGTCCGTTCTGTACCAGGGGTGGTATGGATGGAAAACAGGATTTCTTTTTTCCGTGCTCTGCGGAATCTGCGTGTCCTTGTATGGGCCTGCAGGTCTGGCTGTAGTTGCCTGCCTGTACTTTCCTCACGGTTTTTTTCTGCTGTATTTGATATACCTTTCCTCCCGTTACTTTAATATCTATCGGCGTTGCCATGCCGGGTGGAAGGAGTGGGGAAAGCTGATCGGCGGGATGACAGCTGTCTTCCTGTTTATGTGCCTGGTTGAGAGCAGTGTCAGCGTCTGGCTGTTAAAGAGAGCATTGGGATTGCTTTAAACTGGTGTGGGAAAGGTTTTTTTGCAACTGTATTTGATGACACCAGGGTCAAAAGCACATGAGGATGTAGCCAATTTTGACTCCAGTTTATTTGATTCAATAAACTTAAAAAGCTGCCGGGGATCCGGCAGCAGTGTATTTATAGATTCTGGTGGTACCGAAGAAGTTACAGTTGCTCCGCAATGGAAAGAATCAGTGCCCTGGTATCCTCCCAGCCAAGGCAGGGGTCTGTGATGGACTTCCCATACACGTGTGTTCCCTCGCCGATTTTCTGGCAGCCCTCCTCGATATAGCTTTCAATCATGAGACCCTTGACAAAATGCCTCAGGTCTTCCGAATGCCTTCTGGAGTGGAGAACCTCATTGGCTATGCGGATTTGCTCTTTGTATTTCTTTCCGGAATTCGAATGGTTTGTATCCACGATCACGGCAGGGTAGGGGAAATGACGCTCCTGATACAGCTCATACAGCAACTGTAAATCCTCAAAGTGATAGTTGGGAATCGTCTGTCCATGCTTGCTGACAGAGCCGCGGAGAATCGCGTGGGCAAGCGGATTACCGGTCGTTACGACTTCCCAGCCACGGTAGAGGAAGGTGTGGCTCATGTGGGCGGCTTTGATGGAATTCAGCATGACAGAAAGGGCACCGCTGGTCGGATTTTTCATGCCGACAGGGATATCCATGCCGCTGGCGGTCAGGCGATGAAGCTGATTTTCCACGGAGCGGGCTCCTACTGCGACATAGGAGAGGATATCGGACAGATACCGGTAATTTTCACAGTACAGCATCTCGTCCGCGGCCGTAAAACCGGTTTCGGCGATGGCGCGCAGGTGAAGCTTCCGGATGGAAATAATGCCGGCGAGCATGTCCTCCTTTTTTTCCGGATCGGGCTGGTGAAGCATGCCCTTGTACCCTTCACCGGTGGTGCGGGGCTTGTTTGTATAGATGCGCGGGACAATGAGAATCTTGTCTTTCACTTCTTCCTGTACTTTCCGAAGCCGCAGGAGATAATCGCACACGGAATCTTCGCGGTCGGCAGAACAGGGACCTATGATCAGAAGAAACCGGTCGGATTCTCCGGTAAAAATCGCGCGGATATTTTTGTCATTTTCCTCTTTTATTTTTACGCTCGACGCGGGCATGGGGTAAATCTCTTTTATCTCCATCGGCATCGGCAGTTTGCGTATAAAATCAAAACTCATGGGTGGTATACTCCTTTCGGTGCTTCATGCTTTATTTTTTAATCAGAACGGGCATATTATAGGGCAAAGACAGAAATAATTCAACAGAAATTATTGCAAGCACGGAACGAAATGCCGACAGGCGGAGACGATTGTGAATCATAATAACAGCCGGAATCAGTAACGCTGCCCGGAAAACATGTCGCTTTTCGAGCTCAAATGGCAACGGCGGAGGACAGACGAGCAAAAGGAATGTCGAAGAATAACGGCGAAAGATGGATGAGCAAAAGAAATGTCGATGAAAAACGGCGAAGGACGGACGAGAAAAAAGTCGAAGTATAGCGGTGAAGGGAGACCGGGTATGGGAATCAGAGAATTGATCGAGAAGAAGCGGGATGGGCGGGAATTGTCCGGCGACGAGATTGACTATATTATACAGGGATATGTGGGAGGACAAATTCCGGATTATCAAATGTCCGCCCTTCTGATGGCGATCTTTTTCCGGGGAATGTCGGAGAAAGAAACAGAAGAGATGACACTGTCCATGGCTCACAGCGGGGAAATGCTGGATTTGTCGGCAGTGAAGGGGTGCAAGGCAGATAAACACAGTACGGGTGGTGTGGGGGATAAGACTACGCTTGTGCTTGCCCCAATGCTTGCGGCATGTGGCCTCACCGTGGCTAAAATGTCGGGACGGGGGCTGGGACATACGGGCGGAACCATTGATAAGCTGGAGAGTATTCCCGGGTTTTCCACCCGTCTTTCCATGGAACAGTTTACCCGACAGGCGGGTGAGATTGGACTGGCCTTAACCGGTCAGACGGAGAATCTTGTACCGGCGGATAAGAAAATCTATAATTTGCGGGACGTGACAGGCACGGTAGAGCAGATGTCGCTGATCGCATCCAGTATTATGAGCAAGAAACTGGCTTCCGGCGCGGATGTGATTCTTCTGGATGTAAAGACCGGCAGCGGCGCCTTCATGAAGGAGGAGAGTGAGGCGATCGAGCTTGCACGGCAGATGACAGCGCTGGGGCTGGCTGCCGGAAAAGAAACGGTTGCGATTGTGACGGATATGGATCAGCCGCTGGGGCATGCGGTCGGAAACGCGCTGGAGGTAAGAGAGGCCATAGCTGCGCTTCACGGAGAAGGGCCGAAGGATCTGATGGAACTGTGCTATGTGTTTGGTACGTACCTGCTGGAGGTATCCGGCCGTGTGACCGATCATGAGGAAGCCCGCGGAATGATGGAGAACAGCATCAAATCCGGTGCTGCGCTTCAGAAATTTGCGCAGTGGGTGGAAGCGCAGGGGGGAGACCCGGCGGTTGCGGAAAATACGGATTTGCTTCCGAGAGCATCCATTGTTATGGATCTGATCACGGAGAGCAGCGGATTCATCGAGCATATTGACTGCGAAAGCATTGGCCGTGCGTGTGAGCGTCTTGGGGGCGGGAGATCCAGAAAGGAAGATGCGATTGACCTGTCCGTGGGCGTGGTTCTTCACAAAAAGGTTGGAGACAGACTGGAAAACGGGGATGTGCTTGCGACTATGCATGGAAACGACCTGGATTCCATGAAGGAGGCGAAGGATATTTTGTTTGGTGCCTGCCACCTTTCGCGCACTCCGGTAGAACCCGGAAAACTGATCCGCTGGGTAGTGTCGAAAAACGGCATCGAAAAATACTGACGATACGTTGTGTCGTTATTCTTATCATGATATCAGCATCTGAAAAGACACCTGGATTTCGAAAAATGGAGTGAACGCCTTGCGTTGGCTCCGGTGCGGAGAAATCCAGGTGTCTTTTTTGGTTGTGACATCATTTTGATGTTCCTGATTTGCATCATACCGGAAGTGAAAGTATGTATCACGTCATGATTTTTTCTTCAATATCATTTGCATTATATCAGTAGGAGACTTCGAGAGGAAGGAAGTCTCCTTTTTTATATTCTGACAGAAGCCCAAATAATGCTTCAAAATGAAAAGTAAACAATAACAAAGCCTGAAATGTTACATGGCCATGTCACATATTCAAAAACGAGCGTGTTGCATCGCGTGTAACCTATAAATATTAAGAGAATTTTAACAAATAAAATGTTGACAAAAGAATCTGCGGCTGATAGAATCCGCAGAAATTCGGCTGAATTCACCTCCGTACAAATTTGGCAGAAATTCACTGAAATCGTTTCCGTGAAAATTCGGTGAAGTTTCACGGAAATCACCTTTGCCGGAATTCGGTTGAAATCTGAGAAGAAACCTGCCAGGGAAAACCGAGTCTGACTGGAGTAGAGGTAAATTTTTCCGAAGTGTACGTACCTTGACAACTTCATATACCATCATCAGGTACGTTCCCGGGTGTGGCGCGAGAGTGCCAGCCATAAGGATACGATACGCGACGACTTTCCGGACAGGGGGCGACTGTCCGTGTGGAAAAGAGCGAAAAATATCGGAATCCGATCGTCGGATGGCTTCCGGCGGGGCGATGAAAGCACAGGGGATAATGATACTTCTTAAGAAAAGCTTCGGAGATACCGGAGATGCCGCGGGTGTGATTGAACAGCGTCGCTGTATCGGAAATTCCACGGAGCGGGAAGAAAATACGATGCGGATTATGCGGGTTGTTCTTCTTACTGCTTTGGATATGGAAGAGACAGATGATTCGGATTTTCCCGGGACATATGAGAGGGCCTGCCACCCTCGCCTGAAACGCAGCCGAACTTTCGTTTGTCGGCTGTCAGATGCCTTTGGATGACGGGGGCGTGGCAAACAGTCATCCGGTTACTGATTTGCGGTTCGTCATAGGAAAGGAGGATATGCCGTGAACATGAATCGAAAAATCAGATACAAAGTTTTTAAAATATTGGCGCTGATCTTGTCGATAGGAGCGGCTGCCGGAATATTTTTTGTGGCAGAACCGCAGAAAGCAAAAGCGGAAGCATCCTGTCATGTCAGTTGTAAGCGCTATACGCGATCAACGATAAAATTTTATTATTATCCTACGAGTCGCGCCCTTGGCGGCGGCCTGATGTATCAGGATGACGGAACCCCAACTTATTGTATATGGTGGAGCGGCTCCACGGTTCTTGACAATACACTGACTTCCACCGACCTGGAAGACGTGGTGTCGAGCGAAGAATGCCTGGATGGTCTGTATGTTATCATGCAGAACGGTTACGATGGCGGAACCGATTATACCGTCGGTGGAGTGAACCTTGCATCCTACGGCTCCGGTGCGCAGGAAAAGGAGGAACTGGCGTATTACGCAACTTCCTGGGCAATTCATTTGTGGATGGCCCGATACGGGTACGAGCGAACTACGCTGGTGCAAAATACCGCAAATGCCATGACGTGGGAGACTTCCGCTTTAAGAGCCTACGGCACAAATGGTAAGGTATCAAACTCCACGATGGGTGCGGGTACCTCGGATCTGTCAAAGGCGGCATGGAGAGCAGCGATGGAGCTGCTGGTGCTGGCGGTGGAAGGCGAGGAACGGTCGGCTACGGCAGATATTTCACTGAAATCTCAGAACATTGTGGGAAACTATGATGAAATTGTTCTGGATATCACAACAACAAACGCAACCGGATGGACGTTAACTTACTCATCTTTGCCGAATGGTTCTTCCGTCAGCAAAACCAGCGGAACAGGCAGCTCGGATACGGTAACGGTTAAAATCCCGATCTCGGATTCATCATCCACGTATCAATTTACCGTAACACCCACCGGAAGCGGGCGATATGTTTCGGACAGTTATAAATATATTACCGGAACCGGTGAATTGCAGAGTCTGCTGAGCTGGGATGCAAATATTACGGGAACCGGGAAGCCGGATACTCTGCAGGTTTCGACGGCCGCGGCCCCCGAAGCATCCCTTACGTTGAAGAAGGTGGATGTTTCAACGGGTGAAGCTATTTCCGGCGTGACCTTCACCATCCAGGAGCAGGTCACGGTGAACGGTACCTCCACCTGGCTGGACGTCGGCACACTGGCGGACAGCGACGGGAACGGAACTTATACCGACATTTCCCTGACAAGCTGGTATGACACGTCCGGCACGGCGCACAGCTATTCCACAGCGAAGACGGCGCTTGTGCGGACACAGTACAATAACGGCTGCTTTCGCGTGAAAGAGACGGCGGCGCCTGCGGGGTACACGGCCCTGGGCACCTCCTGGTACTGGTACGTAAAGGTGCAGTCCGCCGGTTCCTGGAGCTCCACTTCCTTTTTTTCTGTTCTTGGCGGCGGGCTCTCCGGCAGCTGGGTTGTCGGAAAGGTTTCGGAGAACGGCGCCGTGTGGCATTACATTAAGGAGGGCGGCACGGCAGATTACAGCAACTACGCAGCGTACAACACGTCGGCAGCGAGTGCATACGATTACGGCACAAGCCTCGGAAACACAGCGGAGAGCGCGAAGCTGAGCCTTACAAAGGTGGACAGCATCACCGGAACGGCGGTTACCGGGGCGGTTTTCACGATTTACGAGCGGGTGAACGGCACCTGGTACGCAGTGGGAACACTGACAGACGATGACGGAAACGGAACCTATTCCAATATTTCCGTCACCTGCCACTACAGTTCCTCCGGAGCAAAAAAGACGCTGGATACGGCGCAGACAAAGCTGTTTTATACGAGCGCGAACGGCGGGGATTACCGGATCAAAGAAACGACGCCGCCCGCAGGCTACGAAGCGCAGACCGGGTGGGAGTGGCTGGTGCGGGTGATTCCGTCCGGCAGCTGGACCGGAACCATGTACAGCCGGTACGGTATCAGCAGTGACGGCACGGAGATGGTCGGCTACCGGTCTTCCGGCTCCGCTTTCTGGAGCTATGTAAAGGGCAGCAGTGCCGGCAGCAATACGGCTACCTATGCTTTGAACGCGAAGTACAACGACACGATGGAAGCATACAATTACGGCGATTCAAAGCTGGGGAACACGGGGGTGTCGGCGGATGTGTCCCTGTCCAAAGCGGACAATTCGACCGGAGAGACACTCTCGGGAGCAGTGTTCACGGTCTATGAACGGACCGGCGGAACCTGGCGCACAGTCGGCACACTGACCGACGGCGACGGGAACGGAACCTATACCGACCTCGCCGTCACAAAGCATTACCTTTCTGACGGAACAGAGATTCCCCTGAGCAGTCCGGAGACGAAGCTGGTCTATACCAGCGCGAACGGCGGTGAATACCGGATCAAAGAAACATCGGCGCCGGAAGGATACAACGCGTACACGGCCTGGGAATGGCTGGTGCGGGTGATTCCGGCAGCAGACTGGGCGGATACGGCTCTGTACCGGCAGCTGGATCCGGGGAATTACAGCGCGGAGATGATCGGTTATCCGACTTCATCTTCGACAGGTATCTGGACGTACATCAAATCCGGGAACACGGCTTATTACAGTCATTATGCCCCCTATGCGAAGAATGCGTCCCTGTATAATTACGGGACGAAGCTCGGCAACACCCCGAAGGGGATCGATGTGACGCTGACGAAGGTGGATGCCGTCACCGGGGACAGGCTTACGGGCGCCGTATTCTCGGTGGAAGAGAAGGTGAACGGAAGCTGGTATGAGGTCGGAACCCTGACGGATTCGGACGGGGACGGCATCTATACGGATGTCAGCGTTACGGTGCATTACAGCACAAACGGAAAAGAGCAGGCGCTTGCACAGGCGCAGACGCAGCTGGTGTACACGGAAGCCAACGGCGGCGAGTACCGGTTAAAGGAAACTGCTCCGCCGGACAACTACGAGATTTCGGAGGACTGGTGCTGGTATGTCACGGTGGTACGGGAAGCCCTGTGGCCGTCCGGGTCGGACACAACGGGGCTCACGGGTACCCTGCTTGCGACAGGTGCCGCCTTCCGGGACGACACCTGGAAAGTCCTGCAGGTATCCGACACAAAGGCGGTTATGTACGTCGTACAGGAAGGGACAGCGGATTACAGCTACTATGCAATGTACGATGTCAATGAGGACAACCGGCTGGTGGCCGGAGCCAATACGTCCTATCTGCTGGGCAACCGGGGAATTCCGGCGGGGCTTACGTTGGATAAGATTGACTACAGCTCGGAGGAGCTGCTCTCCGGCATCACCTTTGAAATCCAGGAATACGTAAACGAAACCTGGTATACGGTGGGTACTTTGAGCGAGAGCGGGGATACGGCAGGCACCTACGATGTGATAGAAATCACGAAACACTATTACATCGGATCGGGCGGAAGCGTGAAATCAAAAACGCTCACGGAGGCAGAGGATGAACTCCGCTACACTTCCGCGAACGGCGGTCTCTACCGGGTGGTGGAAACCGGGGTGCCGGCAGGTTATCAGCTGGCGGCGGACTGGGCGTGGTACGTGCAGGTATCCTCGGAGAGCACATTAAAGAGCGCTTCCGGTTACGGCGATGTCCTTGGCGGAAGCGACAGTGAGGGCTACAAGGTGGTCGGCCTTACCGGAACCGTATTTGCGGTTTACTCCGCCACCGACAACAGCCTGACATTTTACAACCGGACAACCGTGCCGACCGTGAACTCGGTCTTCGAAGGAAAGTCCGTGACGGAACTCTATACCGGGTTCGACACGGAAACCTATGGATCCAAAGAGGCGCCGTGGTATACATGGGCCGGGCAGATTCAGAGTATTACGGTGGCGGATTACGGAATCCGGCCGGTCAGTACACAGTACTGGTTTACAAATTTCAAGGCATGTACGACAGCGGATTTAAGCAGGCTGGACACCTCTCAGGTAACCAGCATGCGGGGAATGTTCAGTTACTGCACGGCGCTGGCGTCCCTGGACATCAGCACGTTCGATACTTCCGGTGTGGTATCTTTTCTGAACATGTTTCTGAACTGTACCGCGCTGACAAAGCTGGACCTCTCGGGGTTTGATGTCAGCGCTGCGGCGGATCTGTCCCGTACAATAACCGCCCAGTCCCAGTCTCCGTTTTATGCCATGTTTAACGGCTGTACCGGCCTGAAGACCATTTACACAAGCGGAAACTGGTATGAGGAAACGTGGGCTCTCAGATGTTCCATGTTCAGCAGCTGTGAATTACTGACCGGAGGAAACGGAACGACCTTCCAAACGGACGACAGTGCACTTGCGGTCATTGACGGGCGGGGAATCTCCGAACTTTCCGGCAAAGGGTACTTTACGTACCGTGCGGCAGGTGTTCTGGCCCAGACTCCGGATCCGTCGGCGGAAGGCTACGCGATGGTGGTTCATTATATCCTTACCGATGGGACGGCGGACTATTCCGACTATGCGGCCTGCGACACCAGCGGGGGAAATATCGCATATAACTATGAACTCTCCGACGGGAAATGGGTGCTGGCAAACTACTTAAAGGAGCTGAATCTGAAGCTGACCAAACGGGGCAGCAACGGACAGCAGCTTTCCGGGGCGGAGTTCACGATCCAGGAGAAGGTCGGGGACACCTGGTACAACATCGGGACGCTCACGAGCGGCGGAGGCAATTACATTTATGACACCGTAAACATTACCTGCCACTATGATGAGGACGGAAATAAAATCGAACTCGCCAATGCGCAGGCAGGCCTGGTTCTGCTTTCCTCGAACACGGGCACATACCGTGTGATCGAGACGAAGGCCCCGGGCGGTTACTACTGTCCGACCCCGGACGAGTGGAGCTGGGATCTGACGGTGGATGAAACGACACTGGAAAACGATTGTCTTACCACGACAGCCACGAACGACAGGCTCAGCAACTATGCGGTCAGCGTTTATAAGCTGTGGGATGATGCCGACGATTATGCCGGGGCGAGGCCGGCTTCCGTCACCGTAACCCTGTTAAAGAACGGGAAGACGTACGGCAGTTCCGTAACCCTGAGCGAGTCCAACAACTGGTCTTATTCCTGGACCGATCTGGATCCCGGTGCTACATGGACAATCACGGAGACCTCCACGCGGGGTTACACCGCGACGACGACTTACACGGAAACCTCCATGCAGCGCATCTACACCATCACGAACACGTACCAGACGAAGACGACTGAGGTGACGGCGGTGAAGGTGTGGGATGACGATGACAATGCGGCGGGCATGCGTCCGGCATCCGTCAAAGTTGCCCTGTACGCGGACGGCGTAAAGCAGGGAGATTCGGTGACGCTCTCGGCGGATACCGGCTGGTCATACACATGGACGAAATTAAAATATTATAAGAAAGGAAGTACAAGTAAAAAGATTACCTATACGGTGGTGGAAGAAGAGGTGAGCGGTTACGTGCAGTCAAAGACATCTGTGACGGATTCGACCGGAAACCTGACGGTCACCATGACAAACACGATCACGAAAATCCCGTTCCTGAAGACAGATGCCGCCGGAAATGCGCTGGCGGGCGCGGTACTCCGCATTGTGGATGCAAAGGAGAACACGGTGGCAGAGTGGACGACCGACGGGACGGCCCATGTGGTTTATGGACTGGCAGCGGGAAGTTACATTTTAACTGAGGCCTCTGCGCCGGACGGCTATCTGCGGGCAGCAGCTGTCTCCTTCACGGTGGGGGAGGACGGAAAGCTCGCCGATGGCTCGACGACGCTCATCCTGACGGATGAGAACACCTCCGTAAACTTCTTAAAAACCGATGCGGAGACGGGAGAGGCCCTTGCCGGAGCAAAGCTTTCCGTTACAAGAGCGGAAACCGGTGAGGAGGTGCTCTCCTGGATCTCCGGCGACGGCGATACGAAAGCATCGTCCGTTTCCGTATCGTCCGCTTACCCGAATCTGAAGGTGACCCCGCAGACGGACGGATCCATCCTTGCGGAATGCCTGCCTGTGGGAGAATATATCCTGAACGAAACGGAGGCGCCGGACGGCTATCAGGTCGCGGCGGAGGTCGTGTTTACGGTAACGGAGACGAGTACCACACAGTCTGTCACCATCGAGGACGAGCGCTGCCGCGAGCTGCAGATCCTGAAAACGGACGCGGAAGGGAACGCGGTCATCGGCGCGACGCTTGCACTGTATCAGGGAAATCTGACCGGGACGGACGAAGACGCACTCGTGGAGCTCTGGGTGACCGACGGAACGGCACACGTTTTGGAAAACATCGCTGTGGGGACGTATACGCTGTTTGAGCTGTACACACCGGCGGGTTATGTCACGGCGGAACCGGTGACGGTCACGATCACGGAAGAAAGCGGGACGGTGACGGCGGTCATGAAGGACGAGCCGATCACGGTCGCCGTGTTAAAGACAGACAAGACGACCGGAGCAGCCCTTGCGGGGGCGACATTAAAGGTGACGGACACGCAGGGAAACACGGTGGTAAGCTTTGTCTCCGGAAGCGGCAGTGTGAAAGCATCTTCCATTACCGTGGGCGACAGCTATCAGAATCAGATCACGACCGCTGCACTCAGTGACGGCAGCCTGAAAATTACCTGCCTGCCGGCCGGAGATTACATTCTGACAGAGACAAAAACGCCGGATGGGTACGTAACTGCGGAAACGGTGAGCTTTACCGTGGGAGAGAAAACAGAAACGCAGAGCGTGACCATGGAAGATGACCACACGAAGGTGCAGATTTCAAAGACGGATTTGACGAACGGAACAGATGTGGCGAATGCAGAGCTGAAGGTAACGGATGAGAGCGGCAACACGGTGCTTACCTGGACGACCGGGGAAGTCATAAGCGGCACAGCTTCCATTACTTCCGTGACGGTTGGCAGCACATATCAGGGCAAAATCGGTACGGCAGCCGTAGTGAATGCGGATGGGAACTGGGCGATTGAGATAGATTATCTCCCGACCGGCACCTACACCCTGACCGAGACTTCCGTTCCGGACGGGTACGTGAAAGCGGAAGCCGTAAGCTTCACGGTGGAAGAGACCGGGGAAATCCGGAAAGTAGAAATGCAGGATGATGTGACAAAGCTCGCCCTGTATAAGATGGAAGCCGGAACGCTGGTTTCGGAGACGGACGGGGACGGGAATGTTACCCGCACTTATACGTCGGTAGCAGGTGCAACGCTCGCCCTGACGGACAGTGCCGGAAACCTGATTGTCCGCTTTACATCGGGCGATGCCGTGACCAAGGCTGCGGTTTCGGAAATCGGAGACGCTTATAAGAATCTGGTTTACACGGAGGTAACTGCGGACGGCGGTGTTGCGGTTTACCGGCTTCCGGCAGACACCGCCTGCACCCTGACCGAGGAAAGCACCCCGGCAGGCTATATCACGGGAACCAGTGTGAAGTTTACGACAACGGAATCCGATGATATGGCTTATATATTTATGGAAAATGATTACACGAAGCTTGCAGTCTGGAAATTGGACGCGGAGACGGGCGAAGAGCTTCCGGGGGCACTGCTGCAGATCCTCGACGAGAACGGGGATGTCGTGGCGGAATGGTACTCCGGCTCCGAGGAATTTGTCCTTGATGCGGACGGAAAGGAGATTCTGATTGACTCGGAAGGCAACGTTGTTACCGGCCTTACCCAGGTAACCAATGCGGACGGAACCGTGACGGTTTATGACGCGAACGGAAATGTGGTGACCGATGTCACAAGGCTGACGGAATTTGTGGCAGCAGGAGCACCGCATGAGATCGACCGTCTTGCGGCGGGGACTTATACGCTGCATGAAGTCTCCGCTCCGGAGAATTACAATGTTGCGGACGATATCTGTTTTCGGATTGCGGCGGACGGAACCGTTACGTCTCTGACAGCGGGCACATCCGTCACGCTGACGGACGGCGTATACACGATCACGATGGAAGACCAGGCCGGTGTGCCGATCTATATCAGCAAGGCAGATGAATACGGAAATCCGCTTGCCGGAGCCGTGCTTGCTCTTTACGAAGGCGATGTGACGGAAGTCCTCCTGAATGGAGACAAAGAGACTTTGGAAGCGGCCCTCATAGAGCGCTGGAACACGGACGGCACGGATCATCTGATCGAGCATGTGAAGAAAGGAACTTACACGCTGGTGGAAGAAAGCGCACCGGATGGCTATGCGCTCACAAGTGCCATGATTGTCACGGTAGATGGGTCACAGAATCCTTACTATATTACCGTGGTGAATACGCCGGAGATGAATATGCCGTCTACGGGCGGGGCAGGAATGGTGCCGATGACAGCATTTACAGGCATGATGCTGGGGACGCTTGGCGGAGTACTTCTTTTCGAAAAAAAATTCCGCCTTACAGGGAGAAAACGGGCTTGATTTTAGTCCGATCGGCTTCTTTTCTATCCCGGCTTGAAACAGACCGCTCCTTTTGGAAACAGAAAATATTCTGAGAAGGAAGGATCGGACAGAAAGGAAAATGCATATGAGAATGACTCGCGCACCGAACAGATTGCGCGCACCGCAGACAGCCGCCATGGCATAATTTTGTGAACGGAGAAAGATTTAAGAATGTACAGGCAATACGCAGGGCAAAGGAGTCGACCTTGCGTATTGCAGACCAGGGTTTTACCAATGGAAGGAGAAGAAATTGTATGAAAAAAAGATTTTTCAGTAAGGTCTTTGCAGGCGCACTGGCTGCCTGCCTGACCGTAGCCGGCGTCGCTCCGGCGTTTGCGGCATCAAGTCAGGAAAAGAACAACACGAATGTCGCCACGAACCTTGCGGCGAGTGATGTGATCGACACGAGCAAGACCGGATCCATCACCATTTACAAGTATGACATGACGGCAGCATCGGAAGCCGGTGTCTATACGGAGGGCCTGGTTCGCTCGACCGGTGCACAGGATACGGCTCTTCAGACCACCCTCTACGATTATGCTATGGAGGGCATCGAATTTACCTACCTGATGGCAGGGAAGATTGAGCAGTATTCCTATACGACAAGCGAAGGGACGCAGCTTAACCTGGTTTACGAGATCCCGACGGAGCTTTCCGCGATCCTCGGCCTTGACGGCGTGACGGACACGGACGGCGACGCATCGAACGATGCGACGGACATGACCGCGACCGGCGTTTCCGCAAAGTGCGACACGGAAGGCGTCCTTCATTACACCAGCCAGCAGATCAACGATGCGATGTCGGCTCTCCTGGAAAAGGATGATGTGGCTGCGAAGGATGCGCTGGAAGCTTATGTAAAAGGCAACAAAAATGCGGTTGCCATGGATTACACCAACGAGTACGGCGTTACCTCTGTGGACAATCTTGCGCTTGGCCTGTACCTGATTGTTGAGACGGCGGTACCGGAGAACGTGACCGAGACCGTGAACCCGTTTTTTGTGTCCGTCCCAATGGTGAACCTGGCGTCGGATGACGACACCACGGATAATGATATCGACGACGAGGACGGCGGCGAGTACTGGTTTTACGATGTCTATGTCTATCCGAAGAACCAGACCGGAAATCCCACCTTTGACAAGATGGTCCGCAATGCGACAGGCGTTGCGGCCGATGAGGCTGGCGAGTCCGAGGACATGAGCTATATCGTATCGAACCTGACGGATGATTACGCGGATTATTCCACTCTCACAGACCTTGACGGCGACGGCGATGTGGACGCGGATGATTTTGCCATCCAGCGCGGCGATGCGCAGTATTCCACCACAAACAACGGCGTGGATGCGCTGGCAGGCGCGACGGACAGGGAAGACGGGGATGGCAACAAGGTGACGGACAATGCGAACGACGGCACAACGGAAAAGGAAACCGATGGGATCGGCAATACCACGGTGGTGCTTGACACCGAGAACAATTCGGAAAAGGTCACCGGCGAGTATCAGTATTCCTCCACAACAACGGCAAGCACGAACGATGTGCTGGATTACATCCTGGTGTCGAAACTGCCGCACATTTCGAGCAGCGCAACCTTCCTGACTCAGTACACCTTCGTGGACACGCTCGGTGAGGGAATCACCTACAATCAGGACGCAAAGATCGCGTTTTACACTTCTGCGGCGGATGCCTATATCAACAACACGGCAAACGCGGTGGATATCTGGACCATCGAGATCACCGGTTACGATGCGAATACCGGCGAGACTGTCTATTCCGACGCAAACGGCTACACGGAGGTTTACTCCATTGTTTATGACAGCAACAGCGGCGAGGAAACCGGCGAGACAAAGCTTACGATTAAGATGACAGACGCAGGTCTGGCTGTGATTAACGGAAACAATGGACTGGATGAGAACGGCAACATCACTCCGTCGAACGGATACAGCGACTATTACATGGTCGTTTACTACACCGCGACCGTGAACGCGGACAGCACCGTGGTGCTCGGCGATGAGGGCAACATCAATGACGCGACCATGATCTGGAGCCGCACCTCGGATTTCGAAACCTATTATGAGAAACTGGAAGATGAGTGCATCGTGTATGTATACGGCATTGATCTGACCAAGACCTTCTCGGATGATCTGGGAGATTTCTCGGAAGTTGAGTTTGTTTTGTACAACAAGACCGACGGATATTATGTGATCGCAGAGCAGGTGATGAATAACGACGGAAGCGGCAGCGGTGTCTATTATGTGACCGGAAAGACCACTTCGGAAACCGCATCGGCGGATGGCAGCGTAAAAGCGGCGACCGTTTTCACGCCGAACTCAGATGGAAGGCTTATCATATACGGCTTAGAAGGAGACACCTACGCAATTACCGAAATCGCCACCGATGACCGTTACAGTATCCTTGCGGACGAGATGGTCATCGTGATCAACGAAGCCAGCCGCAGCATTCAGGCGGCGGTCTCCGGCTGGACCGGGCTGGAAGGCTGGACGGAAGGACAGCAGAGCGGTAAGGTTGACATGTTTATCAGCGACCTGGTAGCCGCAACTTCAAGCGTGGACAACGTGGACGCGACCCTGGTTGGCTACACGACCATTGACGGAGAGGAAAGTGAGAACGCACTTGTAAAGATCGCGGTCATCAACACACCGGTATTCACACTTCCGCGCACCGGCGGCGCGGGAATCTGCGCTGTAACCATCATCGGTTTGATCGCCGTTGCGGCCGGCATGAATCTTGCTTTTGGACGAAAGTCAAAAAAGAAAGATGCTGTGGCAGCGTAAACATGGCGGAGAGACAGCTGTAAATTTTTTGAATGGTCAGAAGATTGCAGAAAATGGCCCTTTCACCTGGAAGAAAACTCATGGTGAGAAATCAGTATGGGCACTGCAGTCGGTGTGAGGTTTTTGAACAGCGACTGCAGAAGGAGTGGATACTGTGATAAGGAAGCAGAACTTTCATTACTATTTGTACCGCCAACTGAAAGGCGGCGGAATGGGGATTAAAATGAAAACAGTGGATGTTAAATCCGAAAGGAAAAGAAGATGGGTGAAAGGGCTGTTCGCAATTCTTCTGATGCTGGCCGGTGTTTGTCTGTTAGCGTATCCGTGGCTGTCGAACTGGCTGTACGATCATCAGACATACTCCGAATACAATGTTTATTCTGCCGAAGTGGAGGATCTGGAGGCAGAAGAACGGGCGGCCATTTTAGAGGAAGCACAGGCATACAACAGCATCGTTTGGGAACGGCAGGTTACGATGACAAATCCGTTTCACATTCCAACGTTGATGGAGCTGGGAGATGAGATTTACCTGGATATCCTTTCCGTCGGTGATTCCGGTGTGATGGGATACCTGGAAATCCCTGCAATCTCGGTATCGCTTCCGATTTATCATGGAACGGAAGACGAAACACTTTCGGCGGGAGTTGGACATATGGAAGGAAGTTCGCTTCCGGTGGGCGGGGAGAGCACTCACGCGGTGCTGACCGGCCATTCCGGCCTGACCGGAAAGAAACTGTTCACGGATTTAACGGAGCTGGAGGAAGGAGATTATTTTTACATTCGAATTCTGGGGGAAATCCTCGCGTACCGCGTTGCGACGGTGCAGACGGTATTGCCGACAGAGATGGATACGCTTCGGATTCAGGACGGAAAAGACCTGGTGACGCTGATGACATGTACGCCTTACGGAGTAAATTCTCATCGGCTGCTTGTGACAGGGGAACGGGTCGAATATGATGAAGCTGCCTATGAAGCGTTGGAAGGAGAAAAGACAACTGCCATATCCTCGCAATGGCTGAGGGATTATCGAAACGCGGCGCTGACTGCCGTGGCGCTGCTCCTGGTTCTTCTGATTTTTTCCGGCATTCTTAAAGTTCCGAAAAAAGTTAAAGGAAATACTCGCAAGAACAGACACCCGGACATTTGACTTACAATAAAACATATATCGAAAAGGAGAAAAAGTATGAAGAAAAAATTAATGAGCAGAATTCTGGCCGGCGCACTGGCCGCAGCCCTGACGTTGACAAGCATGATTCCGGCATTTGCCGCGAACGGAAGCGAGACGGCAAACCTGGCAAACAGCAACATCATTGACACGAGCAAAACCGGTATTCTGACAATCACCAAATACGACATGACAGCCGCAGAGATTGCGGGTGACTATGATGCGGGGGATACGAGCCGGGCGACCGGTGAACAGGACACCGCACTGGAAAGTAAACTTTCCGATTATGCAATGGAAGGCGTCGTGTTCACTTACCTGAAAGCAGGAGATATTGAACAGTATTCTTACACGGATTCTGTGACCGGGGAGACAACTTTAAAGGTGGTGTATGAGATCCCGACCGGCCTTGCCGCGATTCTGGGCCTTGACGATGCGGAGGACAGCCTGGGCGACGGTACCGCGAATGACGCGGTCGATATGACGGCGGACGGCGTCGCCGAAAAGTGTACGACGGCTGGTGTCCTTCATTACACCAGTGATCAGATTAATACCGCGCTGGCCGAACTTCTTGCGGGCGGTACCGCCGGAAAGAATGCGCTGGAAGATTATGTGAACGGGAACGGCGGCACAGCCATGGCTGAGACCGATACATACGGACAGACGACGAAATCGGATCTTTCTCTTGGCCTGTATCTGATCGTTGAGACTTCCGTGCCGGAGAACGTGACGGACACCGTGAATCCGTTCTTCGTATCGGTTCCGATGACGAACCTGCAGGCGGATGGCAGTCAGACCGAGGGCGGTGAATACTGGCTTTACAGTCTGTATGTTTACCCGAAGAACGAGACCGGCAATCCTACGCTCGACAAGATGGTCCGCAACGCGACCGGCAATGCGGCAGATACGGCAGGAAATTCCGAGGACATGAGCAATATCGTGACAAACCTGGAAGATGAATATGCGACTTACGGTACTTTGACGGACCAGAACGGCGATATTCTGGTAAACGAAACCGACTTTGCCCTTCGGCGCGGCGACGGAACTTACACTGCCGGCGATGCGGTGGGGGAATATCAGTATGCTTCCACCACAACCGCAAGTGCGGGTGACGTGCTGGATTACATTCTGGTATCGAACCTGCCGCACATTACGAGCAACGCGACCACTTTGCGGCAGTACAGCTTTGAGGATGTCTTAAGCGCGGGTCTCACCTATAACGGCGACATGAAGATTGCTTTTTATGAAAGTGCTACGGATGCCAATATCAACAATACCGAAAATGCCGAAAAAATCTGGACAATTTCCGGTGTGGCCGGGACAGACTGCTTTTCGGTCACTTCGAACACGGATGTCAATGGTGTGACAACTCTGACAGTGACCATGACGGAAGCCGGTCTGAATGAGATCAACGGCGTGGATGCGAACGGTGATACGGTTCCCGCGAACAGTTACAGCGATATGTATATGGTGGTTTACTACAGTGCAACCGTGAACGCGGACGACACGACCGTCCTTGGCGATAACGGAAACACCAACGAAGTGACACTTACCTGGGCCCGCACTTCATCCGGTTACACGGATACGCTGGAAGATAAGAGCGTTGTATACGTCTACGGCATCGATCTGACGAAGCAGTTCGCGGACGGTTCCACCGATTTCGCGGATGTGGAATTCCTTCTCTACAATCTGACCGACGGCTACTATGTGAAAGCCACGGAAACCTCCAGTGGCTCCGGCATCTACTATGTTGACGGAAAAACAACCGACGTTGCGGAGGCAGCGATATTCACACCGAATTCAAACGGCTATTGCAAGGTGCTTGGTCTGGAAGGAGACAGCTACAGTCTGACAGAGACAAAGACGGCGGACGGTTATAACCTTCTGGACGGCGAGATGGTTATCGTGATCAACGCAAAGAGCCAGAGCATTCAGGCAGCGATCGCCGGATACACCGGCGCAGACGGCCAGCAGACCGGAAAGACGGAGATGTCGGTGCTTTCCACCACCGCTGCCGCGGTATCCGTTGACGGTGAGACATCCACACTGGTGGAATCGAACGGTAGCGAACATGCGCTCGTAAAGCTCCTGGTTGTGAATACACAGGCCTTTGTGCTTCCGATTACCGGCGGCGCAGGTCTCTATGCAGTGACAATCATCGGTGTGATCGCGATTGCGGCAGGACTGTTCTTCTTCTTTGGCCATAAAAATCAGAAGAAGGAAGAACAGGTTCGGTAAGAACCTGCATATTTCGGCTTCCGTGTTCCATGGGATGCGGAAGCCGGGATAGGAAAGAAACAGTTACGAAGCCGTGAATACGGCAGGCAGGATTCCGATGTCAGTATCCCCGCAGTGAACGCAGAGATGTCCGTCGGTGATCTTTCGATGGAGAAGCAGATATGAAACGAAAAAGGGAAAATATATTGGCACAGAGCGAAGTGTGTGAAGAAGAGGAAACCGAAAAGAAAGCGAAAAAACGAATGCTTGTTTTTCTGCTTCTTGGTTTTTTCTCCTGCCTGATCGGAGTATGTCTGCTTCTGTATCCCTGGGTATCCAATTATCTGTATGAGAAACAGGCAAAAACAGAAATCACTGCTTATACGGAACTGTCGGAGGAACTGGGAGAGGATCAGGCCGAGGACCTCATCCGGTCGGCGCGGGAATATAATGAGGCACTTGCAGCCGACCAGACCAGATACGTGGATCCGTTCAACACTTCGGAGTTTGACCCAACTTATGCACAGGATTATCGGACGCTTCTGATGTTAAGCGATTCCGGTGTCATGGGATATGTCGAAATTCCTTCGATTTCTGTCTACCTCCCCGTATTTCACGGCACGGACAGCGACACATTGCTTGCCGGAATCGGCCACATGCAGGGAAGTTCCCTGCCGGTCGGCGGGGAGGGAACTCATGCGGTTTTGACCGGCCATTCCGGTCTTACCGGTGCGAAGATGTTTACGGATTTAAATCAGCTGGAAGTAGGAGATTATTTTTATTTCCATATTCTGGACGAGACGCTGGCTTATCAGGTTATTTCCGTCACAACGGTGCTGCCAAACGTGGTGGAAGATCTCAGAATCAAAGAAGGGGAGGATCGGATGACGTTAGTCACCTGTACACCTTACGGGGTGAACTCCCACCGGCTTCTCGTGACAGGGACGCGCGTGGAATATTCGGAAGAAATTTACGAGGAATCGCAGGAGGAAAAGAAGCCTGTTACCGGGTCCACGTGGATGAAATCCTACATGAAGGCTGTGGTGCTGGGAATTGTAATTTCGCTTTTTGCTTTTTTCATGATCTTTTTCCTGCATTGGGAAATTGCAGGCCATCGAAAGGAAAACCGGAAAAGGACGGAGAGGAAAAGGGACAAACGGTCAGTTACAAAGGATCCCCGTGAATCGTAACAGGGCAGCAGATTCCGGGACAGGCTGTCCGACGAAATAAATTGGAAAGGAGATGCAGGGAGCGCGTGAGGCACGGGGAACTTCCTGCAAAATTCAGACGCATGAAAAAAATCATGGAAAAACCTGACGATTACGCAGGAAGGCCCGTGTCGCACCGGGCGATTTATCTGGTGATGCTGGCAGCGTTCTTTTTTGCGATGCTTGCGGGCATTCGGCTGTTTGAAAGCGGGAATGCGGAGGCGGCGCTTTCAGAAGACGCATCGGTCGTGCAGGTTTCTACGAAAACCGATGCGGAGGAAACATCAGAGACTGCGCTCTCTCCCACGGACATCGCGGAGACAGATTCGGATTACGCGATGGCCTCCTGCATCAATTATGGCGATGCCGCAGAAGCCATTGCGGCCCTCGCAGAAAAGAGGAAAAGCAGCCGGATATTTCCCGGAAATATAATTTCTGCAGGATCTTATGCGGTGTCCGCACTGCTTGCAGCATCGAATGACGAGGGGGCAGGCGAAGAAAAAACCGCAGCAGAAGAGAAGGAGGGGGAACCCGACACCACAACACAGAACTGGTATTACTACATATATTATGTGGGACAGTCGGATCAATACGATGTCACGAAGACCGATGATTTCAGTCTGAAATATCAGATGGAATTTCGCACAAGCGAAGATCTCGCCGCAGGTGCGGTGGAAATCCGAATTCCGGCAGCTCTTTTGACTTACCGTGACGGAACGGACGTCCTGCCGGACGATATTGCAATTCCTGCCGGATCGCCGGATGATTACACATGGTCCTCGAAGACGCCGATGAATTACTGCTATGAGACGGCGGCTGACGGCACAGAGTGGCTGGTATTCTGGAATTACCGGGAGATAACATCCGGCACGGATATGGCATGGCAGGTGCTGTACCGCACGCTGGATGCCATGAGCATTGTCGATATGACAACCTGGGCACTGGATTCTTATGTCAGCGTGGACGTAGACCGGGCGGGGACTGCTTATGAGCAGACGAATACCGGACAGACGCTGACGGGCACGGTCGATACGCAGGCAAAACTGGAATCTGTCTCCAAAACGGCGCTGAATGTATCGGGAAAAACTTACACACCGGGTCTGTATACGGAGGGACAGGTAAACTCGTACATCACAAGCTGGACTGAGGAAGGTACGGCCATATACGAGGACGCTTTTGACGATTATGTTTATGCGGTCTGGACGGTTACCGTATCCGGCAGCGGCAATCAGCCGTATACCCTGGAGATTCTGGACAGTCCGACCTGTGATGGCCAAAACGGAATCATTATGGGATATGCCCGGAGCACGGGCACTTTTTCCTACGCCGATGACGTGACAGACGGAGAGTATTTTATTGTGGCGGACAGTGTGGAGTCCTCTTCCTGGAAAACCACTTTCTATGTTGTGACCGCTTATCCTGCCGATGATACGGAAATCGGGGATACATTGAAAAACGAAATTGATGTAAAGCTTGTTCCGGCGGACGGCTGCGATGACGCGCAGGTCAGATCCGCGTCCGCTTCCTGGACGTATGGCGAGCCGCTGGATGTGGACGTGTCAAAAAGTGCCGCATGGATCTCCGGTAAGTCCTACGGTCCGGGACTTTATACGGATCAGCAGATCGAAACCTATGTCGGCACCTGGCTTGTGGATAAGGACGAATACCTGAGTTCCGATGATTACGCTTATGTATTGTGGTCGGTCACCGTATCTTTGGAAAGCGCAAGAGCTTACATGCTGGAGATTCTGGATACTCCCACAACCGGAGACGGAGCGCAGGGAACCGTGATCGGATACAAGGGAATCACACCTTTGGGGGACGGGGCGGATGGATATGAACTTGTCTCTGAAAATTCCACATCCAGCCCCCGAACCGTAACCTTTTATGTGGTAACGGCCTACGGGAAAGAGAATATTACCGCCGGTATGACCACGGTGGAAAACCGGATTGATGTCCGCCTGACAAATTCCCGCGGAAAAGTCGCCACAGACAGTGCGACTGCATCCTGGATCTACGAAGATTATGAATGGAATTATGCGGGAGACAGTTATTCTTCCAATAAGACAAGCGATAATATTTACGCCGGCTGGCTGATGGCCTTTGAAAAAGGGACAAACAGCGATGAGTTCCCGTTTACGACAACACTTTCGGCCAGATGCTACAGTTATACGCATATTACGGACGGCGCGTCCTTTGGCGTCGGAGATTACACGGACGGAACTTACTGTACGGTAACAGTGGAAGACAGCTCTCTTTATTTTTATCCTGCCGGAAGTTCTGCCGGGCCATCCACGCTTTTGGGGAAAGATGACTACTATTACACGTCGGTCTCGGTTTCACGGAGTGAGTACAGCTGGGACGTGTGGGAGGATGAGTCGGTTTCGGAAGCGGAGCATCAGGATGACGTAGATGAAACCATGTATATTTATGCGGTATATGCTTTGGCCGAAGACGGCAGCTCAGCGGAGAATGAAAGCTGGGAACTGGTCGCATCGCTCTCATTTGAGGACGGAACATCCGGCCAGTCCTGCACGTTTACATCGGCGCAGCTGGCGAGACAGCCCTATAAGGTAAAGGCAGTTTACAATACCGTAAATTACCACACTTCCTGTTCCGTTTCGGTCAGTGTCCGGCTGCGGGATACTTCTCCGGCAGTAAAAGACGCTCTTTTCGACAAAAACGGAGAGTGGACGGGTGTATCGACCGCATATTTGAAGGATGTATCATCGGTAACAGTGGCACATACGGACAGCGGAGGCAGTTCCGCCTCCACATGCTATTCGGATTCCCCGTCCGCAGATAAGACATTCACCAGATTGAGCGAGACAAACGAAGCATCCAAAGAAGTGTTATCTGCTACGAACGACGCGGTCAACGCCCGGATTGTGATCCGTTATAAGATGAGTGCGATGGATGCCTATATTGTTCCGGTGTCTTCCTCCGGTTACGTCACAACGGGAAATACCCTGGTTTCATCGCTGAAATCGGCGGGAGTGGAATTCCCGGAGCGATTTTGGGTAGTCTTTTATGATCTGTTGCCTTACGGCGTAAAATATGACGCATCCGTGAGTCCCAAAGCCACCTGCAGAGACAGTTCGGTGCAGACGGAGGTTACAAACGTGGAAATCACGGAGAACTGGGGGGAGACCGGACGAACCATGGTGGCATTTTATGTGAAATATTCCGGTGCGGAGGTTTCGTATTATTCAGCCGGTTTATGGGAAGAAAGCTGGACCGTTTCCTTTACGGCTTACTATGACTGGAAAGACATTGATGTGGCCGCCGCGGACGGAAACAGTAACATTTTCGCTTTTATGCCCTACAGTGATGCGAAGGTCGGAACAGACGAATACGCTACCGACATGCAGGCGCTTCTGGGAACCACATACGCGGATGACGGCACAACGCCGGGAAGCACTTACGCAGACCTGCAGGTGGCCGATCTGAACGGGGATGGGGATACCGAGACTGCGAATGTGCTTTATGGATCCGCCGGACAGTCTGTCAACGTTGCGCTGGCTTCCACGGATCAGATTACAAAGCTGGTGCGCGCGGACGCCAATGTCTCGGCTGCCTATGAAGAAACCGCGTCCGTCGCGGAGGGAGAAGGATATACCTATGATATCACGGTGACAACCATCAACGGGCTGACAGACCTGGTTGTTTTTGACCGGCTGGAATACGGCCTGGAAGATCACACGGAGGATGAAGACCTGAGCGGAGAAACCGGGTCGTGGAAAGGCACATTCGTATCCGTGGATACGACGGGGGCGGAACTGGCCGGTGCCAGTCCGGTTGTATGGTATAACAAGTCGCGCAACGCCGAAATTCCCGGGGAAAACGAAACCGCGGAGGAAATCCTGACAGCGGCAAACGGCTGGTATACGGAGGACGAATGGGAGTCCATGGGGAATACTGCGGCGGATGTGGGAGCTCTGGCAGTGGATCTGGGTGATTTTGAGCTGGAAATGGCGGGCTCTGTCACGTTTCGGATCCACATGCTGGCTCCTGCGGACGGGCAAGTCAGCGAAGAAATTACCCATGCGTTTAATAACGCGTACTTTTATTCCATGTCAACCTACACGCATACGGACGGAACGGTGCAGGGAAGTACGGTTCGTGTATCCCTGGGGGAAACTTACCGCCTGTCTGTTGTGAAGGAATTTTCCGGGGATGTCCCCTCCGATTATGAAAATACGGAGTTTGAATTCCTTCTGACCCTGGAGGATCAGGCTCTGTCGTTCTCCCAGCGCATATATACCCTTTGGGAGTTGGACGAACATGACTGCTGGCAGCAGATCCCGGGAACTTTTGCGACGGATTACAATGGCTACCTGTATCTCTGCGAGGGGCAGAAAGCCGTCTTCGATGACGTGACATCGGCGGAAATTGAGGAGATACGGATTTCGGAGACGGAATCCGCGTTCTGGGAATCCGAGCTGTCTTATGAGACGGATGAGAGCGGATATACCACGGAAGTGTGCTGCACGGCCACAAATACGTTCCGCACCCCGCTGTATGTGACGAAGCTTGTGACAGCCGTGCCGGAGGATGTGGATGTCTCCGATTATGAATTTGAAGTGACCATATCTGTTTTCGATACACAGAGCGGGGAATGGGAGCCTTACGCCGATTCCGTGTACTGGACGGTAAAAGCGGCGAGGATAAACGGAACCGAGCCGAAAAAAATCTCCGAAGGCGTGAGCAGCCCGGAGGGAACCGTCAAAATTCACGCGGGGGAAGTAATCGCAGTATTTCTGCCGTCGGAAGGGACACAGTATAAAGTGGAAGAAACGGATACCGGCGCGGATTTTATCGTGCAGACAGGAACTTATAGCGGAGCAGCCGCAAGGAATGGCACGGCGGTAAACCTGAACAATATTTACCGCTGGAAAGACCTGAACCTTACGAAGCTCATCACGGACCAGGATGCTTCGGAGTGCACACAGGAGTTTACTTTCCGGATACTGCATGTTCTGGAAGACGGAAGCACGGAGCCGATGGCCGGGAATGCGTGGTATCTGACGGATGCGGCGGGAAACAGAACGGTATCCGGCACTCCGCTTGACGAAAACGGCGAGTTTACCGCCGCATGTGCGGGAGGCACGGTTACGATATGCGGACTTGACGCAGGGGAAACTTATCGGATTGAGGAGACGGAAACCGGAGAATGTTACGAAGATGTCACCGGTTCTGTCAGCGTTACGATGCCGGTTTATTCGACATCAAAGACGGCAGAATATACCAACAAATGGCTGATGCGCGATCTGTCCGTGTCGAAATATGTGGCCGGGGATACGGAAGGAGAATCGGATGGCATCGCCTTTGGCTTTGCGCTATCTGTAGACGGCAAGGCGGCGGAAAACTGTGCTTACCGGATCGCGGAAAACGGCGTGACCGGAGAAACGGTATATTACACCGGAACCGGAGGCTCCTTCGCTCTGGAGAACGGGCAGACAGCGGTTTTTCGCGATTGTGGCATGCTCGGCGGTACCTTTGAGGTTTACGAGACAGACGACGGCGGTTTTACCAGGGTATACCCGTCGGATGAGAGCCCCCTGATAGGTACATTCGAAGAAGAAGGAAATCAGGTTACGTTTGTAAACGGCGACAGGGGCTGCCTGATGGTGGCCAAAACTTATTCATCCGACAACAGTGATGCGGCGAACGCATATGTGGCGTTGATGAAGTCGGATGGCGAAACACGCGAAAGCGCGGCTGTTACACTCATCATGGAAGTGACTGCGGACGGAGAGACTTATACTGCCTGGCCGGCGGGTGCGGTTACCGTCGAGGTGATCGATACGCTGAGCGGCGAGGCATCCACTGCGACCTGGAAGACGGACGGCATTACGATTGAGCCCTGGAAATTTATCGTGATATCTGAAAGTGACCTTGGTGGCGCATCGGGATACCGTATTTCGGAAAGTTCCGAAGATCAGTATCGGATTTTTCAGGATGGGGAAGGCAATTATCTGTCCGTCATCCAGTCTTACCCTGCAAACGGCGCCGATGATACCGGATCTGTTGAGACAGACCCGGTTGTAACGTTCGTGAACAAAATATCCGATGTCACGCCGGCCGGTTCCGCCGTTTATAAGCGCATGGCTGTCGGCTCTTCGGAACCTGCCACGGGTGCGGAGCTGGTTTTGACAGTGCAGCAATACGATGGCAGCACGTGGGCAGCCGCGGAGGGGCTGGCATATCTGACCTTTGACGAGGCAGGGCTAACCTGTGACCGGGTTCTTGCCACGGACAGTGACGGCACAATCACTCTGACAAAGAGTGAGAACGGCTATCCGTATATCGTATTCCTGGAGGCGGAGGTGTCGTTAAATTTTTACGATTCCGTCATGGCAGTTGAGGGAACTTACCGGATTTTGGAAGACGAGGAGGCGACGGATACCGACGAATGGGGGATTCTTGTCGGGTACGGGTCCGCAGACTGTTTATATGAATATTCGCTGGATGAAACGGAAGCAGCTGCTTTTGTAAATTCGAACCGGACAGCCGAACTGAAGGTGGAAAAAATAACCGATGCAGCAGGCGGGCAATCCTTTACCTTTACACTATCCCGGGTTTTATCCACCGATGAAGACGGAAACATTCTGGCAAATGAAGCGGGAGCAAATATTTCCTACATTATCTGTGATTCCGATACGGACGAAACTGTTTCTGACGGGGTGACGGATGCTTTGGGGAGGTTTACTTTAACCGGCGGGCAGTATGCCGTATTTGAGCTTGCGGACGGCGCTGTCTGGACGGTGTCGGAGGCGGCAGAAGCAACGTGGACATTGAGCGATCTGACTGCGGAGACCGATGAAACCCTGGTCGGCTGGATGGCGGATGTCATCGCACCAAATACAGCCAGGGTGCGAACGCTTGCGGAAACCGCATATGTGATTGAGGCGGAAACGACGTATGATGAAGTGGAAGCGGGAACGGCACTGGATAAGGACAGGTTTCTCGTGACAGCCTTTTCATCCGACGGAACGAGCCGAATTCTTGCGTCGGATGAATTCGATCTTTCCCCGGAAACCGCGCAGGATACGGCGGGAGAGATGGAAGTTGCGGTTGCTTATGAGGGTGCGGAAGATACCGTGGTGCTCGCGGTGACTGCGGAGACATGGAATGTAAGATATGCGGTGGCTGTTTACGGAATCAATACGGATACTTATCTGGACGAAAACGGAGCCTCCCAGACCGCAGGACTGACCTTTGGGCCGGCAACCGGCGAAAGCTATGTCGAATCCTATCTGGCACATGTCGAAGAAGAAACGGAGGGAGTGGTAAACAGCAGTAACTTTAAGGCAAGGACAAAGGATGAGGCGGCAGCAGACGGCGTGACTTACTGTATCCACTGGCTGACCTGGTCGCAGATTGTGGAACAGTGTGCGAAGGATCCGACCGTGTTTGAGGACTGCCTGACAAACGGGTGCACTCATTCCGTGAATCTGAATCTGAACAGTGCCCTGCAGGATACGAATTACGATTACTCGGGAATGACGGGAGACGGGGCATCGGTGTTATATTACAGCATCAGGGCAGCCTGGCGTAACTGGAATTACAGTAATTCATCGTCGGGAGGATGGCCGGCTTCAAGAATTCGCGCGACACTGAACGGTGCCGAAGAAGGAGTAACGACAGAAAACATTGCCGGTACGGATGTCCTGAGCGCGGAAGAAAGCCTGTTCTCATGTTTTCCGTCTGTTTTGCAGGAGAGCATTGTGGCGAAGGCAGTGGAGTCAAATACGGTGAGATCGAGCAAAAAGTCGACGGATGTTGTTACCACGTATGATAAGCTGTGGCTGTTCTCCTACAGGGAATTTTATAATTACACAAGCACCTATAACCTGAAATATGAGGGAACACAATATGCCAGAATGAAGAATTACTTCACGACAGTGACGCTGCGCAGACCGTTCGACGAAACCGGCAGCCGGCAGAGAGCGTGGACGAGAAGCATGCTCGTAACCACAGGTTCCAGCGTGTACAGTATGGGCTCGGACGGCACTGCCTCCAACAGTAATCCCAATGTTACCAGCGGCGGTCTGGCTCCGGGATTCTGTCTCCCCTGATTGACAGGGACGAGATAAAAATATTCGTGCCGGAGTTACGCCCGGCACGAATCCCGGCAGAAGAATAAGAAAAAGGAACGCGAAAGGCAAATTCTGACGAGGGTTTCATAACCCCATCGGTGCCTTCGCAGAAAGGCGGAATAGAAACATGAAACTATCACTTCAAAAAAAGAGAAGTCCAACCGTACATTGCCTGGTTATCACCACCGTTATGCTGATTTTCTGTCTGATGTTCAGTCTTGTTTCCGGAAATGTCCGCGTGCGTGGAAGCGATGAGGGACAGACGACATCCGGAGAGGAGGACACGGAAGGTACGATTGTAACTTTCACGAACACGAAAAATACTTCCCCGGATCTGTATGTGACAAAGTCCATACAGACATCCGCAGAGGACGAAAGCGACTATTCGGATGCAGAGTTTACCTTTACGCTGTCCCTGGACGGGTCTGTCGCAAGGCTCAGGGAGTATACCGTATGGGACGAAAGCGGGAATCAGGTATTTCTCTATGAGGATGGGGAATCCACAGAGGTAAGGTCAAATGCGATGGCGTATCTGACATCCCGCTACGGCGTATTTACCTTAAAAACCGGTCAGACTGCGAGGTTCTCCGATGTCGGCGCCGGTACATTCTATGAGGTGGAAGAAGAAGAGACCGACGGGTTTACGCAGATTCTTCCGTCCGGGGGAGCAAATGCCGTGGGTACGGTCACATCGGAAGGCACGTCAGCCGCTTTCACAAATCTTGTGACGACAGACACGGAGCAGGGAAAAAGCGGCGTCAAAATATATAAGACAGTGAGTTTCCCGGAGGGCTGGACACCGGCAGAAAATCCGCCATTTTCCTTTACGATCGAAGTAAACGGAGAAGCGCTTGTGCTGGAAGATTACGAGATATATGACGCAGATACCGGTAAATTCAAAAAAACCGGAACAACGGATGCGGACGGACATTTCACCCTGTATGCCGGGGAATACGCGCTGTTTGTCACCGCCGCGAATGTGGACTACCGGGTTACGGAACATGAGACGGAGGGA
Organism: Lachnospiraceae bacterium; assembly: GCA_021203205.1. Lineage (GTDB taxonomy): Bacteria > Bacillota > Clostridia > Lachnospirales > Lachnospiraceae > SIG308. Next base: position 3,421 of record JAJQBQ010000056.1, on the reverse strand, counting down.
TGGCGGATAACCACGGACGAAACGGTTTCCGGTTCCACCGGCGAATCCGTCCGGACGGTTGTTTTTAACAATGCAGCGGCTTCCTTTATCGTGACGAAAACGCTTACAGCCGGTTCGGAAGAGACGGAGGATGAATTCACGTTCTTCTTAAGTGACGGCACCGGCACAGCCATGGCAGGGGCTTCCTGGTGGCTGTATGATATTTACGGAAATCCGCAATATAATGAAGAGGGAGAGCTCCTTTCTTTCATGACAGGCGCAGACGGAAGTTTTACTCTTCGGGCCGGTCAGGCCGCTGTCTTTTTCGGCATGGAGGCCGGAACGCAGTATTCTGTCTTTGAAGCAGCGGCAAAAGGGTGGAATCAGATCACTCCGGTATCCGCTGCCGGCTACATCGGAAAGACGGTATCGGATGCGGTAGAAATTCTGCCGTTCGAAAATGCCGCGGTCGATTTGGACGGAACACTCACGGTGACAAAACTCGTGGAAGCGGTAAACGGTCTTTCTGCCCCCACGGACGATGAGTTTACATTTTGTCTGTATAACGGAAACGGCGACCCGGTGGCTGGAGCAGTCTATGCAGTCCGTGTCGGAAGTGAGGTGTACACCTGGAAAACGGACACGTCCGGACAGTTTTCCATACACGCCGGCGAAACGGCAGTGTTTTCTTCGCTGACATACGGCCTGTATTCCGTGAAGGAAATCACCGTACCGGAGCGGGAGCATGAAACCTATGGATTTTCTTATGTGACCATTGCGGACGGGGCGAAAAGTACCGTCTGCAAAGAAGACGGAGCATTCGGAACGCTCGATGAAGACGGACTGGCATTTACGTATACCAATACTTACAGCGCGCCTTCCAGTCTGACGATCCGTAAATACCGGGGCGACGGCTCCACGCCGCTGTCCGATGTAACATTCACGCTTTCTGACAGCGATGGGAATCTCATAGCGGAAATAGCAACGGATGACAGCGGAGTGGCCTGTTTTGCAGAATTGAACGCCGGAACCTACACGGTAGCGGAAACTTCTACCCGGGATGGTTATTATGCTCTGATCAATTCTTTTACCGTGACATTGCCGCTTACCATGACAAAGGATGAGGCAAAGGCGGCGGGAACAGATACGTCCGACGCAGTGTGGAGGTCAGATACGAACCTCTGGTATTTCTTTGATGTCATGTATAATATCACAAACTCCGCAGTGCTGGATCTTCCGGAAACCGGAGGGAGCGGATGGTTTGTGCCGGTAATTATGGGGGCAGCGATTCTCACAACATTGACGATAGCGATTTTTTTCTTCAGAAAGAAAAAACAAAAGGCTGCAGTGCAGAGTATAATAAACGCAGAAAGGGACCGGGAAAGAAGAAAAGACAGATGTGTGAGAAGGCGCAGATGATTTGAAAAGTTAAAAGGATATTCGGTTAAATGGTGAGCAATTGCCATGAAAAGCCATGGAACATGACGGTGGAGGTGATGACGAAAGGTTTTTCCGGATAGCCTTACAAGGAAAAATGCTGTTTAACCGAGGAAAAGAGGAATGCGAAAGGCGGCAGGTTATGAAGAAAAATCGAAAAAGAAATCCATGGGCGGCGGTGAGACGATGCTTCGGTATAATACTGATACTGGCAGGCCTGTGCTTTTATCTGTATCCGGTTGTCAGTGAAATACTTCTTGCGTATCGTACATCCGTGGCAGTACGGGAATTTCGGGAAAAGTACGGAATATCCGACACGGATTCTCTGACGGCGACCGAAACAGAGGAAGAGACCGTCTATGCCGTCAAAAACGATGAGACTGCTGTCTCGGGGGAAGAAAAGGATCTGCTGTATCAGGCGTGCTTTGCCTACAATTGCCGCATTTACGCGGCATCACAGTCCGGATTAAAGGATGTGGAAAGCTATGAGATATATGATCTGGGAGAGGAGGCCATGGAATTGCTGGATGACGGACTTTTTGGATACATCGAAATCCCGGCCATGGATGTAACCCTGCCGCTTTACCTCGGTTCTTCTGTGGAGCACATGGCTGCGGGTGCGGCCGTACTTGGCGAGACATCTGCGCCGATCGGCGGACTCAACACAAACGCGGTAATTTCCGGTCACCGGGGCTACCGGGGATCTCCGTATTTTCGGGAAATAGAAAAACTTGCCATCGGTGATGAGGTATACATTACGAATCCGTGGGGAACACTGACTTATACGGTGACAGAGATTGACATTATAAATCCTTCGGATGCGGATGCGGTGAAGATTCAGGAAGGCAGGGATATGATTACTTTGCTTACCTGCCATCCGTATCGTTCGGGCGGACAATATCGCTATGTCGTATATTGTGACAGAGCGGATGCAGAGGGATCAGGAGACAATACGAATTTCGCAGACAGAGGGAAAGACGGCTCTGAGAAAACCGCGGATGGTTCTGAAGGTGTTATTCAGGCCGAAATGGAGAGCGGGGAGGTCTCGGTTTCCGATAAATTGCCGACAGATACGGTGACTGGGGAAAGTTTGGATATCGATGAAGACACAGGCGAGACAGGAAAGAAATATATTGTGGCGTCGGACGGAACAATTTATGCATTATCGGAAAAAGATATTCGTGCGGAGAGATTGCTGTGGCTTGTCAGCGGTGTTTTTCTGGTCGGGCTGCTTATCTTTTTTGTGTTTTCGAAGAAACGCGAAAGGTAAAAAAGCATATAAATAAAGTGACAGATAGTGAAAATGATTTGTCCGTATGAAGGAGGAGATGATGTTTATGACTGTTGTTTTGATTTTGGCACTGGTCTTTCTGGCGATTTTTATCACGAGCCTTTTCTTCGCAAACCGAAAAAGCGATTGGGAACAAAAGCTTGAAGACGAAGCGCAGATGAAGTTTCTGTCATCCTTTCGGATGAAAAAATAATATGACATGAGGATGTCTTTCTGATGATGTTCGCGGAGCGGGTATGGGGGCTTCCAAAAGCACATTCCTGAATACGCTTTTTTCAGAGATTTCCGGCTGCGGGGTTCTAATGTGAGAAAAAATGCCATAAGATACGAAGCAAGGAAAGCGTGACGCATGCAAAATGCGCAGGAAAGAGGTGTTCTGTGCCGATTTTGATAAAAAATGACAGGCAGGATCAGGCGGAAGAGACAGGAGCGCTTCGTGTCGATGTGGTAAATGAAAGGGAAGAGCCGGTGGCCGGTGCCGAAATTCTGGTTTTTGAAACAGGGGAACCGGAGCAGGTACTCACAAAAAGTACAACCGATGTTTCCGGGCAGACAGATGTGATTCTGCTGGATGCGCCGCCGCTGATATGGAGCCTTGAAATACAGAATGACCGTCAGCCGTACAGTGAATATAATATTCGCGTAACCGCCCCGGGATATGAGGATCTTACGCAAAGTAGGTGATTTGGGGCGGCTATAAAAAAATGGAACACA
>JAJQBQ010000045.1 GCA_021203205.1 Lachnospiraceae bacterium | reverse complement strand
ATCTCGTGACAGGCAAGCAGAGCATAAAAGTGTTAAGTTAAGGAGTCAACAACATTTAAGTTCCGCCTTGCGGAACTTGGCGGCTTTAAGAAAAACCTGAAGTCGCTTAAAATTATTTCTTTATGTTTTGCGAGCATGGAGGTCAGGGGTGCGCCGGGAAGGGTGGTAACTTTTTCTGCAGTGTGAAATTTTCTGCTGTCCGTGAGGAAAGCAAAACATGAGTACACGATCAGGTTTCAGGAGGAAGAAATGAACGATTTTTACGGAATTGACGAGTCAAAGATCCGCGAATACGCCCGTCTCGCGGTGCGGGCCGGCGTGAATGTGCAGCCGGGGCAGAAGGTGGTGGTTCGCTGCGAGGCGCAGCACTATGCGTTTGCCAGGATGATCGCGGAGGAAGCCTATACGGCAGGTGCCGGCGAGGTCGTCATGAAGTACAGCGACACGGTCTGCACCAGGCTGTATTATGAAAATGTTTCGGACGAGGTGCTCACCGAGGTACCGGATTGGATGGGCGAGTCCATGAACTATTACGCGAGGGAAAAGGCGGCATTTATCTCCGTGAGCGGTTCAAACCCGGAGGCATACAAGGGGCTGGATCCGAAACGTCTGCAGACAAGATCGAACCTTTTGCAGACCGCACAGAAGGAATTTCGCGATGCCACCATGATGAGCCTGGTGCCATGGACGATCATCGCTGTGCCGCAGGAGGACTGGGCGAAAAAGGTGTTCCCGGATTTAAGCGAAGAGGACGCGATGCGCCGTCTGTGGGAGTACATCTTAAAGACCGTGCGCATCGGCGACGGTGATGCGGTAAAAGCCTGGGAAGAGCACGTGGCTTTTCTTCAGAAAAAGTGCTGTCTGATGAACAGCTATGCTTTTGAAAAGCTTCACTATAAAAACAGCCTGGGCACGGACTTCACAGTTGGCCTGGCGAAGGGCCATATCTGGGAGGGCGGCTCCGAAAAGGCCGGCACCGGCGTGACATTCCTGGCAAATATGCCGACGGAGGAAATCTTCACCATGCCGGACTGCCGCGTGGCGGAGGGAACACTGGTTTCGGCCCTGCCGTTGAGTCTGAAAGGAACGCTCGTGAAGAACTTTAAGCTTACATTCCACGAGGGCTGTGTGACGGACTGCGCCGCGGAAGAGGGAGAAGAGGCGCTGAAAGCTCTCCTGGAAACCGATGAAGGCTCCCGGCGTCTGGGAGAAGTGGCTTTTGTGCCGTACGGTTCCCCGATTTCCGCCATGAAGACGCTGTTTTACAATACGCTGTTCGACGAGAACGCCTCCTGCCATTTTGCCCTGGGACGCTGCTATCCCACCACGGTGGCGGGCGGCGAAAACATGAGCGAAGCGGAGCTTTCTGCCGTCGGAGGAAATTTTTCCGTAAACCATGTGGATTTTATGGTGGGTACCAGCGACCTTGCCATCACCGGGATCCTGGCAGATGGGAGCGAGGTAGAAGTCTTTCGGGATGGCGTCTGGGCAATCTGACAGAGAGGTCGCCAATTGCATGAAAAGTTTTACATGCAAGAGCCTGGGATGTAATTCGCATCTCACCATTTTTAAATTCGATATCTCATATGGGAATCCATGATTACGAAAAATGCCGACATTTTATGAGCCGATTCGGATATTGCATCATATGTTGGGCCGTTTCGAATACCGCATCTTAGGATGAGCTGTTTCGGATATTGTATCTTAGAAAATAAAAGGGGGCTGAAAAACAGTCCCCATTTTATTTTGCAAATTACATAAGGAAATAAAAAACGATAAGATATCGTTCGACTACTGAGGGTTTCTTACTCGTCCGCTTTTCCGACCGAGCCGAACAGTTCCATCTTTTCCTTCACAGTCGCCTTGATGGCCGCAAAGCCGGGCGCCAGAAGTTTACGCGGGTCATAGCCCTTGCCGATGAGATCCTTGCCTTCTTCCACATATTTTCTGGTGGCTTCGGCGAAGGAAAGCTGGCACTCGGTATTCACGTTGATCTTCGCCACGCCCATGGAGATGGCTTTTCTGATCTGGTCTTCCGGGATGCCTGTGCCGCCGTGCAGAACCAGAGGCATGTCGCCGGTCAGAGCGCTGACGGCTTCCAGCGTCTCAAAGCTTAAGCCTTCCCAGTTTGCCGGATATTTGCCGTGAATGTTACCGATACCGGCCGCGAGCATGTCTACGCCAAGGTCTGCGATCATCTTGCACTCGTTCGGATCCGCGCACTCGCCCTTGCCGACTACGCCGTCCTCCTCGCCGCCGATGGCGCCGACTTCCGCCTCGATGGACATGCCGTGCTCTCTGGCGATGCGGATCAGTTCCGTGGTCTTTTCGATGTTCTCATCGATCGGGTAGTGGGAGCCGTCGAACATGATGGACGAAAAGCCCGCTTCTACGCACTTTAAGCAGCCGTCGTACGTGCCGTGATCCAGATGCGTCACAACCGGAACGGTGATGTGCAGCTCATCGATCATGGCATTTACCATGGCCTGAACCGTCTTGAAGCCGCACATATACTTGCCTGCGCCTTCCGACACACCCAGAATGACCGGGCTCTTAAGCTCTTCCGCGGTCAGGAGAATCGCCTTGGTCCATTCCAGGTTGTTGATATTGAACTGGCCAACTGCATAGTGGCCGGCTTTCGCCTTCTGAAGCATTTCTTTTGCAGAAACTAACATCTGATACCTCTTTCCGAAGCTTCCGTGAAATCTGTGGTCCGGTTAAACTGCAAACAGGTGGTAGTATCCCGAAAATGATACGGTTTCACCTTTCGAATATCACTGCTTAACATGCCATTTTGGGAAACTTCTTATCATTTTTGTGTCACATTCGCGCACCTGCCACAGTGCTCACAGTCACGCAGGTATGTGCGCTTTGCGAAACACAATTAATGTCATTTTAGCATATCCGGGAGAAGAGTCAAGCCAAAATATTATAAAATTGTATTTAAAAGTTACCGTGAATAGCAACATTCAAAATGCTTCGACCGGATAATTCGGACTTAAAACGAAACAGTTGCGAATCAATGTCTTTTCCCCGAAAAGGTTACAGCAGAGCAAATTCGGGCAGGTGGACAAATTTACAGGATGATCTTTTCAATCACGCTCACCGCCAGCTTTGTCACGCCTGCCAGAACCATGACGAGGATAGGGTTTGCCTTTACTTTCATCAGCAGAAAGACACAAACAGCGAAGATGACCACCATAGACCAGTCCGTGTTTGAAAACGTCATCATGGCCTTACTGCCCCAGAATGCAGTGATGAGGATGGTGATGCCGGCGAAGGCGATCATAGCGACAACCGTCGGGCGCAGCGTGTGCAGGACAACGGTGAGCGTGTTCATCTGCCGGTATTTTAAGTAGAGTTTCGCGAGAATCGTGACGATGATGCAGGACGGCAGCAGGCAGCCGACGGTGGCGGCCAGCGCCCCGCCGAAGCCGGCGATTTTCTGCCCTACAAAGGTCGCGGAGTTGATGGCGACCGGGCCGGGTGTCATCTGGGAGATGGTGATAAGATCCGTGAATTCATCGGCGGCAAGCCACCCGTGTTTGTCCACCACCTGCCCCTGGATGAGGGCGAGGGAGGCGTAACCGCCGCCGAAGCTGAAAAGACCGATCTGTAAATAGCTTAAGAACAATTGTATGTAGATCATGGTTCCCTCCGATTTTTTTTGCGAAAGATGTATGGTCCGTTTGCGGAACAGGACTTTCCTGCGGATAAAATCCTGCAAGTAAACGCCAGTAAGAATCATTCCTTCGTTTTTTTGCGGTTTTGCAGAAAAGCCCGTGCCAGCCCCACCGCGATGCACACCAGTATGATATAGATAACATTGATGCCGAAAAAGCATGCGGCGACAAAGGACGCGACGAGAACGATGACGGAAAGCGGATCCTTTTCCGTCAGGACACCGCCGGCCATCTCAAATACCACGGAGGCAATGACCGCGCCCACGCCGGCCTGCATGCCGTTTAAGAGTTCGCTGATGACCCAGTTATCTTTGAAAGCCTGATAAAACAGCGAGATCACCGACATAATGGTGAACGGCGGGATGACGGTTCCCAGGATGGCGACCAGCGCCCCGGCGAAACCGGCTAGTTTTAAGCCGATGACGATGGCACCGTTTACGGCGATGACGCCCGGGGAGGACTGGGCGATGGCGATGAGATCCAGCATCTCATCATCCTCGAGCCAGTGCAGCTCATCGACAAATTTTTTCTTCAGCAGGGTGACAATCACATAGCCGCCGCCGAAAGTGAAGGCACTCAGGTACAGCGTGGAGACAAAAAGTTTCCACAAAACATGTTTTTTCGATTCCATAATCCCTCCGGATGCCGGGTGAAGCGATACTGCGTACGGTCACGATCAGGCAGCAAATGCGCACCATCGGCAGTTTATTTTGGACATATGCCCATTTAAATGGTATTGTATCACAGAAGTATACAGAAGAAAATACGGAAAATGAAATAAATTTGTCACTAACTATTTACAGCTGCTCATCAGGACCATAAAATGAACCGTCGAGCTTGTTCGTAAGGAGCATTTTTATGATCCTGATGAGTGACTGGAACAGTCACTGCTATTATGGTAATTTCCACTGTTATACGGCAGGCGATTTGCGGATGCTTATGATATCGTGCGAAAACAGAAAACGTTGTCTGTTAAGCGTATAAAATGAGACAGGAGCAGAGTATACATCTTGATATTTTAAGAATTTTACTTTATAATCATCTGCAGCGCAGTCGGGATGACTGCAAAGGATAACAGGATTGTGTGAGCGCGTTGCGCGAAGAAATCCGTGGTGTCAGGTATTTTGAATCCGGCACCATAATCTTAAAGGAAACGGGAAGGAACGGGAACCTGTCATGATGCTTGCAATGGCCGGATTTGACCACACAACATTTTCGCTGGAAGAAAGAGAACAGCTTGCACTTACGAAGAAGGAAATCAAAGAGATGCTTTCTTCCATATCCGGGAGACCGGATGTGGAGGGGTGTGTCTATGTTTCCACGTGCGGAAGGGGCGAGCTGTATCTTTTTTGCGGGGATTCGGTGAACGCGGCCGGTCTGCTGGCGGAGAACCTTGCTGCGGGGAAGTTCGAAAAAGTTTTTCGCACAAGAACAGGACATGACGTGGCAGATCACCTGTTTCACACGGCCTGCGGGATGCGGTCGCAGATTTACGGGGAGGATCAGATTCTCGCCCAGCTGAAACAAAGCCTGGAGCTGGCCAGGGAGGCACAGGCTGTGAGCGGTGTCCTGGACAGAATGTTCTTAAGTGCGATCGCTGCCGGAAAAAAGGTAAAGTCGACGGTTCGCCTGACAGCGGTTCCCGTTTCGGTGGCAGACCGGATGCTGGAACTGCTGAGCGGTCAGACACAGATCGCCGGAAAGCATTGTCTGGTGATCGGCAACGGAGAAATCGGAAGGCTCTGCGCGGCGAAACTCCTGGAAGCGGGCGCAAAAGTGACGGTGACGGTGCGAAATTATCGGACGCGGGAAGTTGTCATTCCGGTGGGCTGCGGGATTGTCGATTACAGGGAGCGTTTCCGGGTGATTCCGGAGACGGAAGTACTTGTGAGCGCGACGACGAGCCCCCATTTTACTCTGCCGTATCCGAACCGGACAGGTTCGGGACAGAAACCGCAGGACGAAGCGGATGCTTTCGGTGCGGAGGAAGGGGAGCATGAAAATCCGCTTCTGGACGGCCGTGAGCGCTGGCTTTTCGATCTGGCTCTGCCGAGGGACATTGCGCCGGAATACGGGAAAGTCCCCGGAATTCATTTGTACGGGCTGGACGAAGTGAGCACGGGACAGGCCGACCGGCAGACGGCCCAGACCGCGCGGGCGGAGGAGATTCTGAAAACAGAGGAGGAAAATTTTTTTCGCTGGATGGATTTCCGCAGGGCAAACCGGCAGGCAATGCATGTGGGGAAGTTCGCGGCGGAAGACGTAACCGGCCGGGTTCACAGACGCGTGAAGAAGGTGCTCGAAGAGGCGGGAAGGTCCGGCAGAGAAACGGAGAAGGGTGTTTGCCGGCACACGGGCGCCGCAGACACCGCGGATATCGGAAAAGCGGCATGTCAGAACGGTGCGACCTGTGCCGGAGCCGGGGAAACAGCCCGCCGGATTGAGACGATTTACGCGGATGCCGTAAAAAAGGTTGTAGACAATCTGATGTATGATTTAAGAGACCGGATTCCGGAAGAACAGTACGGGACAGTTGTCTCAGCCATGGAGCAGTCGGTGTTTGCGCGTGCGTCCGCCGGAAGCGGAGGTGAGAATGCGGTTCTGCCGGAAAGAAGAACGGACACCGGAAGAAGAAAGAATATCTGCGAAGCTGAGGAAGTTTTGAAAGTTCGGGAAGAAACGGAAAGCACGGAAACGTTCGATTTTTTTCCGCTTTTTCTGGATGCCAGAGAGAAAACCGTTCTGATCTGCGGGGCAGGGAAGGTCGCCCTGCGGCGCGTAAAAAAGCTGCTGGATTTTGCCTGCGGGATACGCGTCATCGCCCCGGATGCGGAAGACGGGCTGCTCTCTCTCGCGGAGCAATATCCGCGGCGGATTTGTTTTGAGAGAAAAAGCTTTGCGGCGGAAGAGCTCATCCGTCTGCTGGACGGGCAGCCGATCCTCTTTGTTGTAGCCGCAACAGATCAGCGCGAGGTAAACCGTGAAATCGGGACAATCTGTCGTGCACGCGGCGTGCCGGTATCGGTGGCGGACCGGCAGGAGGAATCGAGCTGCTACTTCCCCGGAATCGCCGTCGGAACGACGGGGGCGGAAGGCACGCGGATTGTGGCCGGAATATCATCGGAGGGAACGGATCATCGCCGGACGGCCCAGGCGGTGAAAAAGATAGCTGAGCTTTTTGAAGAAGAAGGCCCGGAGAAGATTTAAGGAGGCAAACATGCAGGAGAAGGTTAAGAAAACAATCAGAGTCGGCAGTCGCGGAAGTGAGCTGGCCATCCGGCAGGCGGAGATGGTGATGGAGAAAATCCGGGAGTGTTACCCGGAATATGAGCCGTCTCTTGTCACGGTAACTACCATGGGGGACGAGGTCGCGGATCAGCCGTTAAGTGAGATCGCGGGCGGCGGTGTGTTCACGAAAGAGCTGGAGCGGGCCCTTGCGGCGGGTGAGATTGACATTGCCGTGCACAGTTTAAAGGATATGCCGGTGGATGTGCCGGAGAGTCTGCCGATTCTCGGCTGCATGGAGCGCGGCAATCCGGAGGACTGTCTGGTATTAAAGAAAAATTCGCGGATCGGAGCAACGGATTCGAACGTTCCGACGTCCAGGTGGGGCAGGAAGAATCCCGTGAAGGAAATCCGCGGGATGGGCGCAGAATTCTGCCTTGGCACATCCAGCCCGCGGCGTGAAGCACAGTGGAAGTTTTTGTGCCCTCAGTCCGAAGTAAAGAGTATCCGGGGAAATCTGGCCACCCGGCTGGCAAAGCTGGATGAAGAGGATTACGACGGTCTGCTTCTGGCCCGGGCGGGGCTGGAACGGCTGGGGCTCGCAGACCGCATCAGTTATACCTTCCAGACGGATGAGATGGTGCCGGCGGTCGGGCAGGGTATTCTGGCGGTGCAGGGTCGCAGGGCGGACGGCATGTCCCGGTTTTCCCGCATCTTTGATGGAAAAACGCTGCTCTGTGCGCTGGCGGAGCGGACATTCTTAAAAGAAATGGGCGGCGGATGCGCTGCGGCGGTAGGTGCTTACGCGGGTCTTGCTGCGGGGCACATTCGCATTCTCGGCATGGTTCAGACGCCGGACGGCATGGTTCGGAAGAATGAGATTATCGGCGATATTTATGATTTCGGCAGCGGAAAGATTTCCGCGCGGGACAGGGAAACTGCCGTGAAGGTGGGGAAAGAGCTGGCGGTCAGCTTAAAAAGATGACTGTCTTTTAAGAAGACGATAATCTTAAACGTGCCGCTGTCGAACCTCGCAGGTAATCAGGCGCGGATGGGAAAAATCAGAGCAGGTCGTGCCGCGGGGCAGCCGTGACAGGACGGTTATGGAGACGATAAGGATGTCGGATCAGGTTTTTTATAAAAAGGGTTGTGTTTGGCTGGTCGGTGCCGGGCCGGGTGCGCCGGATATGATGACAAAGCGGGGCTGTGACCTGCTGCAGAAGGCGGATGTGGTGGTGTATGACGCGCTGATTCTGCCGGAGACGCTGGAAATCATCCCCGAGGGTGTTAAGAAGATATATGTCGGAAAGCGTGCCGGGGCGCACAGCGTGCCGCAGGAGGAGATTCAGAAAATTCTGATTCGCGAGGCGCGGCAGGGAAAGCGGGTGGTTCGCTTAAAAGGCGGCGATCCCTTTGTCTTCGGCCGCGGCGGTGAAGAAGCGATGGCACTGGCGGAGTGCGGCATCCCCTGTGAAGTTGTGCCGGGGGTGACCTCGGCGGTGGCGGTGCCGGAGGCCTTCGGTATTCCGGTCACCCATCGGGGGCTCGCCACATCCTTCACGGTCATAACCGGGCACGGACAGGCAAAAAGCGGAAAGCTTTCCCGGGAAGGGAACAACCGTGCGGGGGAGGGTTCCGCATCGCAGGAAAAGATACCGGCGGGTGCGGCACAGGCGAATCAGCAGCCGGAATCACCGGCCGGGGCATCGGCGCCGGAGGAAGCTTATCAGGTAGATTACGAGGCTCTGGTTCGCACCGGGGGGACCCTCATATTTCTGATGGGACTGTCCGCCGCACAAAAAATCTGCCGGGGTCTCATGGATGCGGGGATGGCAAAGACCGTGCCGGCGGCGGCGCTTTCGAAGGGCACGACCGCGGCACAGCGCATGGTTCTGTCTACGGTAGGCTGCCTGGCGGACGACATACGGGCCGCGGAGCTGACAGCTCCCGCCGTTCTGGTGGTGGGAGAGGTCTGCGCGCTGGCACCGGAACTGACTCTTAAGAAACCGAAAGCGCCCTCCGTCTGCGGGGAAAAAGTTACCGTTGTAGTGACGAGACAGGCGGAAAAAGCGGGAGCTTTTTCCGAGCGCATCCGGGCCATGGGAGCGGATGTGTGCCTGCTGCCCGCGATCCGCATTCAAAAGCCGGGGGAGGGCCACAGGCAGGAAATTTTCCGGGCTTTCAGAGAACTGTGCGGGGAGAACAGGGATTTTCGAAAAAGTGCGGATGAGAGTGAGTCGGGAGTCTGTTGGCTCATTTTTACCAGTGCAAACGGCGTGGAAGCGTTTTTCGAATTACTTCTGGATGCCGGAATGGATCTGCGGAGGCTTCTTGGCGGGCGCGAAAAGAAATTTGCGGCGGTGGGGCCAAAGACGGCAGAAGCGCTGAGACAGCACGGAATTCCGGTGGATCTGGTTCCGGAAGAGTATACCGGGGCGGCGCTGGGAGAGGCGCTGCGGATGAGAGTCCGGGAAACGGAGTGCTGGTTCTTCGGTGCCGCCCGCACGGACGGGGGTCTGGAAGCGGCGCTGGCATCCGGAGACATTCCTTTAAAAACCGTTCCCGTATATGAGACGGTATCGGCTGTGAGGCGGGAAGATGCCGAAAAGCTGGCCGAACAGATTGCGCGGGGAACGGGACGTTTTATTTTTACATTTACCAGCGCTTCGTGTGTGCGGAATCTGGCGGAAGCCATGCGGCAGGCGGAAATTTCGCTGAACCGGACGGTATCCGAACAGGCTGCGTTCACACAGGCGTCCATGCCGGAGGAAAATGTTACGGCCGTCTGGCCGGAAATGCCGGCAGCAGAAATATTAGATGGGCAGATTGCCGTCTGCATCGGGGAAAAGACGGCGGGTGCGGCGGCAAAAGCCGGCATGAAAACCGTGGTGGCAAAAGAGAGTACGGAAGAAAGCATGCTGGAGGAGATACGCCGGATTGTCGCCTTAACGGGCAAAGGAGCGGATCCGAATTCGGAGTTGCGAAAGCAGCAGTGAACGCTTTGCATAATTGAAGAGGTTTACAGACAGGAGGAGCAGGAGAAGTATGAATGCGGAAATTGAAAAGTTTCATTTTGAAGGCGGAGAGTTTTCGGAACGAAGCCGGAGGCTGCGCGGAAATCCCGTTCTCCGGGAGATGGTGAGGGAAACGCGTATTATGGCAAGCTGTCTGCTGTACCCGATGTTTGTGACGGAGGGACACGGTATCCGGGAAGAAATCCAGGCAATGCCCGGGCAGTACCGCTATTCGGTGGATGAATTTTTAAAGGAGCTTACGATTGTTGCGGACAGCGGTGTCCCGGGAATTTTGCTGTTCGGCATTCCGGATCATAAGGATGCCTGCGGCAGCGGTGCCTGGGCGGAGGACGGTATTATTCAGAAAGCGCTCCGGGCGGCGAAGCGGGAGTTCCCCCGGCTTTACTGTGTGACGGACGTGTGCATGTGCGAGTATACCTCCCACGGCCATTGCGGGATCCTGTGCGGGCATGATGTGGACAATGACCGGACCCTCACGGTGCTGGCGAAGACGGCACTCTCCCATGTGCAGGCGGGGGCGGATATGGTAGCGCCCTCCGATATGATGGATTTCCGGGTGGCAGCCATCCGCCAGACCCTCGACCGGAACGGTTACGCGGATACGCCCATTATGGCGTATTCCGCAAAATACGCGTCGGCCTTTTACGGCCCATTCCGCGAGGCGGCGGGATCCGCGCCGTCCTTTGGCGACCGCAAGACCTATCAGATGGATTACCACAACCGGAAAGAAGCGCTGAAGGAAGTGCTGCAGGATGTGCGGGAGGGGGCGGACATTGTCATGGTCAAGCCGGGCATGTCTTACCTGGACATTGTGAGGGAGGTCACGGACGCAGTGGACGTGCCGACGGCGGTTTACAGTGTGAGCGGTGAATATGCGATGATCAAAGCGGCGGCAGCAGCGGGCTATATCGACGAAGCTGCCGTAGTCTGCGAGAGTGCGGTGGGCATGCGTCGCGCGGGGGCGAGCATTCTGATCACCTATTTTGCGAAGGAACTGGCAGGATATATCCGGGAAGGACGGATCGGTTAAAAGAAATGGAAAATAAAATGGCAAACTGCAACAGTACAAAATCAGACGAATTATTTGCAAGGGCAAAGGAACATATTCCCGGCGGCGTGAACAGCCCGGTGCGGGCATTTTTGTCGGTGGGCGGAACTCCCAGGTTTATCGCCCGGGCCGAGGGTCAGTATATGTATGATGAGGACGGGAACTGTTACCTCGATTACATCGGTTCCTGGGGGCCGATGCTGTTGGGTCACAACCATCCGCTGGTGGCAGCGGAGGTGGTAAAGGCCGCAAACTACGGCTTAAGCTTCGGCGCCGCCACAAAGCGTGAGGTTGACATGGCGGAGCTGATCTGCGACACGGTGCCCTGGGTGGAGATGGTTCGCATGGTAAATTCCGGCACGGAAGCGGTGATGAGCGCCGTCCGCGCGGCAAGGGGATTTACCGGTCGGGATAAAGTCCTCAAATTTGAGGGATGCTACCACGGACATGCGGACTGTATGCTGGTGAAGGCCGGCTCCGGTGCCCTCACGACAGGGGTTCCGGACAGCGCCGGAGTCCCCGAGGGCTGTGCCCGCGATACGCTCACCGCGGTGTACAATGACGCGGACAGCGTGGAGCGGCTGCTGCGGGAAAATGAAGGGCAGGTTGCCTGCATTATCGTGGAGCCTGTGGCGGCCAACATGGGTGTCGTACTGCCGAAGGAAGGATTCCTGAAGAGGCTGCGCGGACTTGCGGACGAGCACGGTGCGTTGCTGATCTTTGACGAGGTGATCACGGGATTCCGCTTAAGCCTTCAGGGGGCGGCCGGTTACTTTGGCGTGCGGCCGGATCTGGTCACCTACGGAAAAATCATCGGCGGCGGCATGCCGGTGGGCGCCTTCGGCGGAAGGCGGGATGTCATGCAGGTCATCGCACCGGTGGGGTCTGTCTACCAGGCGGGAACCTTAAGCGGAAACCCCATCGCCATGGCGGCCGGGCTTGCCACCTTAAGATGGCTGAAAAAACATCCGGAAATCTACACCGAGACGGATCGGCTCGGGAAAATTCTCCGGGAGGGCATCGCGGAGCTTGGCGAAAAATACCGGGTGCCGCTCGCGGTAAACGGTGTCGGGTCACTTTTGAGTGTATTCTTCACGGAAGGCCCGGTAACGGACTGCGCCTCGGCCAGAAAAGCGGACACGGAGAAGTTTGCGAAGTATTTCCACGGATTGCTGGACCGCGGCATTTATATCGGGCCCAGCCAGTTTGAAGCGATGTTCCTGAGTGCGGCACACACGGACGAGGATATCGCACAGACGCTCGAGGCGGTGGAAGAAGTGTTTAAGATAATCGGATGAGACATCTCAGATTTCGGGTTGCATTTTTTTGGAAATCGTGTAAGATAAATCTCACAGAAAAGAAATGAGGAAAATCATATGAGTAAGTATGCGTTGATCACGGATGCCACGGCAGATATGCCATGGGAGCTGGTACAGGAGCTGGATATCGATGTTATGCCGATGGCTGTTCAGTTCGATGAAGAAGAATTTATGCATTATGCGGACGAGCGGGAGATGAGCGTAGAGGATTTTTATCAGAGAATCCGCGAAGGCGGCATGCCAAAAACCGCGCAGATCACTCCTAACACATTTATTGAAAAGTTTGAATCCTATCTCTCCCAGGGGATGGATGTCTTAAACATTTCTTTTTCCTCCGGCTTAAGCGGTACTTACGAGAGCTCGCTGCTGGCAAAGGAGGAGCTGGAGGCAAAGTATCCGGAACGAAAAATCTATACGCTGGATTCGCTGGCCGCGTCCATCGGACTCTGCTTTTTTATGTATCAGCTGGGGAAGAAGCGCCAGGAAGGTGCTACAATTGATGAGCTGTATCAGTACGCGCTGGATAACCGGTTAAGGGTGGCCCACTGGTTTACGGTGGACGACCTGAATCACCTTTACCGCGGCGGCCGTGTTTCCAAAACCACGGCGGTTCTGGGCGGTGCGCTGAACATCAAACCGATGCTGATCATCGACAAAGACGGGCATCTTGTCTCCAGCGCGAATGTGCGGGGCATCAAAAAGGCGATCGCCTACATGGTGCAGAAGCTGGAGCAGGACGGCGATGGGGGCGATACCGTTGTGATCGGCCATGCGGTGATCCCGGAGGCGGCGGAAGAACTGAAAGAGACAATTTTAAAGAAAGGTCTCGCGCAGAACGTCATTCTCTCGAAGATCGGCCCGATCATCGGCACACACGTGGGGCCGGGTATGTTTGTGCTGGTTTTCTATAATAAGGATGCAGGGAAAAGGTAAGCCTGTATCAGAACAGGAGGGATTTGATTGCAAAGGGAACCAAACAGCAGGAAAGTGGCCCAGTGGGTGGTCGGAGGCATCATCGTGGCCGCATTTACCATATTGCTCTTTTTCGGGCTGTTTAAATTCAGCGCGCTGAGAGATACGCTGGATCTTGTCCTGAAAAGTCTCCAGTCTGTGGTGATCGGTCTGGTCATCGCATACCTGATCAACCCGGCGATGGTGTTTATCGAAAAAATATTTTTTCGGATTTTCTGTAAAGATAAGGCTCCGTCGGACAGAATGAAAAAGGTTGCGCGCGGCGTGGCCGTTGTGCTGTCGCTGCTGCTGCTTCTTGCGGTAGTGATCATCCTGATTTTCATGCTGGTGCCGCAGCTTATTGAAAGTATCACCACGCTGATCAACCAGGTACCGGGGCAGACACAGAATGTGATCCGTCTTTTCAATGAAGTTCTGGACAGCCACTCTGCGTGGGCCACGGAAAATGAGGAGCTGAGCGAAACTGTCAACAGCTATGTTACCAGCCTGTCGGATTACGCCGTGAACTGGCTGAAGGAAAATCTTTTGGGTTCCGTGAACCAGGTGATCACAACCGTCACGAGCGGTGTAATCATTGTGGTGAAATTTCTGTTTAATCTGATCGTCGGGCTGATTGTGTCCATCTATGTGCTTTGTTCGAAGGAGAAGCTTCTTGGAACCTGTAAGAAGATTGTTTACGCGCTGCGGAAGCAGGAAGCCGGCGATGAGGTTGTCGCAACCGGGCGGCACATTAATGAAATCTTCAGCGGATTTATCAGCGGAAAGATTCTGGATTCGCTGATCATCGGAGTCCTGTGTTTTATCGGAGTCACAATCTTAAATATGCCTTACCCGCTTTTAATCAGCGTGATTATCGGCGTGACCAACGTGATTCCGTTTTTCGGGCCTTATATCGGAGCTGTGCCAACCGCGTTGATTGTACTGATTTACAACCCGGTTCAGGGGCTGATTTACATTCTTTTTATTCTGATTCTTCAGCAGTTTGACGGAAATATTCTGGGACCGAAGATTCTGGGCGATTCGACCGGGCTTTCCTCCTTCTGGGTGATTTTCGCAATCCTGTTGGGCGGCGGCATGTTCGGTGTGCCCGGCATGATTCTGGGTGTGCCGACCTTTGCGTCTGTCTATTATCTGATCAAGAAATACATGGAGCGGCGGCTGAAAGCGAAAAATCTGCCGGCGGATACATCCTGGTATGCGGTTCCGGGCGAGATGCGCACGGAGGGAATCGAGGAGGAGCTGGCCAGAGAAGCAGCCATGGCGGAAGAGGATGTGTCTGCAAAACCGCAGGACTCGCGGGCAGACGGAAAAGCAGGTGAAACAGCAGCAAAAAACGGTGCACATGGCGGCTTCTTTTCCGGAATGGAAGCATTTTTGAAACGGTTTTCGGGGGATGCAAAACAGGCGCAGAGCGGGGAGAAGAAGGTCGATACGACAGATCCCGGAGAAAAAGACGGGGGTGCCGCAGCGGGCGAATCCGAAAATAAGGACGCAAATGCCGCAGCGAATGAATCCGGAAAATAAGGATGGAAATCTGCTGTAACAGACAAGCCCGGAGATAAAGCAGGAAAACTGAAGCGATTTTAAAACACAGGGAACATTGCAATTCGGTTCCCTGTGTTTTTGACAGTTTCCGTGATTGATGTGAAGATCAGGGAAAGATAATGACGTTTGGAAATTTTGAAATACGGAATTCCGGGATTCAGGAATCGGAGGATGTTTTGTCTTCCGCCGGACGGTAAATCACGTACTCATACGTGCTTTCCCTGCTTCGGGAGCACATGCAGGCGTACACCTCATCGTGCAGCTGCCGCCGCTGCTCGTGCCGGCTTAAGGTTTCGTCCGCGTAAAAGGGGCCGTCAAGATAAACCGTCTGGCGCGGCTTTTTTCCAGGTCTGCGTTTCTGGTAGGTGGTGGTCATGCAAAACGCCGGCACGTGGTTCTCTGCCGCGTAAGAAAAAGCGGTATCCGGGTAGGGGCGGATGCCCGTGTAGAAGGGCCATACATGCGCCTCGGGATACACAAAGACACAGCCGCCCTGGGAAAGCCGCTCGCTTACCGCCTTCGTGAACTGCTTCATACGCCGGAAATCCCCAGGAATCGGGAGGGCACCCACGTCAGGCAGAATTTTCCCGATGACGGGAAGCCCGAGATTCGCGGGGCTGACGATGGTATAACCCCGCTTCGGGCGGCATGCGAGAATCGGCGTGAAAACGTCCCCGATCATCTGCGTATGGTTGGCGTACACCATCATGCCGCCGGAGATATCCCGGAGGTTTCTTTCGGACTGATTTACTATTTTTACATGAAGTACAAGCTTTGCGTAAACCAGTCCGAACAGATGACCGGCAAAATACAGAATTCCCGCCTTTGCGCGGGATTTTTTGTCGGTGCGAATCCACACGTAATCTTCCGGCAGAACATAGTCCTGATGGCTGTTTTCAACAAAGTCCTCTGTGAAGGAGCGGTAATATTTTATCTCGTCATTTCTGCTCATACGGCTTCCCCTTTTTTGGCATTCATCACCAGCATCTGCAGCCGGTTTTCGATGTTCGCAAAGCTTACGTCCGGGTCGTAGTCCAGAGGCAGAATCTGCGCGTCCGGGTACAGTTCTTTTAGCTTTTTCACGACGCCGCGCCCAACAACATGGTTCGGCAGACAGCCGAAGGGCTGCAGGATGACAAAATTGCGGCAGCCGTGCTTCGCGTGGTGTATGATTTCCCCGGGGATGATGACGCCCTCACCCGCGTCAAAGGTGTGGGGGATAATGGGGTCGCTCTCCGCCGCGATCTCCGGCAGTCTTGTAGCTTTTTTGTAGAGCGGACTGCGCCGGGCCAGGCGGTCCGTGATATCGTGCGCCAGATCAAAAAAGCTGCTGGATGCGCGGAACAGAAACCGGTCTTTGAGCGGATAGTGCATGTGGTACTCCGTAATCTGCCGGTCGCGTGCGTAGAAGGTTTTCCGGATGACATCGCTCATGCGGGCCTCGATGATCTCGAAGCCGTTGCGCTCCAGATAGCGCTCGATGTCGTGGTTTGCGCCGGGATGGAAGTTCAGCAGGTACTCGCCCACAATCAGCACCGTCGGCCGGAGGTTCGTGCGGTCGCACTGCACTTCGGAGAGAAGCGAAAGGGCCTTTTTAAAACCTTTCCGCATGCCACGGATGCCGTGTCCGGTAAGCCCGTCGATCATGGCGTCCATGCCGCGCTCGAAGGCCTCATCCGCGCTGCCGGGCACCTTTTCGTACGGGCGAATTTTGCGCAGCAGCTCCTCGAGCACATCGATCATCGGCAGGGCGACGGCGGTGCGCAGCTGCGACATCAGTCCCATGCGGTAGCCCGGGTGCAGATTGTGGGAATCCTCGCCGTCGTTGGTGACGATCGGCACCTGGGGATAGCCGGCATCGTCCAGCGCCTTGCGAAGCAGAGAACTGTAGTGGGTCAGACGGCAGTCGCTGATGTATTTCGCCATGCCGATTGCCACGTGATCCGGGTCGTATTTTCCGCTGCGGAGCGCGGCGAGCGCCTCGCCGATGACAATCTGCGACGGGAAACAGATATCGTTATGTACATACTGTTTTCCTAGGCGGATCGCCTCCTCGCGGCCGACTTCCAGGGGCTCGGCGACGAGACCTTCTTTGTTAAATACCGCCGACAGCACGCGGCAGAAGGCGTGGGAAACGTTCGGAATCAGAACTACCCGTGTTTTCCGGTCAGCCTTCGTGAATTTCACCGGGAAGGGGTCGGAGAGGGGACGGATTTCCGGCGCTGTGGCGGTCGCCTCCCGGGTGTTTCCGTCCGAAGAAAGGTCTGCTCTGACCTTGTGGTTCGCCCCCTGGGTATCGGAAGCATCTGTTTTGGATTCTTCTGCAGATAAGCTTCCCGCAGGCATGTCCTCTGCAGGCAGGTCTTCTGCGGGCAGGTCTTCCGTGGGGTGCTGCTGCGCCGGGGTGGCTGCAGGACGTCTGACGCGGCGCCTCTCGGCCACGGTCTCCGTGAAGGAGCGCACGCGGATGCGCAGCGGCCCCTGAATGTCACTCTCGTCAACCTTTAACACCAGCGGTGTCTTGTCGGAAATCTCCTTCATCATGCGGATGATCTCGTCGGAGAGGTAGGCGTCATGGCCGCAGCCGAAGCTCACGATCTGCACATACTCCAGATTCGGGTTCTGTGCGGCCAGCACGGCGGAAGAGAGCATGCGGGCGTGGTAGTTGTTGGAGATATCCAGGCGGCTGTTGCGCAGATCCACCTGCTCCGCACCGGGAAGAGAGTCCGCAGTGAGAACCGGGATGCCCAGCTCCGTGAACATCTGTGGGAGCTGGTGGTTCACCAGCGGGTCGTTCTGGTAAGGGCGGGAGGCCAGCACAACGGCATAGCTTCCGTTTTTTCGAACCTCTTCCAGAACCGCAGCGCCTGCCTCCTTCAGCCTGCGGTGGAAGGTATCCAGGGCGGCATCCGCCGCTGCGCAGGCCTGCGCGGTCAGAGCTTCGTCGGTTCCGAAGGTATCTTTCATATATCTCACAAGCTGTCCGGTGCGGTCGGCGTTCTCATGCCAGTGGAAGAGCGGCGCGTCGAAGGGGACTCCGCAGCGGCCCTCGGGGTTATCCGAGTTGCGGATGACAATCGGGTAGCCTTTTACTACGGCACACATGAATTCACTGGTTTTCTCCCTGTTCTCGGATGGCACCGTGGCGATGGCAGGCATGAAGATGCGGTCCGCCTTTCCGGTCAGATTGCGGATGTGCCCGTGCACCAGCTTTGCCGGAAAACAGACCGTATCCGAGGTCACTGCGGAGAGTCCGCTCTCATACAGTTTGCGGGAGCTTTGATCCGAGATGCGCACATCGTAGCCCAGGGAGCGGAAGAAGGTTGTCCAGTAAGGCATGGTATCCCAGAAGGAGAGCACCCGCGGCAGACCGATGGTCAGGTTCTGCTTCGGGGCAAGCGCGGGGGCGTCATAGTCCTGAAACAGGAGCTTTTCACGCAGATCGAAGAGGTTCGCGGTGCGCTGCTTTTCGGCCGCCTTCTGCTTTAACCGCATCTGAACGGACTTGTCCTTCGGGTCACCCAGAATCTCACCCCGCTCACAGCGGTTGTTGGTCACCCAGGAATTCCCGTTCGGGAAGGTGAGGACGGAGCGGCGGCAGTGGTTGCCGCAGAAGGGGCAGGGGGAGTTGGCCTCCTCCGTATAGCTGAAAGAATCCAGGGCATCCAGGCCGATGAAGGTGTGCGGATTCGCCGCATCCGACGTTTTCTGACCGGCTGCACCCCGGCGCACAGTTTCATCCGCTGCGTTTTGTGCCAAACTGCCGGATTTTATGGCGGCCGCCGCAGGATTACGGCCCGATTCCGAACGCATGAGATACTGGTCCTTCGTCAGCAGCGCCGCTCCGATGGCTCCCATGATCCCCGGGTAAGGCGCACGCACGACTTCCCGCCCCAGGTACTGCTCCATCGCACGGAGCACGGCATCGTTCTGAAACGTCCCACCCTGCACGACGACATGGTCGCCCAGCGCGTCCAGGTTGGAGAGGCGGATGACCTTGGTAAACACGTTCTCTATGATCGAGCGGCAGAGCCCGGCCATGATATCGTCGGGCTTTCGGCCGTTGCGCTGCTCGGTGATAATACTGCTGTTCATGAAAACGGTGCAGCGGCTGCCAAGCGCTGCGGGATGTTCGCTGCGGAAGGCGGATGCCGCGATCTCCTCCACGGGGATGTGGAGCGTTCCGGCAAAATTTTCCAGAAAAGAACCGCAGCCGGAGGAGCAGGCCTCGTTCACAACGATATTTGTGATAATGCCGTCGGAAAGCCAGATGGCTTTCATGTCCTGGCCGCCGATATCGAGAATAAATGTGGCATCTCCGACATATTTGCGCGTAGCCCTGGCGTGGGCTACGGTTTCTACGGCGTGACATTCCGTGGAAAAAGCACGGTGAAAAAGCATCTCGCCGTAGCCGGTTGCGCCCGCCGCGAGGATTTCGAGACCGGCGCCGGCATCCCGGAACCGGTTGCGCATGGCGATCAGCGCGTTTTTTGCCACGGTCAGCGGGTCGCCTGCGTTGGGCGCGTAGAAGGAATCCAGAAGCTGTTCGTCTTCGTCCATGAGGACAAACTTTGTGGTGGTGCTTCCGGAGTCAATGCCCAAAAAAGCGCGGTAGACCTGTCCCGCCCGGGGTTTCAGAGGACGAAATTCCGGAAGCCTGTGGTGCGCAAGGAAAGCAGCCTGTTCTTCGGAAGAATCGAAAAACGGTTTTGCGCTGCCGGAAGAGTCGCCGGAGCGGGAAACAAAGGCGGAAAGGCGTTCCAGCAGGTCGCGGACTGTGACAGGTTTTGTGTCCGCAAACATGGTATCCACCGCCAGGACGGCGCCCTTTGCGATCATCATTTCCGGGTTTTCCGGGATCAGAACATCCTCCGGAGAGAGCAGGAGACGCTCGGCGAAAACCCGGACAAGGCGGGGGTTGAAGGTCAGCGGACCTCCCTCGAAGACCACAGGCGCATGGATGTCGAGCCCCTGTGCGAGGCCGCCGATGGTCTGTTTCGCGATGGCGTGGAAGGAGGAGAGCGCGAGATTTGCCCGGGATACTCCCTGATTGAGCAGGGGCTGGATGTCGGTCTTTGCGTACACGCCGCAGCGGCCGGAGATATCGTACACGGTATCGCCTTTTTCGGCGAGCCCGTTGAATTCCTCGATCGGCACCTTCAAAATGGAGGCGACCTCATCGATAAAGGCTCCGGTACCGCCGGCACAGGAACCGTTCATGCGCATGTCCGCCACATTCAGAACGCCGGTATTCTCATCCCGGCGAAAGAAAATCATCTTCGCGTCCTGCCCGCCCAGCTCGATCGCGGTGCTGACATTCTCATAGCGATCCCGCAGGGCGATGGAATTGGCCACGACCTCCTGCACAAAGGGGACGCCGAGCGCCTCCGCGATGCCGCCGGAGCCGGAACCGGTGAGGGCGGCGCGTATGAGAACCGGCGTGTCCGGTTCGTCGGGGCAGGCTTTGCTTAAGAGAATAAGAGCGCGGCATACGCTGCCTGCCTGGTCTGCGTGGTGGCGCCGGTAATCGGACAGAACAATGCTGCCGTCCGCATCGTTTACGGCCAGAATTTTTGTGGTAGTGGAACCGATGTCGATACCGACCGTCAGTCGGAGTGCATCGAGCCTGGTGGTAGTCATTTCGTTACCTCATTCGTTGAAAAATGTATATACATCCTATCCGGATTATCATGTTGGAAAAAGGACAGGAAAGCCTGTCCAAACAGTTCATGGTTATAGCACCTTGTCCGTGGAAAATCCACCGGAAAATAAAATTTTTAGAAAGTTTACAAAATATTTATAAAAAATTCACAGATAGCGAACGACTCCGGGCCCTGATGTTGCGAATCATGTTCAGTTACCCGAGGTTTACAGGGTGAGCTTCGACATGCGCGGATGCTTTGCTGCAAACGGTATGGGCTGCAATTTTACGTTGACAAATTAATTTCGGTCTGTTAGGCTATGCAGCGCGGCAAAAACTTACACTTTGCTGCCTTTTTCGTACTGACCGGAAAACTGACGGGCTGTGAGACACGGCAAATTTTGCTTCTAAGGCCGCCGGACACCGGTAAAAAGGGGAACACAATGATTCTTGCATGTAAATCGGTAAAAAAAGAATTCCCGGAAAAGCAGGTCTTAAAGGACTGCTCCTTTTTTGTTGAGGAGGGGGAGAAGGTCGCGCTGATCGGCGTAAACGGCGCGGGAAAGACGACGCTGTTTCGCATTCTGACCGGCGAGTCGGAGCCGGACGGGGGCGAGGTGATCTTTGCAAAGTCGAAGACCTTCGGTTACCTGGCACAGCACCAGGATCTGACCGCATCCGGCACAATCTACGACTACCTGCTTTCCACGAAGCAGGAAATTCCGGATCTGGAAGAGAAAATTCGTGAAAATGAGCGGCGCATGAAAAACCTCGGGGGAGAGGAGCTTGCGCGCGCGCTGAAAGAATATGATCAGGACATGCACCGTTTCGAACAGATGGACGGCTACGCCTATCGCAGCGAGGTGGTGGGCGTGTTAAAGGGGCTGGGATTCGACGAGAAGGATTTCGGGCAGGATATCCGGGAGCTTTCCGGCGGACAGAAAACCAGAGTATCATTGGGGCGTCTGCTGCTTGCAAAGCCCGACCTCATTCTCCTGGATGAGCCGACGAACCATCTGGATATGGAAAGTGTCCGCTGGCTGGAGACATTTCTGCAGAGCTACCGGGGTGCCGTGATCGTGGCGGCCCACGACCGCTATTTTCTGGACAAGATTGTCACAAAGGTGATCGAGATCGAAAACGGGGAAATCATGACCTTCCCCGGAAACTATACGGCCTTCCGCGAGAAGAAGGAGATCATCCGCAATGCACAGCGCAAGGCCTGGCAGAACGAGCAGCAGGAAATTGAACACCAGCAGGAAGTGATCGCCAAACTGAAATCCTTTAACCGGGAAAAATCCGTCAAACGGGCGGAAAGCCGCGAGAAAATGCTCGCGAAGCAGCTGCAGAACCGCACGGAGAAGCCGCCGGAGGAAGATTCCGCCATGCGCCTTTCCTTTCGCCCGGACGCGGTCAGCGGGCAGGACGTGCTTCTGGTGGAGGGGCTTGCGAAATCCTTCGGGGAAAAGCACCTGTTTTCCGGTCTGGACATTCAGATTCGCCGGGGTGAGCGCGTCGCGCTGATCGGAGGAAACGGCACGGGGAAGACCACCATTTTAAAGATTATAAACGGCATGGTACCACAGGATGCCGGCATCGTAAGGCAGGGTGCGAAGGTGAAGATCGGTTATTTTGACCAGGAACATCATACGCTCCATGCGGACAAGACGGTGTTTGACGAGATCGGGGATGCGTATCCTGCCTTTGACAACACGAAAATCCGCAATGTTCTCGCGGCATTTCTTTTTACGGGGGAGGATGTATTCAAGCGCGTGGGCGACTTAAGCGGCGGGGAGCGCGGCCGCTTAAGCCTGGCGAAGCTGATGCTTTCGGGCGCAAACTTTCTGGTACTGGATGAGCCTACGAACCATCTGGATGTGACTTCCAGGGAGATCCTGGAACAGGCTCTGAATGAGTACACGGGAACACTTCTCTACGTCTCCCATGACCGTTATTTTATTAACCGGACGGCGACGCGTATCCTGGAGCTGGAGAACGGCAGACTTACCTCCTGGCAGGGAAATTACGATTATTATATGGAAAAGAAAAACGCCCCTGAATCCGACCCGGCGCAGGACGGGAAGACGGGTCGGATATCAGGGGACAGAGCGGGAGAACGGGCTGCCGTGACCGGAAAGGCGGGCGGAAAGAAGATCAGGGAGCCGGAAAACACCGGCGCATCTTCCGACAGCGCGGATTCCGGAAAGCCCGGCGTGCGCGGGACGACAGCAGACGGTACGGCAAAAGGCGACTGGCTTCTGCAAAAAGAAGAAAAAGCCAGGCTCCGCAGGCGGAAAAATGAGCTGGAAAAAACCGAAGCCGAAATCACCCGCCTTGAGACGAGAAACGAGGAGATCGACCGTCTCTTTACGGAAGAAGAGGTCTTTTCGGATGCGGCCAGACTTCTTGCCCTGCAGAAGGAAAAGGAAGAGAACGAGCTGGCGCTTCTTGAACTGTATGAGCGCTGGGAAACGCTGGGGGAGCCGTAAAAACACAATTCACAATTACAGTGCCCGGAACCGCCGGTGAACGGACGTAAGATACCGTCGGCTCACCGGCAAATGTTCGCCGGTCGTGATGTACAGCGTTCCGCCGTCAATCCTGCAAACGAAACTCGTGTTAATCAGAAATGATTTGTGAATCCGCATGAAATGGCTGTCGCTTATGTTCTCTTCCACTTCATCCAGCGTGCGGTAAAAGCTGTAGGTTTCACAGGGCATATGGATGTGAACCTGCCGATGCTCACTGTGAATGTAGAAGATCTCGTTTTTATTCAGAAGATCAATTCTTCCACGGCTGCTGATAATGAGTTTATCCTCATTTTGCTTCAATCAACACCTCCTTCCTGCGAATGTTGTAAGAAAGTATCTCAAAAGGAAGGAAATTTTTCAAGCGGAAACTTTGATTTAAACGGTTGAAGACAGTGGATGAAATCAGCGGTTTTTCGCGGGTTCATCCGCCTGAATCCTTACACATTAAACGTGAGGGCAAATACTCATGGAAATGAGCGTAATTTGATTGTAACGTTTGGCCCGGCGCAGGAAAGTCCGGTATCAGGGATCCGACACAGGCCGGGAATAGCCTGCATCATGGATATGAGAGGGTGTGATCCGGTTTTATGATTGTGGATAAGTGAGAGAAAACGTGTGATCCGACAGGAAGGAGGAGGCATGATCAAAGGAATCGGAAATGATCTCACAGAGATCGCGCGGGTCGCGGACGCGGTCCAAAAAGAGGCGTTTCGCAACCATTGCTATACGTCAGAGGAGATCGCGTTCTGCAAAGACAGAGCAGTCCTTTACGCGGATAATTTTGCCGCAAAGGAGGCAGTGGCGAAGGCCCTCGGCACCGGGTTTTCGGGGTTCGGTCCCCGGGAAATCGAAGTGTTAAGGGACGGGCGCGGCAGGCCCTTCGTGCGCCTGTTCGGGGGAGCAAAGGAGCGGATGGAGGAACTGGGTATTACGAATATCCACGTATCCATCAGCAATACGGCAGAACTCTCCTTTGCAACGGCGGTGGCGGAAACTGTTGAATCACAGAGGCCGTGAATTGTAAAAAGGGGGTTCACATGAAATATATCGTAAGCGCAGATGAGATGCGAAAGCTCGAACAAAATGCGATCCGCAGGATCGGAATTCCGGAGGAAGTCCTGATGGAGAGGGCGGCGTACGCGGTCTGGCAGGAGCTTTTAAAGGAAGCGGGTCCGGAGGACTCCGTTTTATTTCTCTGCGGCACGGGAAATAACGGGGGCGACGGTCTGGCGGCGGCGCGCATGGCGTACCTCGGGGGCCTTCGGGTGTCTGTGGCGATTGTCTCAAAAGACAGTGTGCGGGTATTTTCGTTAAAAAACGAAGATGAATCCTCCGAAGTCGGAAGAAGCCCGGAGGAAAGTTCCGACACAGAACACAGTGATTTTTCCCGCACGGAATCGCGGAAGAGGCGTACCGATGGCAATTCGGTCTCAGACGGGGAAATCTCCCCCACACAGGCGACGGAAGGGGAACCTCTGCCGCCCCGCTGCAGCGCGGGTTTTGCCGGGCAGTTTGCCATCCTTTCAAAATTGTGCGAATTTGTTGGCAAGGATTGGAACCCGGGCGAATATACTATAGTGGTGGACGCCGTTTTCGGCATCGGACTCTCCCGCCCGATTGCCGGTACATACGGGGAGTGTATACGAAAGATACGTCGGGAAAGACAGAACGGAAAGCTGCGCGTGATTTCCGTGGATGTTCCCAGCGGAATTCACGCCGACACGGGTGCCGTGATGGGGATTGCCCTGGAGGCGGATAAAACCGTGACCTTTGGTTGGGAAAAACCCGGGCTGCTGCTGTACCCGGGGGCCGGCTGCGCCGGAAAAACGGTGACGGCGGACATCGGAATCCCGCCGGAGGCATCCGTTCTCGGGGCGGGCACGGTTCGGCATCTCGAGATGTCGGACATCCTTGCGCTTCCGAAGCGAAACCCGGATACCCACAAGGGAAATTACGGAAAAGTGGCGATCATCGCCGGCTCCGGCGGCATGTGCGGTGCGGCGCTTCTCGCGGCGAAGGCTGCGTACCGCGCGGGTGCGGGAATCGTTACGGTGATATCCGCCGAAGAAAACCGCATCCCGATTCAGACGGCATTGCCGGAAGCGATCTTTGCCCCCAGGAGCCGGGCGGAGGAAATGATCGCGCGGGCGGACTGCCTGGCGATCGGTCCCGGGCTCGGCACCGACGCGGAGGCGGAAAAACTGGTGGCACTGGCGCTCTCATCGGGGAAACCGGCGGTGGCGGACGCGGACGCGTTAAACTGCATCAGCCACAGCCGTGCTGCCCGGGATACGGACTTATACGGGCTCCTGCACGAGCGGGTGATTGTCACGCCCCACGTTGTTGAGATGGCACGCCTGACCGGGCTTTCCAGTGCGGAGGTTCGGGAAAATCCGCTGAAAACCGCGCGGGAGTTTGCCGCCGGATATGGCTGTGTCTGCGTATTGAAAGGGGCCCGCACCGTCATCAGCGACGGCGGAAAGAGAACCTTCCTGAATACCAGCGGAAACGCCGGCATGGCGGTCGGCGGCTCCGGGGATGTGCTGACCGGCATCATTGCCGGGCTTCTCGGAGCGGAACCTGACGTGTGCGGGGCGGCGGCCCTCGGCGTATATATCCACGGGCTCGCAGGAGACCGGGCGGCGGAACGGCTCGGGGAGCGGAGCATGACCTCGGCAGACATACTGGACGGAATATCTGCGGCTTTCACCGGGCGATGATCCCGGAGGCATCGGCGCAGCGCGAAATTATCTGTTTTTACCTCTGGCGGTGTCGACGCAGCGAGGAGTCCTCTGTTTTTAACCCTGGTGGTGCCCGCAAAGCGGGCACGGAAGGGTACTTCGGAATCTCGGGAGTGTAGGGGTTCGAGCCGGAAAACCTAAAGATCATGGTGTCAGCATCTTTTCGATCTGATGTGTATAAGAAAGAATTTCCATGGAAATACTACAGGAAGACTTGAAAGTTTAAGGAGTATCATCATGGTTGTTCGAAGAGGAGATATTTATTACGCGGATTTAAGGCCGGTGGTCGGCTCGGAGCAGGGCGGCATCCGACCGGTGCTGATTATACAAAATGATACCGGAAACCGGCACAGCCCGACGGTCATCTGCGCGGCCATCACAAGCCGCATGAACAAGGCAAAACTGCCGACCCACATTGAGCTGGAAAGCTCGCGCTACCAGATCATGAAGGATTCCGTGGTGCTGCTGGAGCAGATCCGCACCATCGACAAATCACGGCTGAAGGATAAGGTATGTCATCTGGACGGGGAGATTATCAACAAAGTAAACGAAGCACTGAAGGTCAGCCTCGAACTGAGTACATAGGGGAAATCGTGTTGCGGGATTCCGCAAAATTTACGGGATAAAACGGTTGCAAAATAAGAGAAGAAAGAGTATACTCGGCTTTGTGTGCGATGAAGCGGCGTGCGCGGGTCACGGTGATGTGAGAATATACTATGGAGGTTTTCTATGGACAATCCCCTGCCGGGAATTTTGATTATGCTGGTGTTCGTGGTGATTACCGGGGTTCTGAACTGTTTTTCCGGGGCACTGTCGGTGATCAGCGAGAGTCTGATTGAGAAAAAGAAGGAGAAAAAGCCGAAGCAGGCTGCGCGGGTATTACATATTATGGAAAAGCCGGAGCGCGTGCAGGAGGCGGTTTTCTTTTTTGTGCTGCTGATGTGTCTGGCTGTCGGCGTGTTTATCTATCCGGGATACGTCGAGTATGTGCGCGACTTTCTGGCGGACAGGATCGGTACATTGTTTACCGGAAGCTTTGTGCTTATTTTAAGCCATGTGCTGGTGATCCTGTACATGATGCTGATTCTGCTCGTGCTGGGCGTGTTCCTGCCGGAGAACATCGGGCGCAGGTACCCGTCTTCCGCCGCGTTCGCGACCGTGGGGCCGGTGCGTCTTTTGCTGACGGTCAGTTTTCCGTTTCGTGCGGTGACCGCGGGGCTCTCACGGCTGATTTTATCGCTGTTTGGCGCGGACGGGGAGAAAAAGGAGATCGACACCACCGAGGACGAGATCAAGTCCATGGTCAACGAGGGGCACGAGAAGGGCGTAATCGAGGCCAGCGAGGCCGAGATGATCACCAACATTTTTGAGTTCGGCGATAAGATGGCGAAGGACATCATGACGCACCGCAAAAATATCGTAGCGGTGGACGGCGACATGACACTTTCCGAGGCATCCGAGCTGATTTTAAATGAAAATAATTCCCGCTATCCGGTCTATGTGGAAGACATCGACAATATCATCGGCATTCTGCACCTGAAAACAGCCATGATCTTCTTAAAGCAGCAGGGCATGGGGGAGCGGAAGGTGAAGGATATCCCGGAGCTTCTGCAGGAGGCCGTGTTTATTCCGGAAACGCGCAATATCAATGTGCTGTTCCGGGACATGCAGCTGAATAAAATTCACATGGAAATCGTCATGGACGAGTACGGTCAGACGGCGGGTCTGGTGGCGATGGAGGACATCCTGGAGGTCATTTTCGGCAGTATTCTGGATGAATATGATGAGGATGAGAATTACATTACCCCGTGCGAGGACGGCACTTACCTTGCCCTCGGCATGACTCCGCTGGAGAACTTGGAGGACGAGCTGGGGCTTTCCTTTGAGAATGAGGAGGACATCGACACCTTAAACGGATTCCTCACCTCGAAGCTCGACCGGATTCTGTCGGAGGAGGATCGACCGATTCTGCAGATCGACGGCACCATTTATGAGATTTTAAAGGTGGAGAACAATCTGATTTCCGAAGTGCGGATTACGCCGAAGACGGAAGAGCCCGAGGAGACTGATGCGGACGAAGCGGAGTCGACCAAAAAGGATGCGAAGGAATCCGCAAAGAAGGACGCGAAGGAGCAGACGGAGACCGACGGGGAATATGCGTGAGCCTTTTTCCCCGGGATCGGCATCGCAGAAAACAAATAGAAGAAGTCATAGTTATGAAAGGAGACATGAATCATGTCAGGTCATTCGAAATTTGCAAATATCAAGCATAAGAAGGAAAAAAATGACGCCGCGAAGGGCAAAATTTTTACCATCATCGGGAAGGAACTTGCGGTGGCGGTAAAGGAAGGCGGCGCGGATCCGGACAACAACAGCAAGCTGCGCGATGTCATCGCGAAGGCGAAGGCGAACAACATGCCGAACGACACCATCGAGCGGGGAATCCGCAGAGCTGCCGGCGATGTAAACAGCGTAAACTATGAGACCATCACCTATGAGGGCTATGGCCCGGGCGGAGTCGCCATCATCGTGGACACGCTGACCGACAATCGCAACCGCACGGCATCCAATGTCCGCAGCGCATTTACCAAGGGCGCCGGAAACATCGGCACCACCGGA
This sequence comes from Lachnospiraceae bacterium, assembly GCA_021203205.1. Taxonomy (GTDB): domain Bacteria; phylum Bacillota; class Clostridia; order Lachnospirales; family Lachnospiraceae; genus SIG308. The sequence continues at coordinate 19,045 of JAJQBQ010000045.1, read as the reverse complement.
TGTGTCTCCTACATGTTTGACCGCAAGGGGCAGATTGAGATAGACAAGGAAGAATATGAAGCGGAGGATTTCGATGAGCTGATGATGATTGCTCTCGAGGCCGGTGCGGAGGATATCACCGAGGAGGATGACAGTTATGAGATTCTGACGGATCCGGACTCCTTAGGTGCGGTGCGCGAGGCCCTGGAGGCGGAGAATATCCCCCTGGCATCCGCGGAGGTTACCATGATCCCGCAGAATTACGTGACGCTCACGAACGAGGACGACATTTATCACATCAACCGCACGCTGGATATGCTCGATGAGGATGACGACGTGCAGAATGTGTACCATAACTGGGATGAAGGATGAATACGATTATTTTTGATCTGGACGGCACCCTGCTTCCGATGGAGCAGGATGCCTTTGAAGATACTTTTTATAAGTCACTGCACCATTATTTTCAGGGGCTGGGTTACGAGAGTGAAGCACTGAAAAATGCTCTGGAAAACGGCATGACCGCCATGCTGGAGAATAACGGCTTCCAGTCGAACCGGGAAGCTTTCGAGACGGTGATTGACACGGCCTACGGCAAGAAGGCTTCGAAGTTTTTTCGCGATTATAAAAAGTATTTTCGAAAGGATTTTGATATCGCCAGGCTGAACACGCGGCCGATTCCCGATGCACCGAACTGTATCCGTACGTTGCAAACCAAAGGCTACAGTCTGGTGCTGGCTTCCTCACCGTTTCTTCCCGAGGAGGCGATTTTAAAGGAACTGGACTGGGCAGGGCTTTCCAGACATGATTTTCTCTACATAGCTACGTATGAAAATTCCTGCTACGCGAAGACGAATCTGCAGTTTTACCGCAGCCTGCCGAAGAAAATCGGGCGCACCCCCGGCGATTGTCTCGTGGTCGGCAATGATGTTGCCGAAGACATGTGCGCGGTCGCGGTGGGTTTCGACGTGTTTCTCATCAAGGACTGCCTGGTAAACCGGAAGGAACTGGACTACTGTGACTGCAAGCAGGGAAGCTTCGGGAGTTTTCTGGAATATGTGGATGAATTGCCGGTTGCTTCCGAAGCGGATTCATAACTCAGGCAGAGTTATTGTTTTCGGCCTCCCTCCGAAGGAAATTTCTGAATTCGCCTGACGATGAACGTGAATTGATGACTGTGAATCGATGAATGTGATTCATAACTCAGACAAAAATTCGGTTGACTTTCTTTCAAAGTTATGTATAATAGAAATCTGTGAGCCGGCGTGTCGGAATTGGCAGACGAGGCAGACTCAAAATCTGTTGCGGGCGACCGCGTGTGGGTTCAAGTCCCACCGCCGGCAGGCATTCGTTTCGGTAGATTGAAACTATAGGTAGATCGTGGAAGTCGATTGTCCTCGCGGGCAATCGACTTTGTTTATGCACACGGGCCGCGTAAGGAAACGTTTCGGCTTACGCCGAACGCGGCCCGGCGCGAGCGAGCAGGGAGATAAATTACCCTGCTCGATTATGCGCACGAGGTCAAGGCGCAGTTTCTCCGGCATTTGCAGGGGCATGAGAACTCTCCGGTTCGGCGACGTGCGCAAAATTTTTGGCAGAACTTCGTACTTTCGCAGTGTGAACGCCGTTCTCCGGTTCGGCGAAGTGCGGTATATGAATCAGAGGAAATGAGGATCATATGAACTGTAAGGATTTCCAGTTTCTCATGAAGGATTTTTTGTTTCATAATATTAAGGATGAGACTGTGCTTGAGGAAGCCCTAAAGCATGTGAAGTCCTGTAAATCCTGCTATGAGGAGCTGGAATTATATTATATTTTAAATATCGGCATGGAAAAAATTGAGCGCGACGAGACAAACGCGTACGATTTTACCGGTGATCTGGATCGCATGATATACAAATATTCGGTGGATTTGGCGGTCTGCCATTTTGTGCGGGGGTTTTCCCATGCGGCGACGGTGCTTGCCTCGTGGGTGCTGGCAGCGTTTCTGGTATTGCAGCTTTTGATCTGGGTGGTGTAGGTGATTTATGGATAAAATTTTGATTATTGACGGCAACAGTATTTTAAACAGGGCATATTTTGGCATCCCGGATTTGACGAATGCGGTGGGGCTGCACACGAATGCGGTTTACGGGTTCTTAAACATTATGTTTAAGGTGATGGAGGAGGAACACCCGGACGCGATGGCAGTGTCGTTTGATCTCCACGCGCCCACCTTCCGCCACAAACGCTACCCGGAGTACAAGGGCACCAGAAAGCCGATGCCGGAGGAGCTGCGGGAGCAGGTGCCGGTGATGAAACAGATGCTGGACGCCATGGGGATCCGGCGGATGGAGCTGGAGGGCTACGAGGCGGATGACCTGATCGGTACGCTGGCCCGGCGCTCGGAGGAGGCCGGTATGCAGGTGACGATTCTTTCCGGTGACCGGGATCTGCTGCAGCTGGCCACAGACCGTACGATGGTGCGCATCCCGAAGACGAAGAAAGGCGCTACCGAGGTGGAGAATTACCTGGCGGAGGACGTGAAGCGCACTTACCAGGTGGATCCGAAGACATTTATCGAGTTAAAGGGTCTGATGGGAGACACATCGGACAATATTCCCGGGCTGCCGGGGGTGGGCGAGAAGACCGCCGCGAAGATTCTGCTGGCCTTCGGTTCCGTCGAGAACGCGTACGCGCATGTGGATGAAGTGAAACCGCCCAGAGCTGCTGCGGCGCTGCGGGAACACTACGATCTGGCGCTGCTGAGCCGGGAACTGGCGACGATCGTAACGGATGTGCCGCTGGACTTTACACCGCAGGACTGCATGCTTCCCGAAGAGATCTTTACGCCGGAGGCTGTCGCGCTGATGCGGGAGCTGGATTTTAAGAGCATGGTCGCCAAATACGGCGACGGTGGCGCGAAAACATCTGCGGAGGATGTGGAGAAGCATTTTGTACGTGTGGAGAACGCCGCAGAGGCAAAGCGGCATCTGAAAGAAGCCGGGCAGGCGGCGCGGGCGGGAATTTGTCTCACGGGAACCGGAAGGGTTCTGCCTGCATCCGCAGAGGTTCCGATGCGGCAAACGGAAGATGGGCAACTGACATTCGGTGATCCGGAAGTCTGGCAGGAGCTTCCAAAAGAAAGCGAAAAAAACGACCGGTTGAGCGATTCCTGTGTGATTTTGGGACTCGCTCTTGCATATGATGATACGTATGTTTACTATCTGGATCATAAAATATTTGCCTCTGACCGTGATTTCTTAGACGAGGTCCACGAATTTTACAGGAGCTGCGCCTGTGTGTGCACACTGGATTTGAAGAACCAGATCGGCTTCCTTTGTGAGGAACCGGTTCCCGGGCAGACTTGTGACGAACAGGAATGGCGGTTGCTCTCCGGCGCGAACGTCTTTGACGCGGGGCTTGCCGCCTACCTCATCAATCCGCTGAATGATAAGTACGATTTTGACGATATCGCGAAAAATGACCTGGGCTTTACGGACTGGCCCTTCGCGTCGGAACTCTTAAAGAAGGATTCGCCCGAAAAGATGTACGGGGAGCGCCCGGAGGATTACCTGCGTTATCTCTGCTTTTCCGCGAAGGCAGCCTTTTTAAGTGAGCCGGTTCTGCGGGGGAAGCTGGAAAGCATGGGCATGGGGAATCTGCTGACAGAGGTGGAAATTCCGCTGGCCTGCTCGCTGCACCGCATGGAGCGGGAGGGCGTGCGGGTGAACGGCGACGACCTGGCGGCCTACGGCGCACAGCTCCGGGGTGAGATCGGAGAGCTGGAAACGGAGATCTTTGAGCTTGCCGGAGAAAAGTTTAATATCAATTCCCCGAAGCAGCTGGGGGAGATTTTGTTCGAGAAGCTGAAGCTCCCCGGCGGAAAGAAGAAAAAGACGGGCTATTCCACAGCAGCCGATGTGCTGGAAAAGCTGGCACCGGATTATCCGCTGGTGGACAAAGTGCTGAAATACCGCACACTTTCCAAACTGAATTCCACCTACGCGGAGGGGCTGGCGGTCTTTATCTCGGAGGACGGCAGAATTCACGGGAAATTCAACCAGACCATCACGGCCACCGGGCGCATTTCCTCCACGGATCCGAACCTGCAGAATATCCCCGTGCGCATGGAGATCGGCCGGGAAATCCGCAAGGTATTTCTGCCGAAGGAAGGCAGCCTTTTTGTGGATGCGGACTATTCCCAGATCGAACTGCGCATTCTGGCGCACATGGCAGGGGATGAAAATCTCTGTCAGGCTTACCACGAGGAGCAGGATATCCACCGGATTACGGCGTCAAAGGTGTTCGGCGTTCCGTTACAGGAGGTGACTGCGGAGCAGCGGCGCAACGCGAAGGCGGTGAACTTCGGCCTGGTTTACGGAATTTCCTCGTTTGGCTTAAGTCAGGACTTAAGCATCTCCCGCAAGGAGGCTGCAGAGTATATCGAACAGTATTTCGTCACTTATCCGGGTGTGCGCAGATTCCTGGATGAGGCGGTGGCGGACGCAAAGAAATTGGGCTATTCGGTCACGCTCTTTGGGCGCAGGCGCCCGATTCCGGAGCTGAAGTCTTCGAATTACATGACACGTTCCTTCGGCGAGCGGGTCGCCATGAACGCGCCGATTCAGGGCACGGCCGCGGATATCATGAAGATCGCCATGGTGCGTGTGGAAAAACGCCTTTTACAGGAGGGCCTGAAGAGCCGCATTGTGCTGCAGGTGCACGACGAGCTTCTGGTGGAGACGGACGCCGCCGAGACGGAGCGCGTGAAGGCGATTCTTTCGGAAGAAATGCAGGGGGCGGCGGACTTAAAAGTGCCGCTCGCCGTGGGCATGGAGCAGGGAAAGAACTGGTTTGAGGCGCACTAGTGGTTGGCGGCCAGTGATTAGTGGTCAGCGATTAGCAATTGGCAATTAGTGATTAGTGATCGGTGATTAGCAATTGGCTATAGCCATTAACCACCAGCCACTGACCACTGATTTCGTGGCAGGCAGAATGAACTGCGAACCGCAGCAGCAGGTGAATTCATGAAAAAGCTGATACTCGGCGTGACCGGCGGCGTGGGTGCCGGAAAATCCACGGTTTTGAGCATACTGAAAGAGGAATATCAGGCATACGTGATTGAGGCGGACGCGGTGGGACGCAGGCTTGAGGAGCGGGGGCAGCCGGGGTATGATGTTGTTCTGCGGGAATTTGGCGGCGGAATCCTGGCACCGGACGGAGAAATCGACCGCGGGAAGTTGTCCGCGCTGGTGTTTGCCGACGCGGACGCACTGAAAAGGCTGAACGGGCTGCTGCACCCGATGATTTATGAAGAGATTCAGGCGGAAATTCGGCGGGAATGCGAAAAAAATCTTTCGGAAACGGAAAAGGATGGGCAGACGAAATTCTTTGTCCTCGAGGCGGCAATCCTTTTTGAGACCGGATTTGACCGCTGCTGTGATTTCACGGTATATGTGTATGCGGACGAAGGGACAAGGATTGCCAGGCTTCGCGAATCCAGAGGATATTCGGAGGAAAAGGCTGCCGGTGTAATTGCAAATCAGCTTGGAGATGAGGAATTTCGGGCACGTGCGGATTATGTCATCGAAAACGGCGGCGATCTTGAAGAGACGAAGCGGCAGATATGCAGTCTGGTGAAGAGTCTGTCAGAAGGGGTTTTATTTTATGGAAATACAGACATGGCGTGAATTGTTGGAGCCATATGAACTTGCGGTGGATGAGCTGATCATCAAGTTCAACCACGTAATCAAACAGTATAAAGAGCGCGGAATCTACTGCCCCATGCAGCGTGTGACCGGGCGTGTGAAGAGCATTTCGAGCATTCTGGATAAGATGATGAAAAAATCCATTTCCTTCGAGGAAATTCCGGAGCGCATGGATGATCTTTCCGGCATCCGCATCATCTGCCAGTTCACGGAGGACATCGAAAAGGTGGTGGAGATCATCGAGGCCCGCAGGGATATGCGCGTCAAATCCGTGAAAGATTATGTGACAAAGCCGAAAAAAAGCGGTTATCAGAGCTACCATGTGATCATTTATTACACGGTACACACGTTCGACGGACCGAAGGAAATTCTCGCGGAGATTCAGATCCGCACCATGGCCATGAATTTCTGGTCGACCATCGAACACTCGCTGCAGTATAAATACAAGCAGAATCTGCCGGCGGACATTTCACAGAAGCTGAAAAATGCCTCCCGCGCGGTGATCGCGCTGGATGAGGAGATGGCGACCGTGCGCGGTGAGGTGCTGGATGTACAGAATGTGATCCAGAAAAAGGAGACACTGGTGACGGATATCCTAAACAATATCCAGAATCTCTACAAGGTGGCCAACAAGCGTGAAATCCTGAAAATTCAGGAGGAGTTTTACAGTATCTACGCGCTGGATGACCTGGAAAAGCTGCAGGAGTTCGCGAAGGAGCTGGATCTGATCTCCGAGGGATATATGGCGCAGAGTCTGAAATAAAAAGAAAGGGGACACCCATGACCGTTCGTCTCGACAAATATCTGACCGACATGCAGGCCGGCACGCGCAGCCAGGCAAAGGAGATGATCCGCCGGGGTCGCATCACGGTGAACGGCAGCGCGTGTAAAAAGCCGGAGACGAAGGTGGCGCCGGAAACGGATGTCGTCTGTCTGGACGGACAGAGGCTTCGTTACGTGCGTTTTGAATACTACATGCTGAATAAGCCCGCAGGTGTGATCACGGCCTCGACGGATGCAAGGGAAAAGACGGTTTCGGATCTGATCGCATCCGCCAGAAAGGATCTTTTCCCCGTCGGCAGGCTTGACCGGGACACGGAAGGACTTCTCCTGATTACCAATGACGGCGAACTGACCCATCACCTCCTTTCGCCGAAAAGAAAAGTGTCAAAAACTTATGAAGCAATTTTAAAGGGCATTCCGGGGCCGGAGGCGGTGAAAGCATTTCGGGAAGGGCTTTCGCTGGAAGCTGTCCGCAACGGAACCGGAACGGAGGAAGGCTTTATCTGTAAACCGGCGGAGCTTGTAATTCTCGACTTTGACACAGAGCGGGATGAGAGTGTGGTCCGCATCACGGTCACCGAGGGAAAATATCACCAGGTGAAGCGGATGGCCGCGGCCGTCGGCTGTGAGGTGCGGTATCTCAGGCGTATCGCCATGGGGCCGCTGCGGTTGGATGAAAAGCTGAAGCCGGGAGAGTACCGGGAGCTGACGGCGGAAGAGCTGGCTGCTGTCTGTGACATGGAGGAAGTAAATTAATGAGAAGAAAAACAGCAATCATAACCGGTGCGGCAACCGGACTGGGCAGTGAATTCGCGAAATATCTCGCACTGCGGGTGGCGGGGGATCCGAATACAGGTTTTGAGGAAATCTGGCTGATTGACCGGGATGCGGAAGAACTCCGGAAAACTGCCGCAGTGGTGCAGAAAATCGCGGGACGGAAGGATGCTTCGGCGCCGGTTTGCCGATATTTCTCCATGGAATTTGAGGACGACGACTATAAAAGGTACCTCCGGGCGCTTCTGAACCGGGAAAAGCCGTACATTACCTGGCTGATTCAGTGTGAGGATCTGAAGCATGACGGAGATTTTTCCGTTCACGGATCCGCTGCGGAGGCGGATATGGTGCGCATCAATTGCGAGGCGCTGACCTATATCTGCCATGAGGCGCTCCCGTATTTTTATGGGGAAAGCCACATCCTGCTGCCCACGGCGGCGGACGCATTTTTGCCGCATCCGGGCAGCGCGGTTTACACAGCTTCCAAAACCTACGTGTTTTCCTTTGGACTGGCGCTGGCGAAGGAGCTGCAGCACCGGAATATCCATGTAACCCTGGTCTGCCCGGGCATGGGCGTTTCCTGCATGGTAGATCACCTGGAGGATGTTGCCGGGGGTTCGGACGGGCAGATGGAAAAAATGTTTCTGGCAGGCACAAAGGATGTTGTGGTGAAGGCGGTGAAGGATGCGCGGGAAGGGAAAAATATATCCTTAAGAATCATCCCCACCGGAGCACTGAGAGCAATCCGGGCTGCGAAGGCGTGATTTTGCCCGGATTTTGTGAAGCGCGTGCGGAAAATCATCCGGATGAGAGGGCTGTTTCTCACTGTTTCGGTCATTCTGCGTGAGATCATAAAAGGTGAGGACGGTTTATAAGTTTGTCTGTGAACTCCGAAAAGGGGGTTATGATGAAATTTTACGCGGTAAAAGCCGGACGCAGAACCGGCATTTTTGAGAGCTGGGCTGAGTGCAGCGAAAGCGTGCACGGTTATCCCGGCGCGATTTATAAAAGCTTTAAGACTTACTCGGAGGCGTGTCAGTATCTGGGAGATTTGGCGCCACAGGGAACAGACGGCTCGGGGACGCAGCCGGAGAAAGCATCGGGCACCGACAATCCCGGTACATTACCCGGAGACAGCGAAGAAATTGACGTGGGAAAAGCCGAAGAAAAAGTCGAAGAAAAGGAAGATGAGCGGACGCCGGCAGAAAAAAAGAAGAGAAGATTTCCGAAAATCAGAGACCACGCCGAGGCGGAAAGACCGGATGGTTTTGTCCTTGCAGCGTCGGCGAAAGCCTATGTGGACGGAAGCTATCTGGCGGCAACCGGCGAGTTTTCCTACGGGTGCGTGGTCCTGATCGGGGATACGGAAATTCGCCTCTGCGAAAAGATGAAGGATCCGGAGCTGGCCGCCATGCACAATGTGGCGGGCGAAATCAGGGGCGCGGAGGCTGCCATGCGCTTCGCGGTCACAAACGGCATTTCGGAGCTGACCATTTACCATGACTATGAGGGCATTGCCAGGTGGTGTACCGGCGACTGGACGGCCACGAAACCGGGAACCATCGCCTACAGCAATTTCTACCAGAGTCTGCCGGAGGATCTTCGCGTTCAGTTTGTCAAGGTGCGCGGACATTCCGGCGATACGTATAACGAGCTGGCGGATCAGCTGGCAAAATTTGCGCTGGGGATACGGGAAGTTTCATAGTCCACGCGGTTAGTACGTGTTCTGATTGCGGGACGCAGCGCATTTCCGGGATCAGATGAAGGGTGGACTGTCTGGTCTGGATGAAGAGAGAATCTTCTGATGCGGAGAGGAAAGCGTGCGGCAGAGATGCAGAGGGAATCATGATTGAACTTACGGTCGGAACGAATGAAGCCGGTCAGCGTGCGGATAAGCTGCTGTTTAAGTATCTGAACGCGGCACCGGCTTCTTTTGTGTACAAAATGATGCGGAAAAAGAATATTGTGCTGAACGGGAAGAAGATGACGGGAAAGGAAATCCTGAAGGTGGGGGATAGGCTGGAAATCTGGTTTTCCGACGAGACGCTTGGGAAATTCCATACTTCCTACGGGCAGGAACATGTGAAAACGGCGGAGGAAAGGGTCACGGGGAAAAGGCTGCCGACAGCAGAAAAATCAGAAGAAGATAGACAGCCGGAAGGAAAATTGTCAAAAGAGAGATCCGCAAATCAGAATTCCGCAAAAGCACATGCGGCAGGCGCAGCGGGAGACCGGGGTTACGGAAAGACTTCGGACAGCCTCAGTCGTCCCCCAGCCTGGTTTAAGAAAGCTGTCCTGTACGAGGATGACCATATCATACTGGTAAATAAACCGGCAAATGTCTTAAGCCAGCGCGCGGAAGGGGATACTCTTTCCATGAACGAATACCTGATTGCCTGGCTTCTGGAGGAGGGAAAGCTTACAGAGCGGGAACTGGACACCTTTCACCCGGCATTCTGCAACCGTCTCGACCGCAACACGACGGGAATTCTTGTGGGAGGCAAGACACTGGCGGCCCTGCAGGAACTTTCGGAACTGTTTCGCACCCGGAGAATCCGCAAGTACTATCTTGCCATCGTATGGGGCGGCGGCATGAAGGATATGGATTTATGCGGTTATCTGCACAAGGATGAGAAAACGAACCGGGTGGAGATACGTCCGGAGAGAGCGGAAGACAGTGAAAAAAAGTGGGAGCGGATAGAGACAGCGTTTCATGTCATGAGGGAGTTTTCGGGTTCCGGCGGGGGAGACCTTTCCGAAACAAAGACTCTTTTGAAAATACATCTGATTACCGGAAAAACCCACCAGATCCGGGCACATCTGGCTTCCATCGGCCATCCGATCGTGGGGGACATGAAATACGGGAAAAAGCGGTACGCTGAGAATCATGGGCAGCTGCTCCACAGCTGTGAACTGGATTTTCCGGAGAAAATGGAGGGTGAACTGGGATATCTGGCCGGCCGGAAATTTTACTGTGACCCGCCGACAACCTTTGAAAAAGTAAATGCTTTGCGTTGATTTTTTTTGAATTGGGTCGATTTATGTACACGGAACCGAGTATCGTATTCTTTTATCATTCGAATCACAGATTAAGGTGTTAAAAATACGCCGGAAGAACGGAGGAAACATGTTTTTTACAATCGAAGACGATAGCATGGCGCTCATCGGGAAAAATGAAAATGAGACTCTGCGTATTGAGCCCTGGGGCCAGGATGCGCTGCGTGTCCGGGCAACGCTGTATCCCCGGTTTACCGGGAACGACTGGGCTCTCTCCTGGGTGAAGCCTGGCACGGGGGATGTGAGCGCACGGATTCTGCCGGAGAAGGCGGTGGTCTGCAACGGGAAAATCCGCGCCGAGGTGACAAATTTCGGGAAGATCTGTTTTTACCTCCGCGGGGAGCTGCCGGAAGGGGCCGGAGAGGAAGAATCCGCGAACCCGCCGCAGCAACGTGCCGAAACGTGGGAACCGATTTTAAGCGAGTACTACCGCACCTTCGGCGGAGATAACCCCCACACGCCCAGCATGAAGCTTGTCGCCAGGGAATTCGTCCCGATTCACGCAGGGGATTACCGGCTCAATATGCGTTTTGAAAGCCGGGATGACGAAAAAATCTTTGGGATGGGCCAGTATCAGCAGGAGTATCTGGATCTGAAAGGATGTGTGCTGGAACTGGCCCAGCGCAACACCCAGATCAGCATCCCGTTTGCGCTGTCCTCTCTGGGCTACGGGTTTCTCTGGAATAATGCCGGCGTGGGCCGGGCATCCTTCGGAAAGAATTTCACGGAATGGCACTCCGAGAGCACGGAAGAGCTGGATTACCTGGTGATCGCCGGGGACACGCCGAAGGATATCATGCGAAATTATACGGAGCTGGTGGGGCGTGCGCCTGTGATCCCGGAGAATGTTCTGGGTTTATGGCAGTCGAAGCTCCGCTACCGGACGCAGGACGAACTGCTTGAGGTTGCACGCGAGTATCACAGACGGGGAATTCCCCTGGATGTGATTGTCGTGGATTTCTTTCACTGGGTTCGCCAGGGCGACTGGGCCTTTGACCCGGAATACTGGCCGGATCCGCAGGCCATGGCGGAGGAGCTCCACGGGATGGGAACGCGCCTGATGGTATCCATCTGGCCGACGGTGGACCGTCAGAGCGTTCACTTCGAAGAAATGCGGGAGCGCGGCCTCCTGATTCGCACCGAGCGCGGTTCCCGCCAGAATTTCGATTTTCTGGGCGACACTGTGATCTACGACGCGACAAACCCGGAGGCACGGAAATATATCTGGGAAAAATGTAAGGAAAGCTACTATGACAGCGGCGTGGATATGTTCTGGCTCGACGAGGCGGAGCCGGAGTTCGCCGCCTACACCTTCGACCACTTCCGCTATTACGAGGGGCCGGATGTAAAGGTGGGCAACGCATATCCGATGTTCCATGCGAAAGCATTTTACGACGGGCAGATCGCGGCGGGCCAGAAAGATGTGGTCAACCTTCTGCGCAGCGCCTGGGTGGGCAGTCAGAAGTACGCGGCCGTGGTCTGGTCCGGCGACATTTACGGCAATTTCGCCGCGCTGCGCGATCAGCTTGCGGCGGGCTTAAACATCGGTCTGGCCGGCATCCCCTGGTGGACGACCGATACGGGCGGGTTCTTCGCGGATGTCACGGATCCCGGCTACCGCGAGCTTCTGGTGCGGTGGTTTGAATTTTCCGCATTCAGCCCGATCCTTCGCCTGCACGGCGACCGGGGGCCCCACGATATCCCGCCTCTTGCGGAAAACACCATGGTCGGCGGCGGTTTCTGTTCTACCGGACGGCCGAACGAGCTGTGGAGTTACGGCGAGGATGTTTACGAAATCTTAAAAAAATACGTGGATATCCGCCTTGCGATGAAAGATTACCTGCTCTCCGTCATGGAGGAAGCCCACGAGAACGGTTCACCGGTCATCCGAACCATGTTTTATGAATTCCCGGAGGATCCGGTCTGCTGGAATCTGACGGAACAGTATATGCTGGGGCCATCCTGTCTGGTGGCGCCCGTCCTCTACGAGGGACAGCGCAAAAAGCAGGTGTATTTCCCGAAAGGCGAATGGGAGAGCATCCACGACCATACCATTTTCTGCGGGCCGCAGATGGCAGTCGTGGAGGCGCCGCTGGATATCATACCGGTATTCCGTCTGGCAGGATCGGCGGCAGATAAGGGGCAGTCATGAAAATCAGAATAAAATTTACAAAAACGGGAAACATGCGTTTTATCGGTCATCTGGATCTGATGCGCTATTTTCAAAAGCTGATGCGCCGGGCGAAGGTGGACATCCGCTATTCGGAGGGCTTTTCCCCTCATCAGATTATGTCTTTTGCCACGGCCATGGGGCTGGGCATGACCAGCGAGGGGGAATATGTGGATATTGATGTGCTCTCGACAGAATCTTCGGAGGTCATGATCCGGCGCCTGAACGCCGCATCGAACGGGGAAATTCAGATTTTAAGATACTGTCAGATTCCGGACGATTCAAAGAGCGCCATGTCGCAGATCGCCGCCGCGGATTATGTGGTGTCTTTTGCGGGAGACATGCCGAAAAATCCGGAGTGGCTGAAGGAAAAGACGGCGGAATTCTGCGCCGAAGAATCCATCGTCCTGCTGAAAAAAACGAAAAAGAGCGAGCAGGAGGTGGACATTCGCCCGATGATTTACGTCTTCTCCGAATTTGAGGACGGCATGTCCCCGGAAGACGGCGAATATGCCAGGCTTTTTATGCGCCTGGCCACCGGGTCCGAGCAAAATCTGAAACCCGAACTGGTCATGGAGGCGTTTTTCCGTTTTCTGGGGCTCGAAGCACCGGAGGAAACCGCGCTTAAGATTCACCGGACGGAGATCTACGGAAGGAGAGACGGAAAAACGGTTCCGCTTTCGGAGTATGGGTGGGATATTGTCTGACAAAATCAGGGAATCATCGAATCCATGACATTTGGGATCGGGTGCCATGAATTTTTACCCCGGGGTCAAAATTCATGAAAACATGTAGATATTTTGTCCGTCCCGGTCAAAATAACCGATCACTGACAGTGTCGATATATTTATGATATGACTTCAGAAAAGGAATGAATTTCATGGGAAAGTTTTTGATTACGGAGTGGAAGGAATGCATTTTGACCGCTTTTTACGACGGTGCGCGCATTCTTTCGCTGGATTTATCCCTGCCGGATCGCAGGCAGCTGCTCGGCAACATTTATGTGGCCAGGGTGGAACGCGTCGTAAAGAATTTAAATGCCGCGTTCCTGCGCTACGGCGAGCAGGAGCGGGCCTACTGTGCGCTGGACCGCCCGGTGACGCCGATTTTCCAGAATCGAAGCGTGGATTTTTCCGGAGAGGGAGCCAGGCTTCGGGAGGGCGATATCGTGCTCGCGCAGATTTCGCAGGAGGCAATCAAGACGAAGGAACCCTGTGCCCGGACAGACCTGTCTCTGGCGGGAAGGTATGTGGTGCTGGAAATGAATGCGCCGAAATTCCTGAACTTTTCAAAAAAAATACGCGACCGGAAATTTCGCGCGGAGTGGGAGGAACTGCTCGCACCGGAGGCGGAGGGGCAGGAAACATTGCGGGAAAAGTTTTCCGGCGATCTGCCGCCCTTTGGTTTCATCCTGCGCACCAACGCCCTTTCCGCGTCGAGAGAAGATATATTAAATGAAATAAATCACCTCACTGCCGTTTTTCGGGAGCTGGCAGGCGCCGGAAAGTATCGATCCCTGTATTCTCTGGTGTATCAGGAACAGCCCGGCTATCTGCGGGAGGTGCGGGACGCCGGCAGACAGGAGGTGGATGAGGTGGTGACGGATGTGCCGTCGCTCTGCGGGCAGATGCAGGAGGCTTTTGCGATCTACCCGGATCTGGCCGGGAAACTGCGCCTTTACCGTGACAGCCTGCTGCCGCTCTCCAAGCTGTATCCGGTAGAAAAGACGGTCCGGGAAGCGCTGGGGAAAAAGGTGTGGCTCAAAAGCGGCGGCTACCTCATGATCGAGCAGACCGAGGCCTGCGCGGTGATTGATGTCAACACCGGGAAATTTGACGCCAAAAAGGAGAAAGAAGCCACATTTTTGAAAATCAACCTTGAGGCGGCGGACGAAATTGCACTGCAGCTGCGTCTGCGCAACCTTTCCGGGATGATTCTCGTGGACTTTATCAATATGCGGGATCCGGAAAATGATGAGCTCCTGATGCAGCGGCTGCGGTCCGCCGTGGCGAAGGATAAGGTTCCGGTGACGGTTGTGGATATGACAAAGTTAAAGCTGGTGGAGCTGACGCGGAAAAAGGAAAAGAAGCCGTTTTCGCAGCAATATTCCGAACTGACGGCGAAGGAGATTTCTTCACAAGAGTTTATCTAATAGAAAAAATTTTGTTACAACTATTTCACATCTCCGTGTTACAATAGGCCGAAGTCTGTCGGAAATAAAGACTATTGCTAATAAGGGGGAAAGTATGACAAACGTATTAATTGTGGAGGATGATGAGGCCATTTCGAATCTGATTCTGATTAACCTTATCAAGGAGGGGTACAGCTGCACGAAGGCCGACGATGGGGCGAAGGCGATCGAGCTGCTGGAAACACGTAATTTTGACCTGGCACTGCTGGATATCATGCTGCCGAAGATGGATGGGTATTCCCTGTTGGAGTACATAAAACCCACGGGTACGCCGGTCATCTTCATCACGGCCATGGGGCGGACGCAGGACCGCATCCGGGGCTTAAGGCTCGGCGCGGATGATTATATTGTAAAACCGTTTCAGATCGGTGAGCTGCTGGCGCGGGTGGAGGCAGTCTTAAGGCGTGCCGGAAAGGCCACCATGCAATACACGGTTGAAGATGTCAGCATCAACCTGAATTCCCGGACAGTGACAAAGAACGGTAAGGAAATCCCGCTCACGGTAAAGGAATTTGACCTGCTTGTGGAATTCGTGCGCAACAAGAACATAGCGCTTTACCGCGAACAGCTTTATGAAAAAGTGTGGAACGAACCTTTTTTGGGCGAGACGCGCACACTGGACTCCCATGTAAAGCGGCTGCGCCAGAAACTCGGCTGGCAGGATAAGATCAAAACCGTATTTCGAATCGGTTACCGGCTGGAAGTGTGAGGGAGCGTGACGGATCGCCGGGAATTATGGAGGATCTGCCCGTGAAACTGACTGCGAAATATTTTTTATGCACGGTAGTTGTTTTAAGCCTGTCACTCACCCTGATGGGCTATTTTTTCATATACTCTTCGTTTAAAAACTCCATCGACCGCGAGGTGGAACAGTCGATGACACAGTACCAGCTGACTAAATTTGCGCTGCAGGCAAATATGCTGGCCTACGGCTTCGAGTGGGACGACACCACCGACTTTTTCGATCAGCTCTCCTTTGACACTTCCCGCGGCACCCTCTCCTTTGTTGCCATCTATGATGCGGAATACAACCGGCTATTCTCCAATTATGATGAAGATTATATTGTTTCCTTTCCGGAGAATGTGGACAGTAACCACCTGGTCTATCAGGTAGACCAGGCGGGAACCAGGTACCTCATGACGGTGATCGGCTATTTTGATCAGGACGGGAAAAATATTTACATGTTCTCCTCCATCGACATCACGCCTGTCATGGAGTCTCGGGAGGAGATGATCCAGACATATTTCTATATCTATGCGACGGTTCTCGTCATCGGTATCGCCGTGATTTTTATTTTCTCCTTTCTGATCACACGGCCGATCAACCAGCTGATCAAAACTACCTCCGGGATCGCCGGGGGCGATTACTCGGAGCGCGTCGAAATACGGGCCAGGGATGAAATCGGTATTCTGGGTGAGAGTTTCAACCGCATGGCCGTAACGATCGAGCAGAATATTGATGATCTGAAAGACAGCCTGGAGCAGAAAGAACAGTTCGTCGCGAATTTTTCCCACGAACTGAAAACTCCGCTCACATCCGTGATCGGCTATGCCGACATGATCTATCAGCGGAAGCTGAGCCCGGAGGAAACCAGACAGGCGGCATCCTTTATCCTGAATGAGGGACTGCGCCTGGAGGCGCTGTCTCAGAAAATGATGGACATGATCGTCTTAAACCGGCAGGATTTCACGCTGGAGAGCCTGGAAGCCACCGAGATCCTTGACAATGTTCTTGACACCGTGCGGCCGATGTGCGAAAAACATGAAGTAAAGCTGCATTACCGGGCTGACCACGCCTATATTCGGGTGGAATTCGACCTCTTTAAGACCATGATCATGAACTTTGTGGACAATGCCGTAAAAGCGAACACAAAAGAGATTTATCTGCTGGGCGTTCTGGAAGGTGCGTATTACAACATTTACGTATACGACAGGGGAATCGGAATCCCCGCTTCCGAGCTCGGAAAGATCACGGAGGCATTTTACATGGTGGACAAGTCCCGCTCCCGCAGACAGCACGGCGCGGGCCTCGGCCTCGCGCTGGCAAAAAAGATCGCCGATATACACAGGGCGGAGCTTAAGATCATGAGCCGGGAGGGCGAGGGCACCTGCGTGAAGGTGAGAATGCATACGGATGAAGAGGATGCGTAAGGGCGGAAAGAAGACAGAAAGGAGCTTTTATGGGAGCAGGCAGAAAATCATCACGTGTACAACGGAAAAGAACCGGAGCAGAGCACGGAAGAATCGCTCGGATCCGTCCTGCAAAATCCGTGCGGACACATGGGATGGATAGCGAAAAACAGGTGCGCTGTGGAAACACTAAGTCTGTTCTCGCCATTCTCTTCGGAATTCTGATCGCTTCCTGCGGTTTCCTGCTTCCGCTGATTTTCTTCGCGAAGGAGGATGAGGTACTGATCGGCAGCCAGTCCACTGTCAATGTGCTTTCCTCCGACTCCGTACACACGGTTACGCGGGACAGTTCTTTTACCCTTGAGGACTACGCATATATCACGCGAATGACACAGTCCGGCTCCCGCTATTACAGTGAACCTGCCGAAACGCAGATTTCCATGCGCGAGGCCGCGAACGCTGCCGGGGAGATTTTAAAAACATTGCTGCCGGAGGTGTTTACGGGGGATGTGAAGCAGTCCTACACCCTGTCCAGCGCCATACTGACTTCGAATATCCAGTCCTCGGAAGAGGAGTATGATTACCGACAGAGCTTCTGGTACGTGGACATATCCTATCCGGATTATATCAATGATCTGACGGTCAGTTCCGCAATCAACGCGGTAAACGGCAGGGCATGGGCGGTCGAGGCATTCTTCCCCCTGGACAGTACCGGGTATGATTCTTATGGCATTCGGGTTGTGGATCATATTATGGACACCTGGGGAATCGACGGGAACCTGTTTTGCCGTGAGAATCTGTCGGCAGTCGGCGTGAATCTGGCAGAATTTGTTCCGACAAACGCGGAAAAAATGAACACGGAAGCAGTGGAGGGCGAATTCTATGCGGAATATGTGGCGGATGAGGCCGTTCTGGTTCACAATGCCTCCGTCTATTTTGAACGGCTGGAAACGGCAGTTCGGAATCTGGACGGTCTGGCGAATTTTATGACAAATCTGTACGAAAACTATATGAGTTACCTCGGAATACTGACAGAGGAAAATGAAGCATATTTTTCCGTTGAAATTCTCTTTGACGAAGATCTGTGGTACAACACGGCTTTACAGGACTGCCGGGATCTGATTTCCATAAAAGAAGAACAGTATGACGCTGCCCGGGGAAATTATGTCTTCGCCCAAATGTACGACAGTGACAGCGGCGGTGTCGATACCATTCTTCTGGATTCGGATACTTACGAGGAAACACTGCTTCTCATGTCTCTGACAGAGGAAGTTTATACACTGGATGTTACTCTGCTCGCTGCCGAAGAGACAACCGGACTGACAGTGACGGTCAGTCTTATGATTATCTGTGATGAGGAATTTGTCATAACCATATCTCTGGGAGCCGGTCACTGAAAAAATGCGAAAATATGATACAAAATATGATACAGAGGGTTGACAGCGGCAAAGTTCGTGGTTATAATGAGTATCGGATAAAACCAATACAAACAGCAGAAGAGGGAGGGAACGAATGAGCAGGATTGAAGCAGTATTTTATGAGCTGCCCGATGGAACAAGACCGGCAGAAGAATATCTTGATAGTCTTGACGGTAAGATGAGAGCAAAAATGCTGAGAAGTATTTCCATGCTGGAAGAGAATGACGGCGACTTGAGGGAACCATATTCTAAGCCGATGGGGATAATATTTTTGAATTGCGGGCGCAGGTCGGGAATAATATATCACGGATCATGTACTTCTTTTATGTTGGCAACAAGGCGATCATGACGAACGGGTTTACAAAGAAGACGCAGAAGACCCCGCCGGGGGAATTGAAAAAAGCGAAAAAGTACAGAGCAGATTTTATGAGCAGGAGGTGAACGGGAAATGAAAACATTTCAAGAATATTTGGATGAGCAGTTGAAAGATCCGGAATTCAAAGCAGAGTACGACGCACTCGAACCGGAATTCGCCCTGATTCAAGCCATGATCGATGCCAGACGCGAGACCGGCCTGACACAGAAGCAGCTTTCAGAGAGAACGGGAATCTCCCAGAGCGACATCAGCAAATTTGAGAGAGGCAACGGGAACCCGTCGCTGAAAACATTAAAGAGGCTGGCCGCCGGGCTTGGGATGAGCCTGAACGTCACATTCCAGCCGCTTACACAGGCCGGATCGGCAAATTAACAACAGAAAGAGAGAGCCCGGTTTTGCGCCGGGCTTTCGTTATTGCATCTACATGAAAGCAGGTTCAAAAAAATATTTATATATAAAATTGCGATACTTTTACGATAC
>JAJQBQ010000055.1:29615-51729 GCA_021203205.1 Lachnospiraceae bacterium | reverse complement strand
CAGTGTTGAATGACGAAGACGCGACGCAGGAGGAGGTCGATGCTGCCCTTGCGACCCTGACTGAGGCGATTGCGGCATTGACGGCTGCGGCAAACAAGGAAGCTCTGGAGGCCGCGGTGGAAGCGGCGGCCGCATATGAGGAAAGCAACTACACGGCGGACAGCTGGACAGCCTTTGCGGAGGCTCTGGCAGCGGCGGAGACCGTGTTAAATGACGAAAATGCGACGCAGGATGAGGTTGACGCTGCTCTGGCGGCGCTGGTTGCGGCGGAGGATGGCCTGACGCTGAAGACGGCATCCACCGGCGGCGAGGATGATACGACCGCTGCGGATGAGAATGATACCACGGCTGCGGCCGACGATTCGACAGCCGCGTCGGGCGGCACCACGACCGGTACCGGCGACAGCGCACCGGTGGTTCTTTTTAGCGTGATTGCGGTCTTCGCGGCGGCGGCAGTGGTAATTCTGCTGGCTGCAAAAAAGAAGACCGAGGGACAGCAGTAAGAAGGGAGATACATTTATGAAGACAAAGAAGCGGATTCTGGCTTTGGTGTTGGCATTCATGATGGTATTTTCCACTTTGATGTCCAACCTGGCAACAAATGTACAGGCAGACGACGGCACAGCCACGGATGCCGAAATCAGCTCATCCATAGAGAAGAGCGATACAGAAACAAACAGTAATATCGTAACCTCTGACAGCGCGTCTGAGGCGGATGAAAGTTCTCTGTATTACGACAGAGACGCAGCCGACGCGGAAGCGGCGGACACCGACGGTGTGGAAGCGGGCGAGGATGCTCTTGACGCGGATCTCGCAGCCGTGGAAGACACGGAAGAAAGCGGTGTCAGCGTGGAGCAGGTAGACCGGGACGAGATCGACACGGATCTGACGAAGGACGGTTCGAACGATGCCGCCATCGAATCCCTCTATGACGATGACGATGTGGTAAAAGTCATCATCGAGTTTGAGGGCGATTCCGTGATCGAGGGCAATGCGGACGCGGAGGTTGGCTCCGTTTACGCGGACACCAAGGTCAGCATGCTGGAAAAAGCACAGGAGAGCGCGGTCGCCGAGATCGAGGAGGAAGTTCTTGACGGCGAAGAGCTCGATATTACCTATTCCTACACCTGGATCATGAACGGTATCGCCACCGAGGTGGCTTACGGCGACATCGCTGCCATCGAAGCGCTGGACAGCGTGGAGAAGGTCTACATTCAGGAGATGTATTACGCGGCAGAGACCTCTGATACGGATTCGGAAGAGATCTACACCATCACCTCCGGCGGCATGATCGGCAAGACCGACACCTGGGATCTGGGTTACACCGGCGAGGGTGTTAAGATCACCATCATTGACACCGGTCTTGATATCGACCACCCGAACTTCTCGGCTCTGTCCGAGGACAAGCTGGTGGAAGGCGTTTCCGCGGATGAGGATACCATCGCGGATGTGCTGACAGATTTGAACGCCTATAGCAGATATATGGAAGCAACGGGCGAGGAACTTACCGTAGATGATGTTTACTATTCCACTAAGGTGGTTTACGGCTTCAACTACGTAGACTACAGCACGGACATCACCCACGAGAACGACTCTCAGGGCGACCACGGCACCCATGTAGCCGGTATCGCTGCCTCGAACGTGTCGGATGAAGTGACCGGCGTGGCACCGGACGCGCAGCTCTACATCATGAAGGTGTTCGGCTACTACGGCGGCGCTTACGATGAGGACATGATGGCTGCTATCGAGGATGCGCTGCTGCTGGGCACCGATGTCATTAACATGAGTATCGGTTCCACCGCAGGCTTCACCACCTCCGGCGATACGGCGCTGGATGCGGTATACGCCCGCGTGGGCGAGACGAACGTCATCATGGCTATCTCCGCAGGCAACTCCTACACCTTCGGCTACGGAAACCTGCAGGGCTATGAGGCAAACTCCACGGAGAACCCGGACAACGGCGTGGTATCCTCCCCGGGTACCTATGCCAACGCCATCAGCGTGGCCAGCGTGGAAAACAGCTATATCACTTCATACTATCTGGAAGTAAATGGCGAGAAGATCACCTACAATGAGGGCTCCAGCGGCGACAATGCTGCCATGAGCACCCTGTACGGCCAGACGCTGGAATTCGTCGTGGTCGGCGGCGTGGGCGAAGAAGAGGATTACGCGGATATCGATGTATACGGCAAGGTTGCCCTGGTGCAGCGCGGTTCCATCAACTTCACGGCGAAGCTGGAAAACGCGGAAGCTGCGGGCGCCATCGCCATCATTGTATATAATAATGTAGAAAACGAGACATTCTCGGCAGACCTGTCGGATACCACCGGCACCATTCCGTTTGTGTCCATCACCCTGGAAGACGCCGAGATCATGATCGCGGCGGCGGAAGCCGGGGACACCAGCGTGTATATCTCCGACGACACCGCGACTGTATTGAACCCGGCAGGTTACGAGATGAACACCTTCTCCTCCTGGGGCACGACCATCGACTTAAAGATTGAGCCGGACGTGACCGCACCCGGCGGAGATATCTATTCGACCCTGGACGGCGGCACTTACGGCCTCATGAGCGGTACCTCCATGGCATCGCCGCAGATCGCCGGTATCTCGGCCGTCATGCAGCAGTACATTCGGGAAGAGTACCCGCTCTGGTCCGATGACCAGGTGCAGGATGTGATCACCGCGCTGCTCTTAAGCACGGCGACACCGCTCTCCTATGACAGCGACACGTACTATTCCGTGCGCCAGCAGGGCTCAGGTCTTGCGAACGCGCTGTACGCGGTGACCAGCAAGGCTTATCTGTCGGTGGCAGGCGAGACGGAGCCGCAGGCCGAGCTCGGCGACGATCCGGAGAAAACCGGCGTTTACGAGTACACCTTCGACGTGGTGAACTTCGGCGAAGAGAACCTTTACTTTGAGGACATCACCACCACTGTGCAGACGGAGGACGTGGTAGAGTACGACGGCAAGGAATATATGTCATCGACACCGCTGAATCTGGATGCGACGACGGCAGCCGAAGGAACGGCAGTTATCCTCACCTGTGACTATGACTGGGACGAGGATACCGATTCCCACGATGCGTGGATCGCTTACACGACTCTGTCGGATATTTCCGACAACGACTTCTTCCGTTATGACCTGACGGAGAACGGCGCGCTGGAGAACGCGGACGTGCAGGCTTACCTGGACGCTCTGGTTGGCAACAACACGGACGTAGACCTGACCGCTACCGTAGTGGGCGTGAAGGCCGGCGAATCCGCTTCTGTCACCGTGACCATCGAGGTTTCGGAAGAAGGCAAGGCATGGATGGACGAGCACTATGTAAACGGCATCTATGTGGAAGGCTTCACCGTTCTGACCGCCATGGAGGGCGGCGTGGATCTCTCCATTCCGTACCTGGCATTCTACGGCGACTGGACCGACGCGGATGTGATCGACGGCGGTTACTACTACATGTCCGATGAGAACCTTGAAGAGTACGCGACACAGTATTATAACATTATCTGGTCCAACTACGGTGGCGAGGACGATTATTGGTATCCGGGTCTGAATCCTTATGTGGATGAGGATGAGATCGACCGGAGACATCTTTCCATCTCCCCGAATGGCGACGGCTACGATGATTACATCAGCGATATTTATGTATCATTGCTTAGAAACGCGGAGCTTCTGACTGTGACCTTCGCGGACGAGGAGACCGGCGAGGTTTACTTCGACGGCTCGGCGGAGAAGATCTCGAAGTCCTATTACTATTCCGGCTATGGCCTGTGCCTGCCGTTCCTGTACAGCTGGTATTTTGATACCTGGGATGTGACAGACAGCGAGGGCGTAACTCTGGAAAACAACACAAAGCTCCATATGACCATCGCGACATACCTCTATGAGGACGATGAATCTGCGGCGGACACCTGGGAAGAGACCATCATCATCGACACCGAAGCGCCGGTGCTGGATGAAGAGTCCATGGAGATCACCGTTGCCGAGGACGGCAGCCAGACGCTCACCATTACCTTCAGCGACAACGTGGATACTGCAGGCGTGAACTTCCTGACGAAGGGCGGCGGCATTCTTGCCCAGTACGCGGTAGAGGATCCGGAGGTTCAGGGTGATTCCGTGACCGTGTCCTACGACATCACCGGATACGGCAATTCCTTCTATCTGGTGCTGGGTGACTATGCACTGAATGAGTCGGCCTACATCATCACCACCACGGACAATCTTCCGGTGCTGGATACGGACCTGCTCTACGGCTTCCGTGTAGGCGACCAGTATATCTATGACGACACACTGTTTGGCTGGGTTTCCATGAATACGGAGTCCGGAGATGACTTCGCAACGACAGTTCTGGACAGCGAGTATTATATTGACTATGCAATTACTGCGGCAGCTTACGCGGACGGCGTGATCTTCGCGGTGGCGGCGGACAATCAGCTCTACGCCATCACGACCCCGGGCCTGTGGGATGAGTGGACCTGGATTGCCGATGTGGGTGTTTCCATCCGCACCATGACCTACGATCCGACCACCGGCTACCTGTACGGCTACAGCAGCGCTGCCTATGGCATCTACAGGATCGACCCGATCACCGGCGAGACCACCAGGATCAGCACCTCCTACATGACGACCATCGTCACGGCGCTGGCCTGCGATGACAACGGACAGCTTTACGGCATCACCACCGGTGGTTACATGCGCATGATCAACAAGGAGACCGGCGCGTGGGATCAGACGGTGCTTAATTACAACCTGTCGACGGAGTTCAAGGCGCAGACGGGCCTGGGTTACACCTCCTTCAGCTACGCTCAGTCCATGGTTTACGATTCGGCGGACGACTGCTTCTACTGGGCAGCCTTCAGCTACAACAGCTACTACGGCACATTCGGCGGCCTGGTGAAGATCGTGCTTGGCACGGACGAGGACGGCGCTTATACCGTGGAAGAGACGGTACTCGGCGAGATCGAGGGCAGCGCGGAGATCGCAGGCCTCTTAAAACTTGAGGATCGCGGCGGCCTTGAAATTCCGGAGGTCGATGAAATCACCGCTCTGGATATCGAGGAGGAAAGCGTTTCTCTGCTGGTGGGCGGCACCGCGGATCTGACAACCATCTTTACCCCGTGGTATGCGACGGACATCGATGTGCTCTGGGAGAGCGCGGATGAATCAGTGGCCATGGTGGATGTGACCGGTACGGTAACTGCGACGGGCGTTGGTGAGACTGTCATCACGGCGACAAACCCGGCGACCGGTTTAAGTGATACCTGCACCATCACTGTGGTGGATCCGCAGTCTGTCTTAAACGGCTACATTATCACGGATAACTACTATTACCAGTGGGCGACCTTCTATGCCGGCGATCTGGAAACCTATATTGTGTGGACGGATGAGGGCTTTACGGACATTTCCGCGGCAGAGTACTATGACGGTTACATTTACGCTTACGACGCGGTAGGTTCTTTCTACCGCATTGACGAGTCAGACTATACGATGGAGAAGATCGGTGAGCTGGATGTGGATGCGACCATCATCGATATGGCGTTCGACTATTCCACCGGTTACATGTACGCGCTGACGCAGGACGCTTACCTGTTCATCGTAGACCTGATGACCGGGCATGTGGACACGCTTGACTACTGGACCTGGCTGACGGATGACTACTATGGCTCTCCGGTTGGACTTGCGGTTTCCACGGACGGCACGATCTACTATGTGACAGATACAAGTTTCCTGTGCACATACGATCTGGAAACCTTCACCTACACGCAGATCGGCCTGACCGGTGTGACCGCTTACACCTATCTGCAGAGCATGACCTATGACCATGACACGGATGAACTCTACTGGGCAGCGATGGACGGCCTGTACTACATGGATATGGCGACCGGAAGTGCTCTGAACCTGGGCGTGCTGGATTCCACCTCCATGTCAGAAATCATCGGTCTGTACACAGTTCCATCGGAGGAGAATCTTCCGGAGCTGGACTACGTGGCAGTGGAGAGCGCGGATGTGACATCTGAGTCCGTGACTCTGCTGGAAGGCATGACCACGACGGCACCTGTGGATATCCGCCCGTACAACGCGACGGATCGCACCATCACCTGGACCATTGAGGATGAGAGCATTGCCTCTGTCGATGGCACGCAGATCACGGGCCTTAAGGCAGGCACCACGACGGCTGTCGGCACGGTGGAAAACGGCGAATACAGCTTTACACTTGCGATCAATGTTCTTGAATCGGCAGGCGCGCTGAACGCCTACATCCTGTATGACCAGAGCACCGCAAACGGTTATTTCTGGGGAACTTTTAACGATTATGACTTAAGCAGCGGCGAGGCGCTTGCCACGCCGGATGAGTACACGGTCTATGCCGGTGAGTACTATGACGGCATGATTTATGCCTACGGCATGAACGAGGATACCTGGGACTACGAGGTCATGGTGATCGATGCGGAGACGTTCGAGGTTGTGACCAGCTACGTGGACGGTGTGGATTACGATTATCCGGCCTTCTTCGAGATGGCGTTTGACTATTCCACCGGTACCCTGTACGCGGTGGGTCAGGCCGGCGGCGTGAACTCCTCCGACAACAGCTACCTGTACATGATCGACACCGCGACCGGTGCTTGCTACACGGTGGGACAGGCTTCCGCGAACCTTTACACGCTGGCCTGCTCCGAGGACGGCATCATGTACGCGATTGATGCAGACGGATATCTATACACGGTAGACAAGAGCACGGCGGAACTTACCTATATAGGTTATACCGGTTACCCGGCAAACCAGTATCAGTCCATGGCCTTCGATTATGACACCGGAAATCTCTACTGGGCACAGTGCGGCTACGACAGCTGGAGCTGGACCTATACGATGGAATTCCTGATCGTGAACACGGAGGATGCTTCCGTGACGAAGCTCGGCACTCTGGGTGCGGCAGGCTGCCAGGCGGTGGCGCTGTACTCTGTTCCGGATAAGGACATGACGATCGGCGATTACGAGGCCACCGGTGTACTGCTCGACAGCACAGCACTGGTATTGAATGCTACAGAGACCGCACAGCTTTCGGCAACGCTCGCTCCGGTGAGCGTACAGGCGGCTGGAGCAACCTTTACCTGGAGCTCTTCGGATGAAGACGTTGCAACGGTGGACGAGAACGGTCTGGTGACTGCCGTTGCCGCCGGAACCGCAACGATCACAGTGTCTGCAGTTACGGCAGGAGGAACCGTGAGCGGAACCTGCAAGGTGACTGTCCTAAGCGAAAACGCGGCGATTTACGCGATGTACAGCTCGGGATTCGACATCTTCTCGGTCTATGATCCGACAGATATGAAGGATTATGTATATTATTCCGACTCGGATGATATGGCTGATGTGTACATGGAATTCTCCGCGTATAACAGCGACAGCAAAACCTTCTACAGCGTAGATTATGACGGATATGTCTGGTCTTACCAGTACACTGCGGAAGATGGGATCACGAATGTCTCCAGGAGTGAGAGTGATGTATATACCACGCTGGCATATCTTGGTGAGTTACAGCTGATCGATCTGACGGTGAACGCTTTTAACGGCGGACTTTACGCGATGGTTGCTTACTATGCTTATGATGAAGAGTACGAGTATTACTACCTTCAGTATGGCATCATGGAGATCGCCCCGGCGACAGCGGAGGTGTCTGAGGCTGGCGTTGTGAGCCAGAGCATCTCGTCACCGGTTGGCTTCACGTTTACGGCTGAGGATTATATCGTAGTTTATGATTACGCCTATGACTACATTTATGGTCAGGCGCTCAGCACGGATCCGTATGAAGCTGTATCAGGGCTTTTCTGGGCATCAGCTACGTTCATGTGCGGCAGCGACAAGATGGCGCTGTGCTACAGTGAGACGCTGGACAGTGTTTTACTGTATGGCTACAATTGGAATTCGGGCTGCTATGAACTGTGCGAATACAGCATCAGCACCGGTTCTTTCAGTATCATCGGGGAGACCTGGTACGACTCGGGGACTTTCGATGTGATCTTCGTGGAGTAAAGTAGTGGACAGGAATTCGGATGTTTTTGGAACATCTGAAAAGTTCATAAGGTTTTAGAAGATCCGGGGAACCGGCAGGACAGACACATATCCTGTCGGTTCCCCGGATTTTTCATAGATGGGGCAAAGAAATTTTTAAGGAACAACAACTGTTATTTCGGCGCTTGACAAAAGAGTTTTATAAAATCTTAAAATAGCTAAGCTTGACGAAAAGGGGACGGAATGATAAGATATAGTCACTTTGGAAAGAACGAATTTCTGACTTATATTAATTAGGAAATTGTGAAAGAGGAGGAACTTTCAAACAACGGCGGGCCGGGATAAAATCCTGACCCGCCAGTTTTCGATATTTTTAGGCTCAAGTATCAAAAATCTTCTTCTACTACATGTTCAGAGTTAATGCGAAGCAGTTTCTGTCTTCAACGTTAAGCGAGACTTATCTGGAATGCACCGAACCTGCTATGTCTGAAACGAGGGAATTTGAAGTTGAAGAGAGAAAGAAAACATGATACACTTTGAAAGTCTTATACAGTTTCTGGAAGCAGAAATAAAATACTGCAAAGTCAGAGAAAACGTAGGGAGGATGTATGGCAAAGAAAAGACGCAACGGATACTTCGGAAGGAAAATGGCCTGGGTGCAAGTCTGCTGGTTTATCAGTGGCTGCGGCCTCTTTGCGGCTGCGGTGTGCGCATTGACGGAAAATGACCTGGTGCGCATCGCGGACTGGCTGGGTCTTGCCATGCTGGTGGCGGGCAGTGTGAACGTGTTTATTGCGACGAAAAAACGGCAGCAGCTCTGCGGCTCCCACTGGCTTCTGGCGGATGGCCTGTGCACGGCGCTGTTCTCACTTTTCCCGCTTTTCAACCAGATCATTCAGGCGGCGATGATCCCGTTTTTCTTCGGCATATGGGAGCTGGTCACCGGAGTGTTGAAAATGATTGATGCTTCGGAACTGCGCAGAGAGCGCATCCGCGGCTGGAAATGGTTCACGGCGGTCGGGTCGGTCGAGATCGTTTCCGGCGTGGCCGAACTGCTGAAACCCGTGGAAGAGCACGCCGGGATGCACATTCTCGTGGCGATCATCTTCTTCATTCAGGGGATCAGCTATATATTAAAAATTGTTGTGTATCCACGGTTGGAGAAGGAGCCGGACGGGAAACAGTCGGAAAAAGAAATGAACGGGAGTCTGTCCGTAAAGGAGCCGGACGGGAATCAGTCAGAAAAGGAGATGGACGGAGAGCTGTCAGTAAAAGAGACGAAACGAAATTCGCCGGAACAGGAGCCATGTCGGCACCTGCCGGAAAGCGCTGTCTTCATGAATATGTGCATGCTCTGCAACGGAGACCTGGTCCTTGCACTGGATAAGACGGGAAGTACATATAACGGCACCACATTTCCGGGCGGCCATGTGGAAGCGGGTGAGACATTCTCCGCAGCAGTCATCCGGGAAATGAAGGAAGAAACCGGGCTGATTATCCATCATCCCGTTTTAAAGGGGATCTACCACTGGTATCGCGATGGCATGCACAATATCGGACTTATGTATCGCGCGGAATCCTTTGAGGGAGACTTAAAAAGCTCCGAAGAAGGGCGGGTCTACTGGATCTCGAGAGAAGAATACGCGAAAAAAGAGCTGGCCGCCGGGATGCCCCGCGTGCTTCAGATCATGGATGATGAGAACATCACGGAATGCTTTGAGGAAGTGGATGCGGATGGGAAGGTGCTGGAGCGTTTGTTTTGAACAGAAAATTGAAAAGGAAATAATGAGGCGAAAGACCGGGTACTGTGCAGGAAAATGCGTGGTACACGGTCTTTTTAAAAAACGAAAAACCTTTTCAAAATCTTAAATACTCTTCCACATTCAAATATTCCACCCCCTCCAAAACCATCGGCTCACCGCGATAAATCACATACTTCCCTGTAATTGGTCCAAAGCGGTGCTCCGTCTGTCGGCATTTCTTTTCGTCCACAAGATGGCGATACTGAAATGGCACGGCTTCCGCACTGTGCTTGATTTCATAAATACGGCAGGTGGCTGCAGCCGGGTCGGCGATAACCATGTCGAACTCACCGATGGCAAAGTGAAGCACGAAAACCTGCATAGTGGGGTTTTTTAGTTTTGTTTCAAGCAGGATGATATCCTCCATCATGCGTCCCCGGATCTCTCCCAGAATGCGTTCCTGTACCCGGTTGCGTTCCGGAAGAGTGAGACCTGCGAAAGTGGCATCCAGAAGCAGGCTTTCAATCAGTGCTTTTGCCTGCGCGTAGCGCAGACCCGGCTGAGTGATGACAGTGCGGTAAGATTTATCGTTCACATCCGGCAGGGCGAGGACATCGATGCGGCGCGTCATGTCGAGAAGCTCCAGATATTCCTCTATTTCTGCCCGGTGTGCGTCCGTGATTTTGATCGTCTGTTCCGGCTTATTACGGATATCCAGAAGCTTCCGCATCCGTTCCGTGACAGAAGCGATATCCACATGGTCCAGAATATCAGTAGGCTGATCGCGGTCGCGCCGCAGATTTTTCGCGGATAAGGAGAGGTCGCCGGATTTAAAATCTCTGGTCAGCACCTCCAGTGTGAAGCGGTGGTTCATGTCCTCCACGACCCGGTTGATCGCACTGGTCAGTTCTCCAGCCTCATAAAGAGAAGCAAGGTGGCGGAAGTGAGAGCCGTCCTGATAGCACCTCAGGGAGTGCTGGATATTTTTTGCGATCGCGGTATCCACATATTCATCTGTACTCTGGCCACTGGCAAATACCGACGTGTCGTTGTAATGAACCCCGCCGGGGGACATGCTGCCATCCAAAACGGGAGTATCGTTATAATGAACCCCGCCGGGACTCATGGTACCGCCGTAACGGATGTATTCGTCGATGCCATGCCGTCCAAGAACCTGCTCAAACTCGCGGTATGGGATGAATGTAGTGGAGATAAACACACAGCGATCGTAAAGCTGCTCGTCCTTCGTAAAGAGAAAACCGAGAGAATCCGTGCCAGACAGCACGATTTTCATGCCACTTGCGGCAAAAACATCGGAAAACAGAGCGGCACCTTCGATGAAGTCTTCCATCATGGTCACCTCATCCAAAAAGCAGAACCGGTAGCCAGACTGCTCCAGAGTTTTCAGATCCTGATTGATCTTTGCCAGATTATCCCGGGCAGTCACCTGAATAAATGCTGTCGCAGTAAAATCTTCCTCGCTCATTTCCAGAAGCGCCTGGCGGATGAGTGTGGTCTTGCCTGTTCGGCGAAGACCATAGAGAATGCAAACCATGTCTGAAATATTTCCGTAGAGAAATTCGTGAAGGATTTGGAAGCATTCTCTTTTTCGAAAGTTCTTCACCGGCACCGCGTAAGCGCGCAATTGGTTGCCGGTGCGAACGATGGTCTGAAAAGAAGGGATTCCACCAGGCAGTGTGATCTCACCGGATAATGAGACAGAAGCCAGAGATTGCATTTTATACTTCGCCAGTGTTTTCTTTAGTTCCTTCCGTTCGGCTTCCAGAGCCTTACGTTTTTCAATCTGCGGGCGGAGTTCCGCCAGCTCATCAGCCGAAAGGTAACGTTCCCGGCGTTTCTTATTTTCCGTCCAGCGGTGATAATAATAAATTCTTCCATTTACGGTCTTTTTTGTGATAGAACCAACCGGAAGAAATGAAATTTCAGACTCCAGAGTTTCAAGCCTTAAAAGGCAGGTTTTCATATCCATAATGAAGCTCCTTTCTTTATATAATGACAATGACACTTTTTTACCAAATTATACCCTGATATACCCCAAAATGTCAATCGAAAAGGGTATAAAAACTTTATAAAACCAAACCGCCGCATCACTTGTATAAATACGATGCAAATCCAAGCCGTAATTGGAAAAGCTCATATTTTTGCTTTTTTATCCAAGAACAGCTATAGATGACAGAACGTGTTGAATGCGTTATACTGAATCTTATAAATATTGGTAAGGTTCAAGGCTCTATTCTCTGACTCTGAACCTTATTACATGAGCAGGAGGTATTGTATGGTCGCGGGTACCGTCAGTATCAGGTCAGTTGTCCACGCGGATCGGTATTGTTCGATGAGAAAGGGAAATATGTTGCTTCGAGCCTGCCGGACAGACTTTGCCTATATGTTTGAAAGCTGCGCTGCACTCACCGCGCTGGATGTCAGCCATTTTGTCACCCTGGCGGCGACTGACATGTCGGGGATGTTCTCCGGCTGCAGCGGGCTCATATCCCTGGACGTCAGCGGCTTTAACACAGCGCAAGTGCGCAATATGGGCAGCATGTTTTACGGATGCTCGGAGCTCACATTCCTTGCGCTCGGTAACTATGACACGGCAAACGTGGTAGACATGTCTTATATGTTTGCGGGTCTGAATTCAAAGTTGCAGGAAGAGCTAAAGGCCACGGCGGAAACTTTCGACACATCGAAAGCAAATTTGATGGGATGGTTTGATTGAACGGCTTATTCCGCTGCGATGATCTGCGCCTGCTCCGGCAGTGGGAAGCTCCTGCCGAAGCGGCAGCAGCGGACGAGGCGGTAAAGGGCATCGGAATACATGATTTCCTCCCATTGCCGTACAGCCCGCTGGCCTGGCAGATTTCTGCCCTCGCAGGTCTTTGAGAGAAGAGGAAGCGGTGAGCTTTCGCTTAAATTTTTTAAAAGCGCACCCGCATCCCTCCGGAACCCCAGAAGGGGGAGGTATGCGGCATACAGGTCGTCTTTGCTTCCGGCTTTCAGCCCCAGCATACAGTGGAGAACTCCGCGCTGCGCGGAGGCTAAAGAGAACTGTTTTGTGTGAATCCGCTGGCAGAAGTCATCAAAGGAGATAAAATCCCTGCGGTGATTATAAATGCGCCGGTACAGGTCGGGGGCGCAGTCAAAGTAAGACTCCTCCGGCTTCAAATCCAGAAGAGACTTTCCCAGAAGTCCGGAGAAATCATCCGGGAAAACAGGGAAGGCCTCGCCAAATTCCGGCTGATAAAGGGAGAACAGATCATCGGAGAGGTAAGGCTTGAGCGCATCGAAGAACGACGGAAAGACAGCTGTCGCATCTGTGGTTGTCATAGTTATGGAATTTTCTTCATCGAAGTTTGTGCCTGATTTTCTGCGGTTCTTCTCTGCGGCTGCCTTCGTTATGGAATTTATTTCACCTGAAGTTGACACACAGACTGTCACATCCGCTCCTGCCGTATTGGACTTTTTCGGATTCTTTTCTTCGACATTGGATTTCGTCATGGAAGCACCGGAGGAAAGTTGGATGTCAGCCATCATTTTTCTTAAGGAAGCAGCCGAAGGAAAAGCTTTGGAAACCGGGACAGAGTCCTCTGAGTGATAAGCCGCGCCCCGACGCAGAATCGCGTTGGGGCGGATGGAGGAGCCGCATTTGCGGAGGGCCTTGAGGTAACTGATCGCCAGAAGATTGTTCGGCAGGGAGAGGATAGATGTGAGCTCAGAGGAAGTCAGTACATGGTACTCCTCTGCTGCCCGCTGCACCGCCGCCGCGTAGGACAGACCGTCTTTCAGACCACGCTTTAACGCTTCGCGAAAAGCCTCCGATTCCTCCGCCAGCACATCCGCCACCCGCTTCAGGGCAGGGAGATCGTCCGTCTCGCAGCCAAAGCACAGGTCTGTGACACCCAGGGCAGTGAGAAGACGCACGGCTCCCTCCGCAAAGTAATCCGCGCTGCCGGTGGCCGTGCGGACAGGCAGCTCAAAAACCGCATCCGCGCCGTGGCTGAGGGCGGCCCGCACGCGCAGGGACTTGTCCATGACGGCAGGGGTGCCGCGCTGCACGAAATTTCCGCTCATTGCCACCACCACAAAATCCGCGCCGGTCACTTCCCGCGCTTTTTTTAAAAGATATGCGTGCCCGTCGTGGAACGGGTTAAATTCGGCGATCACGCCCGCGATTTTTATAGAATTCCGATTCATCTGCATCTCCCTGTATGGCTTTTCACGGAAAGCCCATTTTATGACATAAGGTACAACAGGCCATGCTATTTTGCCATTCGAATCATTTTATTCGATACAATTATGAAAGTCAATCCTGTTTTCGGATTGCGGCAAGATACTGATACTGTTCACGGTAACGCAAGATGTATATTCTGTTTATGATTGTGGCAGGAAGCATATCCTGTTTTCCGACTGCAACACGATTCAATGTCTGAATAGTTACAGGATCGACCCTGGCCAAACTGAAATCTGATATCTATACGTTAATTTACAGCGTACAGTAATAAATTTGTTGCAATCCGAATACAATAGTGATATAATGTTGACACTTTATATACAGAAAGAGGTGATTTTTATGTCACAGGCAACGTTAACGGCCAGGGTCGATGAAAGAGATAAAATCAGCTTTGACAAATTCTGCTCGAATGTTGGTCTTACAACATCTGGGGCCATCAATCTGTTTGTGAAAGCCGTTCTGAGGGAGAGACGAATTCCTTTTGATATTTCGTATAATCCTGACAAATTTTACTCGGAAGAGAATCTCGCCTATGTGGAGAAGTCAGTTCGTGAACTTCGCGCAGGGAAAGGACATGCGCACGAACTGATTGAGGTAGAGGATGAGTGAAAAAATCTGGTCAGATGATGCATGGGAGGATTATCTTTACTGGCAATCACAGGATAAAAAAACATTGGCCCGAATAAACAAACTTATTAAAGATATTGAGCGAAATGGATGTATGAACGGAATAGGGAAACCGGAACCACTTACCGGAAATCTTCAGGGAGAGTATAGCAGAAGGATTAATGATCAGGATCGTCTGGTCTATCATATGGAAGACGGGCGAATCTATATTGCTCACTGTCGGGGACATTATGGAGATAATTAAAATTGAACAGGAGGCCAAACATGCCAAAATGGTTAAAAAATGCCGTGTTTTACGAGATCTATCCGCAGTCCTATTATGACACAAATGCGGACGGCATCGGCGATTTCAACGGAATTATTGAGAAGCTGGATTATATATGTTCGCTGGGCTGCAACGCCCTGTGGATCAATCCCTGCTATGATTCCCCGTTTAAGGACGCGGGATACGATGTGCGCGATTATAAGAAGGTGGCGCCGCGCTACGGCACGAACAGCGATTTGTACCGCCTCTTCGGCGAGGCACACCGGCGGGGCATGCACGTGCTGCTGGACCTGGTGCCGGGGCACACTTCGGAGGAACACGCCTGGTTTAAAGAAAGTCAGAAGGCGGAGAAAAATGAGTACTCGAACCGCTACATCTGGACAAACAGCTGGTTTCAGGCGCCGAGCGGCTACCCGTATGTCAGCGGGGAGTGCGAGCGCGACGGCGTTTACCTGCTGAACTTTTTCAAGTGCCAGCCCGCGTTAAATTACGGCTTTTACGAGTGCAAAGAGGATTGGCAGCTGCCCATGGATCACCCGGACTGCATCGCCACCCGGGAGGCCATGAAGGATGTCATGCGCTTCTGGCTGGATCACGGCTGCGACGGCTTTCGCGTGGACATGGCGGATTCGCTGGTGAAAAATGATGACGCGAACAAGTCCGGCACCTGCGCCATCTGGAGAAATGTCCGGGAAATGCTGAACGCGGAGTATCCGGAGGCGGCCATCGTTTCCGAGTGGAGCAACCCGCAGCTGTCCTTAAAGGCCGGCTTCCACATGGACTTTTATCTGAACCACCGCGGAAACGGTTATAACACGCTGCTGCGGGACTATGAGAATTATAAGGACGGCGAGGATCACAGCTTTTTCTGCAAAGACGGAGAAGGCGACATCATGCGCTTCCTGAAGGATTATCTCCCGAAATATACCGCCACGAAGGGCGACGGCTACATCAGCATGCTCACATGCAATCATGACACCTTCCGCCCGAAATACAGCTTAAGCGACAGTGAGCTGAAAATAGCATATGCGTTTATCTTCACCATGCCTGGCGTGCCGTTTTTGTATTACGGCGATGAGATCGGCATGCGCTACCGGAAGCTGAAATCGAAGGAGGGCGGCTATGTCCGCACCGGTTCCCGCACGCCGATGCAGTGGAGCGGAGAGAAAAATGCAGGATTTTCGGCAGGCGCTTCGGATGCGCTTTACCTTCCGGTAGACGTTACGGAGGGCTCTCCGGATGTGGCTTCCCAGGAGGCAGATGAGAATTCGCTGCTGCACACCGTGAGAGAGCTGCTTGCCCTGCGGCACGCGGAGGAAGACCTGCAGGCGGATGCGGAGTTCGAAGCAGTCTTCGCCGAGAGCGGCACCCTGCCATTTGTGTACCGCAGAGGAAATATCCTTGTTGCGCTTAACCCTTCCGAAGATGTGGTGTCAGTGCCGCTTGATGTGGATGGCAGGAAAATCATTTACCGTATTGGCGGGGGCGTAGCGGAAGACGGTGAGCTTGCGCTGGGGCCGCAGTCGTGCCTGGTACTGAAATAATCGAAAAAGAACAGGATTGTTTTTTTTACTGCTCTGTGCAGGAAGCAAAGAACATTCATACCGGTAAATCACAGCATGATCCCACGGTTATTTGTATCAATTATCAGAAAAAGCATGAAAGCAAAAAGGATCCAAGAAATCCGGTCAGTATAAACGGCGCGAACGGCAGTGTGTCTTCGCGCCGCTTTTTCTTTAAGAGCAGCAGTATCACCGATACGCAGGCAAACAAAAGAAATGAGAAAAAGACGGTGTAAAGCAGGGGTTCCGCGCCCAAAAGGAAGCCCAAAGCACTGAATAATTTGATGTCGCCAAAACCGATGCCGCCGTGGGACAGGCCATGAATAACCAGAAAGAAGATCAGGCAAAGGACTGCGGCAAGGATGCTGTCTGACA
Source organism: Lachnospiraceae bacterium (assembly GCA_021203205.1). GTDB lineage: Bacteria > Bacillota > Clostridia > Lachnospirales > Lachnospiraceae > SIG308. Next base: position 34,899 of record JAJQBQ010000055.1, on the reverse strand, counting down.
GAAGAGCCCATACTTCATCGCGGAAAAGAATAAATTCCGGCACCAGAAAAACAGCCCCGCCTGCGGCGAGAAGAGCGGGACAAAGGTTCGGAATGCGACGGCTCCGGATGTCTGCGGCACAGGCACAGGCCAGGATGACGGTCGCGAAGATTATTTTGAGAAGGAAGAGAACATCTGTTGTCATTTTTCACCATTCTGTCAATTTGTGGAGACACAAATAATAATGAAGAAGGCCCGCCGCTCATATGATCTAGTCACAGCACCCGCCTGAAGTTCGGGAAGCGAACTTCGGCGTTTAAGAAAAAGTCTCGCATTAACCGGGCAACAACGATATAGAGAACGGCGCGACTTTAGAAATTAAACTGCGAAGCAAAAATAGCACATCATATGGACATTTACAAGTATAATTCAAAAAGCGCAGGAAAAATGTCGCGATTGCATTTGTCACATGGCGGTGTTATAATTGCGGCGAAAATCGAAGATCATTATATGCAGGGAAGGAACGGGCAGATATGAATTTAAAAGAGCTGCCGATCGGCAGGAGCGCCGTCATAAAAAATGTCGGCGGGGAAGGTGCGCTGAGACAGCACATCCTTGATATGGGTTTGATCCCGGGGGCAGAAGTGACCATGGTAAAGCTGGCCCCGCTGGGTGACCCTATGGAGCTTCGGGTACATAGTTACGAGCTGACGCTGCGCCTGGCGGATGCCGAAAAGATAGAGATTGAGGAGATTCGTTCCGGAGACGCGGAAACGGTATCCGTTTCCCGGAAGAAAGAAAAGACATCTGCAATAGCGAAAAAAGACGGGGAGGACCATTCGGAAACTGACCGGAAAGAAGCTTCTGCGAAGCAAAGAAGTAAAGCCGGACTTGGAAGAAAAGGCAGAGGTTCCAGAACAGAGAAGAGAAGTGTTTCGAGTGAAGATATCGGAAGAGATGAAAACCTTCCGTCCGGTTTCCACGGCGAAGCATCCCTCATCCCCGAGCGGGAAATCGAGCATCCGGGCCTTGGTGAAGGCGGGCGTTATCATGATAAAACAGACGAACACCCGCTGCCGGAGGGCACGGTTCTGACCTTCGCGCTGGCGGGTAACCAGAACAGCGGCAAGACGACACTGTTTAACCAGCTCACCGGTTCGAACCAGCATGTGGGGAATTTCCCCGGCGTCACGGTGGACCGCAAGGACGGGGGCATCCGGGGGCACCAGGATACGTTGGTTACGGATCTGCCGGGCATCTATTCCATGTCGCCCTACTCCAGCGAGGAGCTTGTGACCCGCAGCTTCGTGCTGGATGAGCATCCTCACGGCATCATCAACATCGTGGATGCCACAAATATCGAGCGAAACCTGTACCTGACCATGCAGCTGATGGAGCTGGATACGCCCATGGTGCTGGCGCTGAACATGATGGACGAGGTGCGCGAGAACGGAAGCTCCATCCGCATCAACGAGATGGAGGAGATCCTGGGAATCCCGGTAGTGCCGATCTCCGCGGCCAAAAATGAGGGCATTGACGAACTGGTATCCCATCTGATCCACGTGGCGAAGTACCAGGAGCGGCCGAAACGGCAGGATTTCTGCGATAAGAACGACCATGGCGGCGCGGTGCATCGGGCGCTCCACGGCATCATGCACCTGATCGAGGACCATGCACAGGCGGCCGGCATCCCGGTGCGCTTTGCGGCCACGAAGGTGGCGGAGGGCGATGAGCTGGTTCTGGAGCAGCTGAATCTGGATGATAATGAAAAAGAGATGATCGAGCATATCCTGGTGCAGATGGAGCAGGAGCGTGGGCTCGACCGGACCGCGGCCATCGCGGACATGCGCTTCTCCTTTATCGGCAGACTGTGCCGCAAGACCGTGCGCAAGCCGAAAGAGAGCAAAGAGCGGCTGCGCAGTGAAAAAATCGACCGGGTGCTCACGGGAAAATACACGGCTATCCCGTGCTTCATCGTCATCATGCTGCTGGTGTTTTATCTGACTTTCAATGTGATCGGCCTGTTCTTCCAGAATCTGCTGGAGATAGGAATTGACGCGCTGGCAGGTATCACGGACAATGCGCTGGTGGCGGCGAACGTCCACCCGGTATTGCGATCCCTCATCAGCGATGGCATCTTCGCGGGTGTCGGCAGCGTCCTTAGCTTCCTGCCGATCATTGTCTGTCTGTTCTTCTTTTTGTCCTTGTTAGAAGACAGCGGATACATTGCCCGCGTGGCATTTTTCATGGACAGCCTGTTAAGAAAAATCGGCCTTTCCGGCCGCAGCATCGTGCCCATGCTGATCGGCTTCGGCTGCACGGTGCCGGCGGTCATGGCGACCAGGACGCTGCCCAGCGAGCGTGACCGGCGCATGACCATATTGCTCACGCCGTTCATGAGCTGCACGGCGAAGCTGCCGATCTATATGTTCTTTGTAAATATTTTCTTCCCGAAGTACAGCGGGCTCATCGTGACGGCGCTGTATTTTCTGGGGATCGTGATGGGAATCCTGGTGGCGTTCCTGTTTAAGAAGACGCTGTTTAAGGGCGAGGCGGTGCCGTTTGTGCTGGAACTGCCGAACTACCGCCTGCCGTCCGCCAGAAATGTGCTGCAGCTGCTGTGGGAGAAGGCGAAGGACTTCCTCCACCGGGCTTTCACCATCATCCTGATGGCCACCATCGTCATCTGGTTCCTGCAGACCTTCGACCTGCGGTTGAACGTGGTGACGGATTCGGCGGATTCCATCCTGGCCACGGTGGCAGGCGTGCTGGCACCGCTCTTTGCGCCGCTGGGCCTCGGCGACTGGCGCATCACCACCTCCCTCATCAGCGGCTTCATGGCGAAGGAAAGCGTGGTTTCCACCATGGAGATCCTGTTCGCGGGCGAGGTGACCACGCTGCTGACACCGCTCAACGCGGCGACGATGCTGGTGTTCTCCCTGCTCTACACGCCCTGCGTGGCGGCTATCGCCTCCATTCGGCGGGAGCTGGGCGGCAAGTGGGCCGTGGGCGTGGTGGCAGAGCAGTGCGTGATCGCGTGGATCGCGGCGCTTATCGTGCGGCTCATCGGGCTGGCGCTGGGGATGGTGTGAGAAATAGGAGATTATTTAAAATAGTATTTTCAATTTACTTGAAAAATGAATGAGTTTAGCATATAATCGCGCAGAAAACCAACAGTAAAGACAGACGATTCATTTACATGTGGCGACAAAATACAGTTTCATGAAGGAGATAGATACAATGACACAGTCAAGAACACACAACTGCGGCGAGCTGCGCCTGGCCGATGCGGGGGCGCAGGTGACGCTGGTGGGATGGTATGAGAATATTCGAAAGGTCAGCAAGAACCTTGGCTTCCTGATCCTGCGGGATTTTTACGGGACCACGCAGGTGGTCATCGAGACGGAGGAGATGATGGCCGTCATCGATGTCGTGAATAAGGAGTCCACGATCCAGGTGCAGGGCACGGTGCGGGAGCGCTCCAGCAAGAATCCGGGGCTTCCCACCGGGGACATCGAGGTGGTGCCGGAGCACATCGAGATCCTTGGAAAGTGCATCTACCAGGCGCTGCCGTTTGAAATCCGCCAGTCGGAGGACGCGGATGAGAACGCCCGGCTGAAATACCGCTATCTGGATCTGCGCAACCCGTCGGTGAAAGAACGCATGGTGATGCGAAGCAAGATCGTGGCGGAACTCCGCAACCGTATGAACGAGCTGGGATTTTTGGAGGTGACGACGCCCATCCTCACCTGCTCTTCTCCGGAGGGCGCGAGAGACTATCTGGTGCCGTCCCGCAACCACCCGGGCAAGTTTTACGCGCTGCCCCAGGCACCTCAGCAGTTTAAGCAGATCCTGATGGCCTCCGGTTTTGACAGGTATTTTCAGATCGCGCCCTGCTTCCGGGATGAGGACGCCAGAGCGGATCGCTCACCGGGCGAGTTTTACCAGTTGGATATGGAGATGGCCTTCGCTTCCCAGGAGGACGTGTTTGACGTGATCGAGGAGGTGCTGCCGCCGGTTTTTGAGAAGTACGGCATTTATCCGACGGCAACGAAAGCGCCTTTCGTGCGCATCCCTTATCTGGAGGCGATGGACCGCTACGGCACGGACAAGCCGGATTTGAGAATTGACCTGGTGCTGCAGGATGCCACGGGAGTGATGGCGGACTGCGGGTTCGCACCTTTCGCGGGGCAGACCGTCAAGGCCATCGTGGTGGACGGCTTTGCGGCCAGCCGAAAGGTCATCGACGCGCTCTGCGCCGAGGTGGAAGTGCAGACTGCGCAGAAGGCTTACTGGTTCCGCCTGGATGACAAGGGCGAGCTGGTGGGAGGCATCTCGAAGTTCTTAAAGGAGCGTAAAGATGCGGTGGTTGCTGCGCTTGGCCTGAAACCGGGCGACTTTGTGGGCCTCGCGGCCGGAAATCTCCTGACCGCCCAGAAAACCGCGGGCGTGTTCCGTAAACTCCTGGGCGCGGCCTCGGAAAAACACATGAAGAAAGAGTGCTACGAGTTCTGCTGGATCGTGGACTTCCCGATGTACGAGATCGGCGAGGAATCCGGTGAACTGGAATTCTGCCACAACCCGTTCTCCATGCCCCAGGGTGGTATGGAAGCCTTAAAAACGCAGGATCCGCTCTCCATTCTGGCTTATCAGTACGACCTGGTATGCAACGGCGTGGAGCTCTCCTCCGGCGCGGTGCGTAACCATGATCCGGAGATCATGATCGAAGCCTTCCGGCTGGTGGGTCTCGGCGAGGAGGATGTGAAGGCGAAGTTCCCGGCCATGTACAGCGCGTTCTGCTACGGAGCGCCGCCGCACGCGGGCATCGCGCCGGGCGTGGACCGGATGATCATGCTCATCTGCGGCGAGGACAGCATCCGCGAGATCATCCCATTCCCGATGAACAAGAATGCCATGGACGTGATGATGGGCGCGCCGGCGGCTGTGGAGAAAAAGCAGCTGGATGACGTGCATATCGCGGTGGTGATGCCGGAGGAAAAATAGACAAGGGCGATGTCGGTTTATAAAATGAAATCAGAAGCACATAAGGGACAGAAAACCATGGAATATTACCTGTGAAAATCCGTACTGTCGGATCGCAACAGGAAGAGTTTTGGTGGAGATGGTTTCTGTTCGAAATAGAAGACGAAAGGTCAGAAATTCAGGTGGATTTCTGACCTTTTTGTTTTATGGAGGAGAGAATGTTTGGATGCATCTGGCCTGATATCAGTTATGTTTTTCGGCATCTGCGAGTTGAGGTTGCTTTTTCGTGCCAAATAGATGTTTTTGAGGTTGCTTTTTCGTG
>JAJQBQ010000055.1:19794-29515 GCA_021203205.1 Lachnospiraceae bacterium | reverse complement strand
AGATGTTTTTGAGGTTGCTTTTTCGTGCTAAAACAGATATCATGGATGTGGACGGAAAATGAGTTTGAAAAATAAGGGCCTGCACATAAAAATGTGCGCATATAGTGAAGACAGACAAACTCTCATCCAGCTGTAGAGTTTCAAGGAGAAACGGAGCAGAATACCATGAAAGAAAATCTTCTCCCCATCGGAAAAATGGCGCAGATGAATAACCTGACGGTGGCGACCTTACGCCTATATGATGAAATGGGGCTGCTGCATCCGCGCTATGTGGATCCGGACACCGGTTATCGCTATTACGACATCGAACAGAATGCCCGGCTCGACATGATTGTGTATATGAAGGAACTGGGCATGAGCCTGAATGAAATCGCGGATGTGCTGCGCAGGGAGGATCTGACGCTGATCGAGTCCATTCTGATCAGTAAAAATGAGCAGATTCACCAGCAGATACGAGACCTTCACGCCCGCCATGATGCCGTGGAGCGGGCCATTGCGAGCATCGAACGGTATCGAAAGTCACCGACAAAGGGAACCTTTGCGCTGGAATTTATCGACCGGCGTTATATTCTGGGAATCCCCTGTACGGAGAATTTTTACGAAAAGGGGCTGCGCTCCTTTGAGCATTCGCTGCTGGAGCTGCGCTGTGCGCTGGCGGAGCAGAAAATCCCGCAGATTCATTCCTTCAGCACAGGAACATCGATCGATGAAGACGATTATATACAGGGCAGGTTCCTGCCGAAAGAAGTGTTTGCGTTTCTGGATTATCGCACGGCCGGGAGCAGACGGGATGCCAAAGTTGTGGAAAGCGGCATGTTCGCGTGCGTTTACCTGGATGATTTTGATGATGAGGTAAAATACGCGTGCGATCTCAGGAACTTCTGCGCGCAGCAGGACTGGCAGATCAGCGGGGATTATATTTGCGAGGTGCTCACGGAATTCAATATTTTTGATCATGACAGGAGAAGCATGTATTTAAGGCTGCAGGTGCCGGTGAAATTTAAGTAAGATAATAAATTTTCATGTCCGCTTTTCGGACATCATGGAAATCTGTCAGATGTCCGACCATTCGTCTGTGCAATGAAGTGAGAGATTTACGCTAACTTCTTTGCACGAACGAATAGTCGGCTATTTGGCAGAATTCTCTGTTAATTAATTTTCCATAAACTTCTTGACTCTCGCCTAACAGGAGAGTGTATACTCATAAAAGTTAGTTGCAGGCGGGATTTCCCTTACAGCCAGAGGGAAAATCATCCGTGAACCCGACAGGTCAGATCATGAATATCGACAGCTACAGTCAGATAGTGTGTTGACTTCAGGTATCTGGCAGATTCGTTTATAAGGAGGTTTTACATTTATGGAAAAAATCAAAGTTGTTCAGTACGGTTGTGGTAAGATGTCAAAATACATTCTCCGCTATCTGCACGAGAATGGCGCACAGATCGTAGGTGCGATCGATGTGAATCCGGCGGTTGTGGGACAGGACGTGGGTGATTATGCCGGGCTTGGCGTGAAGACGGGCGTAATTATCAGCAATGACGCGGACAAGGTTCTGGATGAGTGCGATGCCGATGTGGCGATCGTCACCCTGTTCAGTTTCATCAATGACATTTATGATCATGTGGAAAAATGCGTGGCGCGCGGGATCAATGTAATCACCACCTGCGAGGAGGCGATTTATCCCTGGACGACATCTGCAGCGCAGATTAACCGGCTGGATGCGCTGGCAAAGAGAACCGGCTGCACCGTGACCGGCAGCGGCATGCAGGACATTTTCTGGATCAACATCGTGGCACTGGTGGCGGGCGGCTGCCATAAGATCACGAAGATCAAGGGCGCTTACAGCTACAATGTCGATGAATACGGACTCGCGCTTGCGAAGGCGCACGGCTGCAACCTGACTCCGGCAGAGTTCGAGGAGCAGATCGCGCATCCGTCGGAATTTGAGCCTTCCTACGCGTGGAACGCCAGCGAGGCGATCGCGAACAAGCTTGGCCTGACCGTGAAGTCCATCGACCAGAAGCACGTGCCGTATGTGATCGATCATGACATCTATTCCGAAACCCTCGGCGAGACCATTAAGGCCGGCAACTGCATCGGTATGTCCGCTGTGGTTACGATCGAAACGCTGCAGGGCATTACCATTGAAGAAGAGACGATCGGCAAGGTTTACGGGCCGGAAGACGGCGATATGTGTGACTGGTGGATCAGCGGCGAGCCGGATACGGAATTCCACATCGTGAAACCTGCGACGGTGGAGCACACCTGCGCGACCATCGTGAACCGTTTGCCAAGCCTGATTACGGCACCGGCCGGATATGTGACGGCGGATCAGCTGGCTCCGAACGAGTATCTCACCTATCCGATGGAATATTATTGCTAATAAGCATTCATGTTCGCTTCGCGGGTATTTCCAGGGGATATAGCTGAGGGGGCACTGTCGATTGGATATGGTCGATTACCTTAAGACAGGCGATGGTGCGCGAAGACAATTCGAGAATGATGATTGTCAAATAAGTAAAAAGAGTTTCTGAAATGAAAAAAGCCACTCACGGAAGTCTGTGAGTGGCTTTTTCACGAGTATATTATATAGACTGTTGAGGGCGTTCTGTTGTGACGCGAATGTGAAAATCTGTTTTGTATGATAATAGAAAGTGAAACAGGCAATAAGTCAAAAAAAGGAGGAATCCTAACTTGACAGATAAATATCTAATATGTATAATACATGTATGGAAAGCATACGGTTCGAATGGGACGAAAACAAAAACAGAATTAATAAGATAAAACACAGAAATTCGTTTGAGGAAGCAACAAGTGTCTTTTATGATGCGGAAGCAATTGTGATAGATGCCCCGGAACATTCAGAGGAGGAGGAACGGTTTCTTATATTAGGGCTTAGCAGAAAAGCAAATCTTCTGGTAGTCTGTCATTGTTGCAGAGATTCCGATACGGTAATTCGATTGATTTCCGCGAGAAGAGCGACGAAAAATGAAACCAGACAATATAATGAAAATAATATGGAGGCGAGTATATGAGAGAAGAATATGATTTTTCCGGCGGTCGAAAGAATCCGTATGTAAAAAAGCTTAAGAAAACGATTACAATCAATCTGGATGTAGCAACGATAGATTATTTTAAGGAGCTGGCGGAATCAACCGGAATTCCTTACCAGACGCTTATCAATATGTATTTATCAGACTGTGCTGTGAATAAGAAGAAGCTGCAAATGTCGTGGGGGTAATTCCCTCGGCCCGCCTGAATTTTAAGATGTGAAAATTTCATCTTAAAATTCGGGCGGTTTGTTTTTTCTGGAATATGAATGATGGCATGGGATGCAGCGTTACGGTTGCCCTGCATTTCCTTATTTTTTCAAATACAGTGCCAATGAATATCCGATTGAGGAATATTTTTAATTATCCAAGTTGTACTGGGAAAATGTGCAAATGACGATTAAAAATTAAAGATTGCATTGGAAGACGGAAAACGCAAATTATGATATAATTATGATACTCGTTTTGCGTTGCCTGTATACAGTGAAGATGGGAGTATAAGCAGATACAATGTTTTTTATGCACAATTGATAATTCGGCATGCAGCCAATGACAAGCTATATTTGTATGATATCATAAATATAAAAAAGAAGCGGGTAACCTTTTCTGGCCTGACAGGCTTACTCAGCAAAAAACTCACTTCTTTTGTATAAGATATAATATACGCAAATAGAAGATTTGTCAATAGGAAAACTCCCTGCTAAAGAATATGGAAAATTCCTTGCAAAAGAATATGACAGGAGGAAACCATGTCCGAAACAAAACCGTTCAACCGTTTACCCCAGGATTACCTGACTCCCATACCGAACGGAGGCCGGGTCGTCCGCTTTGAGTACGACACGAACACTTACGACGAGGCGGCAACGCCGCTTCAAAAATTCTGCTACGTGTATCTGCCCCAGGGTTACACGGAAGAGAAGCACTACAATATCCTCTACGCCGTCCACGGAGGCGAGGGCAATATCGAGGCATACCTGGGGAATTGCGAGACAGCTTCGCCGATCCGGATCGCGCTGGATCACATGATCGCGAACTGCGACATCGAGCCGCTGATCGTGGTTTCCGCGACTTACTATAACCAGACTTCGCTGGCGGGAAATGTGGGCGGTGCGGCGGACATCATCTACCACTTCCACAATGAGCTCGCCGGAGACCTGATGCCGTCCGTTGAGAGCGCATTCTCTACTTACGCCGAAGATGTAACCCCGGCAGGGCTGGAGAAATCCCGCCGCCATCGGGCCTTCACGGGATTTTCCATGGGTTCGCTGGCCACCTGGGTGACGTTTCTGAACAATCTGGATGCGTTCGCGTACTTCCTGCCGATGAGCGGCGACCTGTGGGTGAACGGTGCGCGCGACCGGGGCACGCCCGGCAATGCCGAGGCGGCGGCCGATCTGCTCGACGCGAACGCCGCAAAGTACGGCTATGCGAATGACGATTTCTTTATTTACGCCGTCACCGGGGATGAGGATATCGCGTACCAGCCGATGAAGGGGCTGATTCAGGCGATCCGCGACAGGACGCATAATTTTGCCTTCGCCGAAGATGCCGCGGAGTCCGGAAATATCCGCTGGCGGGTGGAGCCGGGCGCGTATCACAGCTATGAGTTCGTGCCGCTGTATTTTTATAATGGATTAATGGAGTTTTTTAAGAAGTAAACAGTATTTTAAATGAATGGCACCGGCCGTCACTGTTTGTGGCGGCTGGTTTATTTTTTATGGATGCGCAGGCTAAAAAAAAGCTTGACAAATAGAGTCTATCAGTTTAGACTTTAATTCAGTAGAGATGTTGCACAGTCATCTTTAAGTAAGACTATAATCCCTTTACTGAGTAATGAAGAGAGCAACGAAGAAAAACCGCTGCGCTATTTTTCTTCCAACGTGAAACTATAGACTCGCTTAGGTCGACCTTGATATCAGTAACGGTGGTTCAAAATACAGATATCAAAAACACTTTCCATCTGTGTTATATGTAACTGAAAATGATTGTATTGGGGGTAAAAGTTATGATACCAAGGGTGCCAGACAAAACCGTCTGCTTCGGCATCTTCGAATCCCGGTGTCATTAAAAATAGTTTACAGGAGGAGTGTATGAAAAACCGATTGATTACCCGAAAACTTATGAGCCTGTGCCTGATCCCGGCGCTCCTGCTTGCCGGGGCCTGCGCCCAGGCCGGCGCGGACGAGGAGATCACCATTGCCACGAAGGCAGCTTCCGAAACCACGACCGCCGCGTCGGAGGACTCCACAACGAAGGAGTCGGACGGACCCGACCGGGATGAGGTGAACCTGGACGGCGGCGGTTTCCAATGCGACTGGCACGAGGCGGTGGAACTGACGGAGGAGGATGCGTTGCCCGAAGAGGAGCTGCCGGTGGCCTTCGCCGAGGACGAGAACTTCTGGTACGACATTTACGAGGATCACGTGGAGGTGGTGAATTACATCGGCACGGACACGGTGGTGGAGGTTCCGGCAACTTATGAGGGACTTCCGGTGACGGTGCTCGGCCAGATCGAAAGCCACAGCTGGGGCAGTTACATGCCTTTCATGTATTCGGATGTGGAAGAAGTGATTTTGCCGGATGGCCTGCTTGCCATCGGCAACTATGCTTTTTTTGGCTGTGAAAATCTTGAGAAAATCGTGATCCCGGACAGTGTCACCACGATCGGCATCTTAGCATTTTGTGGGTGTGAAAACCTTGAGGAAATCGCGATCCCGGACAGCGTGACCACGATCGGCTCCTCGGCATTTGGCGGAATTGACTATATCCCGTGGTATGAGAACCTGACGGACGAGTTCGTGATCGTCGGGGATGGCATTCTCATCAAGTATAACGGGGACGACACCTCGGTGGTAATCCCGGACGGCGTGAAGAATATCTGCGGGGCATTTTGGGATGATGAGGATCTGGTATCGGTGACCATTCCGGACAGCGTGACCAGGATCACCTCCTGCGCGTTCGAATCCTGCACATCTTTGGAAAGCTTCACCATCCCGGAAAGCGTGGTGGAGATAGATCTTTCCTTTAACTACGGCTGCGACAGCCTCGTGACCGTGGATATTCCGGAAAGCGTGACGGTTCTGACAGACTCGTTTAAACAATGTGATTCGCTTAAGGAAGTGACGGGCGCGGAAAATGTGACGGTACTGAGCGGTTTTGGCGATTGTAAGTATCTGGAGCATTTTCCCTTTGCGGAGGGCCTGGTGGAAATAGGCGCCAGTGCATTTTCCGACAGCGGACTGACGGAAGCGGATTTGCCGCAAAGCCTGAAAATCATCGGAAGCAGCGCCTTTTGTGACTGTCTGTCGCTGACGGAAGTAAAAAACGGACAGAATGTGATCATGGTTAGGGCGAATGCGTTTAAAGGAAGCGCCTGGTTTGAGTCGATCACCGATTATTTTGTGACGGTCGGGAAAAATGTGCTGATCGGCTATAACGGCGAGGATACCGAGGTGGTGGTGCCCGACACGGTGACCTATCTGGGCGGGGCATTTTCCTGCTATCAGGCGGCCTATTCAGATGATGAGCTGCTGTCAGTGACGATCCCGGCCAGCGTGCGGGGGATCTGTGGCAGCGCATTCGATCAGCATCCGAACCTGGAAGAATTAACGATCCTCGGCGAAAATGTGGTGTTTGGCTCGGGTGCATGCGGAAGTCTGGCGCTGAAATCTTTTACTGTTCCGGAGGGAACGAAGATTATTACAAGCAGTATGTTCAGCTTGACGGAGCTGCAGGAAATCGTGATCCCGGATTCTGTCGTTATCATCGGAGTCGGCGCATTTTACTATCACGAACCGGTTTTTGTGGATTATGGAACCGGGGAGACGGCACCGGAGACGGAGGGCAGCATAAAAACGGTGGTGATCCCGGATTCCGTGCTGATGATCGGAGACTCAGCGTTTTGTGACTGCAAAGATCTTACGGACATCACCATTCCGGCCAGCGTGACGCGGATCGGCGAGGACGTATTCGAGGGCTGCTCGGAGGATCTGACGATTCATGGGGCGGCGGGGTCACGGGCAGAAAGTTATGCTGAGGAGTATGGGATCAATTTTGTGGGAGACATAGGAGAGAAATGAAAAAGTTAAAGGTATTTTTAAATGTAATTGGGAAAGAGATGGCAGTAAGCCTCGCCAGCTTTCGCTTCTGGGGGCCGATGTTTGCCTACCTTGCGCTTCTCCTGCTGGGGAGCGAGCCGATGATCTTAGGCTCCGGCGCGGAGCAGGACATTGCGAACGTGATTTCAAACGCGACCTCCGGCGGCGGAAGCCTGTTCTGGCTCCGCTTCTGCCTGTTTGTGGTGCCCTATGGCTGCTGTTATTACGATGAATTCGCCGGCAGCGGGACGAAGTACCGGCTGATCCGCAGTTCGCCTGGCATTTACGGAACCTCGAAAATTGTCACGGGCGGTCTGCTCACCGGGGCGTTGGTGCTGCTTGCGAATGCACTGTTTGTTGTGATACTAAAGCTGCAGGGGCTGCCGCTTATGCTGGAGGACGATCTTAACGGTGTGATGCAGACTTCCCAGCTTGCCGCAGACGGGCATGTGGTGGAACTGGCTGTGTACCTGATCCTGGTTCAGTGCTTTGCCGGAATTTTCTTCGCCACGCTGACCATCGCGCTGTCCGCCTTTATCCGCAACAAATTTTTGCTGCTGGGCATGCCGGTCGCGCTGTTTTTCGGACTGGACAGCTTCAGCGGGCTCTTTTTCAACAACGGTTACACACAGCCGGACATCACAAACTGGAGAATTCTGTTTTTCACCCTGCAGGTAAACGGTGCCTGTGACCAGGAGCGCTTTGCCGTGGTGCGCAGCGGCCTCTATGTGCTGGTGGCGGCCTGTATCTTTTGCGTGATCTTTGTACGAAGGGTAAGGGAGGTGGCGGAAATTGAGTAAGGAAATCAGATTGGATGTTCGCGAAGAAGCTTTTGGAAAGGGAAAGGCTTCTGCACAGAATGGGAAGTTTGCGGATAAAGGAATTTCCGCAGGAAAAAGTTCTTTCGCCTGGAAAGTGCTCTGCTCCGCAGGGGTCAGCTTCCGGAAAATGCTTGGCAGCGTGCTCTTTCGCGTGGTGCTGTTTTTGATGATTCTGTTCTGGATCCTGTTTGTCTGGAATATCCGCGGGGTGACTGCAGCAGCGGGCGGTTCGTACGGCGTGACCCCGTGGCTGTTGCCGCACTTCTTCGCCAGCAGCATATATGTGGTTTACGGGGAGCTGCTGCTGATCCTGCTAAACTGTAACGCGCCGTTTCTGGACAGCACTAAAGCCTTTACGCTCAGCCGCAGCGGACTGCTGCCCTGGTGCCTGGGGCAGATTTTATTCATCGTGCTGTCGAACCTGTTTTTCCAGGTACTCATGTTCGTGACGGAGGTGATTACACTGCTGCCTTATGTGAGCTTTTCCACAAACTGGGGCGCGGTGATCTATACGATTTCAGGGAACCCGATGATTTTGTATCAGTTTACCGGCTATGGGAGCATCGATCCGGACATCGTGACATCCATGGCACCGCTGGAAGCCATGGGCCTGCAGATCCTGCTGTGCGTGTGCTTTGGCTCTGCGGTGGGCATGATCATGTTTTTCATAAACGGAATTTTGCGGAAAAATATCGGCTCCGTCGTGATGGCGGGGTGCGTGTTCTTTGCGGGATATCTCTATACGCTGAATATGTATTTTGACCTTGATCTGGCGGATAAATTTTTCTTTAACTGGCTGTCGCTGGCGGATTATATAGACGGATCCATGGATTATGGACGACACGTGCTGATACTGGTGGCGATGTTTCTGGTGTTCGCGGTGGCGTCGTGCGTGGGCGTGAAGAAGCGGTGGATCGGGACGGTGGAGTGAGGTTTGATCGGTAAGTTCGCGTTATACTCGCGAGGGAAGGACACCCGAATAGAATTCGCTTGCTCACTGGAATCCTCGCTGCGCTGAATTCTATTCGGGTGTCCTTCCCTCACTCGAGGTTATCGTTATATGCAAGTTACATCAGAGAGGTGTGGAAAATTTACTTACCGCTCAAAAGGGGGAGGGTGGTAGGTGGTTGTTTAAGATGTTGAAAGATTATGTTCAATAGAAGTGATGTGTTAGGAGGATTTATGCGAAAATACAAGGTTGTATACAAAAGTTTGGCTGTTTTCCTGATTTTGACGGTTTTTGTGGCTGGGGCCTGTGCCCAGTCCGGCGCGGATGAGGAGATCGACATTGCCACAAAGGCACCTGTCGAAACCGCGACGACCGCGCCGGATGAGTCTGACGCGAAGGAGTCGGACGGGCCGGATCGGGAAGAGGTGAACCTGGATGGCGGCGGTTTCCAGTGCGACTGGCACGAGGCGGTGGAGCTGACGGAGGAGGATGTGCTGCCTGAGGAAGAGCTTCCGGTGGCCTTCGCGGAGGACGAAAATTTTTACTACGACATCTATGAGGATCATGTGGAGGTCGTCCGGTATATCGGCACGGACACGGTGGTCGAAGTGCCGGCGGCTTACGAGGGGCTTCCGGTGACGGTGCTCGGCGCTCTGGAAACAAAGAGCTGGGGTTCCTGCGACGGATTCTATGAGTCGGATGTGGAGAAGGTGATCCTGCCGGAAGGTCTGCTTACCATCGGCAACGGTGCTTTCATGTACTGCGAAAACCTTGAGGAAATCGTGATCCCGGACAGTGTGACGC
>JAJQBQ010000055.1:0-19694 GCA_021203205.1 Lachnospiraceae bacterium | reverse complement strand
GATCCCGGACAGTGTGACGCTGATCGCTGCTTATGCGTTTAATGGCTGCACATCTCTGGAAAGCATCACGATCCCGGAAAGCGTGACAGAAATCGACTGTGCGTTTGGCGGCCTTAGTATCACGACAGTGGACATTCCGGAAAGCGTGACGGTGCTGACAAGTTCTTTTTCTGCCTGCGATTCTCTTGCGGAGGTGACTGGCGCGGAGAATGTGACGGTGTTAAGCAGCTTTTACAACTGCAAAAAGCTGACAGCGTATCCTTTCACGGAGGGACTCGTGGAAATAGGAACCGGCGCATTTTATGCCTGTGCGCTGACGGAGGTGAACCTGCCGCAAAGCCTTAAAATTATCGGAAATTACGCTTTCATGGACTGCTATTCGCTTACGACCGTGAAAAACGGACAGAATGTGATCATGATAGGCGAAGACGCATTCAAGGGAAGCGCATGGTTTGAGTCCATTGCCGATTATTTCGTGACCGTCGGAAAGAATGTGCTGATCGGCTACAACGGAGAGGACACCGAGGTGGTGGTTCCGGACACGGTGACATACCTGGGCGGGGCGTTTTCCTGCTACGAAACAGCTTATTCAGATGATGAGCTGCTGTCGCTGACCATCCCGGCGAGTGTGCGGGGGATTTGCAGTAATGCGTTCGATCAGCATCCGAATCTGAAAGAGTTGACGATCCTCGGTGAAAATGTAGTGTTTGGTCAGGGTGCATGCAAAGGCCTGGAGCTGGAATCGTTCGCGGTGCCGGAGGGGACGAAGGTGATCACTTACTGCATGCTCGGCGCGATGAATCTGCAGGAGATCGAGATCCCGGATTCCGTCGTTATCATCGGAGACGGCGCATTTTATTATTCTGCGCCTGTCTCTGCGGATTCTGGGGATGATGTGACGGCAGCTTCAGAGGATGGCAGCTTAAAAAGTGTGGAAATACCGGACTCTGTCCTTATGATCGGAAACTACGCATTTGAGGACTGCAAAGACCTGACTGACATCACAATCCCGGCCAGCGTGACCCGCATCGGCGTGGGCGCGTTTGATGGCTGCTCGGAAGACTTGACGATTCATGGGGCAGCGGGATCCAGGGCAGAAAGCTACGCGGCGGAGTATGGGATCAGCTTTGTGGCGGATTTGGAATCGTAGTTACCAGAAGGTGACTGTTTTACGACTATCCTGTAAAAAGCGTCCTAAAAAAGAACTCGAAATTTGTATATTGCATCATTATAATTTATAAAATCAGGAGGAATGTATGAAAAAGCAATGGATTCCCCGAAAACTTATGAGCCTGTGCCTGATCCCGGCGCTTCTGCTTGCCGGCGCCTGCGCTCAGTCCGGCGCGGATGAGGAGATCGACATTGCCACGAAGGCACCTGTCGAAACCGCGACGACCGCGCCGGAGGAGTCTGACGCGACGAAATCGGACGGCCCCGACCGGGACGAGGTGAACCTGGACGGCGGCGGTTTCCAGTGCGACTGGCACGAGGTGGTGGTGCTGACGGAGGAGGATGCGCTGCCCGAAGAGGAGCTGCCGGTGGCCTTTGCCGAGGATGAGAACTTCTGGTACGACATTTACGAGGACCACGTGGCGGTGGTGAATTACATCGGCACGGACACGGTGGTGGAGGTTCCGGCAACTTATGAGGGACTTCCGGTGACGGTGCTCGGCCAGATCGAGAGCACCAGCTGGAGTTACTACATGCCTTTTTACGAGTCAGACGTGGAAAAGGTGATTTTGCCGGAGGGCCTGCTTGTCATCGGCAACGGCGCTTTCAGACACTGTGAAAATCTAAAGGAAATCGTGATCCCGGACACAGTGACCACGATCGGGTACTGGGCCTTTATTGAGTGCGTAAACCTTGAAGAAATCGCGATCCCGGACAGCGTGACCACGATCGGATATTTTGCTTTTGACAATGTTCCGTGGTATGAGAATCTTACGGACGAGTTCGTGATCATCGGAGATGGCTGCCTGATCAAGTATAATGGCGACGACACATCGGTGACCATCCCGGACGGTGTGAAGAATATCTGCGGGGCATTTGAGGGGGATGAGGATCTGGTATCGGTGACCATTCCGGACAGCGTGACCAGGATCACCACCTGTGCATTCGATTACTGCTCATCCCTGGAAAGCATCACTATCCCGGAAAGTGTGGTGGAGATAGATTCCTCCTTCGAGGGCTGCGACAGCCTTGTGACCGTGGATATTCCGGAAAGCGTGACGGTGCTTACATATTCATTTGGAAACTGCGATTCGCTTAAGGAAGTGACGGGCGCGGAAAATGTGACGGTACTGAGCGGTTTTAGATATTGTAAGAATCTGGAGAATTTCCCGTTTGCGGAGGGGCTTGTGGAAATAGGAGACAGTGCATTTTCTGACAGCGGCCTGACGGAAGCGGATTTTCCGCAAAGCCTGAAAGTGATCGGCGACCATGCTTTTATGGACTGCAGGTCGCTGACTGCTGTAAAAAACGGACAGAATGTGATCATGGTGGGGATGAGCTCGTTCATGGGAAGCGCATGGTTTAATTCTATTACGGATTATTTCGTGACCGTCGGCAAAAATGTGCTGATCGGCTACAACGGCGAGGATACCGAAGTAGTGGTACCTGTCACGGTGACCTATCTGGGTGGGGCGTTTTCCATCTACGAAGCATCCTGGTCGTCTGATCCGCTTCTGTCGGTCACTCTTCCGGCGAGCGTGCGCGGATGCTGCCAGTATGCGTTCTCTGGTCATCCTAACATTCAGACGCTCACTATCCTCGGAGAAAATTTCGTGTTTGGAAGTCAGGCCTGCGGCAGCCTGGAACTGGAATCATTCGTGGTGCCGGAGGGGACGAAGATTATCACAAGCAGTATGTGTAGTTCGTCGAATCCGCAGGAAATAGAGATACCGGATTCGGTTGTCATCATCGGTGACAGCGCATTTTATTATTCCGAGCCGGTTTTTGTAGATTATGGAATCGGGGAGACGGCGCCGGCGGCGGACGATAGCTTAAAAACGGTGGTGATACCGGATTCCGTGCTTATGATTGGGGATCTCGCTTTTGCAGACTGCAAGGACCTTACAGATATCTTCATTCCGGCCAGCGTGACGCGGATCGGCGGGGACGTGTTTGAGGGCTGCTCGGAAGATCTGACGATCCATGGAGCGGCGGGATCTCGGGCGGAATCCTATGCGGCGGAGTATGGGATCAATTTTGTGGCGGATTTGGAATAGTAGTTACCTGAAGGTGACTGCAGTACGACTACCCTGTAAAAAGCGTCCTAAAAAAGAATGCGAAATTTGCACCATGAAATGTGGAGCGTGACTTGGATGATTTACATCTTGAAATGCGGAACGCGACTTGAATTTGCACCATGAAATGTGGAATGTGAATTGGATTTACACCATGAAATGTGAGAGACGGATTAAATTTCCGCCTGAAAAGTGCGAAACACGCCTTGATTTTCCACCTGAAAAATGTTATCGTATACCTGTATATGACGCGATGAACATAAACGGCTTAAGGTTGCCTGCGTCCAGGCAGATGTTACTATCTATTCATGGCCTCTGACTGGGGTGGTGACTCTTGCACAGTCATCCTCTATGAGTCAACAATTCTCCTTACTGAGCAATGAAGAGAAATCGCTTCGCGATTTGCTTTCCGGCGTGGAATTGTTGACTCATGGAGGAATCCCGTGGATTAGTAACATACAGGAAAAAGAACAGCGAACTATCAAAACCAGCCGTTGTTGTTGAATATATCTTGTTTATCGAAAGGGGTGACAGGTATGGAACGATTACTCATGGCGGAACTGGTGAAGTGGAAAGAGAAAAAGACAAGAAAACCGCTTCTGATTCGTGGAGCCAGGCAGGTGGGCAAAACGTGGATCATGAAAGAATTTGGCAGACGGTATTTTAAGCAGACAGTATATATCAGCTTTGATAATAATGAGCGCATGAAGAATGTGTTTTCCATGGATTTTGATATTTCGAGGATCCTGTCGGCGCTGAAGGTGGAGAGTCGGATGCAGATCGACCCGGAAAACACCCTGCTTATTTTTGATGAGATTCAGGAAGTACCCAAAGCGCTGACGGCACTGAAATATTTTCAGGAAAACGCGCCGGAATACGCGATTGTCGCCGCCGGTTCACTTCTGGGCGTGGCACTTCATGAAGGAACATCATTCCCGGTGGGAAAGGTTGATTTTCTGACCCTGTATCCCATGAATTTCAGGGAATTTCTGATGGCGGCAGGAGAGGCGGAGCTTGCCGAACTGCTGCAGAAGAGAGATTTTGAATTGATCTCGGCGTTTTCCACAAAGTATGGGGATTGGCTGAGGCGTTATTATTATGTCGGCGGGATGCCGGAGGCAGTCAGCACATACCTGGAGACGGACGACCTTTATGAGGTGCAGAATGTACAAAGACAGCTTTTGGCGTATTATGCGAATGATTTCTCAAAGCATGCGCCGGTCGAAACGGTTCCTCGAATTCAGATGGTATGGAATTCCATTCCAATGCAGCTGACAAAGGAAAATAAAAAATTTATCTATGGAATGGTGCGCGAGGGCGCGCGGGCAAAAGACTTTGAACTGGCGATCCAGTGGCTGCTCGACTGTGGTCTGGTGCATAAGGGATACCGCGTCAGCAAACCGGGCATGCCGCTGATTTCCTACATGGAGATGAACAATTTTAAGCTGTACTTTCTCGATGTGGGACTGCTGTCGGCGCTGTGCGATCTGGATGCCCGTACCCTGTTGGAGGGAAACCGCGTCTTTACGGAATTTAAGGGGGCGCTGACGGAGCAGTTTGTCGCCCAGGAACTGGTTGCCGCCGGTATGCATCTATACTATTATTCTACGGAAAATTCGTCCGGGGAGATTGATTTTATCGTGCAGAAGCGGGGGCATATCATCCCGGTGGAAGTGAAGGCAGAAGAGAATCTTCACGCGAAGAGCCTTCGCTGCTATTGTCAGAAGTATCACCCGGATATTGCCATACGGTCGTCCATGTCGGATTATCGCACACAGGACTGGATGGTGAACGTGCCGCTGTATGCGCTGGCGGAGTATCTGGACGGGGTGGAATAATCTCTGACAGTTTGTGCGGGCGCAGGCTTACGCTCATGCCGTGAAAGAAGACTTTTTATATACTATAAAAGTCCGTTAAACGGCTTGTAATTACTGGTGGTGTTCGCGAAGCTGGCATGGGTGTTTACTGTAAAAGTGCGTCAAACGGCTTTTATTACTGGTGGTATCCGCAAAGCGTGCATGGGAATTTTGAATCAAAAATAGTTTGTAAGTCAGGAGAAGTGTATGAAGAAACGATTGATTCCCCGAAAACTTATGAGCCTGTGCCTGATCCCGGCGCTCCTGCTTGCCGGAGCCTGCGCCCAGTCCGGCGCGGATGAGGAGATCACCATTGCCACGAAGGCGGCTTCCGAGACTACGGCCGCTGCGTCAGAGAACTCCACAACGAAAGAATCGGACGGCCCCGACCGGGAAGAGGTGAACCTGGACGGCGGCGGGTTTCAGTGTGATTGGCACGAGGTGGTGGAGCTGACGGAGGAGGATGCGCTGTCCGAAGAGGAACTGCCGGTGGCCTTCGCCGATGATGAAAACTTCTGGTATGACATTTATGAGGATCATGTGGCGGTGGTGAATTACATCGGCTCGGATACGGTGGTGGAGGTTCCGGCTACTTACGAGGGGCTTCCGGTGACGGTACTCGGTCAGATCGGGGAGACCAGTTGGAGCAATTACATGCCTTTCTATGATTCAGACGTGGAAAAGGTAGTTTTGCCGGATGGCCTGCTTGTCATCGGAGACTGCTCTTTCTGGGGCTGTGAAAATCTTAAGGAAATCGTGATTCCGGACACAGTGACCACGATCGGGCACGGGAGCTTTTGTGGGTGCGTAAACCTTGAAGAAATCGCGATCCCGGACAGCGTGACCACGATCGGGCATTTTGCTTTTGACGATGTTCCGTGGTATGAGAACCTTACGGACGAATTCGTGATCGTTGGAGATGGCTGTCTGATTAAGTATAATGGCGACGACACATCGGTGAACATTCCGGATGGCGTGAAGAATATCTGTGGTGCATTTGAGAGTGATGAGAATCTGGTGTCGGTGACCATTCCGGACAGTGTGACCAGGATCACCGCCTGCGCATTTGAATGCTGCGCATCTCTGGAAAGCGTCATCATCCCGGAAAGCGTGGTGGAGATAGATTCCTCCTTCGATGGCTGCGACAGCCTTGTGACCGTGGATATTCCGGAAAGCGTGACGGTGCTTACAGATTCATTTGGAAACTGCGATTCGCTTAAGGAAGTGACGGGCGCGGAAAATGTGAGGATGCTGAGCGGTTTTGCATATTGCGGGAATCTGGAGTATTTTCCGTTTGCGGAGGGCCTTGTGGAAATAGGCGACAGTGCATTTTCCGGCAGCGGCCTGACAGAAGCGGATTTTCCGCAAAGTCTGAAAGGGATCGGCGACCGTGCTTTT
The DNA here is from genome assembly GCA_021203205.1 of Lachnospiraceae bacterium. Classification (GTDB taxonomy): domain Bacteria; phylum Bacillota; class Clostridia; order Lachnospirales; family Lachnospiraceae; genus SIG308. The sequence goes on along the minus strand of JAJQBQ010000055.1, from coordinate 13,195 downwards.
ATGGACTGTAATTCACTGACAACTGTAAAAAACGGACAGAATGTAATCATGGTGGGGATGAGCACGTTCATGGGAAGCGCATGGTTTAACTCTATTACGGATTATTTCGTGACCGTCGGCAAAAATGTGCTGATCGGCTACAACGGCGAGGATACCGAAGTAGTGGTGCCCGATACGGTGACTTATCTGGGCGGGGCGTTTTCCATCTATGATGCAGCCTGGTCGGATGATCCGCTCCTGTCGGTCACTCTTCCGGCGAGCGTGCGCGGCTGCTGCCAGTATGCGTTCTCCGGCCATCCAAATATCCAGATAATCACGATTCTGGGAGAAAATTTTGTGTTTGGAAGTAAGGCCTGCGGCAGTCTGGAACTGGAATCATTCGCGGTGCCGGAGGGGACGAAGATTATCACAAGCAGTATGTGCAGTTCATCGAACCCGCAGGAAATAGAGATACCAGATTCCGTTGTCATCATCGGTGACAGCGCATTTTACTATCACGAACCGGTTTTTGTGGATTATGGAATCGGGGAGACGGCACCGGCGGCGGACGATAGCTTAAAAACGGTGGAGATACCGGATTCCGTACTTATGATTGGAGATCTCGCTTTTGCAGACTGCAAGGACCTTACAGATATCTTCATCCCGGCCAGCGTGACGCGCATCGGCAAGGACGCGTTTGAGGGGTGCTCGGAGGACTTGACGATCCATGGAACAGCGGGATCCCGGGCGGAATCCTATGCGGTGGAGTATGGGATCAACTTTGTGGCGAATCTGGAATCGTAGTTACCGTAAGGTGATTGTTGTACGACTACCATTAAAATGCGTCTAAAAAAATGCGAAAGGAGTTGAGGAGATAATTATATAAACAAGACCTGCTATATCTGCTGAAAAAGACCTGATTTGATTGTAAAATTGGTCTTTTCGTGCTATAGTATAGTCGTACCAACAAATAACCAATTTTGAATGGAGGTAAGGCTATGACACAAGTATCCATCAGCGAATTGAAAGCAAATCCGGGCAGGTTCATCCTGATTGCCCAGACGGAGGATGTTCTAATCACGAAAAACGGAAAGGTTGCTGCGAAGCTGGTTAGCGCCAAAGCTGACAAAGTTGCCGCTGCGAAAGCGTTGTTTGGAATCCTTCCGAGCGATATCAACATTGAAAAAGCAAGGGAGGAACGGCTCGGATGATGAAAGTTGTTTTTGACAGCAATGTATTATTGGATGCGATTGGCGGTCGCGCGGATTACGAGGTTGCTCAAAATCTTTTTCTCGCAGTTGCGCAGGAAATGATGGAAGGGTATGTGACAGCGAACAGCGTGACGGATATCTATTACATCTCGAAGAAAATACTTGGAGATGCAGATGCAAGAACTGCTATACGGAATCTGATCGCGCTGTTTGACGTGATTCCCATTGACGGCGAAATATGCGAGAACGCGTTAGACTTGTCAATGTCGGATTTTGAAGATGCCATTGTTTCGGTATGCGCTTCGGATGTCGATGCGGATTACATTGTAACGAGAGATGACGGCTTTCTGAAAGCAGAGGGAAATACCGTTACAGCAATAAATCCCTATGACCTGTTTTCGCTGCTTTCAGATGAAGAGACCGATACGGAATAAGCTAAATAATTAAAGTTTTTGAAGAAAAAACGAGTGAAAAAAGCCTGTCCGAAATATGGATGGGCTTTTTGCAGATTCAAAATATAAAAGGACTTGACATACGTCAAATCAATTTTATAATATATCAAAATGACAACAAGGGATTCTTCGGAATCAACGAGTAAGCACATAAGTTCTATTACACGGAACATAAGTAACATTTTGTTGCGCAAAAATCATTCACTTCAGACCTGTTTGTCCCTTGTGTCATACATTAGCTGATAGGGAGGTGTCGCATGGAACAGGATTTCATAAAATCAAAACAGGACATGACCTGGCTTATGTGGTCCAGGATTCGCCAGTCATCCGGGACGGCCGGGTCATTTTTGAAAGCATATTCAGAGCTTGACGGCAGAAAGAGGTATTTTAAACTGTCGAACTACGATGCGACTGCCGGCATCACCGGACATGAGTGCGTGAATGAGCTTATTTGCGACCGGCTTTTGTCGATTTTGGGAGTAGATCACCTGCATTATCAGCTGATCTACGCGGACATTCGGATCGATGACAGTGTTTATGAGACGTATCTGTGTGCGTCAGATGATTATAAGAGATCCGGGGAGAGCAAGATCGCGCTGGACGCTTACTATGAACTGGAGCGTCACAGGGGTGAGACACCCATGCAGTTCTGCGAGCGGAAAGGCTGGGGAGATTATATCTGTCAGATGCTGGCGATAGATTATCTGATTCTGAACCGGGACAGACACGGTGCAAATATCGAGATCCTGCGCAGCAACCGGGGAAATACCGTCCGCCCCGCGCCGCTGTTCGACCACGGACTTTCCCTCCTGTTTTCCTGTCACAGTGACAGTGAGGCAGAGCGGTTCGATGTCCTGCGGGACCGCCCGGTGAACACATTTTTTGGCTCGAAATCCACATGGCTGAACCTGCAGATGATCCCGGCAGACCGGATGCCGGAATTTCATCCTTTAAAAGAGTCCGACCGGGAAGTCCTCATGGAAGGTCTGGACGGAGTAATTTCGGAAACCTTACAGGAAAAAATCTGGGAAATGATATGGAAAAGGTGGTGCGCATATGAGGATTTTTGCCATTCGAGATGATTATATTCCGGAGGATACGGGGATGCCCCGAAAGGATTTAGCCTGGCTGTTTTATTATGAACGGGAGAAAATGTTTTTTACAGAACTTCCGGACGATGCGGATCCATGGGAAACGCCGCTCCTGCTATCCTCTTTCGCGGAGCGCGGGGAGAAGACGGTGGGGTCTTACTGGAGCCTACGCTGGGTGCAGCAGCGAATCGTGCCGCCGGACCGGCAGAATATCGGCATGATTTTGAGGGATAACGGGCTGCGGGAATACGACGAGTTTGGCCTGCTGATGCTCGCCATGGGGCGCTGTGCCCAGGACGACTGCTATCTGACTGAAATAAAGGAGGCGGATCTGCCGGAATCCGTAAGGCGGAGATTTTTAAAGAGAGTAGAAGATGTCGTACCGCTGTCGCAGTCTGAAAGTCGTCAGTCCGAGAGTTTAAAGACGGAAGGCTGTCAGTTTGGAAATTCACAGTTCGGAAGCCTGCAGTCTGACGGCATCTGCTCCGAAATCTGCGAATCGGAAAACTTTCAGCCGGAAAAACGACAGATTCTGGTATTTTTTTGCGACGGAACGGTAAAAAAGTATGATCTTGGAGATTATTTCGCCGGGCATCCGGAATTCCAGATTCTTACCGAAAGGAGAGACTATTTTGAACGCGTGAGGCCGCAGACCGGGGGCTACGGTGTGACATGGGATGTCAATTTAAATATTTCGGATGCGGAATTAAACCGAATGGGGACTGAGATTCCGCTGACGGCAGGAGATTTTAAAGATTATGTCATGCGCAGTGTGGTAAATACCGCAGAGGCATGTGAATTGCTTGCGTGTTCCCGCCAGAATATCAATGATTTAGTGAAACGGGGAAAGCTGCATCCGGTGAAAGTGTGGGAGAGAACGACACTTTTCTGGAAGAGCGAGGTTATGGCGCGAAAAATGTTGACGTAAAAATTGTGCACCGAAGTTCATGATGTATCACTCGATGACGAAGAAAAATGGCGGGCAGAGATGTGGATGCCGGTGGAAAATCCTCATTGTATTAAGAGAGCTTCTGAATGTGATTAGAGGCTCTTTTTTTGATACGTTTATCATGAAGAGTAACAAAAATAGTTTACAATACAAAAATAAACAACAATCTGGCCCGAAATGTTACATCGTCATGTCACATATTCAAAAACGAGCGTGTTGCATCGCATGTAACCTACAAATCTTAAGAATATTTTTATAAATAAAAAGTTGACATTCGACATAAGCTTTGATAATATCCTCGATATCGAGGCTGAAAATTTAAGTGCTCGATATCGAGATCGCTGGTTCAATTGAAATTGGCTGAATTGAAATTGAAACCGAGCTAAAATCGGAAGAGAAACAGGCAGGCAGAAAAATGGCCATCTTATGGCTGTTCTTCGATATCACAGCCGTTAGAAGGAGGAAAAAACGATGACGAAAAAGGTTGAAGAAATTGTAGCGAAGATTCAGGAGATGGTGGGCGATGGGGATAAGGTGTCAGGATTTGACAGCTTTAAAAATAATCGCAGTGGGAAAGATGTCGGATTTAGCATCTACAAAAATGGAAAAGACTTTGGCCCCGTGATGTATCTGTCGGTGCGCGAAATTGCAGAAGGAAATGTTGACGAACTCGCGGAACGTGTTGTCCATGACCTTGAGGATTCGGAAGTAGACGAATCTGCTGTCAGTTCAATCGATGCGATGTCGAAGGATTATATCCTTCAGAACGTCGTCTACCGGCTCATTGGACAAAAGACGAACGAAAAACTGCTGACTGAATGTCCCTACAAGCCATTTTGCGACATGGCGTTGGTCTACTATGTTAAGATCAGTGAGAGCAGGGACAACTATATGAGCTTTCGTGTTCGGAATGAGCACGTGGATGGTTTTCGGATCACGCCGGAAGAACTGGATGAGGCGGCAGTCAGGAATACGACTGCGGAAGGAATTTCGTTCCACAGCGTTACGGATATGAACCGGGACATGATGCTTCTTAGAATTGCCGGGAGAATAGAGGAAGCGGAGGCGCTCATCAGAGGTCCGCGCATCCCGGCAAAATATGATGTCGCAATCGAGGACGCAGATATTTGTGGCGGGCGCATGTATTCGCTGACAAATCACAGGCAGTTAAACGGTGCGGCGATGGTCGCACTGCCTGGCGTTTTAAAACTTATCGCCGATCAGGCGGACGGAGACCTGGTCGTGTTCCCGGGAAGCATCCATGAGGTCAACATATGCAGATATACGCCGCAGATATCGAGGGCGAACTGCAACCGGACAGTTCGGGAAGCAAACCGACACACCGTAAAGCCTGATGAAATCCTTTCGGATCACGCATACCGCTATCGCCGGGATCTTGGCATGTTGACGGTTCTGTAATTGCAACGAATCCAATTTGTTTTGACTATTGTGTTGAGTGAAAATAAAGGTGCTGTACAAATGAATGGATGGGAACTTTCCTTCTTATTCGAGCGTCCCTCTGCTTTAAAATAAATGAGTATGCAGCTAATGCGAATTAAAGCGAATTTTTACTAACACAAATTAAAGCAAATTCTTACTTGCATATTGCCTTTTGGAATGCTAGAATGTTATCTTAAAGAAGTGGTCAGGATATGTTGGAGAGTCAGTTTCGAGTGAATAGTATTGTTCGATTTAAATAAGAGGTACGGATTTGGACGAAAGGGATACACAGAGGAGAATAGAAAAAATATTTCCAGATTATTTTAATCGGTTTACGCTCCCAGATGGTGCAAAGGAAGAATCTATAAGGGTGTACAGAGCGTGTAGAAGCGGAAAGTGTGATAAAGATTCTTTTTTACCTTCTTACGAGGAAAGAGGTTTTAAGCTGGATCCGAGCATTGATGACTCAGATCCAGGGCAGTATTCATTGTCAACCTATGAAAAGCCAACGGATGTGAAAAGATTTGCCAGTATCATGTCAGACATGAAAGTACCATATCAAATTGCAATTGGGGACACGAATCCGAGGCATGGCCTGGTACAGAGAACGAAAGAAAGAGTGAAAAAAAGAAATTCACATGTGGACTGGTGGCTTTACAAGGATGCCAAGCCATATGAGGAGTTTGAAATGATAACTGATTTCGAAGAACATCTTCAGAATTATATTCGGGAAAGAGATGCAAGAAAATGAAAAAATTTATTTGGTTAGAGGAATATGGTCAACTGTATATTGACAAAGTTATTTTTGAATCATATTTTCCTGTTATTTTTACTTGCTTAAATGACAGAAAAGAGGTATTTATATGCGTATGCTGTCAGAATAATGAAGAAGGATGCAAATGGCTGATTGGGAAGACAGATGGCAAAAGTATTGTTAAGATGCTTCGTGACGAAATAACTGTGCGACAATTATTAGTAGAATACTCAACAGGCAGGATAACGGTAGATTATAAGGAAAATGAATATTGCATATCCTATAGTAATTCAGACTGGGATAAGGATAGCATATATCTGCCAAAAAGTGATTCATATATGTATGCGGAAGACGGAGAGTTTGATGAAGAAATCAATTATTTCTTAACAACAGATCACATACACTATGCTGCAGAGTACTATGAAAAGATTGCAGAAAAAGTTGGCGCTGTATGTAAAAATATTGAACCAATCGTTGAGACGTTGAATACATTTTCAGCTGCAATTGGTCACGTTGCTGTTCCATGCGAGATTGTTATTAAGACAATAGAAGTTTGTGGAATGGTTTATAGCAAATTAACGCTGGATTCGGAAGAATATACGAATCACGAAATATACAGGCCGGTGTTTACAGGTACAATACAAACGTCAGAGAAAAGTATGAATTATGAAATAGGAACAGATCATTATGCTGATGCTGCGTAAAGGAGGAAAATGAGTAATATATATAGTTCGTTGATTTTGCAAAAGTTAGTGTTTGATGAAATTAGATTTGAACGAAAAGGATTTAAAAATGAAAATGAATTGAAATTTGACTTAAAAGTTCAGATAGGAGAAGGCGAGGATGATACGTACAGGGTAATGCTTATTTTGAATGGAACAAAACAGGATGAATATGATATTATTATAAGGATATCTGGTTTTTTCAAGATTGATCATAAGGATGAATTGGAAAACAAAATGGCTCAGGATTTAATAAATAGAAATGCAGTAGCGATTTTAATGCCTTATCTTAGAAGTGAACTTACACTGATAACTGCACAGCCTGAGACTGATAGTGTGATATTACCGGCATTTAATATCAATAATATGTTTGAAAAATAATATAGCTAGTTTTCATTCAGCAACTGTGTCGACCCCACCACGGTGGATATTCTGGAAAATGTGTATTCTGTCTGTCTTTTCCGGTTAGAGATTACCGGTATGGAGAGCGTAGAAGCGAAACAGTTTGAAGGTGCATTCTTGTGTCAGGAGGAAGATGAGCAGTGAGCGACTGGAACAATGAAGAATCAAAAAAATTTCTGGACGACGTAAAGGAACACTTAAGTTACATGCCCCAGCGGCAAAAGGACTGGTGGATTATGAACCAGGCGAAGCTCGAAGAAAAAAAGAATTATAAGAGCTTTCTTAAGAGCCTTTCGGGAAACCCGGATAGCCTTTGCCTTCCGGAGGATGAAGAGATAGACGCATTCTGTGACAGGGTTTCCGGCGGAGAAATCTATCTGGAATTTAACATGCGGTATACGGAGCCGGAAGGCTTTGGAGATTATATTGGCGACTGGGAAGACGAGTACAGGGATCCTTTTCAGAGCATGGACTATCTGGACGCAATCCTTAAGGGATGCCATGAGCTGATAAAAATCGAGAGCTATCGTCATGCGGCTATTGTGCTGGAGAAAGTAAGTCGGCTGGAATTTTCAATCAGAGATCATAAGAGTTCAGAGGATATTACCCCGGAAGATGATCCCTTTACTCTGGCAGATGTCTGTGACTATCAATTACTGCAGACGGATAGGAATCAGGTAGCAGAAGATTTGATCTATGCGTGTTATATGAGCCGGAAAGAAATGAAAAAGAGAGCAACAGCCGAAAAAATTGCTGATTTGTTGCTTTTGCCGGTATGCTACGGATTTCTGCCAGGAGACGTGTTAAAGTACGAGGCGGATCAGACCTTTTTTCAATTCCTGTACACGGCGCTGGAGAAAAAAGCCGGAGACGTGGGAGAAACTCTGCCGGAAAATACTTTCGATTTTTCGGCAGAAAATGAACGGCAGGAAAGGCAGCAGATGCACGTACAGAGAGTGCTGCATCATCTGAGGGAGCTGTCGGAATATGAAGCAGTCCCAGAAGAAGAGGGAAAGAAATTGCTGACGGAGGCGTGGAGTCAAATCGGTGATTTATTGGCGAGCCTCCGATATGAACCCTATATTGACGATCAGTTTGAAATTGAAGAGATCTGGAATATCTGCGAAGAACTGATACAGACACACAAATGCCATACCGCGCCCTGGAGCCTTCGCAGACAAATATTATCGGATATCGTGGAGAATGACTACTATGATTATTATGGATGCTGTGATCCGATGAACGACCTGGTAAAAGAACTGTGTGTCGAAAATTGGGAAAAGCTGGAGTTCGCGGATCTTTTGTGTCAGGCAAACGGTGGCAAATGCACAAAGGAGGCGGCTGCGCTTTATCACGAGTACGGGGCAGATGAGAAGTATCTGAAATATTTGCAGGAAAATCTGGGAAAGACCAACAGAGAATATGTGGAACTTATGGACTATTATGAGAAGCACGGAGCGCTGGACAAGGTGGTTGAGACGGGCATACTTGCACTGGAAAAATGTAAAGAGGATATGACGGAGATATTTATTCTCCTGATTAGAGCGGCATGGAAGAGAGGAGATACCAGGGGCGCGGAGGACTATTATGTGAAAGCCAGAAGACGGAAAAAGATTCAGATTCGGAAGGTTGAGGAGGCGTATGCTTCTGTGAAGAAGGAAAAGCAGGTATGCATCTGATTGTACTTCATAACAGAAAATTACAAATGCCTCCTTGAAAGCTCCCGTTCTCCGCGAAAAGATATTCCAAAAACGAGAAAGAACTGCCAGATGTGAGAGGGGCTTTTTCGGGTGTGCAGGCGGAAAAAGGCTTGACAAGAAGCGTCTATCGGTTTAGACTATCAATTAATAGAGATGATGTAGGCAGCTTGAAATGCAGCTATCAAAAGCATCTTCCATCGGCGATATGTTTGTATGAAAGATGATTAAGCTATCAAAAGTTGGTTCAGGACAGCGTGACCCAAATCGGATGCCAGGCATTTGACTTAATTGATTATATTCCGTGGTATGAGAACCTTACGGATGAATTTGTGATCGTCGGACACGGTTGCCTGATTAAGTATAATGGTGACGACACGTCGGTGGCCATCCCGGCCAGCGTGACGCGCATCGGCGAGGACGCGTTTGAGGAGTGCTCGGAGAACTTGACGATCCATGGGGCAGCGGGATCCCGGGCGGAATCCTATGCGGCGGAGTATGGGATAAATTTTGTGGTTGATGGAGAGGAGAAAACGGAAACTTCTGTGGGTAGCGCAGAGTAGGTGGCGGCGGATGGGGTGGAGAACGCCTATTACGCCGGATATTGAATGTTAAAAGCCCGTCCAATCCGTGGACGGGCTTTTGAATCCTTATTCGAGTGAGAACCCCTGCTTTAAAATATGCGCCCAGTTGCGCTTATTATAAAGAAAACGGATCACATGAACGATGTTTTCTTCCCTGGCAATGACATAGAATACAAGGTAATTCTTTACCATCAGGAGACGCACTCCCCAGGAAGAAAGAATTGGATCATCAACCGGATGGATTCGATCTGGCATTTGCGCAAGCGTGTTAATGCATGCTTCGGCTGCATCTAACAGGGCATCTGCCGCATCAGGGTTTAAAAGCGTATATTCGATGTAGTCGGCCGCCTGAACCATATCCTGTTTCGCCTTATTTGTGATGTGTATACTGTAATTCATCTTTTTCTGCCGGCACGGATTTCAGCCATTGCTTCGGAAAAAGGCTGTGTACGTCCGGCGGCGACATCATCCAGTCCTTCCTGCAGCAGACCGTACAGTTCAAGACGACCTGCCAGTTGTTCATAGGTTTCGACACTCATTACTGCAAGATCACCCTGGCCATTTTTTGTAATGAAAACAGGTTCACGATAGGTATGGCAGAAAGCGGAGATTTCGTTGTAATTGTTTCTTAATTCTGTGCTTGATTTGATTGTTGGCATAATAAACACCTCCATGAGTAGCCGATGTTCCAACCCCCCACATCAACTACATTATTTTTCACCACGAGTCTCCTGAAAATACAGAAATTATACAAGAATAAATGTAGATGGTCAAGTGGATTTAAAGAAATATCAGCAATCCGTGGATTTAAAGAAATATCAGCAATCCGTAATTTGTACGGTATGACAAAATGACAAATCCATTTTCCAGTTCTCATTTTGCGCCAAATCAGAACGAATAGAGTTTGCTTTTTTTGTGCTAAATTAGGTACTATAGAGTTTGCTTTTTTGTGCGAAAGCAGAGCAATTTGAAGACGCATTCTGTGACCGGGTTTCCGGCGTTATTTTAGGATGAGGCTGCCCAATCGCTGAGCAGCCCATCTATATGAAATAGTTACACCTGCTTTTTATTGCAAACATATATACCTGCAATATATAATACCACCATATACAGAAGGCCGCCGATGACGCCGGCTATAAAATTGCTTCCTGTTATGGCTGTAGTATTCACGGCAGAATACAGGTTATCCAGCCAGCAGGAGCTGAAACTGAAAGCTTCCATATTTAGAAATGTATCTGCTATGCTGAGAGCAAGCGATGCGAGCATGGGAACGACAATACATCCTGCAATCGCATCGCCGGATTTTTTGGATACCGATGCGATAAGAGTGTAGAGGAATGTATATGCAAGCATAAGGATGAGCTGCGGGATGAGGGAGGTAAGACCGGATAAATCTAACGCGCCATCACCGGGGAAGAGAGCCTTGCCGCCCACAAAGAAAATGGCAATGCATATAACAGCCATAACAATGCAGTAAACAGAAACAGCGATGAGCTTGGAAAGGAATACCTGTGCCCGCGCATAGCCCTTCGAATAAATGTTTTTGATGGTCCCCTCGGAGCTGTCCTCGGATACGAATAATGCTGTAAAGATGGCCAGTATCAGCGTAAATGAGCATGAAGACAAGGCTGCCACGGCGAGGTCTGTGGCACCTGGCACATCCCCGAGAACCTCTCCGGCATTTTCCCACAGGGATTTTGTTGTCAAGAGCGAGAGGAGTGACAGACAGATGAGTACGACAGAGCACACCCGCATGCTTTTCTGGCGAAGTATCTTGTGAAATTCAAATCGAAGTAATTTATTCATTTTAATCTCCATTCCGCCGCCCTTTTAAGTTGGCGGCACAAACAGCAGTGAAAGTTCTGAGGTCTTTCACAGTAATTCTCCATTCTGCCGCCTTTTTAAGTTGGCGGCACAAACAGTGATGAAAGAACTGCTTTCTTTCACACTACCCAATCCTTTCTATAAAGTAGTTTTCCAGACTTCCGATCTGCATGGTGATCTCATTGACAAGGTGTCCGGCCATAACCAGCTTTTGGTTTAGGACGGCAGCTGATACGGTGTCGTCGCTTACCAAAATGTAGTCCTCATGTTTTTGTATACTGCTCTGAGAAAGTATGGAGGTGAGGAAAGCGGCGGATTTATCAATATCGGTGGTTCTTATACGAATTCCGTCCGTGCAGCGTCTGTGAAGTTCTTCGGATGAGATTTCCTCAACCAGACATCCATCGCGAATGATGCCGTACTTTGTGACAATTTTTCCCAGCTCATCAAGCAGATGACTCGATATCATAAATGATACGCCCTTTTCCTCATTCAGACGAATGATGGAATCGCGGATTTCCTTGATGCCCTCCGGGTCGAGACCGTTAATGGGCTCATCTAAAATCAGCAGGTCGGGATTTCCCAGCATAGCCAGCCCGATTCCCAGACGTTGTCTCATTCCCAGTGAAAAATCGCCTGCTTTCTTTTTGCCTGTGTTTTCCAACCCTACAAGAGAGAGTATCTCGCGGATATCCTGATCATTGCCGCCGTAGAGAATCGAAAAGCGTTTCATGTTTTCATAGGCGGTGCAGTTTTTGTAGAGCCCGGGAGCTTCAATCAGCGCACCGACCCGGTGGCGTGCCCGGTTAAGATCCTTTGAGCCAAAAAGCTCAATATTTCCCTCATCCGCAAATGACATGCCCAAAAGCAGACGCATGGTTGTGGTTTTTCCGGCACCGTTTTTGCCGATAAAGCCGTAAATATCGCCCTTTTCTATGGTGATATTCACCTTATTGACTGCGATCTTGCTCCCGTAGCGTTTGGTGAGATTCTCAGTTTTCAAAATAGTTTGCATCTTTGCCTCCTTTGCCACACCTTTGTATAAAGCTGTCCCGTCATTTCCCAAAAGATCATTTTCCAAAATATATCTGGCTCTTGTTGACAGACGGATCTGAATGTGATACATTTGTATCACATTCAAACAGGGGTGTCAACACCGTTTCGGCGTTAAGAAACAGAGGCAGCCAAATTGTATCATATGGCAGAGGTATAGTGTGAAAAATCACTCTGATGAGCTGATTTTTCACACAGCACTTTGTGCCGGAGCGTCACAAAGTGCTTGATGGCAGACGAGAATTCGCCTTCCGAAGAAACTCGTTTCTTCAGTTCTCGTCGCCCCGTCGCGAAGTTCAGCAAAGCTGAACTTCAATGCTCCGGAATAGGGTATAAAATGAACAGAAAGCAGGAACTGAACGCATTCATCAAGGAGTGCATCACAAAAGCATTAATTGAGCTGATGGAGAATAAGCCTCTTGAGGACATAACCGTCACCGAGCTTGTTAAGAAGGCCGGCGTTGGGAGGGTGTCATTTTACCGCAATTTTGAGAGCAAGGAGGATGTTTTGAGAAAACAGCTGGACAGCCTCTTAGAGGAGTGGGGAGAAGATTACAATAGCAGGAATGACCCGGCCTACTTTTTAGAGAGTCTGCTCAACCATTATTATACAAATAAGGATTTCTTTCTTTTACTCTACAGGCGTGGTCTCTCAACCCTCATGTACGAGTCAATACGCCAGGTAATGAAAATTGACGAGAGTGAGAACAATATTGAGAGGTACGCCAAGTCCACCATTGCGGGTCTGATTTTTGGCGCGGTAGATGAGTGGATGCGCCTTGGAATGAAGGAAACACCACAGGAAATTATATTTTTAACATCACAGCTGCAAAATCAGCGGGAAAATATCCGCTGATAATATTAACAGCTTTGTAATACAAATTTTACAGCAACAGCACAAGCAGACAGTATAATCGCAATGCGAAACATGTTCAAAGTTGCACTGTATGCTTCACCATTTCCGGTTGGGGCTTAAGGAGGTAAGTTTGAAACTAAGAAGTAGCGGCTAGAGAAAAGCTAAAGGGCAACACAAACAA
>JAJQBQ010000040.1 GCA_021203205.1 Lachnospiraceae bacterium | reverse complement strand
CAATGATGATGTTCTCCTTTTGCCGCCCCAAATCACCTACTTTGCGTAAGATCCGGATATGAACCGACGGATATTTCCGGTATCGAGGTGTTTCAGGGGGAAGAAAGCCTGGAGCGTGTTGTTTTGCATCCGGCGGAATCGTTTGCTCTGCCGGGAAATATTGTGATTTCCGGGCATACGCTGTACGAAAGTTATCCTTCAAAAATACCGGAGGAGGAGGTTAAGCCGGTAGCCGAGAGCGGGGAGATTGTTTTAAGCCGTGTTGTAATTCCGGAGATTGTCGTAGTTCACGACGGGGCACCCTCCGACAGCACGGCTCCGGATTACTATGTCACATGGAAAGATTATATAAAAAATGTGGTATCCAGCGAAATTTACGCAACCTGGCCGGAAGAAACCATACGCGCGAACACGCTTGCGATCCAGTCTTTTGCGTTAAACCGTGTTTATACGGAATGGTACCGGAGCAAGGGCTATGACTTTACGATTACGAGCTCAACCGCCTATGATCAGAAGTGGGTTTACGGAAGAAATATATACGAAAATATCAGTCAGATTGTGGATGAGATTTTTAATCAGTATCTTTCCAGACCGAATGTGGTACAGCCGATCATGACCCAATACTGTGACGGAAAGCAGGTACAGTGCCTGAACCGCGGCTGGATGACGCAGTGGGGCAGTGAAAGCCTGGGTGCGCAGGGTTACACGGCTATTGAAATTTTGAGAAATTATTATGGAAGCAGTCTTTACATTAACGAGGCAGAGCTGATCTCCGGAATACCTGCCTCCTGGCCGGGCTACACGCTGACGGTGGGCGCGAGCGGGAGCAAGGTACGGCAGATGCAGGAACAGCTCGACCGGATCGCTCAGGTATATTCGGCGATTCCGCGAATTGATGCGGACGGTATCTACGGTTCGGCGACGGCGGAGGCCGTCCGCATGTTTCAGAAAATCTTTGACCTGCCGCAAACCGGAACCGCAGATTTTAAAACATGGTATAAGATCTCACAGATTTATACCGGGGTGACGAGAATCGCGGAGCTCGGGTGAGAGCAGGATTCCTTCGGGACTTTTGGACGAGTGCCAACGAGCAGGAGTATTCTCAGGCCTCGGGATAAGGAATCCCCAGGTGTAAATATGCTTTTTCTGTGGCCACTCTGCCGCGCGGCGTACGCATGAGAAGACCCTTTTGTATGAGGTAAGGCTCGTACATATCTTCCAGGGTTCCGGCATCTTCTCCGAGGGAGACTGCAAGGGTTTCAAGTCCAACCGGGCCGCCGGAAAAGTTTTCGATTACCATGGTCAGTATGTTGCGGTCGTTTCGGTCGAGACCGTATCGGTCTACGTCCAGAAGATTCAGTGCAACGGAGGCAACTTCTTCCGTGATGACGCCGTTATAGCGTACTTCGGCAAAATCACGCACACGCTTCAGCAGGCGGTTTGCAAGTCTGGGCGTACCGCGTGAGCGCCGCGCCAGTTCCATGGCTCCGGCATCTTCGATTTTAACATTTAATACACCGGCCGAGCGGGTGATAATCTGAAAAAGTTCATCCTCCGTGTAATACTCCAGACGACTGATTACACCAAAGCGATCCCGCAGGGGTGCCGTCAGAAGTCCGGCCCTGGTGGTGGCCCCGATCAGGGTAAAATTTGGCAGATCCAGACGGATGGAGCGGGCAGTTGCGCCCTTGCCGATCATGATATCAATGGCGAAATCTTCCATTGCCGGGTAGAGGACTTCTTCCACCTGGCGGTTCAGCCGGTGAATCTCGTCGATAAACAGGACATCGTTCGCCGACAGACCATTCAGGATTGCGGCAAGCTCTCCCGGCTTCTCTATGGCAGGGCCGCTGGTGATTTTGATATGTACGCCCATTTCATTGGCAATGATATTGGCGAGCGTTGTTTTTCCGAGACCCGGAGGGCCGTAAAAAAGAAGGTGATCCAGGGATTCGCCGCGTGTTTTGGCGGCTTCGATGAAAACCTTCAGGTTTTCCTTCAGCTTTTCCTGGCCGATGTAGTCCTTTAACATTTTTGGGCGGAGTGAGACCTCTATTTCGCTGTCTTCCTCCATGAATTCTGTCTGAATTGTGCGTTTTGGCATACGGTATCTCCATTTCCTTATGAAAGATGTTCTTTCCATGCAGGGCGTTAATAAAGATTTTTCAGAGCCTGCTTTAACACTTCTTCGACCGTAAGATTGTCTGTCAGATTGACACCGCGTACGGCTCTGGCGGCCTCGGAGGAAGAATATCCCAGAGCCATGAGGGCCTGAACGGCTTCTTCACGCGCAGTGCGGGCGCTGTGGCCATCGGAGGGCAGAGTGGCTGATGCATTCCCGGAAATAAGACCGGAATTTTTGTCAAATTGTGCACCGTCATCGGAGAAAATATCTTCTATTTTCAGTTTGTCTTTCAGCTCCAGCACCAGCCGCTGCGCCGTTTTTATACCGATGCCCGGCGTCCTGGAAATCAGCTTTGTGTCTCCGGCAGATACGGCGACTCTGAGATCATCCGGCGAAAGGGAGGAGAGAATGGCCAGGGCGCCTTTCGGACCTATGCCGTTTACGCCAATTAACAGGCGGAACACGGACAGCGCATCCAAGGAAGGAAAACCAAACAACTGCAGGGCATCTTCCTTTACGGAGAGATATGTATAGAGTTTGATCTCGTCCCCCGGCGTAATTGAGGAGAGAAAGGAAGTCGGTACATAAATCTGATAGCCGATTCCGTGATTTTCGAGCAGAACCGAGTCGCTCATAAGGGAAGAAACCTCCCCGCGAACAGATGCGATCATAGGTGATACCTCCGTGAAATACAGGCAACAGAAGCCTCTGGGGTTCAGAAAGAGAAGATCCCGTGTTTTATGGTACAAAAACAGTTACTGCTGTTGCGATTTAGAAAAGATGTTTCGCCAAAACAGAGAGGGCGGTTGCTGACCTGGGCGGAAAAAAGCTGTCCCGTTCCCTGATGCAAGGTGCGGGACAGCTCATCATTCCACCTGACCGGCCGACCGGAGAATTTTCGCCCGGAATGCAGACCTGAAGTTCATATTCCGAAGGAAAAGTCCGCAAAGTCGGCTCGGTTTGCCGGTTCGCGTTTGACAGGAGTCAGATGCTCTGCCTCAAAGAACCGGAGCAATGGCTGCTTACTTGCCGGCCATCTGGCGTTCCTGTTCCTCGATCATCTTTTTCACCATATAGCCGCCGACGGAACCGTTCTGCGCGGAGGTCAGATTGCCGTTATAGCCATCGCTTAAAGGTACGCCGATCTCGTTTGCAACTTCCATTTTGAACTTGTTTAACGCGCTCTTTGCTTCCGGTACATTCACCGTGTTTGAAGATGTGTTACTCATAATGTCTCCTTCCCTGCGGAAGATACCGCCGTGCTTTGAAGATCAAATGCGGCGATGAAATTCTTCCGGCTGCATTGACTTGCCGAACCGATGCCCGCCGCACTGCAGATTTTGAAAGCAGATACATGGTGGCGGAAGATACATCTTTCGTTCCGGCTGTTTTTTGTTGCAGTCATAGTATGTGAAGAAGGGGACAGAATAAACAGGTAACTTTTTCAACCGATTCCAGAAATCGGTCACTGAAATCCGGCGGAGTTTTAATCGTGAGGTTGCTGTCTTGCGTCAATTCCGAAAGTCGGTCACTCCGAACTCTGCGTAGTTCCGACAATGATGTTTCCGTTCTCATCCGATTCCAGACTCTGGCAAAAGAGTGAGAGTGCTTCATCCGCCGCACAGGCATTCTTTAACTTTTCGTTTGTTTCCTCGAACAGAGCCTGCACATCCTCGCTGTTTGTGACCTCTGTGATATACTCCGCGATTTCCGTGTCGCCGATTCCGTTATGTATATAGTAGGTGTCCGCCACAGAATCCTTCATAATATACAAAATATCAATGGACGGTGCCGGAGTTTCAATATTTACAAATTTAATTTCGCTGTATGCATATACGACATAACTGTCTGTCTCCAGACCGTCCTTCGTATAACAGACAATGGATTCGTAGTCTTCGATGTACTCCGTGCCGAAAGCAACGTCACTCTGGACATCTTCATCTACAACATCCAAAATCAGGGAAAGCTGATCCAGATCTCCGGTTCGGATGGCGGCATAGTATGTTTCGATCAGTTCCTGAATTTCATCAATTCCGTTCTCGGCCAGAGAATTTGAAAAGGTCGAAGCAGATTCCGCGGTGGTGACAGTGACGATACTGCCGGTGGAGGCGTCGGAATCCGAAGCAGTGAGCAGTCCGGTGTCCGAATTGGACGTCTTATCGCTGCCGGATATGAGGAATACGGCCAGGCACACAAAAATAATGACAATGACAATAACAAGCCGCATGACAATCTGCTGTTGTCGGGCTAATTTCCATGACTTTTTCATAAAGAACCTCGTAATTGTTTTTTTACATATCCAAACTATCATAACATAGTCGGCCTGTGAATTCAATCTGTTTTTTCTGCACTTTTTGCTTGCATTTATTTGCAGGTGTGGAGTATAATCAATCATTACCTGTTACATTTCGGGCGGGAAACATAGGAGAAGGCGCAGGATGGATTATGAGTTCAAAAAATCTGATCGATGTATTAATTGACGGGAAGATATATCAGCTGTACGGATACGAAAGTGAAGAGTATCTCCAGAGAGTTGCTTCCTATATTAATGTGAAAATATCCGATATAAAAAAAGAGGAACAGTATCGGAGAAAAGGGCTTGAAGTGCAGAGAACGATGGTGGAAATTAACATCGCGGATGATTACTTTAAGGCAAAGAAGCAGGCGGATCTGCTGGAGGCTGATCTGGATAACAAGGATCAGCAGCTGTACAATTTAAAGTGTGAACTGATCGCCACACAAATTCGGCTCGCGGCATCGGAAAAAGAAGTTTCCAATATGCAGAAGGAGATCGTGGACTATCAGAAGGAAATTATCCGGTATGAAACGCTGATCAAAGAGCGTGACCGGCAGGAGGGAAACGGGAATTCCGTGGATTCGGAGGCCACACAGTAAATGAGGGATAACATAGAACTGCTGGCTCCGGCCGGTTCTTTCGAAAACCTGAAAGCTGCCGTCCAGGCGGGAGCGGACGCAGTCTATGTGGGCGGTGCACGTTTCGGCGCAAGAGCCTACGCGGATAATTTTGACGAAGAATCTTTGAAACGGGCGATCGAATTTACCCACATACACAGGAAAAAAATTTATCTGACACTGAATACGTTACTGAAAGAGGACGAGATCTCCTCACAGCTGGGCGATTTTCTGGTCTCTCCCTACAGGGAGGGGCTGGATGCCGTGATTGTGCAGGATCTGGGCGTCCTTTCTTTTGTTCACGAGAATTTTCCGAAGCTGAAGATTCACGCGAGTACCCAGATGTGCGTCACCACAGCCTATGGGGTGGAAGCACTTTGGAGGATGGGGGTTCGGCGGGTGATTCTGCCCAGGGAACTGTCGCTGGAGGAAATTCGCGAAATTTCCGGGCAGACCAGAGCAGAGCTTGAGATGTTTGTACATGGCGCCATGTGCTATTCCTATTCCGGCCAGTGCCTGATGTCCGGCATGATCGGCGGCCGCAGCGGCAATCGCGGCAGATGTGCCGGGCCATGTCGGCTGCCCTGGGGGTTGCGGGAGGAAGGATGCTTTTTAAACCGACCGGAAGAGCGGCACCTTCTAAATATGAAAGATCTGTGTACGATACAAAACATGCCGCAGTATTTGGATGCGGGGGTAACATCTTTAAAAATCGAAGGCCGCATGAAAAGCCCGGAATATGTGGCGGGAACGGTGGAAATCTATCGAAAATATCTGGATCGCTGTCTGGAAGACGGCATTTCGAAAGAAAAAGTGCCTCGGACGGAAGCCGGACACCATACCGCGCGGAGCAAAGGCGCAGGAACAGCTTCCGAGAGCCGAAACGCTGCTGAAAGAAAATGGAAAGTGGATGCGGATGACCTGCAGAGGCTTAAGGATCTGTATTCCCGAGGAAGCTTTACGGATGGTTATCTGTATCGGGAAAACGGGAGATCCATGCTGGCGCTTGACGGCCCCAAAGAGCGCATCCGGGAGACGGATTACATCTGCGGACTGCGAAAAAAATATCATGAAACAGAAAAGAAAGAAAAAATATACGGAATCGTCAAAATTCTGAAACACAAAGAAGCGGTTTTTCAGTTAAAATATGCAGGAACCGAAGTGTGTGTTTTGGGGCCGGTGCCGGAGGAAGCAAAGGCCAGGCCGCTCACACGGGAGACGGTAAAAGATAAGTTTTCCAGAATGGGAAATACCTGTTATACGCTGGAAAAACTGGAAATATTTCTGGACGAAAATGTCTTCCTTGATATTAAGGCTATGAACGAAATGCGCAGGGCCTGCGTTGAAAAACTGACGGAGAAAGTACTCGCGGAAAGCAGAAGAGAATGGCCGGTCAAAGAGGATGTCCCGGAGCAGACAGGGAATCCTGTCGGGGAGGATGACACAGGTGAGTTATACAAAGAAAGCCTCGTTGAGAAAAAAACGGCGGAAGAAAGTGTACGGCAATCCGGGGAAAAAATAATTCCGGAGGAAATCGAACAAAATGTAAGGGAAGAACGGCCGGTGTATTCGGCACTGATCAGCAGCCTGTCTCAGTGGAAGCCGGTGCTTGCATCACCAAAAATATCTGACATTTATGTGGAAGAATTTCTGCTTACGCCGGAGCAGATTCCGCAGCTTGCCGAAGAAGCGGCACAGCATGGAAAGCGACTGTTTCTTGCCATGCCGCATATCTTTCGAAAACGCGCCTGTGCCGCATGGGAGAAAAATAACGGCAGGCTGCCGGAAATATTAAGACAAACGGACGGAATCGGATATCTGGTACGAAATCCGGACGAGTGTGAGTATTTGATGCGGCACGCGCCGAAGCCGATGATATTCGATTATACCTGCTGGCGCATGAACCATGGCGCACAGGCAGTTTGGGAACAGATGGGAGAAGGATATGCCCTGCGAACCTGCGTATCGCCGGAATTAAACGAAAAAGAATTGCTGCATTCCCCTGTAAAGGGATGTGAGTTTATCGTTTACGGAAAGATTCCGGTGATGATAACGGCAAACTGCCTCCGTAAGACAACGGTCGGCTGTTCCGAGGGAAAATCCGGGCAAAGAGTTTCCGGCGGAGAAAGCTCCGGCACCCTGTCGTTGATTGATCGGAAAAATACGGTTTTCGATGTAAAAACGGTTTGTCGGTATTGTTATAATCTGATTTATAACAGCGTTCCGCTCTCTTTGAATGAGGAAGAGGACAGGCTTTTTCGCTTTGGCTTTGGGGCGTTCCGCTACCAGTTTACTACGGAGACTGAGCGGGAAACCGCAGAGATTCTGGAAGGAAAACCGGTGGCGAAGCGGACACGCGGTCATTTTTACCGGGGCGTGGAGTGAACAGAGTGACAAAAAACGGATGACTGAGGAAGGATCTGTCCCCCGGGAAATGCATACCGATGGAAGGAACCGAAATCTGCAGAATTATGATTAGAAGGAAAGTGAGGACGGAATGAAAGTCGTTTTTCTGGCTGTTGCGAAATATGTTTTTCCGCTGTTTCTGGCGTTCTATGTGTTAAATGGCTTTCTTGCGTTACATCTGCACGGAGCGAAGAACCACCGGGGGATTGCCTTTGCGGAAAAATTCTTTTTATATCTGACACATTTTGTGGGAAATCTGGTGATCTATCTGAATACGGAATCCGAGGATGTTCTGATCTTCTACGGGTGTCAGCTGGTGCTGTTTCTTCTGGTAATGGAATTGTTTCCGGTCATTTATCCGGCGGCGCGCACGGATCTGCTGAATCATATCTGTATGCTTCTGGTCATCTGCTTCCTGATCCTGACCCGGCTTTCCGTGGAGAAATCCGTGAAGCAGTTTGCAATACTCGCGGCAGCAGTTGTGCTGTTTTTCATCCTGCCGGCGATTTACCGGAAACTGAAGCATCCGGAAAAACTGTCCTGGCTCTGTTTTGCAGTCGGCGTGGCGGCGCTGGGGGCAGTTCTGGTGGTCACGCAGGTCTATCAGGGAGCAAAACTTTCCCTTACGATCGGCCCTGTTACAGTACAGCCTTCGGAGTTCGTGAAACTCACCTATGTTTTCATGATTGCCGGTTTTTTAAAGAAAGGTGCGGATATCAAAAAATTGCTGCTCAGCGGAATTCTCGCTGCCACGCATGTGGGGATTCTGGTGCTTTCCACCGATCTGGGCGCGGCCCTGATCCTGGCGGTTGCATGGCTGATGATGGTGTTTGCGGCATCCGGGAAAAAGATTTATCTGGCAGCCGGAACCGCTGTGGGGGCGGCTGCGGCTGTCGCCGCGTGGAGATTGTTTTCACATATTCAGACCCGTGTATCCGCCTGGCTGGATCCGTTTGCGGATATTTCCGATACGGGATATCAGATGGCACAGTCGCTGTTTGCCATCGGATCCGGCGGATGGTTTGGCACGGGGCTTTACGAGGGATTGCCGACATCCATTCCGTTAGTCTATCAGGATTTTACTTTTTCTGCAATTGCGGAAGAATTTGGAGGGATTTTTGCCGTCTGCCTGATTTTGTTGTATTTCCTGATTTTTGCGGTGATTCTGCAGAGCGCTATGGATCAGAGGGATTCTTTCCGCAGATACCTGTGTCTTGGATTAGGGGTTGTGTTTGAAACACAGACCTTTCTGACCATCGGCGGTGCAATCAAACTGATCCCATCAACCGGTGTGACACTGCCCTGTATCAGTTATGGCGGGAGTTCCATTATGAGTACAATGCTGCTGTTTTCGCTGGTGGAAGCGGCCTGCATTCGCAATGAAGAAGAAATTTTAACACGGAAAAAGCGCGAGGAGGAGGCACGTGAGCAAAGAGACAACGGGCAAAAAGCAGAAACCGGACAAAAGGAAGGAAAGCAGTCTGATGAAGGAAAGAAAGGCGGAATCGACATTCGGGAACGGGGAGAAAACGGAAAAAAGAGAAGACGAAAAGACAGATCGAAAGAAAAATCGGAAGAATAACAGAGATCGGAACGAAAAAAAATCCATAGGCGCGACCAGAGGTGTTCTCTATATTTTTGCGGTTCTTTTCCTGCTGATGGCAGGCTATCTTGTCTATTTTATCGCTGTTGAAGCGGATGATGTGGTGAACAACTCCTATAATCGCAGGCTGAATTATTATTCGGAAAAAGTGGTGCGGGGCGATATCGTGAGCGCGGACGGCACGGTACTGGCCACGACAACCGTGGATGAGGATGGAAATGAGACAAGAACCTACCCGTACGGAGAACTGTTCGCGCATGTTGTCGGATATAATACAAACGGGCGCGGTGGCGTAGAGCTTGCGGCGAACTATTCGCTTCTCACTTCAAATGAGAATATGCTGACGCAGTTAAGGCTGGAATTTACGGGAGAAAAAAAGAACGGAGATACCGTGATCACAACGCTGGATGTGGATCTGCAGCAGGCGGTTTACGATGCTTTAGACTGCGAAGAAGGAGCCGCCGTGATTCTGGAACCCTCGACCGGGAAGATCCTCGCCATGGTTTCGAAGCCGGATTTTGATCCGGAAAACCTGAGCGAGCTGCTGGAGGCGGCCTCCGAAAGCGGCACGGAGGAATCGTTCCTGGTGAACCGCGCAACGCAGGGGCTGTATGCGCCGGGTTCAACATTTAAAATCATCACGCTTTTGGAATATTATCGGGAGAATCAGGATCTGGACGCTTTTTCCTATGTATGTGACGGCTCGCTGGAAGTGGACGGATACGAACTCCACTGTTCCGGGAATAAGGCTCACGGAACGCTGGACCTGAAGACAGCGTTTGCCAAATCCTGCAACGGGGCCTTTGCGACGATCGGCCTGTCACTTGACATCACAAAGCTTGGGCGGCTGGCGGATTCCCTCCTGTTTAATCAGGATCTTTCGCTGGAAATATCCAGTAAGCAGAGCAGTTACACGCTTGGCACGGAGGATTCCGACTTTACGGTGGCACAGACTGTCATCGGTCAGGGGGAGACGCTCGTTACGCCGATTCACCTTGCGATGATCATGTCGGCGATTGCCAATGACGGCGTACTGATGACCCCTTATGTGATCGCGGGGACAGAAAGTGTTGACGGAAATTCAAAAACCGAGGTAAGCCCGTCAAAGTATGGAACCCTGATTTCCTCCACAGAAGCCCGGATGCTGCGGGAATATATGAGTGAAGTCACAGAAAGCGGTACGGCATCTTCACTCGCTTCGGGAAATTATGAAATATACGGAAAGACAGGCACGGCACAGACCGGCACAGACGGTGTGGTAAACTCCTGGTTCGTCGGCTGCGTGAGCGCGGAAGACAAAGAATATGTCATCTGTGTTCTGGCGGCAAATCAGTCGGAAAGCGCAAAGAGTGCCACTGCCATGACGAAGGAAATATTGAACGCAATGGGGTTTTAAGGCTGATATGTGAATGTGATTGGGTCTATGGAACGCAATTGGTTTCCAAATTTGCTATATGGAACGCAATTGGTTTCCAAATTTGCTTTACACCATTCGCAAAATGAGTTATACTGTCATCCAAAGGTGTATCATCAGATGCGACAGGCATAAGGAGGGATGTAACATGATGGAGGCGGTGAGCTGCGGGGGTGTGGTGATCTATCGGGGGAAAATACTGGTTCTGTATAAAAACATGAAGAACAAGTATGAGGGATGGGTTCTGCCGAAAGGCACGGTCGAAGACGGAGAGGATTTCACGGAGACAGCTCTGCGGGAAGTACGTGAGGAGACGGGGGTGCAGGCATCCATCATTAAATATATCGGGAAGAGCCAGTACTCTTTTCCTTCACAGAATGATGTGGTTGAAAAGGAAGTGCACTGGTTTTTGATGATGGCATCCAGTTTTTACTGTAAACCCCAGAGGGAAGAGTATTTCCAGGATGCCGGTTATTACAAATACATTGAAGCATCCCATCTGCTGAAATTTACCAATGAAAAGCAGATTCTTGAGAGAGCCTATGATGACTACCTGAGGCTGAAAAAGTCAAATCTCTGGGGGAATAAGAAGTATTATTGATGTTGTAACTGCATCGGCTGCTCATTTGAATGAAAAGATGTCCCTTACTGAGGAATGAAGAGAAATCATTTCGCGAGTTGTTTTTCGATGTTCCGTTTTACAGGTCAAATGAGGCTAAGAATAGTGACGCTATGAAGAAAAATTATCAGAAAGAGCTTGACCTGGTGCTTGCAAAGCTTGCGGAGACAGGCGAAAGGCCAAGACTTTTGCTGCACAGCTGCTGTGCACCGTGCAGTTCCTATGTGATCGAGTACCTGTCACGGTACTTTCAAATTATTGTGCTTTATTATAATCCCAATATATTTCCGGCGGAAGAATATTCGTTTCGGAGTGCGGAGGAGGAACGTTTTATCCGTGAATTCAGCGAGAATCTGCGACGGAAAGAGAACGTTTGGGAGCCGGACATAGAGTTTATGAGTACAGAGTACCATCCGGAAGAGTTTTATGAAGCCGTGCGGGGGCTGGAGGCTTTTCCGGAAGGCGGAAAGCGCTGCGAGGCCTGTTTTCGTCTCAGGCTGCGCCGCGCGGCACAAACGGCAAAAGAAATCCACGCAGATTATTTTACGACAACCCTGTCGATCAGTCCGCTCAAATCGGCGGAGCTGTTAAATACAATCGGCGAGGAAACAGCCGCAGAATACGGGGTTCCGTATCTGCTTTCGGATTTTAAGAAAAAAGGCGGATACCTTCGATCGGTGGAATTGTCCAGGGAATATTCCATGTATCGGCAGGATTATTGCGGCTGTGTTTTCTCAAGGGAAGAAAGGCGGAGGTAAACTATGAGATGCAGTAAATGCGGGGAAGTGATAAGCGAAAATCAGACTTTCTGTCTGAAATGTGGTGCGCCTCTCCGGAATATTCCGGGTTTAAATGAGCTGGAAAGAGAGCTTGCAGACAGTGTGGATTCTATTTTTCAGGATGAAACAGAGGAAGAAGAGAAAGAAGATGTTTTCCGACTGGATGACGACGAGAATGCCGACAGTGACGGAGAGATAAAAGATGCGGAGGATGAGTTTGATCTCGGTGTGGAAATAGATCCGAATTTATCTCTGGATGAGGTTCAGATGGCCGTCAATGCAAACCGCCAGAAGGAAGAGGACAGAGCAAGACAGGCGGCAAAACGTGCGGATGCCCGAAGAAAAAAGCGCCAGGCAGATGAGAAAAAAAGGCGGGAGGATGAGGCAAGGCGGCTGCTTCAGGAAGCAAAAAAACGGAAAAAAAGGCGCATACGCAATTTACTGATCACCTTTATGGTGCTTCTGGTACTGGCCGGTGCCGGTTACGGTATATACCACTATGTTCAGACCGCACAGAACGATAAAAATGATGAGGAATCCCAGGAATACTATGTTTCGGGAGCATCCTATTACGCCAGCGAGAGTTATGCGGCGGCTCTGCGGGAGTTTTTAAAGGCGGACGAAGCCGCAGTGTCCGACACCCAGAAAATTAAAGTCAAGGATATCATCTGGCAGACATACGTCCAGATGGGCAATCATGAGGAGGACTGTTGCGCGATTTTGCTGGAGCTGATAGAACTTTCCCCGTATAACCTGGATTATTACCAGGAACTGATTACTCTGTATCAGTCGCTGGGGAAAACGGACGAGATGGAGGCTCTGTTTGAGAGCATAGAAGATGAGGATATTTATAACACGCTTCTTCAGTATCGCTCGGAGATTCCGGAGGTGAACTACGAGGATGGCGACTATGACACCGCCATCACGATCGAGCTCACCGCTCTGGAAGACAGCACAATTTATTATACGGTAAGGAATGGCAAGGAGCCGCAGGATCCGACCACCTCCAGCACGAAATATACCGGAGGAATTACACTGGATGAGGAGGGAACCTGGTATCTGAAGGCGATCGCGGTTTCAAGCGGCGGTTCCCTCAGCGCGATCTTAAGCTGTACCTGGACGCTGGACTTTGGTATTCCGGAGGATATTACGGTATCGCCGTCAAACGGAACATACACCGGTTATACGAACATTGTCGTGGAATCCCCCTCCGGCACACCGGTCTACTACACCATCGACGGTGAGGACCCGACAAACGAGGATCTGCTGTACGACAGCTCATCCACCCGCATGGAGTGGGGCAACCACATATACAAATTTGCGGCGATCAACGCAGCCGGTTATTCCAGCAATGTGGTATCCGTGATCTATAACTGTGAGGTAGAGCAAAATTATACCTACGACGAGACGGTCAGCATGCTGAAATCTTATCTTATGAGCGAGGGCATTCTGGAGAATACGGACGGAACTTTCGAGGACGGAAGCTATGTGAAATTTGTCTATGTGGAAGCACCGGTGATTCTGGATATCGGATTTTATCTCATAAGGATGGAATATTACAGTGAGAGCGGAAGCAAAATTACTTCCGCGGAATACGCAGTCGAATATGCGACGGGGGCGATTGCTTTTCTGGAGCAGACGGAGGACGGCGGGTATGAGGTGACCAGAATCCTGCGGGATACGATGGGACGCCTGGTGGATGAAGAGGGAAATCCGTTGGCGTAGGAAATCTTCGGGCCCGTTTCGCGGGATCTTTTATAGTACATTTCCGGAACATCCGGCAGAGACCGGCGGAAGGCAGGAACCGATGGAACATCCGGCCTTTCGCGGACAGTTTCGCTGTATGTTGCGGCAGTTGATAGTAAACAGAAAGGAAATTACCGTCAGATACCGGTAACAGGGAAAGAAATGTATCAGATTTTAAGAGCAGGGAAGATCGCGGATCGTATCTTCCGCATGGACGTGAAAGCGCCGCGTGTGGCGGGAAGCTGTGAACCCGGACAGTTTGTCATCGTGAAGATGGACGAGGTGGGAGAGCGGATTCCGCTGACCATCTGTGATTATGACCGGGATGAGGGCGTGATCACGATTGTTTTCCAGACGATCGGTGCGTCCACGGAAAAGATGGCGATGCTTCAGGCAGGTGACAGTTTTCGGGATGTTGTTGGGCCGCTTGGCCAGCCGTCCGAGTTTGTGAAGGATGACATCGAAGAGGTGAGAAAACGGCGTTATCTGTTCGTATGCGGGGGTGTCGGCACGGCACCGGTTTACCCTCAGGTAAAGTGGCTGAAGGAACACGGCGTGGAAGCGGATGTGATCCAGGGAGCGAGAACCAAAGATCTGATCTTTATGGAAGAGGAGCTTCGTGCGGTTGCAGGAAATCTGTACATCACCACGGACGACGGCTCCTATGTGAGAAAGGGCGTTGTGACAAATGTGATTGAGGATCTTGTGTCGGCTCAGGGAAAACACTACGATGTCTGTGTGGCGATCGGTCCGATGATTATGATGAAGTTTGTCTGCATCCTTACAAAGAAGCTGGGAATTCCGACGATCGTCAGCATGAACCCGATTATGGTGGACGGAACCGGCATGTGCGGTGCCTGCAGAATTACGGTGGGCGATCAGGTAAAGTTCGCCTGTGTGGACGGGCCGGAATTTGACGGGCATCTGGTGAATTTTGACGAGGCAATGAAGCGCATGCAGATTTATAAGACGGAGGAGGGACGCGCACTTTTAAAGCTGCGCGAAGGCGACTCGCACGGCGGAAACTGCCGGTAACTCATATGTTCGAACTGATTTTAACGGAAGTTTCCCACGGTTATCCGTGCTTGGAAGATATTTGGAGGTTATTATGGACAGAGTACCTGTAAGAGAGCAGGACAGTAAGGTCAGAGCCACAAACTTTGAGGAAGTTTGTTATGGATATAATGAGGAGGAGGCAAAACTGGAAGCCTCCCGCTGCATCAAATGTAAGAATGCCCGCTGCATCACCGGATGCCCGGTCGGCATTGATATTCCGGCGTTTATCAAAGAAGTTCAGGACGGAAATTTCGGCAATGCGGCGGCAATTATCGCAAAGGACAGCTCGCTTCCTTCGATCTGCGGTCGTGTTTGTCCGCAGGAAACGCAGTGCGAGGGCAAATGCATTCGCGGCATTAAGAGTGAACCGATTGCCATCGGCAAGCTGGAGCGCTTTGTCGGCGACTGGGCGAGAGAAAACGGCTATGTGCCGGAGAAGCCGGAAAAAACAAACGGCCACAAGGTGGCTGTGATCGGTTCGGGACCGGCAGGCCTGACCTGTGCGGGCGACCTGGCAAAGCTGGGCTATGAGGTGACGATCTTTGAGGCGCTGCACGAGCCGGGCGGAGTTCTGATGTACGGTATTCCGGAATTTCGTCTGCCGAAAGAAAAGGTTGTGCTTTCGGAGATTGAAAATGTATTAAAACTCGGCGTGAAGCTGGAGACAAATGTGGTTATCGGCCGCTCTGTAACCATCGATGAACTGATGGACGAGGAGGGTTTCGAAGCCTGCTTTATCGGATCCGGCGCCGGTCTGCCGAAATTCATGGGAATCCCGGGGGAAAATGCCAATGGCGTATTCTCCGCAAATGAATATCTCACCAGAAATAACCTGATGAAGGCCTTCCGCGATGACTATGATACGCCGATTTTTGCCGCGAAAAAGGTAGCGGTTGTCGGCGGAGGGAATGTGGCCATGGATGCCGCGAGAACCGCGCTCCGGCTGGGGGCCGAGGTACATATTGTATACCGCAGAAGTGAGGCGGAGCTTCCGGCAAGAGCGGAGGAAGTACATCACGCGAAAGAAGAAGGCATTATCTTCGACCTTCTGACGAACCCGACCGAAATCCTGGTGGATGATCAGGGCTGGGTAAAGGGAATTACCTGCGTTCGCATGGAGCTTGGCGCTCCGGATGCTTCCGGCAGAAGACGGCCGGTGGAAATCCCCGGCTCGGAATTTGTGATGGATCTGGATACCGTGATCATGGCGCTGGGAACGTCGCCGAACCCGCTGATCTCCTCCACGACGAAAGGGCTGGAGACCAATCGGTGGAAATGCATCGTTGCGGACGAGAAAAACGGAAAAACGACGAAAGAAGGCGTATACGCAGGCGGCGATGCCGTGACCGGTGCCGCGACCGTAATTCTCGCCATGGAAGCCGGAAAGGCGGCCGCGAAGGGGATTCACGAATATCTGTCACAGAAAGAGTAGCGAAAGAAGGAAGTAATCTTTCCTGCAGAGTCACGGATTTATACAGTGATTCCGCTGCGGCAGAAAGAGTAACGAAAGAAGGAAGTAATCTTTCCTGCAGAGTCACGGATTTATACAGTGATTCCGCTGCGGCAGAAACAATAACGAAGAAGAAAGCCATCGTCTGTTCCGGAAGAACGTTGCGAAGAAGAGGCGGAGAGAAAAATATGTCAAAAGAGGAACTTGCCCTGGAGGTGATTCGCCGCCTGAAGGCGGAATACCCGGATGCGGACTGTACACTCGACTACGAAGAAGCATGGAAACTGCTTGTCAGCGTCCGGCTGGCTGCACAGTGCACGGATGCTCGCGTGAATGCCATCGTACCGAAGCTATATGAACGTTTTCCCACCATGGAGGCTCTGGCAGATGCAAAGGTGGAGGAGATCGAGGAGATTGTTCGACCCTGCGGGCTGGGAAAAAGCAAGGCCAGAGATATCAATGCCTGTATGAAAATGCTGTGTTCGGAGTATGGAGGCCGGGTTCCGGATGAAATGGATGAGCTCTTAAAGCTTCCGGGTGTGGGAAGAAAGAGCGCAAACCTTGTCCTCGGCGATGTGTTCAAAAAGCCTGCGATTGTGACGGACACACACTGTATTCGGCTGTCCAACCGCATCGGTCTGGTGGACGACATAAAAGAGCCGAAAAAAGTGGAGATGGCCCTGCGGGGAATCGTCCCGCCGACGGAGGGAAACGGCCTGTGCCATCGCTTTGTGGAGCATGGCAGGGCAGTTTGCACAGCCAGAACAAAGCCCTATTGCGACAGATGCTGCCTGAAAGATATATGCAGGTATCGTAATATGATCCCGGAATCAGGAACCTCTGAAGTTAGCACGGAACGTTTGCTTTAAGATCTAAAACTCGCAAAACACGAAATTGCATGGGCAACACAAGACGATTATAAAGGTTCGCTTTAGGATTTGAAACCAGCAAAACATGAGGATTTGGTGAGCGCAAAAAGATTTGCGGTATCATGTTTTGCCCCGGGTATCATGTGATTTCGCGACAGTTTCTGAAAGAAAACAGCAAAAGAGGCCATGAAAACGAATGAAACATTCGAATCATGGCCTTTTCTGATGGAGATTCCTTCATAAAAAGATACGGGCCCATTTCTTTGCTCCCGGAAGTTTCCGATTGAAAAAGGACGAATTGCAATATCAACATTTTTATTTATGATATGGTTCATGCCTTTGAATTTTGAAGCTTCGGTAAATCTGCTCGAGAAGTATCACGCGCATCAGCTGGTGTGGGAAAGTCATTTTTGAAAAGCTTAAATGCAGGTCGGCGAGCCCCGTCACAGACGGGGAAAGGCCCAGAGAGCCGCCGATAATAAAACAAAAATGACTTTTCCCGGCGACGGCCTGTTTTTCCAGGTGAGCGGAAAACTCCTCGGAAGAAAACTGTCGCCCGTTGATCTCCAGACTGATCACATAAGAAGACGGATCTTTCACTACGTGCCTCAAAATCCGGTCGCCCTCTTTTCGGCGGATGAGATCCTCATCGGCGGCGGAAGCAGTATCCGGTGTCTTTTCATCGGTTACCTCGATAATTTTCAGTGAACAGTAGGCGGAAAGTCTTTTCTGATATTCCGCGATCGCCTGTACAAAGCCTGGCTCGCGTATTTTTCCGACAGTGATCAGAGTAATTTTCATAAAGAATCTCCTTTTCTGTTTGTCATGTCTGCAGGATGATAGCACAGTTTGAAATTCTTTTCATCTCCTTTTTCATGTTTATGTGAATTTTCTGTGATGCCGCTTGTGCTTTTTATAAAAATCCTCTATAATGCCGAACGGGTTACTCATACAACAGACGAGATGACCGGCCATGGCCGCAGGGGCGGGCGTGAACTTAAAAAATACAGTGGAGGCTGCAGGATGAAGAAAAAATCAGAAAACGCAGAGATTCAGGAAAAAGAAAACCGACCGGACGGGCAGACGGAGATGTCTGATGCCAGTGAGGATGGCGGGGCAGAAAAAGAGCCGAATGTGGAAACGGAAAATGTCAGCGACGAACAGAATTCTTCAGGCGCCGATACTCCGGCGGACACAGACGCATTGAGTGAGGAAGAAGGTGAGCCGGAGGAGGCCGACGGGGAAAAACTTCTCTTCCGGGATACCACGCCGGAGCTGGTGTCTGCAGCCGTGCGTTCCATGAATCAGCAGGGACTTATGTCCGTGCAATATCGGGAGGAAGAGGAAACCTATGCGGTCTACGCTTCGACGGAAGAGTTTGAACGGGCCAGAGAGCTTCTGATTGAAATCCTGAAGGATGAAGCGGAAGATATACGTGATCGTGCGCGTACATTGGAGGCAAAAAGAACCCTCAGGAAGATGGAAACCACCGAGATGGCCCCCGGATTTCGACCGGAAAAAACACCGAAAGAAAAGTATGAGGACGCAAATTCCACGGCTATCGCATTTTTGCTGGTAGGGGCGCTGGGAATTGTCTTTGTTGTGCTGGAATACTTTGGAATTTTCTTTTCTCTGGGGCTTTCGGACAATGTAAGATATATCTTCTATCCGACCATGCTGGTGATGTTCGGCGCATTTCTGGCGGTGGGTTTTGCGAGCCTGCGTTCGGCTTCCAGGTGGAAAGAAAAGATGTTTGAAGAAAACAGTATCATGAATAACGTGCGGGAGTATGTGGAACATGACCTGATTCACGAAATTCGGACGCTGATGGCGGAACGCGTTGTCAGAGAGACAGAAATAGAGGAAAATGCTGCGCGGGCGGACAATCGCCCTGCGCCGGAAGATGCGCTTATGCAGCTTGCCAGTCTGATTGAGGGAGAATTCCCGGGGGAGGAGGCCCTTGAAGAGGCGGAACAGGCAGTGAGAGAGGCACCGATCGGAATGAGACCGGGAATACCGGAAGAGGCCGATTTCCGGTTGTCGGGAAAGGACGAACAGCCGGAAGAGGATGAACCTGCGGACGAGGCCGGGGAGCCGAAAGAAGGCGAACAGTCGGACGAGACCGAAACATCGGATAAGATCGGAGAGCCGGAAGAAGGCGAACTTCCGGACGAAACCGTACCGATGGAAGAGCCCGGAGAGCCGGAAGAAGACGATCTGACGGATCGGGACGAGATGGAGAATGTTTTCAACGATTATTATGCGATGGAACAGGAGATTCATCTGCGTCTGATTAAAGAGTTCCCGGATCTTCCGGCAAACCTGCTGCTGGAGGCGACGGAATACGTGATTCAGCTGGTCGAGGAAAATTTCGAAAAAGAGTCAGATGATGCGTATGATGAAACGCAGTATGACGTAATGCAGTATAACGAAACAGTGTAAATAAACTGTAACGAAAGTGAAAAACCGAATTTACATCTTTGACACAAGTCGGGAGTATACTCTGTTATCATTTTAGAAACCCGAGGTGTCAGATTTTGAGCTGCCGGAAAGCCCGGAGTCACTTCGGGAGAAAGAAGACTGGAAACTATGTCAGAAAGCAGAGAAAGACAGGGATCCGTGGCGGGAAACAGAAGAAGACGAAGTTCTGTGACAGAAAGCAGAGAAAGACAGAGGTCCGTGACGGGAAACAGAAGAAGACGAAGCTCTGCAACAGAAAGCAGAAAAAGAAATACAAACGGTAACAAAAGAAGGCGGACGGGTTCTGTCGCGGAAAAACGAAGTGCGGGAGTCCGACGAAAACACGGCTGTTTTGTGACAAAATCCATGTATTTTGTTCCGATGTGTATTTACATGGAAGTTGTTTTTGGCCTTTTGGTGTTTCAAAAGGTGACTTCCGGTATGCTCTGGGGATTGTTTGCCGCAGCATCGCTGGGCTTTCTTCTGTCGGGGCTCACAAATCTTGGAAGAACGAGGGTGCGCCGCATCGTCGGATGGGTGTGCCAGAGTCTGTTATGTCTGTTTTACGGTGTGCAGTACATTTATTATAAGATATTCAAGACCTTTTTGTCCTACTCTATCGTAGTGCACGGCGGTGGCGGAGAGGCGCTGTCTGAATTTACCGGAACGATTTTTGACGCAATTTACCGGAATATTTTCGGCGTTCTTCTGCTTTTGCTGCCGCTTTTGGCTTATGGTATTTATCTGCACATGGAAAGAGTCATCCGCACAGGTATGTTTCACAGAAAAACACCGGCCTGGACCGGGGTGTTCTTTGTGTCGGCTCTGGTTTTGTATCTGCTCATGCTGTGTCTGCTGCCATTAAGCGGAAAGAGCGATTACAGCGCCTGGTATCTGTATCATTCGGAGTGGGTAAAAGATTTATCCTTTGAGAAACTTGGATTTCTGATCTCAACGCGGCTGGATCTGGCGTCTCTGGCCGGAGGGAGCTCATCGGGAGATGTCGAATCAGATGCGGTAAACCTGGCGGATCTTACGCCGGGAAGCAGCGATGACACGGAAGACGGGACTTCTTCCGGTGAAGACGGCAGTACATCTTCCGATGGGGAAGATGCGACCGGTGAAAACGGGACGGAAGCCTGCACGGAGGAGACAACATCCGAGGAAGAGACAACGACAGAAGCGGAAGAAGTAAAGTACAATGTGCTGGATATCGACTTTGAAGCGTATGCGGAAAGCGAATCGGATTCGGACGTAAAGTGGCTGCACGAATATATGGCAAGTTCCACGCCCACAAAGCAAAATGAATATACGGGACTGTTTGAGGGGTACAATCTGATTCTCATTTGTGCGGAATCCTTTTCTCCGTGGGCTGTAGATGAAGAAGTGACGCCGACGCTCTATAAGCTGGTAAACACCGGATTTGTGTTTGAAAATTTTTATAATCCCGGATTCAACAACACCAGCGACGGAGAGTATATGCTCTGCACCGGCCTTCTGCCCAACGGCCAGGGCAGCGGCACCTTCCAGTCCACCGTAAAAAACGGAACAGCCGCCGACGGCAAAAATGACATGGCGCTTTGCTTCGGAAACCTTCTGGGAAAACTCGGCTACCTGACGCTGGCTTACCACAACCATACATACAGTTATTACAAGCATGATCTGACGCACCCGAACATGGGTTACGTATACAAGGGGCTGGGCAACGGGCTCGATGTGACGGCGACCTGGCCGGAATCGGATCTGGAAATGATGCAGCTGACCTTAAGCGAATACATAGACGAAGAACCGTTTCACGCCTATTACATGACGGTCAGCGGTCATATGAATTATACCTGGATCGGAAATTCCATGTCATCGAAGAATAAATCCTACGTGGAAGATCTGGATTTGTCGGAGTCCCTGAAGGCTTATCTCGCCGCCCAGAAAGAACTCGACCTGGCACTGGAATATGTACTGGAAACGCTGGAAGAGGCCGGTGAGCTCGATCATACGGTCATCGCTCTCGCGGCGGATCACTATCCTTATGCGCTGGAAGAAGAACTGACGGCGGAGATCGGTGATGAGGTAAACTGGTACGGTCTCTACAAGAGCAATCTGATCCTGTGGAGTGCTTCCATGGAAGAACCGGTCTACGTAACCAAGGCCTGCTCCTCCATAGATATCGCCCCGACACTCTGTAACCTGATGGGAATCGAGTACGACTCCAGGCTATATACGGGAAATGACATTCTGTCCGATGAACCGGGGCTCGTCATTTTCTCGGATAAGGGTTTTGCGACAGATTACTGTATTTACAACACTTCGACCGGCCAGTATAAGGCATTAAACGGTGCCGAAATCACGGAGGAATATCTGGAAAGCGTGAAGGAGATCGTGAAGCAGCGCTGGAAATCAGCGGGGCTGATCGTTACGACGGACTATTATTCTTATCTGGCGGAGCTGGATTAAAATATCGGGAAATACCGGCTGTGCCTGCAGCCGGAGACATGCGGAATTACTGCACAGGGTGCGCCTGTCAGAGTTGCTTCCAAAGAAAAACATTGACAGGTACGGTTTTTGGTTGTATAAGTTAGCGTTGGATACAATCGAAAAGATCGGAGGCGGAAAGATATGAACGTATCTATGCTGAAGTCCAAGATCCATCGCGCAGTGGTGACGCAGGCGGAGACGGACTATGTGGGAAGTATCACGATTGACGCAAGCCTGATGGAGGCGGCGGGAATCCTGGAATATGAAAAGGTGCTGGTGGCCGACGTGGAAAACGGCAACCGGCTCTGGACTTACACGCTGGCCGGGGAGCCGAATTCCGGTGTGATCTGCTTAAACGGTGCCGCAGCCAGACAGGTAAATATTCATGACCATGTGATCATCATGACATTTGCGGATCTGGATGCCGCGGAGGCGAAAGACTGGCATCCGGATGTGGTTTTTGTGGATGAGCAGAATGAAATCGTGCGCATCGCGAAATATGAAAAACACGGAGAGCTGGGGTGACACCCGGCTCTTTGTGCCCGACCGCGTTCATACCCGGGCTGCGCGGCTGACCGCCCACCCGTTCAGCAAAGTCTGCAGAATGGTGGAGATGAGCATCCCCAGAAGATGTCCGTGTATGCCCATGGCGGGCACCAGAATCAGAACACAGGTCAGCCGAAGGCCGGAGCAGAGAATGCTTACGGCGAAGAAAAGGCCGGATCGGCCGAGGCCATTTAGGATACTGCCGAGCGTTGTGTTTACATAGAAAAACGGGCAGATCCAGGCGAGCACACAGAGGTAATCGCCCGCGGTTTCATTTCCAAGGATACAGGTTCCGATCAATTTCCCGAACAGGAGAAACAGAAAAAAGCACACAATACCAACCGCAGCGGAAAGTGCTGCGGTATTTTGCGTTATGGAGCGGAGCCGGCGGCTGTTCCGGCTTACATTCGCCTCCGCCACCAGCGGCATCAGCATCGCAGACATGGAGTTTGTGACGGCGGAGGGAAAGAGAATGCAGGGCATCGCCATGCCGCTGAAGATCCCGTAGATGCCGAGGGCGGCATCTCTGGTCAGTCCCCAGTCCTGGAGGGCGAGGGGCAGAAGAACAGCCTCCAGACTGCCGAGAACACCGGTCAGAGTCCGCTGCAGGGTAAGGGGACAGGCTGCGGCTGACAGGTTTTTGAAAATGCTGCGGTACTCCGAAAAAGATGCGGGGAAAAAACGGGCGGATTTCATATGATGTAAGGTTGCGGTTATGGCACATGTCACGAACAGAAAAGAGGCCGCTTCCCCGCCGACCAGACCGATGACCGGGAGGAGAGCATCCGGCGCAAGAGAACGGGAAAGAAACAGCTGATAAGCAAGCAATGTGACAAGAATGCGGACGAATTGCTCCGTCAGCTGTGAACCGGCGGAAACGGTTGCGTTTTTTCGACCGAGATAGTAGCCGGAAATACAGGCATGAACCGCGGCAGGCGGAAGCAGAAGCGCGAAAACAGGGAAGAGAGCGGCACATTCCGGCACATTTAAAATTTGCACAGCCAGAAAATCCGCCTCCCGGTATAGAAGCAGTCCGGTGAGGACAGAAAGTGTGAGGGAAGAGAGGAGACCTGCGAAAAGATATCGCAGAGCCTTCTGCTGATCACCGGCTGCCAGCGTTTCTGCGGTAAAACGCAAAATGGCCGTCTGAGTGCCGGAAGTACAGAGCGAGAGCGCGAGGCCAAAGACCGGGAAAATCATCTGAAACAGGCCCAGACTGGTCTCCCCGATCACTCTGGCAAGCCAAATACGGTAGAAAAAACCCAGAAAGCGGGAAAACAGCCCGGCTGCGGTCAGGAGAAATGTGCCGAGAAGCAGAGGAGACAGTTTTTTCATGGTTTGTACAGGCTCCGATTCGGAAATGCTACATATCATTTTATTATCCAATTCGCCAAAATATGAGAAAGGCTGTCAGGAACGGCAGCGCATTGCGTCTGTAAACGGAAACGGCAGCTAAGAAGCGTATCGGGGAAAGGAATAAACCATGAAGTATGAGAAAAAAATATATTTCGACCACGCCGCGACGGCCCCGCTGTTAAAGGAAGCGAAAGCCGCCATGGAACCGTTTCTGGGGGAGGACTTTGAAAATCCTGCGAGCGGTTATACGCCTGCCGCAAAGTGCCGGGAAGCGGTGGAGAATGCCAGGGGACAGATGGCATATTTTATGCGTGCAAGGCCGGAGGAAATCTTTTTTAC
This sequence comes from Lachnospiraceae bacterium, assembly GCA_021203205.1. Classification (GTDB taxonomy): domain Bacteria; phylum Bacillota; class Clostridia; order Lachnospirales; family Lachnospiraceae; genus SIG308. Next base: position 28,500 of record JAJQBQ010000040.1, on the reverse strand, counting down.
TTCGGGTGGAACGGAAAGCGATAACTGGGCCATCCGGGGAGCCGTGGAACTGGAAAAGAAGCGGGGAAACCATATCATCACCACACAGATCGAGCATCCTGCGGTATTAAATACCTGTAAATATCTGGAAAAGCAGGGATGCCGGGTGACGTATTTGCCGGTCGATCACCGTGGGGTGGTCTCGGTGGAGGATGTGAAGAATGCAATTACCGCCGAGACGGTGCTGATTTCGGTCATGTACGCAAACAATGAAGTAGGCACCATAGAGCCGGTCCGGGCCATCGGGCGCGTGGCGGCGGCCGCCGGCATTCTTTTTCACGTGGATGCGGTGCAGGCTTTCGGGCAGATTTCGATCTTCCCGGAAAGCATGGGCATTGATCTTATGAGCATCAGCGGGCACAAATTCGGCGGACCGAAAGGCATCGGTGCGCTGTATGTAAACCGGCAGGTGCCCTTCGGCCCTCTGATCTTCGGAGGAGGGCAGGAAAGCGGCATGCGCTCCGGCACCACAAATGTTCCGGGCATCGTGGGCATGGCGGCGGCCGCTTCGCAGTGGAACAGAAACCGGGAAAGATGGAATCGAAGTGAGCGGCGCATCCGGGATTATTTTGTGAGACGTGCGCTGAAAGAAATCCCGGGGGCAACACTCACCGGATCTGCGGAAAACAGGCTCAGCGGCAACGCCCACATCACCATCCCGGCTTCAAACGGCATCGAATGTATCCGTGCGCTGGATGAGCGCGGCATCATGGCATCCACGGGATCGGCCTGTTCGACCGGCCGGAAGAAAATATCGCATGTACTGCTGGCTATGGGGTACCCGGAGGAAGCGGATTACGCCGCGCTGCGCTTTACCTTCGGGCCGGAAAATACGCCGGAGGAGGTGGATGAGGCGCTGGAGGTGCTGAAATCACTGTGACGCTTTCCCTCCGTAGCGTTCCGATGACGCACTCCTGTCAGACTGTCCGAAAACTCGCATCCCTGCTTCTTCGGATACAACACATGTGCTTCGTGTTCTTCCGGAACACAACATGTCGTAGAAACGGAGAAACTGTTTTTCGTTTTCGGACAGTCCCCTGTAACGTTTCGGTTGCGAAAATGTAAAAACTGTGCTAAAATTTTCGCTTAGTTACGGGCAGGTACGGTATTACCCGGTTTATGGAGAACAGTACATCATGAATGGAAAAAAAGAACCGGAAACAATAAGACAGAAAACAGTCGCACCGCTGAAAACAGGTGCCAAAATTCAGGCAGAGAAGGCGGTTTGCTGTTTTGACTATTACCTGAAAGACAGCCGGGGAAAATGGCTGCCGCGCCTGTATCTGTGTGAGCACCGGACGCTGGCGGACATTTTCCTGGAAGCCGCCCTGTTTTCTCCGAAGAAGAATGTCCTCTGTATCTCGAGGGCAGAGTGGGAGAGTTCCCCGGAGGAGGCAAGGAAAGCCTTAAGAAAATTTCGGAAAATTTTTCGGGAACCTTACCGGGTATCTCCCGGTTTCATACGCCGGCTGTTTGACGCACGGCGGGAGGGGAAAAGCATTCTGCTACCGGTGACGGAGGATGCCAGAGGAATGGACCGCGAGCCGTTTCTGGACGAGAAGGCCGTCGCCCAAATCTGCCGAAAGCTGGAAATGCAGGTTTGTACGGTCACTTTTCGGGAGGAGAGAGAGGAAGAGGGAGATCATTTTTTCCTGGATGTGAGACCTCTGTTTACGCCGGAAGAACTTGTAAAAATGTCAGGTGCCGAGACCGGGGCTGCTGTTTTGGAATTATTTTCGGAGAAAACGAATTCACAAAAAACCGGGGAGTTCCGGGGGCGAAAGGATGAGGATTTTCAGGAGCGAAAACGTCTCATGCTGCGGGAATTCCTGAAGTCGGAACTGAATCTGGAGATCCCGGTGGAAATCTGTGACTGTCATACCTTCGGAATTTCGGACGAAACAGGAAAAGCCGACGCGCCTGCAGCCGACGGCCGTCTGCGTGTGGATATGACCGGCATAACGCTGGAAACTGCCGGCTCGCGTTACCACCGCAGCCCCGGCGCACTGAAATCGCTGGCGGTTTATCCGGGAAAAATGACGGAAACCGGGGACAGAGGAACGATGCTTATTTATCCGTATTACGACAGAACTTTTTATCTGTTCACGGAGCAGAAGGAAGAAGCGATCAGTATTCAGGCGGCGACGGAGGAAATGTACAGGATTGTATCGTCACAGTAACCGTATTTGGCGCGACATGGACGGTGCTGCGGGAGAGACCGGAGATCATATCGTCACGGCAGACGAGTTCCCGGTATATGGCTTATATATGGATATTATAGTCCGTATTGATGCGGCCGTATGTATCCTGAAAGTGGAGTATATTCATGAAAAAGAAAGTGGTTGTGGGTATGTCCGGCGGGGTGGATTCCTCGGTGGCTGCATACCTGCTCAAAGAAGAGGGTTACGACGTGATCGGCGTCACAATGGAGATCTGGCCGAAAGAAGCGGAAGGCGAGGATGGCGGCTGCTGCGGCCTTAGCGCCGCCGAGGACGCCAGAGAAGTGGCAGACCGGCTGGGAATACCGCATTATGTGATGAATTTTCGGGAAGTTTTCGAGGAGAAGGTTATCCGCTATTTTGTGGAGGAATACCGCAATGCGCGGACACCGAATCCCTGCGTTGTCTGCAACACCTGTATTAAATGGGATGCGCTGCTGAAAAAGTCGATGGCACTCGGTGCAGACTACATAGCCACCGGGCACTACGCAAATGTGGAGCGCCTTGCGAGTGGACGGTGGACACTGCGAAAGTCCGCATGTGTCGAAAAAGACCAGACCTACGTGCTGTGCGGCCTGAATCAGGAGCAGCTTGCCCACACACGGATGCCGATCGGCAACCACACAAAGAGCGAAGTGCGTCAGATTGCCGCCGAGATCGGTCTCGAGGTTGCGGACAAGCCGGACAGTCAGGATATCTGTTTCGTCAGCAACCATGACTATGCGGGGTTTATTGAAAAATACACCGGGGAAAGCTCTGAACCCGGAAATTATGTGGATGCAAAGGGAAATGTGCTGGGAAGACATCGTGGCCTCGTCCACTACACGATCGGGCAGCGGAAAGGGCTTGGCATCGCCGCCGGTCACCCGCTTTTTGTGAAGGAGCTCCGCCCGCAGACAAATGAAGTGGTGCTGGGCACGGCGGAGGAGGTATTTGGAGAGGCTCTCATCGCGACGAATCTGAACTTCATGGCGATTCCGCCGATGAAGGTGGGGGATGAAATGGATGTAACGGCTAAAATACGCTATCGCCATGAGGCAGCGCCCTGCAGAATTCGGCTGACAGAGGAGGACAGGCTGTTCTGCCGGTTTTTAAAACCGGTTCGGGCGATCACCCCGGGGCAGACGATTGCACTCTATGACGGAGATCTGGTGGTCGGCGGCGGAAAAGTGTGCGCGGAGCGATTCTAAAAAAGCAGAACCGGGCTCGATCTCCGGAAAAGAGAGAATCCCGCATCTGTCAGAAGAAAGCGAAGAGTGAAGGGATCTCCGAATAACGGCGGATCCGATTATGAAAAGGAAATAAGAAAACGAAAAGAGGTATTCGGATTGCAGAAAGAGAAAGTGGAAAAGTGGCTGAAGCGAGTACGGATTATCACAGGAATTTTGTTTATTCTGGTGGTTGCGGTCATGATTCTTGCCTTTGCCGATTTTTATGACAAGGTGGAAGCAAAGCAGGAGACATCCCGGGAGACTTACCTGACAAACATTGCCAATGAGGAAGTGAGCAGGCTGAATTTGAAGCTGGACGGTTATTTTGACGAGATGGATCTGATCGCTGCTTTCGTCACAGCCTACGATGACATCACTGATGATGCGGTTGTGGACATTCTGACGCTGTATAAGGAAAACCACGATCCGGTAGAGGTGGATGTGGTTTTGCAGAACGGCTCGGGACTGATGGAAACGTCTGTCATAGATGATATCACGGAATACGATTTCTTTTACGACGCTTTTGACGGAAAAGGCGGTATTTACGGCGGAATGACGACAACCGCCGGCGAAAACAGCGTCCTGTTCGTCTACCCGGTGGAAATCGACGGCGAAGTGCTGGCCTGTTTTCTGGCGGCTTTTCCGGAGAGCGAATTCGAAGACTTTGCGGAGGGGTCGATTTTTGCCAGCCAGACTTCAAACTTTATCGTGCAGTCGGACGGAACGCTGATCTCCAAGACCTCCGGAATCGGAAACAATACGAACCTGTTTGATGTTTTGAACGCGTCGGAAGCCACTGCGGGAATCTCGAAATCGCTGGAAACACAGATGGCCAAGCGCTCCTCCGGCATTCTGACCTACGGGAGCGGCGACAGCCTGCGCTATATCCTGTACGAACCCTTAAGCCAGGGCGATCTGTATATGGTTGTCATGCTCTCCGCCAGCGTCATCGAATCCTCCTCAAGTTATATCGCAGACTGCGGAACGCGGCTCGGCATCATCATTGTGCTGGCAAACGTGGTATTTGATGTATGGCTGATGTTTATCTTCCTCATGCACGGCAGAAACCGCTGGATCATAAAATTTCGGAAGAGAAAGAAAATGAAGGATCCGATAAAAGAATCGAAATAAAAACAGCAGGTACGCAACGATCAGGAAATCGGCAGGAACACCGGCTTCCGCTTCCGAAAAATACAATAAAACCGGAATCCTGCATCCAGCAGCACCTCACGTGCCTCTTTAAAATGGTGCCCTACGAGTGCCGCATTATGTGCATCCGACCCGACCGTAATGATTTCTCCGCCCAGCTCCCGGTAACGCCGGATTACCTCCGGCGCAGGGTTTGGCACGCCAAGCCCTTTTAAGTAGCCGCCGGTGTTGAGCTCGATCCCCTTGCCCATGGAAATCAGCTTCCTTAAGATGGCATCCAGCACATCGGCATAAGACTCGTAGCTGTAAAACCGGTTTTTGTTCGGCCCATAGCGGACAACGTAATCAATATGCCCGTACACGTCAAAGTCCCGGCAGAAGTCCAGAGTTTCAAGGATCGATTCAAAATATTCCCGGTAGGCGGCCGCCTCCGTGCGCCCCGCATAATAGGAAGAAAAATACGGATCCCGCCGGTGCACGAGGTGGGTCGAGCCGATAATAAAATCCCAGGGATACCTGTGAACCGCCTCCGAAAGCCGTCCCTCATACCCCGGCTCCAGCCCGGTCTCCATGCCGATGAGAACCTCCGGGTAAGGAGATGCCAAAACGGAGGCTTCTTTCTGCGGGGAAGGAGCAAAACCGGACAGGTTTATTTCTTCTGAAAGAGAAGACGAATTTCCGACCCCCGGGGAACTTTCAAGGGAATGGGGCAATTCTCCGGAAGCCGTCTCCCGGATCCCGCTCCAGAAAGGATAGTAGCGGTCCATGTCCAGTTCAAAATCCTCGTCATACGGGTAATCAAAATCCAGATGATCCGTAATACAAAACGCGGGCATGGATAATTCCTTCGCCGTTTTAAGAATATCCCCCGGTTCAGCTTCGGAATCGGCGGAGAAGCGGGAGTGGAGATGACAGTCGCAGAGCATGGCAGGAGCCTCCTTGGAAACGATATTTCAAATGATTATATCCAAACTGTGAGTGTTTCGCAAGCGCAACTTATCTGATGTATGGATCAATTTTCCATAAATTTCATGCAATTTTTATCTAAAACATCAAAATGGGCTTGAAATTTCTCCCTGAATTGGGTAGAATAACCATCAGTTGAATATCAACCAAATAAATTTCTTAGGAGGAAAATTTATCATGGCAGTAAAAGTTGCAATTAACGGCTTTGGACGCATCGGACGTCTTGCGTTCCGTCAGATGTTCGGCGCTGAAGGCTATGAGATCGTTGCCATCAACGACCTGACAAGCCCGGCTATGCTGGCTCACCTGTTAAAGTATGACTCTGCACAGGGCAGATATGAGAAGGCTGACACGGTAGTTGCGGGCGAGGACTCCATCACCGTAGACGGCAAGGAGATCAAGATCTACAAAGAGGCTCAGGCCGCGAACCTTCCGTGGGGCGAGATCGGTGTTGACGTAGTATTAGAGTGCACCGGCTTCTACACCTCCAAGGCAAAATCTCAGGCTCACATCGATGCCGGCGCAAAGAAGGTTGTTATCTCCGCTCCTGCAGGAAATGATCTTAAGACCATCGTTTACAATGTAAACCATGATACCCTTACCCCGGAAGACACCATCATTTCGGCTGCATCCTGCACCACGAACTGCCTGGCTCCGATGGCAAAGGCTTTAAATGACTATGCTCCGATCCAGAGCGGTATCATGAGCACCATTCACGCTTTCACCGGCGACCAGATGGTTCTGGACGGCCCGCACAGAAAGGGTGATTTAAGAAGAGCCCGTGCCGCAGCTGTGAACATCGTTCCGAACTCCACCGGCGCTGCAAAGGCTATCGGCCTGGTTATTCCGGAACTGAACGGCAAGCTCATCGGCTCCGCTCAGCGTGTTCCGGTCCCGACCGGTTCCACCACCATCCTTGTCGCTGTTGTTAAGGGCAAGGACATCACCAAGGACAGCATCAACGCCGCTATGAAGGCTGCTTCCAACGAGTCCTTCGGTTACACCGAGGAGCCGCTGGTATCCTCCGACATCATCGGTATCCGCTATGGTTCCCTGTTCGATGCTACCCAGACCATGGTTTCCAAGATCGACGACGACACCTATCAGGTAGAGGTTGTTTCGTGGTATGACAACGAGAACAGCTACACCTCTCAGATGGTTCGCACCATCAAGTATCTTGCGGAGATCTAAGTCGGTGAGATATTCGATATCTATCGCGGACAGGCATAAGAATCATCCGTGATACAGGTCGCAATTGTCTGATTTGGCGGACAGTCATAATTGACCGGAGTACAAATCAGATGATCCTCGTGAATGATATCGACAACAAGTGGACATCATTAATGATTGATCCTTACAGGGGTCCGGTCCTAGGACCGGATCCCTATTTTTAGAATGGAGAAGTATTATCATGTTAAACAAAAAATCGGTAGATGACATTAATGTAAAGGGTAAAAAAGTTCTGGTTCGCTGCGACTTTAACGTACCGCTTCAGGACGGCGTGATCACGGACGAGAGCCGTCTTACGGCAGCACTTCCGACCATCAAAAAGCTCATTGCAGACGGCGGCAAGATCATCCTCTGCTCCCATCTGGGCAAGCCGAAGGGAGAACCGAAGCCGGAGCTTTCCCTCGCACCGGTGGCAAAGAGAATGTCCGAGCTTCTGGGCCAGGAAGTCGTATTTGCGGCTGACCCGGAGGTGGTAGGCCCGAACGCAAAGGCGGCAGTAGAGGCCATGAAGGACGGCGACGTGATCCTGCTTGAGAACACCCGCTATCGCAAGGAAGAGACCAAGAACGGCGATGAGTTCTCGAAGGAACTGGCTTCCCTGTGCGATGTATTCGTTAACGATGCCTTCGGTACCGCGCACCGCGCACACTGCTCCAACGTGGGCGTGACCCAGTATGTGGACACGGCTGTGGTCGGCTATCTGATGCAGAAGGAGATCGACTTCCTCGGCAACGCGGTAGACAATCCGGTGCGTCCGTTTGTGGCGATCCTCGGCGGTTCCAAGGTTTCCTCAAAGATCTCCGTCATCAACAACCTGCTGGACAAGGTCGACACCCTCATCATCGGCGGCGGCATGGCCTACACCTTCATCAAGGCGCAGGGCGGAAACGTCGGCACATCCCTCCTTGAGCCCGACTATCTCGACTATGCCAATGAGATGGTGGAGAAGGCGAAGGCCAAGGGCGTGAAGCTCCTGATCCCGGTAGACACGGTGACCGCGAAAGAGTTTAAGAACGACGCGGAGCAGACCGTGGTGAAGGCCGGCGAGATCGCGGACGACGCCATGGGCTTAGACATCGGACCGGAGACCCGCAAGCTCTTTGCGGATGCCATCGCGGATGCGAAGACCGTGGTATGGAACGGACCGATGGGCGTATTCGAGATGCCGAACTTCGCGGCCGGCACCATCGCGGTGGCGGAAGCGCTGGCGAACATCGACGCTACCACCATCATCGGCGGCGGCGACTCCGCAGCGGCGGTGAATAACCTTGGCTACGGCGACAAGATGACGCACATTTCCACCGGCGGCGGCGCTTCCCTGGAGTTCCTCGAGGGCAAGGAGCTTCCGGGCGTAGCGGCGGCGAACGATAAATAAGCGATCATAAGAAGTTTTTAAGGTCATGAATCAGGGCTCCGTGTTGTGATGACCTGGAAGTGCTGTTCATGGCCTTAAGACCGTATGGATAAGTTTGGAAACGGATTTCAACTGTCGGGGTTTTTGTAAACAGATGGAAATATGACTTCGTTTATCAAAGAAAGATCCTACAGTCAGAGATATTTTCCTGTGTTGAAGAGTTGAAACCGGATCCTTTCAGATTTTGATGATTCTGTCGGACAGGCAGAGAAATCAAGAGGAGAAAAATGATGCGTAAAAAGATAATTGCCGGCAACTGGAAGATGAACATGACCCCATCGAAGGCGGCAGCATTTTTAAACGAGAACAAGGCGGCCTGCGAGAGCGATACGGCCGATGTGGTATTCTGCGTGCCGGCGGTGGACATCATCCCGGCGGTGGAGGCAGTGAAGGGCACCGGCATCGAGATCGGCGCGGAGAACCTTTATTTTCAGGACAAGGGCGCTTACACCGGAGAGATCGCGGCGGATATGCTGGTGGATGCGGGCGTGAAGTATGTGATCATCGGCCACTCCGAGCGCAGGGAATACTTCGCGGAGACAGACGAGACGGTGAACAAGAAGGTACTGAAGGCTTTCGAGTATGGTCTCACACCGATCATCTGCTGCGGCGAGACGCTGACCCAGCGCGAGCAGGGCATCACCATCGACTGGGTGCGCATGCAGATTAAGATTGCGTTCTTAAACGTGACTGCGGAGCAGGCAAAGAAGGCAGTGATTGCTTACGAGCCAATCTGGGCTATCGGCACCGGCGTGGTTGCGACCACCGAGCAGGCCGAGGAAGTCTGCACGGCCATCCGCAAGTGTATCGGCGAGATTTATGACGCGGAAACGGCGGATGCTATCCGCATTCAGTACGGCGGAAGTGTTTCGGCGGCCAGCGCTCCGGAGCTGTTCGCACAGCCGGATATCGACGGCGGCCTGGTGGGCGGCGCGTCCTTAAAGCCGGATTTCGCGAAGATTGTGCACTATGACGAGCAGTAATTGCGAACAGACTATGAAAGTGTTGACAAGAGGCCGACTTCTGGTTATGGAAGTCGGCCTTTTATGCACACGGGCTGCGAAAGGAAATATTTCGGCCCAGGCCGAACGCGGCCCGGCGCAGGCGGATAGTGTGAGAGGATTCCCCCTATCCGATTGGCACACGGGTCGCGTACAGGCGCGCGTGGAAATGGAACGACTTACTTTCTGACAGACACGTGTTTTGATGTCCGCACCTGGAAAAACACGAGAATTTACAACTTAAGCGAATCATACACCTTGAAATTCCGCGAATAAATGGTATAATGCCAGAGAACGTTATGAAAAAACGTTGCCTTTCATGAGACAGAGCGAAGCTTTTTAGGAGATAAAGCGGGGTTTTGCAGAGACAAAGCGAAGTTATCATTTAAGAGGGTCGTCAGAAACGGACAGACAAAATGATGCTGGTGTCGTAAAACCAGGGAAATAAAAAGAAAGACAACGTTCAATATGGAAGAGGAAAGAAGGTATCAGACATGGGCGTAAGACCGGCAGTTTTGATGATTTTAGACGGTTACGGATTAAATGACAAGGTTGAGGGCAACGCCGTAAAACAGGCGAATACTCCGGTGATGGACAAATTAATGGCGGAGTACCCGTTTGTGCAGGGCAGGGCCAGCGGCATGGCGGTAGGCCTTCCGGAGGGCCAGATGGGCAACTCCGAGGTGGGGCACCTGAACATGGGCGCGGGCCGCATCGTGTATCAGGAGCTGACGCGCATCACCAAGGAGATCCAGGACGGCACATTTTTTGAGAATGAAGAGATGTTAAAGGCAGTGGAAAACTGCAAAAAGAATGACAGCGCGCTGCATATCTGGGGCCTGCTCTCCGACGGCGGCGTACACAGCCACAACACCCACCTGTACGGTGTGCTGGAACTGGCGAGAAGACACGGCTTAAAGAAGGTCTATGTACACGCATTCCTGGACGGCCGCGACACGTCGCCGACTTCCGGCGTGGAGTATATGAGACAGCTCGTGGCGAAGATGCAGGAGCTGGGCGTCGGTGAAGTGGCATCCGTGACCGGCAGATATTACGCCATGGACCGTGACAACCGCTGGGAGCGCGTATCTCAGGCTTACTACATGCTCACGAAGGGCGAAGGCGTGGAGGCTACAGACCCGGTGCAGGCCATCGCGGATTCCTATGCGGCGGGAGTGACGGACGAGTTCATGAAGCCCACCGTCATCAAAAAGAACGGACAGCCGGTGGCGACCGTGAAGGAGAATGACTCGGTCATCTTCTACAACTTCCGTCCGGACCGGGCGCGGGAAATCACCCGCACCTTCTGTGTGGACGACTTCACCGGTTTTGACCGGGGTCCGCGCATTAAGACCACCTATGTCTGCTTCTCCGAGTATGATGTGACTATCCCGAACAAGCTCATCGCCTTCAAGAAGATCTCCGTGAACAACACCTTCGGCGAGTATCTGGCGGCTCTTGGCTTAAAGCAGGCCCGCATCGCCGAGACAGAAAAGTATGCTCACGTGACCTTCTTCTTCAACGGCGGCGTGGAGAAGCCGAACGAGGGCGAGGACCGCATTCTCGTGAACTCCCCGAAGGTGGCCACCTACGATCTGCAGCCGGAGATGAGCGCCTACGAGGTATGCGACAACCTGTTAAATGCCATCCACTCCGGAAAATATGATGTCATCATCATCAACTTCGCGAATCCGGACATGGTGGGCCACACCGGTGTTCTCCCGGCAGCCATCAGGGCTATTGAGACTGTGGATGAGTGCGTCGGACGAGCTGTGGAGGCAGTGAAGCAGGAGGACGGCTTCCTGTTCATCTGCGCGGATCACGGCAACGCGGAGCAGCTCATCGACTACGAGACGGGCGAACCCTTCACCGCACACACGACGAACCCGGTGCCGTTCATTCTTGTAAACGGCGATCCGTCCTGGAAGCTGCGCGAGGGCGGATGCCTGGCGGATATCGTGCCGACGCTTATCGACGTGATGGGCATTGAAAAGCCGGCGGAGATGACGGGGCAGTCGCTGCTGATTCGGTAAGGATCGGCGATTTTGGAAGCAGCAGAGGATGCTTCTAAAGGAAAACAACAGTGGAATTCGGAAACAGCAGAGAATCTTCGCAGGAAATAACGGCAGAATTCACATGTCATCCCTGTGACGGATGAAAGAAGGCGGATATGTATAACATGCGGGGGCCGTGCAGGCACGGTTCCCGCAGAAGCACGGAATGAGGAGGAACTTTATATGGACGCAGAAGCCAGAGCTGAGCTTCGGAGGAAGAGGGCGGAAAAAAGAAAAAGGTATGTGAGAAACCGGATCCTGTTTATTGCCGCACTTGTGATTGTTCTGGTATTTCTGGTGGTTGTCCTTGCGGGCAACTTAAGGAAAATATCGGAAAATTCAGATTCTGTCAGCACGCAAACCGATGCCATGATTGAGACGCCAGCGGATGACCCGTTGGCGTCTTCCGGTTTGGAGGCAAACTCCGGCGAAAGCAATTTGCAGGCGGACGGAGACGGGAACTCTTCCGAAGACGGGGACGGTGAATATACGTCCGGTTCCGAAGAGAACGACAGCCAGGATGCAACGGCATATGACTCCGAAACGACGGAATCGAACGTTACGAATCCGGAAGAGACGGACGGAGCGGACGACGATACGGTGTACGAGGTGACTCTCGTGGCCATCGGTGACGTGCTGATTCACTCCCCGCTCTTAACCATGGCCGAACAGTCTGACGGCAGCTACGATTTTTCCGGCTGCTTTTCCGTACTGAAGGAAGAATTTACCTCTGCGGACATTGCCATCGTCAATCAGGAGACCATCTTCGGAGGCGCGTCGAAGGGCTACACAACCTACCCGTGCTTCAACACGCCGGAGTCGCTGGGCGACGCGGAGGTGGAGGCAGGATTCGATGTCATCCTCCACGCGACCAATCATGTGCGGGATGCCGGCACGGACGGCATCGAATACTGTCTCGATTACTGGCAGACCAGTCACCCGGACACCACGGTGCTGGGCATCCACGACAGTGAGGAGGCGGCCTCTGAGATCACCTATTATGAGTGCAACGGTATCACCTTTGCGATGTTTAACTATACCTACGGCATGAACGGCTTCACGATTCCCTCGGAGCAGTCGTATCTGGTGGATCTTATGAACGATGACACGAAGGCGAAGATTATTGCCGAGATTGAGGAGGCGGACGAAAATGCCGACTTTGTCATTGTCTTTCCGCACTGGGGCACCGAAAACCTGGTGGGTGACATCTCATCCTTCCAGCAGGAGTGGGCGGAAATTTTTGTGGAGGCCGGCGCGGATCTGATCATCGGCACCCACCCGCATGTGCTGGAGCCCGTCGAGTGGTACGAATCCGCAAACGGCAATCGCGCGCTGATCTTCTATTCCCTCGGCAATTACATCTCCAATCAGCAGGATATGCCGAACAACGTCGGCGGCATGGCGAAGGTTACTGTCCGCAGGCAGGGCGATGAAACTTACATTGTGGAGGACGAATCCGGCTGCGTCCCGCTCATCAATCACAGCGATAAGACCGGCAGCACACCCAAATTTCGCGTCTACCGTGTGGCGGACTACACGGACGATCTCATGAGTGTACATACCATTCACCGGAAGAACTCTTCCTTTACACTCAGCTATGTGACCGATCTGGCCGAGGAGATCCTGGGGGAGTTTTTGCTTTGGAGTTAGGAAATTTTGCCTTGACAAAAAACTTTAGTAAAATTATAATATTGATTGGGGTAATATAGCTTCCGCCCCGCGTGGCATGAAGGCACACGCGGGGCGGCTTTTACCGTCTGTTGTTTGCGGGGCCGGGCGTCGAATTCGAAAGTATGGTCGACGGAAGGCGGCGGCCCCGGGTGTCATATAGATTTCGGAGGTAAAAATGTTTGAAGTTGGAGAACTGGTGGTTCACGGAACCGCGGGAGTATGTATTGTAAAGGAAATCGGCACACCTGAGGTTTTTGCGGACAGCGCACCCAGGCTGTATTATACGCTGGTTTCGGCAAATGACGAAACGAAGATCATCTATATGCCCGTGGACAGCCAGAAGGTGTACTTAAGAAAAGCGATGTCGAAGGAACAGGCGGAGGTTCTGCTGGCGGAGCTGGACAGCGTTCCTTCCAAAAGTCAGTGGAACAGCCGCTCCATGATAGATGAATTCCGTGAGGACATCAGCACAACCCACGCGAGAGGTTGTGCGGCCTGGATTAAAGGCATTTATGAGCTTCAGGAAAAGAAGCAGAAGACAGGAAAGAAGCAGCTTACCGGAACGGAAAAAAACTGCTTAAAGCTTGCCGAAAGCTACCTGTACGATGAGATGAGCAAGGCTCTGGGAATTCCGCATGCTGAGGTAAAGACGCTGGTGCTGAAAAAGATGGGGATTTTGCAGTCCCCTGCTGCGATTCATTGAAATTCCGTTCGAAGATTCTTCGGGTTCGGGAAAGGCGACTGCGAACAGTAACATTCCTCCCTGAAAGAAACCTCACATCCGGCAAGAAAAAGGTTGAAATCTGTCGGCATCCTGTGGTATGATCTGACCGTTTGTAAAAACAAAGTAAGAACGGAGTAAAAACCATGGGATTCAGTAATATCTTAATGCTGCTCGGGGGACTGGGATTCTTCCTGTTCGGCATGAATTTTATGGGATCCGGTCTCGAAAACGCGGCCGGATCCAAGATGAATGAGCTGTTGAACAAGCTTACCAAAAGTACATTTCGGGGATTCCTGCTGGGCATCCTGGTGACGGCGATCATTCAGTCATCTTCTGCTACCACCGTTATGGTCATGGGCTTTTTAAACGCAGGCATGATGAACCTGACGCAGGCAACCGGCGTTATCATTGGTGCTAACATCGGTACCACGGTTACCAGCGTGCTGATCGCGCTGGACGTATCCGGCATCGCGCCGGCCTGTATCTTTATCGGAGCAATTCTTTATCTTTTCTTTAAAAAGCAAAACTGGAAATACGCGGGACAGGTGATCCTGGGGTTCGGCCTTCTGTTTCAGGGCCTGAATACCATGAGCAGTGCCATGTCCTGCTTAAAAGATTCCCCCGCATTTACCGAATTTATTCTAAATGTAAAAAATCCTGTGCTCGGCGTGCTGGTCGGTGTGCTGCTCTGTGCGCTGATGCAGTCTTCTTCCGCATCGGTCGGCATTCTGCAGGCATTTGCCATGCAGGATCTGATGCCGATTCATTTTGCGTCTTATCTGATCTGCGGTATCAACATTGGTTCCGCCGTGCCGCCGTTTCTGTCGGCCATCAATGCAAAGCCGAACGCAAAGCGTGCCGCATTCATTTACTTCATATACAATGTTGTGGGCGCTGTTATCTTCATACCGGTGACATTGCTCACTCCGTACACGCAGATTTTTGAGTTTCTCACAGACGACCCGGTTGTGCAGGTATCCATGTGTCATATTGTTTTCAAGCTGGTGACCGCACTGGTGCTGCTTCCGTTTACGAAACAGATCGTGGCACTTTCCTACAAAGCAATTCCGGAAAAGGAAGTGGTATCTCAGTTCACGTTCCGTTACATAGATGTGAACCTTCTCTCCAACCCGCATGTGGCGATGGATCAGGTCAGCATGGAAGTGCGACGTATGATTGATCTGGTGCGCGAAAACTATGTTGAGGCGACGGAAGGCATGCTCACGGAGAGTACGGAAAAATCCGCCGAACTGGCGGAAAAAGAACAGGAGATCAACTTCTTAAATAAGAAAATCACGGAATTCCTGATTCGGGCCGGGCAGCTCGAAAAGAGCTATGACATGCAGAAACGCACAATGAATTATTTCCGCCTGCTGATTGAGCTCGAGCGTATCGGCGACCATGCGATGGAGCTGGTGCAGAAGACCCAATCGGCCATCGAGCAGAACCTTGTCTATTCGGACAAGGCCAAGGCGGAGATTGACGGAATTTATAACCTTACGCTGGAGCTTTTTGACCGCAGTATCGTGTATTTTTACAGCAACGGTGTGTCGCGGGAGGAGCTGAACCTGCTGCATGATATGAAAGACGACGTTGAGACGCGCGTTGTGCAGTCGCAGGAAAACCATATCGTAAGGCTGCGGTCGGGCGAATGCAGCATCGAGACGGGCATTCTCTTCGATGAGACGCTGCATGCCATGGAGCGTGTCGCGGAGAGGGCGTACAATATTGCGCACATGGCACTTGTGCACACCACGGAGCAGTGGCAGCTGGAAAAGCTGTAAATTCCCGCGCAATACTCGCCCCGGCTCCCGCCCAATCATAATCAGCTTGCTCAGTGGAATATCGCTGCGCAAGATTATGATTGACCGGGAGCCGGGACTCGAAATTTCGGAAATTTAAGGGTTTCCTCCGGGAAGATAAAAATTCAGATTTCGTAAATCCGGAATTTTCGCCGCGCAGGATTATGACTGACCCGGGCAGGGGCGCTCGAGATCGCGGCAAACTTACAGCTTTCCTCCGGGCATTTCGCTAATCTGTCAGCGTAGAATCCTGCAGAAAAAAGAGGTTGACAGCCCGCTGCAAATGTGGTAAAGTTGCGCCTGTGAAAAGCGAGGATGGGGAATAGTATATTTGTTTTGTGCCTTCAGAGAGCTGCCGGTTGGTGTGAGGCAGCGGATGAAACATTTGGAACTCGCCCCGGAGCAGCTGCCCAAAACGGATCGGAGGATCCGAAGTAGACGCAGACGGAAGCCGACCGTTACAGCGGCGAGGATATGTCCGTATCCGATTTGAGTGCGCGGCAATGAGCCGCGAAGCAGGGTGGTACCGCGAATTCTGCAAATTCGTCTCTGCAGGCCAAAAGCCTGGAGAGCTTTTTTTATGTACACGGGTTGCGCAGGTTTTTCGGCTTACGCCGAACGCGGCCCGGCGCGGGCGGGCAGAGGGCAGGTTTTCTGCCCGATTGCACACGGGCTGTACAGGGAAATTTCGTGTTTAGCTTATTATGGGAGAGGCGGCTGAGGCATGATCTGCCTGATGAGAAGTACGTCTGTCCGATCAAACAAAATCTGGAGGTATGTGAATATGATGAAAGGTTACAGCAAGTACAAAAAACTCTATTTTATGCCGCCCACGGACGATTGTTTCGACTGGGTAAAAAAGGATGCGATCGAAAAGGCTCCGGTCTGGTGCAGCGTGGACCTGCGCGACGGAAATCAGGCGCTGATCACGCCCATGAGCCTGGAGCAGAAAATCGAGTTTTTCAAGATGCTCATTGCTATCGGCTTTAAGGAAATCGAAATCGGATTTCCTGCGGCTTCGGACACGGAGTATGAATTTACCAGGGCGCTGATCGAGCAGAATCTGATCCCGGAGGATGTGACCATTCAGGTGCTGACTCAGGCGAGGGAAGAGATTATCCGCCGAACCTTTGATGCGGTAAAGGGTGCGCCCCGGGCGGTCATCCATCTGTATAACTCGGTTTCCGTGGCGCAGCGGGAGCAGGTATTTAAAAAGTCCAAGGAGGAAATCAAACAGCTCGCGGTGGACGGCGCGAAGCTTTTGAAGGAACTGGCCGATGAGACACAGGGAAATTTCATGTTTGAGTACAGCCCGGAAAGTTTCACGGGCACGGAGCCGGAGTATGCGCTTGAAGTGTGCAACGCCGTGACCAAAGTCTGGCAGCCGACGCCGGAAAGAAAGATTATCTATAATTTCCCGGCGACCGTGGAGCATTCTTCTCCGCACGTCTACGCCTGCCAGATCGAGTATATGTGCAAAAATCTTGACTGTCGGGACAGTATCATCGTGTCGCTGCATCCCCACAATGACCGGGGCACCGGCGTGGCGGACGCGGAGCTCGGTATTCTTGCGGGCGCGGACCGCATTGAGGGCACGCTTTTCGGAAACGGCGAGCGCACCGGCAATGTGGACATTGTGACACTGGCCATGAACATGTATTCTCAGGGCGTGGATCCGGAACTGGACTTTACCGGCATGCTGAAGATCGCGGATGCCTACGAGGAGTTCACCAACATGCAGGTGACGCCGCGACAGCCGTACGCGGGAACTCTCGTCTTTACGGCGTTTTCCGGCTCCCACCAGGATGCGATCGCCAAAGGTATGAAACACCGTGAAGAGCATCCGGAGGAAAAATGGACGGTGCCGTATCTTCCCATTGATCCGAAGGACATCGGCCGCAACTACGAGGGCGATGTAATTCGCATCAACAGCCAGTCCGGCAAGGGCGGGGTAAGCTATGTACTCGAGCATGCATTTGGCATCCATCTGCCGAAAGAGTTCGCGCCGGTGGTAAGCCAGGCGACGAAGGAAGTTTCCGACCATAAGCACAAGGAACTTTCCGCAGACGATATTCATCAGATTTTCATGGATCGCTTTGTCGACATCAAGGCGCCGATCCATGTTTCGGAAGTTCATTACCGCCAGGAAAACGGCATCATGGCCTCCGTCACAAGTGCGCGCGGCGGAGTTCGCAAGGTGACGACCGCTTCCGGCAACGGCCGTCTCGACGCTGTCTCAAATGCATTGAAGATGGCCTACGGTCTCAATTATAAGATTCGCACTTACACGGAACACGCGCTGGGGGACGGCTCCGACGCCACCGCGATCTCCTACGTCGGCATTGAGGGGAAAGACGGCAGGAGGTACTGGGGAGCCGGCATACATCCGGACATCATCACGGCATCCGTCAACGGGCTTGTGACGGCGATTAACCAGATGTTATGATGCCGGGGGTTCCGGAAGCATCACAGCAGTTACAGGACAGACTCCGGCCGGGCCGAAATCTGATATCTATGGAGAACGTCCCGGTAACAACGGTATAAAAAATAAAAGAAATTTACTTGTAAATCCCATCAATATCGTGTATGATATTATGTTGTTGGAGAAAATGCCCGCTTAAGCCGTGCATCTATCGGCTTAAGCGGCTTTCCTTATGTGAAGGGAGAATACATTTTATGAGAGCTATACTTAGCGTATCGGACAAGACAGGCATCGTAGAGCTTGCGAAAGAACTGGTTTCTCTGGGAGTGGAGCTGATTTCTACGGGCGGCACCTATGCGAAGCTGAAGGAGAACGGTGTGCCGGCGACGGAAATTTCGGAGCTTACAGGTTTTCCGGAGTGTCTGGACGGCAGGGTGAAGACTCTGCACCCGGCTGTGCACGCGGGGCTTCTTGCCATGCGTGGAAATGAAGAACACATGAAGCAGCTGAAGGAGCTGGGGATCGAACCGATTGACCTCGTCTTTGTGAATCTTTATCCGTTTAAAGCCACCATCTTAAAGGACGGGGTGACCAGGGCGGACGCGGTCGAGAACATTGATATCGGCGGGCCCACCATGCTGCGCGCGGCCGCAAAGAATTATCAGGATGTGGCGGTGGTGATTGACCCGGCCGATTATCCGCAGGTGCTTTCCGAACTGAGAGAAAACGGCGGGGTTTCTCTGGATACAAAATTCTATCTGATGCAGAAAGTTTTCATGCATACGGCCAATTACGACGCGATGATCGCGGACTATCTGAAAAAAGAGCGGAAGGACGAGAGCCTTCCGGAAACGCTGACGCTTACCTATGAAAAAGTGCAGGATATGCGTTACGGAGAGAACCCTCATCAGAAGGCTGCTTTTTACCGGGAAATCGGGAAGAAGAAGGGGTCACTCGCGGACGCGGTACAGCTGCACGGAAAAGAGCTCTCATTTAACAATATCAACGATACAAACGGAGCGCTGGAACTTTTAAAGGAGTTCGGTGAGCCGACGGTTGTGGCCTGCAAGCACGGCAACCCCTGCGGCGTCGGCAGCGCGGACGATATTCTGGCTGCCTGGGAGAAGGCTTATGCCGCGGACAAGACCTCGATCTTCGGCGGCATTGTGGTGATGAACCGTGAGCTGACGAAGAGCGTGGCGGAGCAGATGGCGAAGATTTTCCTCGAGGTGGTCGTCGCGCCGTCCTACGAGCCGGAAGCCCTGGAAATCTTAAGTCGGAAGAAGAACATTCGTTTGCTGGAGCTGGCGGACATTTCGGCAAAACAGCCGGCGACGGCGTATGATATCAAGAAAGTAAACGGCGGCGTGATTGTTCAGACGATTGATTCCGTCCTTCTGCCGGAGGCAGAACTTAAGGTGGTGACAAACACCGCGCCCACCGAAGCGCAGATGGAAGATCTGCTCTTTGCCTGGAAGGTCGTGAAGTTTGTAAAGTCGAACGGCATTGCCATCGCGAAGGGAAAACAGACCGTCGGTATCGGACCGGGGCAGGTGAACCGTATCTGGGCTGCGGAACAGTGCTTTGCACACGCCAAAGAGCTGATCGGACCCGGGGCCTCGGAGGGAGCGGTGCTCGCGTCCGACGCATTCTTCCCCTTTGACGACTGCGTGGAGGCGGCACATAAGGCCGGCATCACGGCAATCATTCAGCCGGGCGGATCCGTGCGCGACCAGGATTCCATCGACAAGTGCAACGAGTATGGCATTGCGATGGTGTTCACGGGAATGAGGCATTTCAGACATTAAGAGTTAGCTTAACATTATTATTCAAAGTAACAATTTACATAAAGTTTAGACTTTGCAAGAATTTAACACTTGACAAAAAGTCAGGCCTTTGGTAGCATAGCGCCTTGAACAGCCTTAAAAATATACTGTTCGGCCCATTTAACAGACGCGAGGTACAGGAACCTTGGTTGCAGACATGCACTGTCATATTTTGCCCGGAATAGATGACGGTTCGAGAAACCGGAAAGAGACGGAGAAGATGCTGAAGCTCTCTTTCGCGGAGGGGATCGACACGATTGTTGCGACACCTCATTTTTTCTGCGGTATGAGTGAGAAGCTCCTGAAGGAGCGGGACGAGGCTTTCGAGCAGACAAAACGCATGGCGGCCGGAATCAGGCCGGATGCGGTTTTGTATCCCGGAAATGAAGTCTTTTACAGCACGGAAGTGCCGGATGCCTTAAAGCGCGGGGATGCGAAGACCATCAACGGCACCCGCTATGTACTGGTGGAGTTCGAGGAGTGCGCGGATTTCGGAACCATCGAAAAGGCCTGTCAGAATCTGTTTTATGCTGGTTACTGGCCGATTCTCGCACATATTGACCGGTTCGAAGGAACACGCAGCGAGGATCATGTGAAGGAACTGGTGAAGCAACAGGTAGTAATGCAGGTGAATACGGATGCGGTGATGGGAGCCGACGGCTGGCGTACCCGCCACTATATTCTGAAACTTATGAAACACGGACTGATTCATATTCTTGGGACGGATGCCCACGGCTGTGAGCACCGCCGCCCGCAGATGAAAAGCTGCCTTAAGGAAATTGAAAAAAGGTTCGGATATGATTATCGTTGTGCTGTGAGCGAGAAAAATCCACAGAAGATAATCAAAGGAGAAAAGCTGTATGGATAAACTGATACTGACGGATACCGATGAACTCTCGTTCCGCGAGAAAGATCTCTATCGTACGCTTCGTACGAATATCGAGTTTACCGGCATTGAGAACAAGGCGATCATACTTACCAGCTGTTACGCGGGCGACGGAAAGTCTACGGTCACCTATAATCTCGCCGTATCCATGGCGGAAAGCGGGAAAAATGTTCTGCTGATTGACGCGGATCTGCGAAGGTCTGTCTTCGCAAAACTGCATCAGGTGGAAGGAAACCCAAGAGGGTTAAGCCATTATCTGGCAGGGAGAGCATCCCTGCAGGAAGTTATTTATTCGACGAATAAAAAAAGACTCTTTCTGATTCCGGTCGGTGTATTTCCGTCGAATCCCACTGAATTGCTGGGAAACGGGCGGCTGGAGAAAGGCATCGAAGTATTAAAGGGAACGTTCGATTACATACTGATCGACACAGCGCCGCTGGGCGAAGTGATCGACGCTGCTGTTGTGGCGAAGTATGCGGATGCCAGTATCATGGTTGTCTCCGCCAACACAACTTCAAAGACCGCGTTTCGCAGCACTTTGAATCAGCTTAAGATTGCGAACCCGAATTTCCTTGGCGCAGTTCTTGACCGCGTGGAGGTGTCGCGCGGCAGCTATTACGGGAAGAAGTACGGCTACTATGGAAAGTATGGTTACTATAGTAAGTACGGATACCAGCACGGCTACGGCGAGGAAAATCTCGAAGATGCAGGCGGGGACGCTAAGAAGAATGCGGATGCAGGTGTTACCCTTAAAACAGGGGGTGTAAGTCATGGCAAATGAAACAAAGAATAAGACGGCAGGCAATACCGCCACGGTAAACAGAAACGATGTGACCCAGATCGACCTGGTGCGTCTGGCGAGAGAGCTGCTGAAAAAATGGTGGCTGATTTTGTTCGTTTCGCTGGTCGGCGCGGTCGGAATGGGAGCCTACACGGTATTCCTGGTCACACCGATGTATCAGTCGCAGGCGATGATTTTCGTGCTTTCGAGCACCACAAGCATCACATCGCTGGCGGATCTTCAGGTTGGCACGACACTGACAGCAGACTTTGTTGTGATCGCGAAGAGCAAACCGGTGCTGGATTCCGTGGTTGAGACGGTGGAAGAGGAAACAGGGACGACACTGACGAGAAGTCAGGTCTCGGGCATGCTGTCGGTGACGAATGACGAGGACACCCGCATTTTGACGATCACGGCTACGGGATCCGACCCGGAGATTGCGTGCGCAGTGGCGAACGCGGCCAGGGAAGCCATCGCGGAAGCCATTGCGGATATCATGGTGTCGGATCTTCCGACCACGGTGGAATATGCGGAGGTCTCCAGTTCGCCGGTCAGTCCCAATCTTACCAGAAATGTGATGATGGGATTTCTCGGCGGGTTCGTCCTGATCTGTGCGATTCTCGCGATCGGAATTATCATGAATGACAATATATGCACGGAGGAAGATCTGGAGAAGTACTTTGGTGTGCCGACTCTGGTGTCTATTCCGGAGCGAAAGTAAGGTTACAGTGTGACGCCGTGGTTCGGAAGTCATACGTCCGAAAAGCTGTGGCAGTGCGGCCGCGGCCTTTCGGATGTATGGGTTCCGGATGAACGGCGTCATGTACTTGAAAGTATAAGAATATGAAAAAAGATAAGAGCATTCTGCCATCCCTGCTGCTTTTTCTTATTGCAATCGGGTGCACGGCCGCGGCGGTTTTTCTGTTTGCCCGGTATTTCTCAAACCGGAATTCTGACAGTGAAGACGGGACGTCATCGCAGGCCAGATCCAGAACGATTACGCTGGACGGTGAGACATATTCCTACAATTATAATCTGACGAACATCCTGTTCATGGGAATCGACAAGGGGGAGGAAGCCGAATACTATGCGGCTTCCGGCTGGGCAGGCCAGGCAGACTGCGTGATGCTCTTTTCCCTGGATTCGGAGACGAAGGA
This sequence comes from Lachnospiraceae bacterium, assembly GCA_021203205.1. Lineage (GTDB taxonomy): Bacteria > Bacillota > Clostridia > Lachnospirales > Lachnospiraceae > SIG308. The sequence goes on along the minus strand of JAJQBQ010000040.1, from coordinate 5,948 downwards.
ATCGAGAATTCTGCAAATCTCCAGAGATACCATGACGGAGATTGATATCTACGATGTAGACGGGAAAAAGTTCAATACGATGACCGCACAGCTGACGCTTCAGTATGCCTACGGGCTGGGTGCAAAACAGAGCTGTCTGGCCATGAAGACCACGGTCGGGGAGCTTCTCGAAGGGGTGACGATCAATGCGTACGTATCCCTTGACATCAGTGCCCTGCCCATCATCAATGACGCTGTGGGCGGCGTTACGCTGACGCTTGACGCGGATTATACGGATGTGGATGAAAGCTACACCGAGGGGGCCGTGATCACGCTGGACGGCGAGGCTGCGGAGCATTTTGTGCGCTACCGGGATATCACGGTGACCGGCAGCAATAACACCCGAATGCAGAGACAGGTGCTCTATCTGACGGCGCTGATCCAAACCATCAGTGATAAGCTGGACAATCCGGGGGATCTCTATGACCTGTTGTATCCGCTGGTTTCCGATTACATGGTAACGGATCTGACCGCGGATGAAATCAACGAGTTTGCTTCCTATTCCTTCCGTGCGGACGAGACGGAGTACGCCCCGGGAGAAGTGGTGGAAGGGGAGGAGCACGACGAGTTCTATCTGGATGAGGATGCGTTCCTGCGGCTGATCGTGGACATGTTCTATCAGTAAGCCTCCGATCCCGGAGACAGACAGCGAGGTTCCGGCTTCCGGCGGGCCGTTTTACAGAATCACGGAGCGCGAAAACGTGAACGGCGACAGCCCGGCCGCGGAAATTTGCGAAAAAGACAGTAATATTTTTTTGAAAAAAAGCTTTACAACAGGGTTTGAAAGTGCTATATTAACGTACAGTTTGGTACAGACGTTAGTTCCGTTCGTTCGGAACGGGTTTGTATAATATAAGTATAAGGTTATGAGGAGGAATGATCATGACGAAGAAACTTGCTGCGTTTGCCCTGACAGCGGTTCTGGTGCTTGGAAGTGTTCTGCCGTGTTTTGCGGCCGGATCCAGCCCGAATGTATCTACGACCGTAACTGCGACAGATGAAGCTACCGGTGAGGAACTTTATGTATTTGACTCGGCCTCGGAGGGAGCACTTTCCGAGCTCGACGGATATCTGGTAGTTGAGACGACTACGGTTTCCGAAGAGGATGAGGCAGATATCGTGGACACAGCCGCAAGCCTGTCCGGATTGGACACGGATGCGATTACCGTGGGGGCTGTCTTTGAAGTTACCTGGGTTGGCGATACGACAGAGCAGCCGGATTCCATCACATTTACGGTTCCGGTGAGCTCCGTGACTTCCGACAACCTGATCGTGGTTCTGTTTCAGGCAGAAGATGGTACATGGCAGGAGATGAATGCGACTGTTTCCACTGATGGTACGGTTACTGTTACCGGCGTTACTTCCATGGGGCTGTTTGCTTATGTCCTTGAAGTGACATCATCCACGGAAGGCGAAACGACGACAGCGACCGGCGAATCCGATACTACGACGGCCAGCGGTTCCGAGGCTACGACGACTGCTTCGGGCGGAACTTCTCAGGAGACAGGCGACATTTCCATCGCGTTACCGATTGCGCTTCTGGTAGTGGCAGCGGTTGCGATCGTGATTCTTGTTGCAAGAGGCAAGAAGGAAGAGAACTGATCTCATAAATAGTTTTCGTACATATATGGAAGAAAAGCGGCGGTTTTAAAATCGCCGCTTTTTTAAAAAAGTACTTGCAATAAGAAAATTATGGTAGTATACTTGCTAACGTTATATTAGAAGTAAGAAAGGAGTGGGCTTGCAGAAAGTCCACTTTTTCTATTGTGCGGCAGAGGACTGAGAATGCATCTCCGAGGAAAAGATTTGGGAGAAGAAATCCGGGATACCGGATTCACAGATCTGAAAGACCGCATGGGAAGATCCTTAAGCGAATGGAGGGATGTTTTTGAAACGAACGGACTATGAGAAGCGCACGGAAGAGCTGCTTGCTCCGATTATGGAGGAGAACGGCTTCGAGATGGTTGACGTGGAGTATGTAAAGGAAGGACGGAATTACTATCTCCGCGCATATATCGATAAGCCCGGGGGTATAACGATCGATGACTGTGAGCTTGTGAGCCGCGCACTTGAGGCAAAACTTGACGCGGAGGATCTGATTCCGGAGGCCTACATCCTGGAGGTAAGTTCTCCGGGATTGGGAAGAGCGCTGAAAAAGGACAGAGACTTTGCGAGGAGCCTTGGCGAAGAGGTGGAGGTCCACCTTTTTGCGGCGGAGCAAAAGGGTATGGGAAAGGATTTTGTCGGCGTTCTTGCGGGATACGATGCGGACTCGGTGACAATCGAGGTTGATGAGGAGGAAAAAATCATTTTTCAGAGAAAAAACATCGCATCTATTCGGCTGACGTTTGACTTTTAAATGAAAAGCCGGCACCCGGAAACCGGTGACATTTACGGTAACGCGGGAATGCGTTATTTACGGTCACGATAATACAAAACACTTGACAAGGAGGTACTTGTGCGGAAATGAACAGTGAACTGATCGGCACGTTAGCTGCCCTGGAGAAGGAAAAGGGAATCCGAAAACAGGTGATGATCGAGGCAATTGAAGCCTCTTTGATTACAGCTTATAAGCAGAATTTTGACAAATGTGAGAATGTGAAAGTGACAGTGGATCCGGAAACCGGCGATTTTGGCGTGTTTGCCCTGAAGACCGTGGTGGAGCAGGTTGCGGAGCCGAATCTGGAGATTTCTCTGGAGGATGCCAGAAAACATAATATTGCCGCGGAACTGGGAGACACCGTGGAGGTGGAGATCCAGTCGAAAAGTTTTGGACGTATTGCGGCGCAGAAAGCGAAGAATGTCATTCTGCAGACAATTCGCGAGGAAGAGCGAAGAGTTATATACAATCAGTATTTTGAGAAGGAACACGACATTATTACCGGCATCGTGCAGAGAATTAACGGAAAGAATATCAGCATTAAGCTGGACGACCGGCTCGATACCGTACTGATGGCGAATGAGCAGGTTCCGGGGGAAGTATTCCAGCCGACAGAGCGTGTGAAACTCTACATTGTAGAGGTAAAAGAGGCCGCGCGCGGGCCGAGGATTGTCGTTTCCCGCTCACATCCGGAGCTGGTGCGCCGTCTGTTTGAGGCGGAAGTCAGCGAGGTGAGGGACGGCACGGTGGAAATCCGTGCAATCGCCCGTGAGGCCGGTTCCCGCACAAAGATGGCTGTCTGGTCGAACAATCCGAACGTGGATGCGGTAGGTGCCTGCGTGGGTGTCAACGGTTCCCGTGTGGGAAGCGTGGTGCAGGAACTTCGGGGAGAGAAGATCGATATCATTAACTGGAGCGACAGCCCGGCTGTACTGATCGAAAACGCCTTAAGTCCGGCGAAGGTTATTTCCGTCATGGCCGACGACGAGGAGAAGTCGGCGGAAGTAGTCGTGCCGGACTACCAGCTTTCTCTTGCAATCGGCAAAGAAGGACAGAATGCCAGACTGGCCGCCAGACTTACCGGTTTCCGTATTGATATCAAGAGCGAATCACAGGTACAGTTTGATTACGATTATGAGGAAGAAGAATATCCGGAGGACGGCTATGCCGATGATGATTACGCGGAAGAAGGATATTCGGACGATGGTTATGCCGGGGACATCTATGATGAAAACGGCTATCCGCAGGATGACTATGCCGGAGGCGATTACCCTGAGGATGCTTATGCCGGGGAAGGTTATGCAGATCCGGACGGAAATGACACAGATGACTGACAGGATGAAGACAGAGATCATCGGATGATATTGTAAGGAGCTTATTTTCATGCCATCAACGAAAAAAATTCCCATGCGGCAGTGCACGGGCTGCCGGCAGATGAAGGATAAGAGAACCATGCTTCGGGTGCTGAAAACTCCGGAAGGTGAGATCCTTCCCGACCTGACAGGCAAACAGAATGGCAGAGGCGCTTATCTTTGCAGAAATACGGAATGCCTGAACATGGCACGGAAACACGGCGGTCTGGAAAAATCTCTGAAAACGCAGATCCCGGATGAGGTGTACGAAAAGCTGACAAAAGAGCTGGAATAGCGCAAAGCAGTCATGAACAGGAGAAAACATGGGACAGGATCGGGTTTTGGGACTGCTGGGGCTTGCCAGAAAGGCGCGGAAGACCGTAAGCGGAGAGTTTGCGGTGGAAAAGGCAGTTCAGAGTAAAAAAGCATGCATCGTATTTGTGGCAGAGGATGCCAGTGAAAATACAAAAAAGCTGTTTTCCAATAAATGTAGTTATTATGAGATTCCCTGTATTTTTTACGGTACAAAGGAAACGCTGGGAAATGCGGTCGGATCCGGTGCGCGGGCCTCGGTGGCTGTGACAGATCAGGGGTTGTCGAATGCTTTAAGAAGAGCGGTTGGAATTTAGGAGGTGGTCATGAGTGGCCAAAATGAGAGTATATGAGGTTGCGAGAAAGTTAAATGTATCCAGCAACAGGGTGATGGAGCTGTTAAAAGAAAGGGGCATGGCGAACCTGACAGCCAGTTCCGGCCTTGACGACAATGTTGCCGAATATGTGGAAAAGAAACTGAAAGGGGAAACCGGGAACCGAAAAACAGAAATGTCGGGGAAGGCGTTATCTGCGGGAAACGGTGTGGGAAGAGAAACAACGGAAGAAAGAAAGGCAGTCAGATCAGTGAGTTTGGAAGAGGGCAGAAAGACAGAGCAGTCAGTTGGAAAAGCGGGGGATACCGCAGCGGGAAAGAGCGCAGCGTCTTCCGATGCGGCGGGAAAGCCGGTAAACACGGCAAAATCGGCAGAGGGTGCCGCAGGTGCGGGTTCGGAGAAGAAAAAGTCGCGTATTACAAGGGTATATAATCCGCAGAATATGTCGAATCCGCAAAACCGGAGCGGAGGAACCAGAAGGGACGGCAGAGCGCGTCCGGCAGGTGAACGCCAGGGAGGACGAATCTTTCTTCCGGATGACGACAGAAGAGCAGCGGGGCAGCCGCGCCCGGAGGGGGAGAGAAGACCTGCCGGTCAGCCGCGTCCGGAGGGAGAGAGAAGACCTGTCGGTCAGCCGCGTGCGGAAGGTGAGAGAAGACCTGTCGGTCAGCCGCGTGCGGAAGGCGAGAGAAGACCTGCCGGTCAGCCGCGTGCGGAAGGCGAGAGAAGACCTGCCGGTCAGCCGCGTGCGGAAGGCGAGAGAAGACCAGTCGGTCAGCTGCCTGCGGAAAATGAGAGAAGACCTGCCGGTCAGCCGCGTCCGGAAGGTGAAAGAAAGCCGACGGATCAGATATCTCCTGAGAAAGGAAATATTTTGAATGTGGCAGACCGAATTTCGGCAGAGGCCCCGGCAGTCCGGTTGCAGCCGGACGTGGGGAAAGGACAGCCGGAGAGGACCCCGGAAGCGGGAACACGGATCGAATCCGCTCCGGAACGGAACGGGAATAACACGGAGGGAATTTCTCCGGCGGAAGCTCGTGTGCAGGGAAATAAAAAGCATTCTGAAACCGAAGATATCAGGGAGAATATGGATACGAAAAAGGAAAAAGAGGGAATTGACCGTATGAGTCAGATTTCGGGAGAAGGCACCGAACGAATTCGGAAGGATAACGCGGGAAATCAGAGCGACAGTCAGGGACGTGAGACAGCGGAACGTCAGAGTGCCGGAAACCAGAACCGGGAAGATTCCCGCGATGGAGGAAGCCGCAGTCAGGACAGTCAGGGCCGTGACGGAAACCGTCAGGGAAGAGACGGAGCAAATCGGGATGAGAATCGCCGCAGTCAGGACGGAGCAAGCCGCGACGGAGGCCGTCAGGGAAGAGACGGGGCAGGCCGTGACGGAAACCGCCGCAGCCAGGACGGTCAGAATCGTGACGGAGCAAACCGTGAACGAAGACGCCACATCAGTCTCGGAAAAAACAGAGAAGCAAACCGCCGGCGACGGGGGGGAGATCTCGGTGGGGGCGGGAG
>JAJQBQ010000058.1 GCA_021203205.1 Lachnospiraceae bacterium | reverse complement strand
GGTTTGTGACAACTCATGAAGTCAGATTTGTGACAGCTCATGAAATCAGCAACAGCAAAGGGTATGGCAGATATGCTCTGGAAGAATTGTGCAGGGAAGCGAAGCTGAATGGAATAAAAAGAGTATATGACAATATCGCGCTTGACAATCCTTCTGTAAAATTATTTAAAAGATTTGGATTTGTTGAAGAATATAGAACAGACGAAATTATAATGCTGAGAAAAGATTTATGACACGACAGGCTGGTGGCAAATGAAAGCGAAAAATATCAAGAACTCTGGCATACACAGATGCATTACGCTAATAAATGCGTAACAATGCGACACAAACAATAACAAACTCAGAAATGTTACATTGATATGTTACATATTCAAAAATGAGCATGTTGCATCGTGCGTAACATGAAAATTTAAGAAAATATTAACAACTGACGTATTGACATACAAAAATCTACCTGATAAACTTCGTCGTACTTTTTACAATCTGTTAAATGAAATTTTGGACGGGTATAGAGGAAAGAAGACTTTTTGCGATCTGAAAAGTTACGATACTGAGGTCGAAAATTCTGATACCATGGATTATTTCACATTACGTTCTCATAATACGAATGTGTTTGGAAACCTGGTGTCGTCAAATTGATTACGGGGTCAAAGATTATTTTTTGCTTGTAGATGATATTTATCTGTGATAGAATAGTTCTGGCATTCCATTGTCCGTATATCCGAAAAATTTCATGAAATAGAAAAAATGAAAGGAGTATTGGATTGCGAAAGGACGAGAAGAATGTGATGGTGGAGAAAACAGAAGAAAGTTGCGATGAGGTAAAGAAATCTGTCAATAACGATGTTGCAACAAGTACAGAAAGCGGTGTAGATAAAACAGACGGCGAGGACGAATTAGTCAATACACCCTATGATGACGTTTATCGTACTATGATCAATGATGCCAGTGAGTTGATTCTTCCGGTTCTCAACGAGATTTTCGGAGAGCATTATACCGGTTCGGAGAAGATTGTTTTTACAAAGGATACGCATATTATGAATCGCCAGGACGGACGTGGGCAGAGGCGAACCACAGATTCAAGCTTTGCAGTCATTGGCTATATGACAAATTATTATTTGCTTGAGTTGCAGTCCAGACCTGACAGCAGTTTGCTGATACGTTTTTTTGAGTATGGAACACAGGTTGCGTTGGACGAAGGCGAGTTGAAGGGGAATGTGTTGAAAGTACGCATTCCGAATTGTGCAGTTTTGTTTTTAAGAAGCACACGGAACACGCCGGATCAGATGGAAGTGCAGTTGGAAACGCCTGGTGGGGAAGTGATCTTTCCGGTCTTTGTTATGAAGGTACAGCGTTATACCTTGAACGAAATCTTTGAAAAGCAGCTGTATTTTCTGCTGCCGTTTTACATTTTTTCTCATGAAAAGGACTTCGCCGAGTATGAGGCAGATGAGAAAAAGCTGGAACTGTTGAAAGAAGAGTATGTTACGCTTATGAGTCGGCTTGAAGCGTTGGAATTGGATGGGCATATAAGTGCATATAATCGAAGTTTGATTGTAGAGTTGTCTGGCGTAGTGTTGAGTCATATTGCGGTAAAGTATAATAAGGTAAAAAGTGAGGTGAAGCGCATTATGGGCGGACGAATTTTGGATTATGAAGCGAAGAAAATCCGGGAAGATGAAAGACGGAAGTTTGAAGAGGAAAAGAGGAAAAGTGACGAACAGCGCATAAGAAATACGGTGGAAACTGTGCGAAATATAATGGATGAATTTAAAGTTACGCTGGATAAAGCTATGTCAGTGGCAAATGTGGCGGCGAGTGACAGAGATGCTGTGAAAGCAGCCATAACATCGGCATAAGCAGGTTAGTACGCGCTGATGGAGCGTTGCAAATGTGATAATTTAAGGAAACATCCGAAGAAATTGCAATTCTTCGGATGTTTCCTTAAATAAACGGAGCATAAAAATGGACGCAAAGCAGATATTAAAAAAATTTTTTGGCTATGATACCTTTAAACCCGGGCAGGAAGAAATCATTGACGCTGTTCTGTGCGGAAAAGATGTGTTGGCGATCATGCCGACCGGAGCGGGAAAATCGATCTGTTATCAGGTGCCGGCATTGCTGTTCCCGGGGATTACGATCGTCATATCACCGCTGATTTCCCTTATGCAGGATCAGGTAAAGGCGTTAAATGAGGCAGGGATCCATGCGGGCTATATCAATTCCTCTCTGACGGATGCCCAGATCGCGAAGGTCTATGCGAAAGCGGCGGAGGGCGCGTATAAGATCCTGTATGTCGCGCCGGAGCGGCTCGAAAGCCAGGGCTTTGTGGAGTTCACGGATCAGATCGGCATATCCATGGTGACGGTTGACGAAGCGCACTGTATTTCTCAGTGGGGACAGGATTTCAGGCCCAGTTACCTGAAAATCGTAGATTTTATTGACCGCCTGCCTGAGAGACCGGTTGTAAGCGCATTCACGGCAACCGCTACCGAAGAGGTGAAAATGGATATCTCCTGCGTACTTAAGTTGCAGGATCCGGAAATCGTGGTCACCGGATTTGACCGGGAGAACCTCTACTTCCGAGTCGAGACAACCGGAAAGAAGGATGACTTTGTTCTCGAATACATAAGGAATCATCCGGGTGAAAGCGGTATCCTGTATTGTGCCACAAGGAAGAACGTGGACACCCTTTATGATCGTTTGTCTGCCGACGGAGTACCGGTGGCAAAATATCACGCCGGAATGGAAAATGAGGACCGAAAGATAAGTCAGGACGATTTCATTTACGACCGATCTCAGGTGATCGTCGCCACAAACGCGTTCGGCATGGGCATCGATAAGTCCAACGTAAGGTTTGTGATCCATTACAATATGCCTCAGAGCATGGAAAATTATTATCAGGAGGCCGGCCGTGCGGGAAGAGACGGCGAGCCGTCACAGTGCATCTTGCTGTTTTCTCCGCAGGATATCGTGATAAACAGGTTTTTGCTGGAGCATAAAGACTTTACGGATATTCCCGAAGAAGACATGGAGCTGGTCCGGCAGCGCGATGCAAAAAGGCTCCAGATCATGGAAGGATATTGCAGGACCACGGGATGTCTGCGCAATTATATTCTTGAGTACTTTGGCGAGAAGAGAAATGAACCGTGCAATTCCTGCGGCAATTGTGACCGGGAGTATACGGAAATCGACATGACGGAGGAGGCGAAGCAGGTCATCAATTGTGTCTGGGAGACCAGAGGAAGATATGGCCTTAACATCATCCTTGGCACACTTCTCGGCGCAAACAGAGCCCGTTTAAAAGAAGTCGGGGCTACCGATTATAAGACTTATGGGGCACTGAAGAACCGTTCCGAATCAGAACTCCGTCTGCTGATCAGCCAGCTCATTATGGACGGGTATCTCTGCCAGACCACAGATAAATACAGCGTGATCCGCCTTGGAAATATAGCGCCTCTTAAGAATGAGGGGACGCGCATTCGGATCCGGACTCATAATGACGGGAAACCGGGGCGGCCGGAAAGTCCGATCAAAACACGCGGCAGAAAAAGCACCGATTCCCTCACGAAGGCAGGTTACGAGTTGTTTGAAATACTGCGCCAGCTGCGGCTTACGATTGCCAGAGAAGAGGGGATGCCGCCGTATATCGTCTTCAATGATAAAACGCTGATCGATATGAGTGCCAGGTGTCCGCGCACCAGGGCGGACATGCTGAATGTGTCCGGTGTAGGGGAAGCCAAATATGAGAAATACGGCGGCAGGTTTACCGAGGCGATCACTGCTTATCTGGAGGAACATCCGGATGCCGTCACCAGCATAGAAGCCGATGAGGGTACTTCCGGGGAAAATCCCGGAGAAAATGGCGCGCATACAGGCAGAGTGGACTATAATCGTAAAATGAACAGCGAAATCGCGAAGCTTCATGACCGCACGAACGGAGCGATACGCGCCAGACTGAAAAAGCATGGGCTGATAGAATAATATATATTTAATTGAAGCATTGGAAGAGGATGCGGACGAAGCAGTTAATCAAATTTGACCATGAAGGAGCAGATCATGGATTGAAGTATGTGGATATTTTCACATTTCTGCCGGAACTTGTAGCGAAAAAGCCGTTCACGATGGAAGTTCGTGAGCGGCTTTACGCTACTTCTTGAAAATATCCGAATGCGAGCCTGTATCAACAAGGGTGAGTATCAAAATGTCATTGTCAATCAGATAGACCAATAACCAATCTGGTTTAATATGGCACTCTCGAAAACCTTCAAAATTACCGCTTAATCCGTGATCATGATATTTCTCATCCAACTTCTTTCCCTGACGCAGTGTATTAACAACTTCATCCAGAAGGGAAATATCCATACCGCGTTTTTTCATAAGTTTGTAGCCCTTTTTATAAGCGGCGGTAAATTTTAGATTATACACTTACTCCTCCAGTGCTGCTTTAAGTTCTTCCATGCTGGTATATACTTTGACGTCAGGATCGCGGGAAATACGCCGTGCTTCTTCCATTGCGTCAAGAGTCTGCTGACTGTAACGAGGCATCTCTACAGCGAACGGAAGACCACCGCGAAGAATGCACTGATGAAGAAACATGTTTACTGCACTGGACATATCCAGCCCTAGGTTTCTGAACAGATCAGTAGCCTGTTTTTTGACATCGGGATCGATACGGATTTGTGTTGGAGCTGTAGCCATAGCAATCACCACCTTTCCCTTGTATAATAGCTGTTTTGGTTTACGTTGTCAACCGATTTTGATTATATATTTGTGCGCTATATTTGGACGAATCGTTTCTTTCAGCTCCAGCGCCGGAAGCCGTCCCCTTCCAGATCGAACTGATCCAGAACTTTCCCCACAATATGCCTTGTGCAGTCGTCCACGGTTTCCGGATGGTTGTAATAACTTAAGACCGGCGGGATGACGACGGCCCCCAGCTGGCTCACCTCATAAAGGTTGCGCAGGTGGATGGTGCCGAACGGCGCTTCCCTTGGGACGAGCACGAGCTTGCGCCGCTCTTTCAGCGTCACATCGGCGGCGCGGAGCAGCAGGTTTTCGCTGTAGCCGCTCACGATCCCGGCGAGGGTTTTCATGCTGCAGGGAACCACGACCATGCCCATGGTGCGGAAGCTTCCGCTGGCGATGGCTGCGCCGATGTTGCTGTTGTCGTACGTCACGTCCGCGAGGGCGCACAGATCCGCAATCGAAAGCTTCGTCTCCTCCGCCAGCGTGAGCTCGGCGCCCCGTGTCACCACCAGGTGAGTCTCGATCTGGTCAGAATATTGCCGCAGCTGCCGCAGCAGTTCCACGGTGAGCGGCGCGCCGGAGGCACCGCTCATGCCGATGATAAGTCGTTTCTTCATATATTTTCCCTTACTCTTCCGGCAACCAGTGCTTCGGATCCACATCCATAAAATGTGCTCTCGCGAAGCGATCCTTCTGGTCGAACGGTACCGTGCAGTCGAAGATGGCCTTGCAGGCCACGCCGGTGGCGCGGATGTCCGGGTGATATTTTGGATTGTTCGACGGGTCCAGCGGGTGGCACTGTACACCGGGGATCATGATGATATCCTTGTCCGCCTGGAAGCGGGTGGTCATGGCCCACATGACATCCTTCATGTCGAACGGGTCCACGTCCTCGTCCACCACAAACACGTGCTTTAATTCCGCGAAGGCGGAGAAGGCGAGCAGAGCGGCCTGACGCTGGCGGCCCTCGTCGGAAGGCACGGATTTCTTAAACTGCAGGATGGCGATATATTTTCCGCCGCCGGAGGAGGCGCAGTATACGTTCAGCAGCTTGCCCGGCATGGCTTTGTCCACCATGGCCAGGATGCTGGCCTCAGTGGGGATGCCGGCCATGGAGACGTGCTCCTCGGAGGGTCCGATGCAGGTCTGCATGATCGGGTTCTTGCGGGTGGTGACGGCTTTCACCTTGATCACCGGCAACGCCGCGTTGGCGGGGCCGCAGTAACCCGGGAATTCCGGCATGGCCTTGCCGGTGTTGGAATTGATGTCCTCGCGGATGCGCACGCCCGGCAGCACCTCGCCCTCGATGACGTACTCCGCGTTGGCGATGGCCCGCTCGTTAATGGTCAGGCACTTCACCAGTTCCACCGGCTTGTGGCGGATGGCTCCCGCCGCCTGCAGCTCGTCGTAGCCCAGCGGTGTGGTGGGCGGTTCGAAGCAGGAAGCGATCTCGATGGCCGGATCCACGCCGATGGAGATGGAGATGGGAAGAGGCTCATTTCTCGCCTCCGCCAGCTCAAAGAAGTGGCCGATGTGGCGGGCACCCGGCTGGAAGAAGATGGAAATCTCATCCTTGCTCTGCAGGCACATGCGGTGGATCGTCACATCGGAGGTGCCAGTCTCAGGGCTTGTGGCGTAGCACATGCCGAGGGTGATATAGGGCCCCGCGTCCTCCTCCGTGTTGGTGGGGGCGGGGACTAATTTGCGGATGTCAAAATCCGGGTCGGTGGCCAGGTGTACCACCTCCTGGCACTTCGCCTGTTCCCGCGGGATCTCCACCGGCGGGATCGGGTTGGTCACGCTGTCCTTTAACAGGAAGCCGAGCCTTGACGGGTCACAATCAAGCAGGGCACCCACGCGGCGGCGGCTTGCAAGCAGGCCGATCACCACCTTCGCATCCGGGTGGCCCTTCACATTGTTGAAAATCATCGCCGGCCCTTCCTTGGTCGGGCGCTCTACGGTTCCGCCAGCGCCTACGTGGCGGTAAATGCCGGAAATCTCGGCCATCGGGTCTGCTTCCACATCCGTTTCCACGAGCTGTCCCGGCATGGTGCGCAGGAGCTCTAAGGCGGAGCGGAGGTCGTTTACTTCGATTTTACTCATGATCGTCTGTTTGAGAATTCTGTTCAACGCTCATCTAAAGTGATTTCTCAAACATATCCTCCTTTCGAAAATGTAAATATATAGTTACCACATCATGTAACAAAGCCATTCTCTGTGAATTGCATCTTCTCAAGGAGAAATCAGCTTTCATCTTTTGATGGCACCCGCGACGCGGACATGAGAGATTTCTGCCAATTTGAAGAATAGAAAATCCTAAGATGGAACCATGTCCTTCTTTGAGTAAAAAACACAGAAAATGAAAACGGTTACGATATTTATACAGATTGGCCGTCTCCGGCAAATGCCATGGTAGTTTATTGCCTTAGGAGAGAAGAAGGCAGACCGGAGACGGCACTAAGAGTTATTCAGATATTAATTCGGTTTCGCGAAATTGTCAAGGCATAGTCATTTCACAATCTCTATCCTATAGGCGCAGCCGTTTCGGAACATCTATCCTATGGATAAAGTTATTTCAACATCCATGTTCTATAGGTATAGTCATTTTGTAAACCCTATCCTATAGGGTATAGTCAATTCGCGTTTCCCGTCTTATAGGAAAAGTCAGTCCGCGATCCCCATCCGTTCCGGACGGAACAGCCGCGCATCCATTTCCTTCAGATTCTCCGAGATCAGCGGCTTAAACGGCATGAGCCCCAGCACATCTTTCTCCAGATCTACGCCCGGCGCGACTTCCGTGAGCATGATGCCGCCCTCGGTGAGCTCGAATACCGCGCGCTCCGTGATGTAGAGCACCTTCTGGTGTGTCTCGATGGCGTACTGCGCGGAGAAGGTGACCTGCTGCACGGTATCTACAAACTTTAACGGTTTGCCGTCCTCGTGGATGGTGAGCTTGCCCTCACCTGCGGTGATGTTGCTCTTCCCGGCGGTGAAGCTGAACAGGAAGATGACCTCCGGTGTAGACTGGGAAATGTTGATGAAGCCGCCCGGCCCTGTGCAGCGCCCGTTGAAGGACGATACGTTGACATTGCCCATGCGGTCGATCTCCGCGGCGCCCAGGCAGGTCATGTCCAGACCGCCGCCGTCGTAGAGGTCGAAGGTGTCGGCCAGCGCCATAATGCTCTCCGCGTTGACGGAGGCGGCGAAGCCAAGGCCCGCCACCGGCACGCCGCCGATGGGTCCGGACTCCAGAGAGAGGATGGTGTCCGTGATGCCCTCTTCATTTGCCACGGCACCCACGCCCGAAGGCATGCCGATGCCCAGGTTGATGATCATGCCCGGCTTTAATTCCATGACCGCGCGGCGTGTCGCTACCTTGCGCATGTCGAAGGGCAGCGGCTCCAGCGTGCTGGTAGGCACCGTGATCTCCCCGGTGAGCTCTGGACGGTATACATCTGTGGCATAGCCCTGGTGGTGGAATTCCGGCTGAGCCACCACAACGTAGTCCACAAACTTGCGGTGCACACGCACCTGCTTCGGTTTCATCGTGCCCGCCTTCACGATTTTCTCCACCTGCGCGATGACGATGCCGCCGCTGTTGTGGGCTGCGATGGCCATCTCGAATTCCAGCCCGGTCAGGGCCTCGTGGTCGAAGGAAAGGTTGCCCAGTTCATCCGCGTAGGTCGCGCGGATGAAGGCAACGTTGATGGGGAAGGACGGGTAGAAGAGGCATTCTTTTCCGGCCACGTTGATCAATTTTACCACCTCGCGGCCCATATCCTTCGCCGCCTGGTTGGAGCAGCAGCCGTCATTTCTGGGGTCCGCCAGGGTGTGGATGCCCACATGGGAAGCGATGCCCGGCTCGCCGGAGGCGATGGCTCGCATCAGATGCGCTACCACGCCCAGCGGCAGCACGTAGGCCGGAATTTCGTTGCGGCCCACCGTGCGGCCCAGCTTCACGCAGTTTGCCAGATGCGCCGCGATGACACACTTCGTCATGCCCGGAATGCTTACCCGGTTCATGCCGATCTCATTTTCCGTGTTATCGCCGGTGCCGATGCCGGTCACCCAGGTAAGTCCGTCCGGGCCGCCATTAGCCTTATAGCTCTGCACAATGGAATCCAGAAGCTCGTCCGGGCAGCCGTAGGAGCCGAACCCGCCGACAGCGACGGTATCGCCGGCATGGACGATGGAGGGAACATCGGTGGAATTTATGATTTTCATAGGATTTCTCCTTTCTTGTTCGACTTTTTGTTATTTTTATATCTTTGTTAACTTATAAATTGTCTGTTTATAAACAATTTGTTTTGCATTATCTCGAAACTAATGATTTCATTCATCTTTTTTTAAAATGGGGCTGATGCACTTGTCTGCATCAGTCCCATTCAATGATTAATTTCCGGTATTCGTTTTATGTGTCTGCGAATCCGCCCCATCAAGTCCACAGGGGCAGGGCACATCAGGTCCGCTGCAGGAAATTCGTTATCATTCACAGTAACCATAAGTCAGGACCCAGAGCGGGAATGCCGGAGTCATCGGGCTGTATCCTCTGATGATGTCCGCGAAGCGGGCATGAGAGATACTTATTTTGCCTTCGTAGCTGCTGCCTGCGCTGCAGCCGGAGCCGCTTCCACCGCCGGGATCTCGCCGCGCTCGATCTGACCGTTGCGGGTGCAGGTCTGGATGGCGTTGTCCAGCTTATAAAGCAGAGGCTGGATGCCTTTCTTGCAGATGACCTGGCAGATGAAGCCGAGGATGCAAGAAAGGATGATGACAGCCAGCAGGCACAGGTAATACTGCCAGGAGGTGGTCACGTTTTCGCCGCCCACCAGGCCGCATACCAGGTTGATCACATGGATATGTACGATGAAGAAGTACAGAGAGAACTCGCCCAGGGTTCCGAAAATCTTGTGGTTGAACACTTTCTGGGTCAGGTAGTCCTGGTTGGCCACCGCGAAGATCATAGTCACCGCAACTACCAGATCTACATACATCTCAGAGTTGATGCGAATCTCATCGCTGGTGATGTAAAGGCCGTCAAGCCCGGCGATGCAGATGTATACGAGCCATGCGGCCAGAATCACATGGATGACGGTGAGCCAGCGCTTGCCCTTCTCGCCGATTTTCATCTTGCGCAGCGCTTCGTATGGGCGATACAGGAAGATACCGAGGGCGGTACCCCAGCTGCCGAAGACCAGCGCATTGTCGAACATGCCGAACGCCAGGGCGCCGTAGCCGCGGTCGTTCATGCTAAGGTCGCTCATAGCCCACATGCAGGGGCAGATGATGACCACCAGCGGAACGATGAGGCCGCGGGTCAGGTCTTCATTCTTGCAGAGCAGATAGTAGAAGAGGTAGCCTGCTACGAAGATGGCGGAGATGTACCACATCGGCGCATTCCAGGAGAAGGAATAGCCGGTGTCGGCCAGAATGCCGGTGGAGTCAAGGCCGAACCACTGCAGGATGGTGGAGTTCAGGGAAGCAATGATGTCCTTGATTCCGTTGAAATCCTCACCCACGGTCAGGAGCTTGCCGTGCCACAGGCCGGTCAGGGAGCCTGCCATGCACATCAGGTAGCCAAACAGGGTACCGATGAAGAGTGCCGGCCACAGGCCGAGGTAGCGGGTCTTTAAGTAGGTCAGTGCCAGGGAGCTTGCGGACTTGCCGTCATTTAAGCCCCGCAGCTTCTTGCCCTCGAACGACTTCATCATGAAGTAGCCGGTGAATACCAGGAATACGCCCAGCACAGGGCCTTCGGTGAGAAGAGTGGAAGACGGATAATTTACGCCGCCCGAAGTGAAGCGGAATCCGACACTTCCCATGTGTCCCCAGCAAACAGCCAGGGTCGCGAACATGCGCCAGAAGTCAACGGCGTAGTTGCGCTGTTTTTTTGCAGTTGCCATGCTTTTGTCCTCCTTGTGGAAAATCGTTTTGTTTCGCATAACAAAACGTTGTTGCTGATAATGAAATCATAACATCCAAAAGCCGGAAAAACAAGGGGGAATTTCCATTTCTCCCTTTTGCCCAACGGGAAACTTAAGGAATTGTGAAAAATGTTAAAAAAATCTAAAATTCGTTGCGCATATCGAAATGTTGCACTATAATGGGTGGCCGGGAGAGTGAAGTGAGCATGGGAATGTTGCATATTTTTGGAGCGCGATTTTTCGGAAATCACATACATAATGCACAAAATATGGCACATTTGTTGACGGAAAGATTCACAATTTCGGATGTTTTCCCATTTATATCTGGAAACAGAAGAAAATGGCAAAAGAAATAACACGAGATGAAAAATATACAAGATTTGGAACGGAGAATGAAGTCGGATATGGAGAAAGATAAAAACAAAGATAGCATTACTGCAGAGGAAAGCGGGAAAGATAAGAAAGATCCGTACCTCTTAAGCACAGTCAGCAACACCCTCGGCGTGCTGGATCTGCTCAGCCACTATCAGGGTCTGACGCTGGCCGAAATCCACCGGAAAACCGGTCAGGACAAAGCGAGCCTCTTCCGCATCCTCTATACACTTGAAAAAGGCGGCTATGTGGAAAAAATTGAGGGGGCAAAATACCGTCTGGGCTATAAATTTTTCTTTTACGGAAACCGGGCGGCGCTTAATTCCGACATTGTTCAGGTGGCGAGGCCCTTCCTGCAGGGGCTGGCCTTCGAGACGAAGCTCGCCGCGCACCTGGGAGCGCTGCACAACGGGCGGATCGTCACCATTCACAAGGAAGAATCTCCCTACGATGTGCAGGTGACGGCCCGCGTGGGAAGCAATGCGCCCGCCTACGCCACGGCGCAGGGCCAGGCAATTCTGGCGTTTCTGCCGGAGGAACGGCGCGAGCACATCATACGGGATTACACCTATCGGCAGTATTCAACGAAATCCATTTTGAATGCGGATGAGTGCCGCAAAGTTCTGGACGAGGTGCGGCGGCTGGGATACGGGACAGATATCGACGACCGCTTTCCGGGGTTTGGCAGCTACGCGGTGCCGATCTTTGACTATTCCGGCGAGCCGGTCGCCTCGGTCGGCGTGGTAGCCACATCGGAAAGGCTGCGGGAGCATAAAGAAGAGGTCGTGCCGAAGATCTTTGAGACGGCGCGGGCGATTTCCGAGAAGATGGGTGCGCTGGAGGAGATGTATCCGGCGGCTTTTTAAACTTTACATGCAAGCTTATGAGACTTTAGGTGAAAACAAAAGTTGAAAAGTTTTAAATAAATGACACCGGAGACAAAACGGTTTCTAAGCTGTAACAAAAACAAACGCGGAGCGTTTCCAGGTGAAGGCAGGAGATTTACGGATCCATGGTATCATTTTGATATTTTTTAAAGGAGGCAGTAATCCATGGAAGACACATTATTTTTTGACGAAACAAAGTACGCGGTGAAGACTTGCACGCTCGGAGGTGAAACGATCACCTACCGCGCATTTATGGACATTCCCTACTGCGCAGCGCCGACGGCCGATGTGCAGAAGATGAACATTTTTGTGCCGGAAAGCTATTATCAAGATGGAATGATCAATGGGTACAGTCTGCATACGGCACCAATTTTTATGCCGAACACGGTGGGAGGCTACATGGAAGGCCCGTCGGACGAACCCGGCATCGGTCATGAGGATCAGATCAATTCTGTATTTCGCGGTCTGCAGCACGGATATGTGGTCGTGAGCGCGGGGGTGCGCGGGCGCACCACGGGCATGCCGTCCATGGAATTTTTTGAGGGAAGTGTCGCGAAGAAGAGGCCGGAAAGGCCGCACGATCCTGCGGGGAGACCGCCGATGGGAGAGGGAGAGCTGCGCGGCCCGGCAGGGAGACCGCCGATGGCAGAATCGGAAGACCGGATGGAAAAAACGCCCGTTTCAGACATGCATGCCCCCGCAGGTGACTTGCCTGCGGGAAAAACTGGCCGCGCCGTGGGCAAGGCTCCGGCCCTGATCGTGGACATGAAGGCGGCCATCCGCTATTTAAGAAAAAATAAGGATCACATCCCCGGCGACACGGAGCACATTATCACCAACGGTACGAGCGCCGGCGGCGCACTGTCCGCACTGGCGGGCACCACGGGAAACAGCCCGGACTACGAGCCGTACCTGGAAGCCATCGGTGCGGCGAAGGAAAGGGATGATGTGTTCGCCGCCAGCTGCTACTGCCCGATCCACAACCTGGAACATGCGGACATGGCCTATGAGTGGCTCTTCGCGGGACAAAACGAATTCCACGCGACGCGGTTTGAGATGACGCCGGACGGTATCCGGCCCGTTCCAAACACGGGCGTGATGACGGATGGGCAGATCCGGATGTCCGCAGAATTAAAGGCGATGTTCCCGGCGTATGTGAACAGTCTGAATTTAGTGGAACCAAAAAGAAATTTAGAAAAAGAATCGGAAAGCCGTTTGTCCGGGAGTTGGATGCCCGGAATCGATTGCTCGGAAGAAAAAGTGGAAGGCGCAAATAAAAGAGCAGAAGCGGCGGAAGTGCCTGCTGAGGCAGAGAGGGATTTTGCGAAGAAAACAGGTTCAGAAAGATCTCTCACCTTAAACCCGGACGGCACCGGAAGCTTCGCGGATTATGTGAAGGAACAGGTCATCCGCTCCGCGCAGAAGGAGCTCGACACTCACGATACTGCGAAGAACCGCGCCTGGCTGCAGGTCGCCGGAAGTGACATCGAGGCGCAGTCTTACCTTATAGTGGAAGACGGAAAAGTGACTGACATCGACTGGAACGGCTTCGTGAGCGCCATTACCCGCATGAAAGCCACGCCGGCCTTCGATTCGCCTGACCTGAAAAGCCCGGAAAATGAGGAATTTGGCACGGAAGAGATCCATGCCAGACATTTTACCGATTATTCCGCAGCCCACAGCACGGCGGGTGGCGAAAAGGCGCCGGAGCAGCTGATCCACATCATGAATCCGGTAAATTATATCGGCACACCCGGTACCTCTGGCATACCCGGCACAGCCGATACATCTGGAAAGACTGGCACGCCGGGTACGGCGAAGCACTGGCGCATCCGCCATGGCGCTTTCGACCGGGACACATCGCTGGCCATTCCGGTGATCCTGGCTGTTCTTCTGGAAACCCGGGGATATGATGTGGACTTCTTCCTGCCCTGGGGTCTGCCGCACAGCGGGGATTATGATCTGGAAGAGCTGTTCGCGTGGATCGATGGGATTTGCAGGGCAGATTAAGCTGTGAAAACTGTTTTTAGTGAGAATCACTTAAAATTATAAATCGTGCATTTTGACGGAGTAATCGGCATTCATCGCATTCATCCCTGGTGGTACTGCGAAGCGGGCATGGGAGTTTTATATGCAATTAAAATTAATGAGATACTGATGAGCACGACATCGGAAATGCCGGATCGTTAAACGATTAAGCGGGGAAATACAAGGAGCAGGAAAAGTGGCCTGCGGGAAAGATTCTCGCAGGCCATGAATTTTGTGAGAAAGGGTTACAAATAAAGTGAAGGAACGAAAAGAATTTCATCGGAATGTCCTCGACAGAGAAATCCGGGTGACCGTGGAGCACCTCGATTATGGTAACTGCATTACCATCTTCGGCGGTGAAAAAACCCACATCGGCGCGGCCGTCGTGGCGGACGAGGCAGGAATCCTGCATTCCATCGGACTTCCCGGTCACAGGGAACTCGAAATCTGTGAAGAGTGGGCCCGTGACCTATATGCCGTGACACGTGAGCCGGTCTCTGTCACAGCGGGCGTGCATTATGATGAAATCAGCAGAGAAAACCTGAAAAGCGTTATTCAGGTTTTAAAAGAGATGAAAGAGGAAGTGAAGAAAACGATATAAAATCGAATAGCGATTTTTGAACTTGCGAGAAATGATATTGCGGTCTGGCAACGATACCAGGCCGCTTTTTCTTCAGCATTTTTTACGATAATTTCCCGGCGTGACTCCCGTGCAGGCCTTAAACTGCCGCACAAAATGCTCCACATTCTGATACCCGCAGGCTTCCGCCACCTGCCCCACCGGCTTGTTTGAGGAGGCGAGCAGCTCGCAGGCTGCTTCCGTGCGGCTCTGTATGATGTCACGGTTGCAGGTGGTGCCGAAATACTGCTTATAAATCTTATGCAGATATCCGGGACTGACGGAAACGAAATCTGCCATCGTGGGAACGGTCCAGTCCCGCTCCGGGTGCTGGTAGACAGACTCGCGCAGGCGAACCAGCGAGTCGTAAATGGGCGGCCTGGACTGCGTATGGATCTCATCCGCAAGCATGTTTAACAGAGAAATGCCGAGGTGATGAATGGTCAACCGGCTGTGCGGCGTGGCGGAGAAGTAAACGTCGTAAATGACATGAAACAGCGCATAATAATTTTCCGCGCGGCGCAGCGGGAAAGGCTCCCCGAAAGGAAAATGACTGTCGAAAACAGATTCCTGAAAACGGGCGTGAAACCAGCTGTCGATATATGGTTTGCCGTCTGCGGCGGTATAGCGGTGCTTCTGCCCGGGAAGAAACACGACCGCGCTGTCCGGTTTCACATCCTGCCAGCAGCCGTCCACCAGATAGCGCGCGGGCGACTGGACCAGCAAAACCAGATAATGGGGATAGCCGTTCGGCCGGTCTACCTCAAAATCCGGGGTGTGGGTGGAGCGTTCGCCGATTTTTAAGATTTCTAACATAAGCAGTTCTCCTCGCACAGGAATTTTCAATGCTATTCACAGGCCACTTCTGTAAGACAATAAATCCGCAGTGTTATATTTTTTGTTCACAACGCCGTTCTTCCTGAAAAGAGACCGAGCCGGAATGCAGCTGTGGCAGATCAGATCACAGCGTATTTCGCATGGATAGCCATGAAATAGCCAAGAGATGAGAATAAATCAATTTCTCGTGATTATATCTCATTGTGGGCTTCGTGTAAAGCTCTTATAATACAAATTGTGAAAAAACAGTGTCCACAGCTGAAAACAGAGGCAGCGTGGAAAGCATTTGATGGAATCCTGCGTATCGGTACTGCAGGCCTGTGCGGTGGGATTATGAGGAGAAGTGGTATGAAAAAAAAGAATGAAAGAAAACGAATGTCATTCGGTATTGCAGCGGGGGTGGTTCTTACTGTGCTGGTTGCAGCAGGAGTCCTGTGTGGATTCAGAATTCTTGCAAATGGAATGGAAAACAGGGAAACGGAAATGAAAAACGAAGCAGAGAATATGGCAACCGGAGAAAGCGCGGATACGACAGCGATTGCTGATAATGCGGAGCTGTTGTCGACATCCTTAACGGTGTCGGACGACACGCTGGAAATTCCCATCCAGACCGCAAGCGGCAGAGATGAGGAATATGCCGTGGAACTGGACGGCGAGTGGCTCTTCGGCGGAAGGGCGCTTTCCGAAGCGGATGCGCTGGCTTCCGACCGCAGCGACTGGGAGAGCGTCACCATTCCGCACACCTGGAACGCGGAGGATGCGGACGATGGCGGAAGTGATTATGACAGAACATCCTATTGGTATTACAAGGAATTTACGATTGATGAATCACAGCAGGGAAAGCAGATTTATATCGAATTCCTCGGCGCGAACACGAAAACGGATCTGTATGTGAACGGCGTAAAAGTCGGCGAGACACATCAGGGCGGTTACACGGCGTTCCGCTACAACATTACGGATTACCTTTCGGAGGATGGATACAATTACATCTACGTGAAAGTGGATAATACGCTAGATCAGAACATCGCGCCGATTTCCGCAGACTTTAATATGTACGGTGGCATTTACCGCCGTGTGTATCTGGTCGCGGTGGATGAGGTACATGTGGATCTGGAAAGCTACGGTTCTTCGGGGCTGTATCTGACAACGGGTTACATGCGGAGTCTGGAGGAGCCGGAGGATCTGGGCGAATTTAATGTGCAGGCAGATTTGGTTAACGCGGCGGACACGGCGCAGACTGTGACGGTTACGGTTACCGTGGAAGGGGATAATGCGCCGGAAGCATTCACGAAAGAAGTCACAATTGAAGCGAACAGCAGCTATACGTTCAGTGAAGATCTGAAAGTAGAAGATCCGACTTTGTGGGAGGGAATTGATTATTCTAAAAATGCGGATAACACAAATGCCGGGTATCAGTATACGGTAACGCTGACTATCACAAACAGCGACGGAATCGTGATCGATGAGGTATCAGATAAAATCGGTTTCCGTTATTTCTATGTGGATGAGGATGAAGGATTTTACCTGAACGGAGAAAAATACACGCTGCGCGGCGTAAACCGCCACTCGTTCCTTGCCGGCAGTGGAAGCGCCATGACGGAAGAGGATCATTATAATGACATGCAGATTATGCTGGAGCTGGGTATTAACTGCGTGAGACTCTGCCACTATCCGCAGACAGATTATTTCTATGACTTGTGTGACGAATATGGTATTGTGGTCTGGACGGAAATTCCGCTCGTAAATGCGATTGGCTCCGGAAGTGATTTCGAGGAAGTCACGAAAAATCAGCTGACCGAGCTGATCTGCCAGCAGTATAACCGGCCGTCCATCATTTTCTGGGGGCTGGAAAATGAGATTGGCAATGGCACGAGCCTGACGGATGCCACATCTTCCAGTGCGGTGGCAGGAGCAAAGGCACTTTTATATGAACTGGATGAGCTGGCGCACGAACTCGACACCACCGGTCGCTACACGACACAGGCGCTCAACCGCGACTACGCCATGGACCAGAATGATGCGGATTCCGTAAATGAAGATTTTGAGAGCAATGTCGGCTGGAAGTCCGACCTGATTGCCTGGAATATTTATCCGGGCTGGTATTCTGATGAAAACTTCTATGGAACATTTGAAGATGTTATAACCAGGAAAACAGCGCTGGATTCCCGCGCCATGGGCCTCTCTGAATATGGCTGGGGCGCGAATGTAGAGCAGCACGAGGCCTACCCGGTTCTGGGAGAAAACGGACTCACGGCCAGCGGTGCATGGCATCCGGAAGAATACCAGAATCTCATGAATGAGGAGGCCATTGCCTATATCAACGAGCATGATGAGCTCTGGGCTACGTTCTACTGGGTGATGTTCGATTTTGCCGTGGATTCCCGAAGTGAAGGATCGCAGGTTGCTCTGAATGATAAAGGACTGGTCACCGCAGACCGTGAGACAAAGAAAGACAGTTTTTATCTGTACAAGGCGAACTGGAATCAGGCAGATTCCTTTACTTACATCACAAGCCGTCGTTGGACCGACCGAACTGAGGGCGAGACTTATATCAAGGTTTACTCTAACTGTGATGCGGTGGAACTGTTTGTGAACGGCGAAAGCCTTGGCCTGATGGAAGCGCAGGGTAACGGTGTCTTTCTGACCGAAGGCGTAAATCTGGAAGTCGGCGAGGTGACAATCAGCGTCATCGGAACATGCGAGGGGGATGACGCGCAATATGCGGACAGCTGTGAGTGGACAGTCAGTGAAAAATCAGATAACCTTGCGCTGGATAAGACGGTATACGCAAGCAGCGAGGAGGGAACATCCTCTGATGGATCGACGACAACGGCAGATATGGCTGTGGATGGCTCGGATGGTTCCCGCTGGGTGGCACAGACGAAGGATTCATCCGGAAACTGGGATGCGCAGTACCCGGAATGGTTATGCGTGGATCTCGAGGATGTTTATGACATCACCAGTCTGGAACTCCTGCTGGAGTCGAAAAATAACCGCACCTACGAGTATGAAATCTGGATTTCTACGGATACGTCGCCTGAGGGGGAGGGGACAGATTTTGATCCCGAAAGTGCCGGATATGTTAAAATATACGAGACAGACGGAAACGAATTGTCCGGACAGCAGGAAACGTTAAGCTTTGACGGATTATCTGCCAGGTATGTGCTCGTCAGAATTACCTCCTGCAGCCTGTATTCTAGTTCCGCAAAATATGTAGCCGCATCCATCTATGAGTTGGAAGTATACGGTACATTATCTGACTCCGGAGAAGAAGAGGAAACAACGGCATCATCTGCGGACGAGGATGAGACAACGGAGCCGGACGAGGAAAACGAAGGGGAAACATCAACGACAGAAGTGAATGAAGAAGAGGAAAGCACGACTGCAGAGGAAACGACCGGGGAAACAGTTGCAGAGTCAGAGAATGATGGCGAAGAAACTGTCGAAGGGACGGTTGAGGATGAAGAAACCACGGCATCGTCGACGGAAGAAGAAGATACAGCTTCACAGCTGACAGGAGATGAAAGCTCGGAAACTGCGGAAGTATCTTCCGGGGATGAGACGGATGCTTCCGATACAGCATCCGATGATTCCGGAGCGGATACCCCGAAAACAGGCGATGTGTTTCTGTGGAAAATATGCATTGCGGTGCTTGCAGGGCTGCTTCTGGCGGCCGCAAGTCTGGCACTGAGAAAAAAAGCGGTGGAAGAATAAAGTCCTGAAAGGAGAAATTTTACCTCAGGAATCGGGCAGGAGACGGCATATGGCCGTCTCCTGTTTACTTCGATAAAAATTGGAAAGGGCGATAAAATTGTCAGGTGATGAGAATAAATCAATTTCTCGTGATTATATTTCATTGTGGGCTTCGTGTAAAGCCCTTATAATACAAATTGTGAAAAAACAGTGTCCACAGCTGAAAACAGAGGCAGCGTGGAAAGCATTTGATGGAATCCTGCGCATGTCGAGGATATTTCATTTCATAACGCGGTAAAGTACTTCATTTGAGAGAGTAAAAATGGAATTGTTAAAAAGAATAAATAATGAAAAGCACACGGAGCGCGTTTTGCAATTCGGCGAGGGCAATTTCCTGCGCGGTTTTGTTGACTGGATGTTTGACAGATTAAATAAGGATTGTTCCGGGGATTTTGGCGTGGTTGTAGTTCAGCCGCTGCCGGTCGGACGCGTTGACGGGTTGAATGCGCAGGACGGCTTATATACGCTCTGTTTACGCGGACTTATAAACGGCGTGAAAGCCGAGGAGGAACACACGATCGACTGTATCACGCGCGGAATAAATCCGTATGAGAATACGAACGAGTTTTTCGAATGCGCTGAAAATCCCGACCTGCGGTATATTGTGTCGAACACCACCGAGGCGGGAATCGAATACAGAAAAGAGAAATGTGATTTTCGCACAACCACATTTCCCGGACGTCTTACAATGTTTCTAAAGGCGCGTTACGATGCAGGCCTTGGAGGCTTTCTGCTTCTTCCCTGTGAGCTGATCGACAAAAACGGAGACTGCCTGAAAGAATGTGTGCTAAAGTACGCCGCCGACTGGAATTACGGAAAGGATTTCGCAAGGTGGATAAATGAGGAAAACGTATTCACAAATACACTTGTGGACAGGATTGTTACGGGCTATCCGCGCGATACGGCGGATGAAATGTGCAGGAAATACGGCTATATAGACAATTTCATCGTTACAGCGGAGATTTTCCATTTATGGGTAATCGAGGGCAGCAAAAAATACGCAGACGAGCTGCCGTTTGACAGGGCGGGATTGAACGTCATATGGACGAACGATGTTACGCCCTATAAAAAGCGCAAGGTCAGAATATTAAATGGTGCGCATACAGCGCTTGTTTCACCGGCGATGCTTATGGGCATCGAGACGGTGCGCGAAGCGTTGGATCATGAGGTTTTAAGCGCGTACATAAAAAAGGCTGTCTTTGAGGAAATAATACCCACGATCAATATGAGCGAAAATGAGCTTGCAGGTTTTGCATACGATGTGTTTGACCGCTTTCGAAATCCGTTTCTAAACCACCTTTGGTCGAGCATTGCTTTAAATTCGGTATCCAAGTTCAGGGTGCGCATATTGCCGGGCATAAAAGACTATACGGACAAATTCGGCACTCTTCCGCGCTGTCTTGTGTTTTCTCTCGCGGCGCTCATTGTGTTTTATAAAACCGAAAACGCGAACGATGACCCTGCGGTGATTGATTTTATAAAAAAGGCGCAGGTGGCGGAAATATTAAGCAATACGGATCTTTGGGATACGGATTTGACATATCTTCTGGAAAGCGTTGAGGAAGATATAAAATCAATCGAAAATAACGGGATCAGTGCGGCTGTGAAGCTTGCCGCAGGCAGGAAATAATCGATGAGGACTCTTAAGATAAACGAAAAAGACAATGTCGCAGTCATGCTTGAGGGCGACCTTAGGGGGCATAAAATCGCGCTCTGCGATATAAAGCGGGGGCAGGAAATAATAAAATATGGCTATCCGATCGGTCACGCTGTAAGGAGCATAAAAAAGGGAGAGCATGTGCATACGCACAACATAAAAACGAACCTCGGCGGAACGCTTAAATATACATATCATCCGAAGCATAACAAACTTATGCCTCAGCCTGAGCGGACATTTATGGGATACGAGCGCGAAAACGGCGGCGTGGGAATACGAAATGAAATATGGATCGTGAACACGGTTGGCTGCGTGAACAGAACATCGGAAATTCTTGCGCACGAGGCGAATAAAAAATACGGCGCAGAATGTGACGGAATATTTCATTTTGTACACCCGTTCGGCTGCTCGCAGCTCGGCGACGATATGCGGACAACGCAGGCGGTTTTGAAAGGACTTGTAAATCATCCGAACGCGGCGGGGGTGCTTGTGCTGGGACTTGGCTGCGAGAATAACAATATCGATGCGTTCAGGGACATTTTGGGCGGTGTAAACGAAAGCCGTGTAAAATTTATGAGCGCACAGGAGCATGACGACGAGATTGAGCAGGGATTGAAGCTGACAGGTGAGCTTGTGGAGTACGCCAAAGGCTTTCAGCGAACCGAATGTGATATTTCAAGGCTTGTTATAGGCTTAAAATGCGGCGGCAGTGACGGATTTTCGGGACTTACCGCAAATCCTCTGATCGGCAGGATATCCGACAGGTTTATCGCTTCGGGCGCTAGCACAATTCTGACGGAGGTGCCTGAAATGTTTGGCGCGGAAACAATATTGATGAACCGCTGTGTAAATGAAGAGGTATTTGAAAAAACAGTACGATTGATAAATGATTTCAAGGAATATTTCATCTGCCACGGACAGGCCGTAGATGAAAATCCGTCGCCCGGGAACAAGCGCGGCGGCATAACGACGCTTGAGGACAAGTCGCTCGGCTGCGTGCAAAAATCGGGCAGTGCCGATGTGGCGGACGTGATAGCAATTGGAGAAAGCGTGAAAAACAGGGGACTGAATCTCCTGACCGGTCCCGGGAATGATATTGTCGCGGTAACGAATCTTACCGCGTCCGGCTGCCATATGATTCTCTTTTCAACCGGCAGAGGAACGCCGGTCGGTGCGCCGGTGCCGACGATTAAGATTTCCACAAACACGCCGCTGTACGAGAAAAAGCCGCATTGGATTGATTTTGACGCGGGCAGTGCGATAAACGGCGCAGACCTGTCGGACGAGCTGTTTCAATATATCATTTCGGTTGCAAACGGAAGGCAAACCAATAACGAGGAAAACGGCTGTAGAGAGATTTCCATATTCAAGGACGGCGTTGTGCTGTAAAGCATAATAGGATGATGGAGCGTCGTAAATGACATGAAACAGTGCGAATAATTTTTCGCGTGGTAAAGCAAAAATCTATAAGGAGAAGAGCTATGAAAGAAAGCAGAACAGGGAAACGACCAATTTATGCAGTGGCGGCGACCGTGATTCTGGCGGCGGTATTAGCCGCAGGAACCATGTTCGCAGGCTGCGGATCGAGTGAAGAAGAGGATGGAGAAGAGAGTATGAGCAACACAGAAAATCTGGCCGAGGCCACGGATAACGGGGAAACTACGGATGGCACGGACGCGGAGGAGAACACGACCACGGCATCCCTCGCAGAAGATTCCGGAACGGCGACCAGCCTTTCCATTCCGATCCAGACCGCCAGCGGCAGAGATGAGACCTACGCGTGGGAACTGGACGGTGAGTGGCTGTTCGGCGGCAGAGCCCTCTCCGAGGCGGCGGCGCTGGCTTCGGACCGCTCCGGCTGGGAGAGTGTCACCATCCCCCACACCTGGAACGCGGAGGACGCGGACGATGGCGGAAGCGATTACGACCGGACATTTTACTGGTATTACAAGGAATTTACCATTGATGAATCGCTTCAGGATAAGCAGATCTACATCGAATTCCTCGGCGCGAACACGAAGACGGACCTGTATGTGAATGGGGTGAAGGTGGGAGAGACGCATGAAGGCGGCTACACGGCCTTCCGCTACAACATCACGGACTATCTTTCGGAGGATGGGAATAACTACATCTATGTGAAGGTGGACAACACCCTTGATCAGGACATCGCGCCGATTTCCGCGGACTTTAATATGTACGGGGGCATTTACCGCCGCGTGTACCTGATCGCGGTGGATGAGGTGCATGTGGATCTGGAAAGCTACGGCTCATCGGGGCTGTATCTGACGACCGGCTACATGCGGAGTCTGGAGGAGCCGGAGGATCTGGGCGAGTTCAATGTGCAGGCAGACCTCGTCAATGCGTCGGACGCGGCGCAGACCGTGACGGTGACGGTCACCGTGGAAGGCGACAACGCACCGGAGGCGTTTTCCGAGGAGATCACGATCGCCGCGGACAGCACGTACGAGTTCAGCAAGGATCTGAAGGTGGAGGATCCGACCCTGTGGGAGGGCATCGATTATTCCAAAAACGCGGACAACACGAACGCGGGCTATCAGTACACGGTGACGCTGACGGTCACAGACAGCGACGGCGAGGTGATCGACGAGGTCTCGGACAAGCTGGGCTTCCGATACTTCTATGTGGATGAGGACGAAGGCTTTTACCTGAACGGCGAAAAGTACACGCTGCACGGCGTGAACCGGCACTCCTTCCTGGCGGGCAGCGGCAGCGCCATGACGGAGGAAGACCATTACGCGGACATGCAGATCATGCTGGAACTGGGCATCACCTGCGTGCGGCTCTGCCACTATCCGCAGACGGATTATTTCTATGATTTGTGCGATGCATATGGCATCGTGGTCTGGACGGAGATCCCGCTGGTAAACGCCATCGGCACCGGCAGCGATTTCGAGGAGGTCACGAAAAATCAGTTGACGGAGCTCATCAGCCAGCAGTACAATCGGCCGTCCATCATCTTCTGGGGTCTGGAAAATGAGATCGGCAACGGCACGAGCCTGACGAATGCCACATCCTCCACCGCAGTATCCGGCGCGAAGGCGCTTTTATACGAGCTGGACGGACTGGCCCACGAGCTGGACACCACCGGCCGCTACACGACGCAGGCCCTCAACCGCGACTACGCCATGGATCAGAATGACGCGGACTCTGTAAATGAAGATTTTGAGAACAACATCGGCTGGAAATCCGACCTTATCGCCTGGAACATCTACCCGGGCTGGTACTCCGATGAGAATTTTTACGGTACCTTTGAGGATGTGATGACGCGGAAGATTGCGCTGGACTCCCGGTCCATGGGCATATCCGAGTACGGCTGGGGCGCGAACGTGAACCAGCATGAGGCATACCCGGAGTTGGGCGAGAACGGCCTCTCGGCCGGCGGTGCATGGCATCCGGAAGAGTACCAGAGCCTGATGAATGAGGAAGCCATCGCCTACATCAACGAGCATGATGAGCTCTGGGCGACCTTCTACTGGGCCATGTTCGACTTCGCCGTGGATTCCCGCAGTGAGGGTTCCCAGGTGGCTTTAAATGACAAGGGCCTGGTGACCGCAGACCGGGAGACGAAGAAAGACAGTTACTATCTGTATAAGGCAAACTGGAATCAGGCGGATTCCTTTGCCTACATCACCAGCCGCCGGTGGACGGACCGCACCGAGGGAGAGACCTACATCAAGGTGTACTCCAATTGCGATGCGGTGGAGCTGTTCGTGAACGGCGAAAGCCTCGGCATGATGGAGGCACAGGGCAACGGTGTCTTCCTGACCGAGGGTGTAAACCTTGAAATCGGGGAAGCTACGATCAGCGTCATCGGAACCTGTGAGGGGGATGACGCGGAGTATACCGACAGCTGCACCTGGACGGTCAGCGAGGAGCTGGAGGATCTGGCGTTAAACAAGACAGTCTACGCGAGCAGCGAGGAGGGAACAGCCTCGGACGGCGCGACGACCACGGCGGACATGGCGGTGGACGGCTCAGTGGGGTCCCGCTGGGTAGCACAGACACAGGATACCTCCGGCAACTGGGATGCCCAGTATCCGGAATGGCTGTGCGTCGACCTGGGGGAGGTCTGTGACATCACAAGCCTGGAACTTCTGCTGGAATCCAAGAACGACCGCACTTACGAATATGAAATCTGGGTGTCGGAAGATGTCTCCCCTGAAGGTGAAGGCACCGATTTCGACCCGGAAAGCGCCGGGTACACCAAAGTGTATGCAACGGACGGAAACGAAACCTCCGGCCAGCAGGAAACTCTGGAGCTTGACGGTGTATCTGCCAGGTACGTGCTGGTGCGGATCACATCCTGCAGCCTGTATTCGAGCTCCGCGAAATATGTGGCGGCATCCATATATGAGCTGGAGATTTACGGGGCAGTGCAGGAGTAAGGATCTGTTGCAAAATAACCTGGAATCTGCGGTGGCATTACTTTTGCCCAGTATCATATGCGAATTACAACTGCTAAAATACTTACATAGTAAGGCTGGGGAACAGAACCTGTGAGAAAATTGACAGGAAGGATGTAAAGCTGCTATGACACGGATGCCGGGAGCACACGGGAAAAGTGTGTTTCCGGCATTCATTATGTACATGGATCACGGCAAAATGCCTCTTGACAAAACCTGGAAAAAGTGGTTAAACGGTGAGCCGAAAAGAGGTGAACCATTACCATGGCAAAAAGTATGACGGAGGGCCGCCCGTTCCGGCTGATCCTGCGGTTCGCGCTGCCCCTCCTTGTGGGCAATCTGCTGCAGCAGACTTACAATATGATAGACGCGGCCATCGTGGGCCAGGTGCTGGGTTCCGACGGGCTCGCTGCGGTCGGCGCCACGAGCAGCGCCCAGTTCCTGATCCTGGGATTCTGTCTCGGCATGTGCACGGGCTTCGGCGTGCCGGTGGCGAGCAGCTTCGGCGCGAACGACACCCGGCAGATGAAGGACTACATCGCCCATGCCATGCTCATCGCGGCGGTTCTGGCGGTGGTCATGACAAGCCTCTGCGTGGCGCTTTGTCCGACCATTTTGAGGATTCTGTCTGTTCCAGAGGATATTTTCGCGGATACTTATTCTTATCTGGTGATCATATTTCTGGGCATTCCGTTTATTATCCTGTATAATCTGCTGGCCTCGATCCTGCGGTCGGTAGGTGACAGCCGCACGCCGTTTGTCTTTCTGGCTATTTCCACGGTGCTGAATATTTTTCTGGATATTCTGTGTGTGGCTATACTGCCGTTAGGTTGCGCAGGTGCGGCCATCGCAACGGTCGTTGCGCAGGGGATCAGCGGGCTGCTGTGCCTTGTATACATATGGAAGAAGGTGCCGCTGTTGCACCCGGAGCGGATGGATGGGCGCTTCCGTGCACGGCCGGTCAAACGGCTGCTGGCGATGGGCCTGCCGATGGGCTTTCAGTTTTCGGTCACGGCCATCGGATCCATGACGATGCAGTCCGCAAACAACGCTCTCGGAAGCATCTACGTCTCCGGATTTACCGCCGGCAACCGCATCAAGCAGTTCGTCATGTGTCCGTTTGACGCTATAGCCACGGCCACCAGCGTTTTCTGCAGCCAGAATCTGGGCGCGGGGAAAACAGATCGCATCACGAAAGGATTCCGGGAGGGGCTTGCGCTGGCCGTGGGTTACGGCGTGATCGCGGGGATCGTGTTGATCTTCGCCGGGCGCACGCTGTCTCTCCTCTTCGTGAGCAGCGATGAGGTGGAGATCCTGGACGCCTCCGGAAAATACCTGCGCTATATCGGTGTGTTCTTCTGGACGCTGGGCTTCCTGAATGTTTCCCGGCTCACGACACAGGGCCTGGGCTTTTCCGGCCGGGCCATCTTCTCCGGTGTCATCGAGATGATCGCGCGTGTCGTGGTGAGCCGCGTCTTCGTACCCATTGCCGGATTTACCGCCATCTGCTGCGCCGACCAGGCGGCGTGGATCGCGGCGATCCTGTATATCGTGCCGATGTGTTTCTACTGTATTGCGAAGGTGCGGAGGCAGGTGCGGGAAAAATAGTCTGTCCAGGTAACGGAGGATTGGTTGAAAACGGGGACAAAGCCCGCAATGTTTTAAATTCAGAAAAAAGTATTACCCATTTATCACCCACCTGTGCTATAATGTTCGGGTGGGTGATAAATTAGTGTAGTTGATGTAGCTGCCGCAGGGTTTTGTGACAGCGACTGCCTGGTCTGGAGGTGAACATATATGGGAGAAGCCGCAAATACAATTTATGAATTGCTTAGTTACGTGTCGGAAAAAGAATGGTTTGAGTTTAAAGAAAACTGGTATCATGCGGACGAACTGGGGCAGTATATATCAGCTCTTTCCAACAGCGCGGCTATCGTCGGGAAAAGCTATGCATATTTTGTCTGGGGTGTGAATGATAAAAGCCACGAAATTGTTGGAACGACATTTAACTTTGATCAGGATGTAAACCATGAGCCGTTAAAGCATTATCTCGCCAGACAATTGAAGCCGGATATCAATTTTATGTTTGAAGAAGTAACTATGGAAGGAAAACGGGTGGTTCTGCTTACGATCCCGGCGGCAAAAACAGTGCCGACTTCCTACGCATGGGAGAGATATATCAGAATCGGATCGAGCAAGGAAAATATAAAAAAATATCCCGAGAGGGAATCCTGGCTGTTTTATGTTCTCGGACATGGTGTTCCGACAATTGAAAATACTCCGGCAGAATATCAGGATCTTACTTTTGATAAGCTGCTGATTTACTATTACACGAAGAATCTGAAGCTGAACCCGGACACGTTCAAAAAGAATTTGTCGCTGTACACGGAGGATGGCCGGTATAATATGATGGCGCAGCTCCTGTCAGATGATTCCCATATGAACATCCGTATCGCTCTGTTTGCCGGGAAAACGAAAGCAGATCGGCTGATTGCGGTTCGAGAGTTTGGAAATCAGTGCCTGCTATATTCCCTGGATGATGTGCTGCGATATGGAGATATTCTGAATATTATGCAGGCAGACGAGCGCGATCGCATCGTTGAGAGAAAAGAAGTGCCACTTTTTGATAATGATGCATTTCGCGAGGCCGTAATCAATGCGTTCGCGCACAACAAATGGGTGAGCGGCCTCGAGCCGATGATTTCCGTATTTTCAGATCGGATCGAGATTCTTTCCCGCGGCTCGCTGGCTCCGGAGCAAACGATGGAGGGCTTTTTCGCGGGGGAGTCTGTTCCGGTCAACCGAAAACTCTCCGAGATATTGCTGCAGCTTCACATCAGTGAGAAAACCGGCAGGGGAGTGCCGAAAATCATACAGAGTTATGGAAGGGAAGCATTCGAATTCCGGGAGAACTCCATCGTGGTGACGATTCCGTTTTATTGGCTGAAGGATATGGATGGGGAGGAAAAGACAGAAGAAAGAAATGAGACAGAAGATCGGAGAAAGGCAGAGGGCAGAAGCAAGTCAGAGGACAGGGGAATGGCAGAGAGCAGAAATACGGCAGGAAACAGGGGGAAGGACGAGGACAGGGACAGGACAGAAGAAAGCAATAAAACGGAGCAGGACGAATTGCCGAAGAGTGAACTGAACCGAACACAGGAGCGGGTACTGTCGGAAATCCGACGGAATCCGAATGTGACGAAGGCCGGATTAATGGATATTCTGCATTTGGGAAAGACAACCATAGATAAGGCGATTGCCATGTTAAAGCAGTGCGGGTATATCCGGAGAGTGGGGTCAAACCGGACGGGGTACTGGCAAACGTTGTAGATGTCAGCATAAAAGGCGCTTATTTAAGTTGATGCCAACTGATTTTCCGGGAGCGAGGATTCATAATATACAATTTACAGGGAATTTTTAATATATTTTGACTTCCAGGCAAGTCGCTGATAGAACGATGGTTAGCTCTGACTAACAATCACATGAAATGAATCGGAAAATATCTGGTTATCGCCGGCATTTGACAATGAGTTTCGCAAAATGGCCCGCTCGATTTGTGTTGTCAGATTCTTTACGATTAAAATATTTCGGCTTTATGTGGAGCAAGTGCTGGGCAATTGTGCTGCCCCCTGCATTTGCTCCATAATTTTTGCGATATGTTGTCGCCCAGTGTTGTTTAATTTGGTTTGTATTCGTTCAGGTTTCTCATGGACTTCTCCATCTGGTATCTGCTATAGTACGAGTTGTAACTATTCACTTTTGTGAAACAAGTCCGTTATCTATTATTTCTGCCAACAGTTCAGCCGTGTCATTCACGCTTTTCTGAGTGCCGATTATAATCCACTCCCTAACCATGCTGTAAAGCCCGCTTTGAATATATTTAAAAATTAATTGTCTGTCTGTCTCGTCATACTTATCAGGAGCAGCATCATCAATGGCTTTTTTTATTGCAGGGAAATTAAATATTTTCATTGCAAACTCGGAGTTGGAATCCCCATTTATGCGCGCTAAAGCGGCAAAATCCTTATCATTCCGAAGATGCTCGAATAATATTGTAGCTTGTTCAATAAATGCTTTTTTGTAGCTGCCATTTTCTTTTAGCTCCGCTACAGAAATAACAGGGATATTTTTAATTATTTCATCTTCCAACTCTTCCAGGACATCGCCTGGGCGGCCATAGTGATTGTAAAAAGTAGCCCGGTTAATGCCGCTGTCCTCACACAATTCTTTTACTGATATAGACTGAATGTTTTTGCTTTGCAGCAGGCGCAGAAGAGATTCTTTCAAAAGGCGCTTTGTAAGCATGACTCGCTGGTTTTCTTTTTCACTCATTTTTATAAAACTCCTTCGGCTTTTTTGCATGATTTTCTGTGATTCGGGCGACAGAATCGACAAATTTTATTTTTTTGTTGGATGATACACATCTTCAATCAACTTGTCGATTTCATAGCAGTTCTCATTTTTTTGTTAATTGCATTTCGACACTATGTCAATTATAATCCAGGCGTGCTGAAAAATCAACACAGAATTTATACTGTTATGGGAGGATTTTCACGATGAGAAAGATATTTCAACGCATTTTTGCGGTTGTTCCTGCTGTGCTGCTCCAGTTTGCGTGGATGTTTTTACTGCTGCGGTGGCTTGCCCCTTATGCTGCGGTTCTGAATTTCATACTGACGTTGCTGGCTCTTTTGTATGTGCTGTACATCATATCCAGCAGACATGAAAGCACATACAAAATTCTGTGGTTGCTTGCGATTCTGGCCTTTCCGATAACGGGTACAATCCTGTACTTATGCTTTGGCAACAGAAAAACGCTTCGACCGATCAGGAAAAGACTGGAAAAAGGGCGTGCTACCCTCACTGAAGCGACGATGGCGACGGATGTCCGCGAGGAACTGGAAGAGATAAATTGCAGAGTCGCCAGAACTTTCTGTTATGTACAGGAACTGACCGGACTGCCTGTTATGCGCTGTGAAAACGCGGAATATTATCCGCTGGGCGAATTAGCCTGGCAGGAAATGCTGGAGAGCCTCAAAGCCGCGAAGCGATTTATTTTCGTGGAGTACTTTATTGTGGAACCTGGGCTGATGTGGGACTCTATGGTGGAGATCATGTCAGAGAAAGCGGAGCAGGGCGTAGATGTACGGGTTATGTATGATGATTTGGGCAGCATATCCACATACACCAAAGAAAATGTTTTGCAGCTGCGGAGAAAAGGGATTCAGTGCATGGCATTTAATCCGCTTCTGTTTGTCACGGGAACTGCAAATTATCGGGATCACAGGAAGATGCTGATTATTGACGGCAACGTAGCTTTCAGCGGTGGTATCAACCTGGCGGATGAATATATCAATCATGTGGAGAAATACGGACATTGGAAAGATATTGGCTTTCGCCTCACCGGAGCACCGGTACAGAACTACACACGGATGTTTGCGGAGTTTTGGAACGCCTTCTCCGATAACCCGATCGCTGTAAATCAGTTTACAGGGACGACGGAAGCATCGCATCTCATAGGGGACGGATATGTATTATCTTATTACGATTCCCCGATTTATCCTGAGCCAGTCAGTAATAACCTGTACATAGAGTTGTTGACGCTGGCAACTGATACTGCCTGGTTTTTTACGCCCTATTTAATGCTGGGAGATACCCTTCTGGATGCATTTGTCCGTGCGGCCAGGCGTGGTGTTGACGTTCGGATCATTATGCCGGGCATCCCGGATAAAGCGCTGATATATCGAATGTCCCGCAGTTATTATTCGGTTCTGTTGCAAGCCGGAGTTAAAATATATGAGTATACGCCGGGATTCGTTCATGCCAAGGGCTGTATCATTGACGATGAAATTGGAACGATTGGAACGGTCAATCTGGATTATCGCAGTCTTTTCCTTCATTTTGAGAATAATTCACTGTTTTATAAGGCATCTCTTTTGGCAGATATGAAGCAGGATTTTCTCAGAACGCAGCAGAAATGCAGAGAACGAACAATGGAGAATATTGGCCACTCCTTCCGAAAGTGGCTGGTAGATGGTGTGCTGCAAATTTTCGCGCCTCTGTGTTAACTAAAAAATAAGGAATACCTGTTTTACGAGGTGCTGGAATCCAAAAATGACCGCTCGTATGAATATGAGATCTGGGTGTCGGAAGATGTCCCCCCTCAGGCTGTCCGAAAACTCATCCTTCTGTCTCATCAAATACTATAAGTAGTCTTCTCGACTCGCCTGAGGTACCATATATTGTGATCTGGGAGAGACTGTTTTTCGTTTTCGGACAGTCTCCCCTGAGGGTAAAAGCACCGATTTCGATCCAGAAAGCGCCGGGTACACCAAAGTGTATGCAACGGACGGGAACGGGGACAAATCTTGTCTTGACTATCTTTTCATGCATGGCTATAATACGAAGACATCAGGGGTCGGAAGCATGGAGGTGAGGAACTTTTTCCGCGACAAAATGTCACGCGGGTTCCGTGCAGCGGAATGCATGCGTTTATGCGTTACCAGAAGAAAATGCGAAGCATTTTCCGGAGGAGATTGTCTGGAATGCCAAAACCTTCCATGAGATGCTACAACATATAGTGTCACGGGAGAGCTTTGATTACTATGTGTTGTGTCCGAAAGGAATGGAAAACGAGTTTTTGGACAGTCCGGGGGAGATATCCGTGCATCACGACCCTTAGTCAGCTAAAATCGTAACAATATCATTGGCACATACGAGAGACATATGTGCGGAAAGGAGAAGGTAGCAGTGGGGGCTTACGACATTTTTAAAACACCTTATAAGATCGGAAAGGTAGAGATTCCCAATCGATTTGCGGTGATACCCATGACCTTGGGGGCATTATCCTACGATGAGGACGGAGGCTTTTCCGAGAACTTCATTCATTACTTTGAGCTGAGAGCGCAGGGAGGATTCGGATTACTTATCCCCGGCGCGATCGCAACGGATGCTGTGGTAGACCCATACAGCGCATTAGGGCCGGTGCCAACGGTAACACCGGGCTGGGCCAGAGGTGCCAGAGAGCTGACGGATAGAGTTCACAAAGCCGGTTCCAAAATCTTTGCCCAGATTTCCATGGGGCTTGGCAGAAATTATCCGGGGCTGCCGTCTCCGAGTGAGAATTATGTGTGGAAAAATGGCGATATGAAATCGCCGGTATTGACAACGGAGCAGATTCAGCAGAAAATCAAAGGAATGATCGATGTCGCGAAGATCGCCAAAGACTGCGGGTATGACGGCATCGAATTACACGCGATGCACTGGGGCTATCTGCTGGATCAGCTGGGAATGAGTTTCTTCAACCGACGCGAGGACCAGTACGGCGGAAGCCTGGAAAACAGGCTTCGGGCAGCAAAGGAAATCTGTGAGGGGATCAAGGAAGTATGCGGAGAAGATTTCCCGGTGGGAATGCGTCTGGGACTGAAGTCCTATCTGAAGGATAATAACATAGCCACATTGACGGGCGAAGAAGAAGCGGGAAGAACTTTGGCGGAAGGCGTTGCAGTCTGCAAGCTGCTAGAGAGCTACGGGTTTGACTTCCTGGATGTGGATACGGGAACCTATGATTCCTTCTATTACGCATGTCCTCCGATGTACATGCCGCAGGGATTTATGATCGATCTTGCCGCAAAGGCAAAAGAGGTCGTGAATATTCCGATCATCGCAGGCGGGAGAATGCAGGACTATGACAAGGCAAAGGATGCTCTGGAAAAGGGCCTGATCGACGCGGTCGGTATCGGCAGGGCATCTTTGGCAGATCCAGATTATGCAAAGAAATTATACGATGATACGCCTGAGAGGATCCGGCCATGTATCGGCTGCAACATGGGCTGCTTCCGCAGATGCTGCGAAACCGGGGAGCCGGTATCCTGCGCGGTAAATCCGCAGGCGGCCAGAGAGACGGTCAACGGCCTGAAGCCGGCAGACGGGAAGAAGAAAGTCGTGGTCGTGGGCGGCGGAGTTTCCGGCATGGAAGCCGCAAGAGTCTGCGCATTGAGAGGCTACGACG
This sequence comes from Lachnospiraceae bacterium, assembly GCA_021203205.1. Taxonomy (GTDB): domain Bacteria; phylum Bacillota; class Clostridia; order Lachnospirales; family Lachnospiraceae; genus SIG308. Next base: position 20,565 of record JAJQBQ010000058.1, on the reverse strand, counting down.
TTACATTATTTGAGCAGTCAGATCATCTGGGCGGGCATTTGGCAGAGGCCGGCGCACACAGCTTCAAGAGCGAGATCGCGAAACTTGCAAAATGGTATGAGCGTGAGCTGTCTGAACTGAATATCACCATAAAGCTGGAGCATGCTCCGTGCGTGAATTGCATCCGCAAAGAAAATCCGGATGCAATCGTCTTTGCGACAGGAAGCGTGGCTGCCGCGCCGCCGATCGATGGACTGGAAAAAGCAATCGTATCCTTAGACGCAATCGAACATCCTGAAAAGATCGGAAAGAACGTGGTTGTAGTCGGCGGCGGCCTTGTGGGCTGTGAGATTGCCTTAGACGAGGCAAAGCACGGAAAGAATGTAACAGTAGTGGAAGCATTAGATGATATCATGAGTGCCGGCGGGGCATCGGCACCGTATCCGAACTATCAGATGATCTGTGATCTGTTTGATTTCTATGGCGTAAAAGTGCTGAAATCCACAAAATTGGTACGGGTTACGGACGCAGGTGCTGTTGTTGAAAACGCGGACGGTCAGGTAACACTTCCCGCCGATACGGTCGTCAGTGCTTTGGGCTTCAAACCGACAGAAAATGCGGAAGAATCCTATAAGGAACTGGGCGTTCCGATCTATTCTGTTGGTGACAGCAAGGGAGCCGCAACGATTCTGAATGCGGTCTGGACGGCATATGATGTCGCAAATGAAATCTAAGATAAAATTCTGGTTCCGATAGGATTGTGGGAACTGAAGTTCATGCTTTGCATGAACTTCAGAAGCGCGGAACAATCCGTGAACCTCTTTTGACACTTGAGTCAGTTTTAAATAGTAATATCCGGAACAGGCAGATGCCGGAGACGGGTGAATATATGCCATCGGGGGACGGTGCTGTGCAGAATTTGCGCAGTGCCTTTCCCCGATGTTTTTTATGAATGATGCAGTCCAGAAAACCTGACACTTTTTATTTCATCTGCAGCCCATCCCTAAACGCATTGCCGGACACTACGCCGAAATAGTCAGCCTCCACTACGTGGGCGGCATCCGCGATGCTCACCGTAAAGGCTTTTATCATTGCTGCTCTTTCCCTGTCATTAGGATTCTCATCCGATACTCACTGGGCGTAACTCCCTTATACCGGCGAAACATGCGCGAAAAGGAAGCCACATCCTTATATCCCACCGCCTGCGCCACTGCGGACACCTTGAGCGTGATGTCATGGAGCAGAAGCGCCGCCCGATCCAGGCGGAAATGCAGGATGTATTCCTGCGGGGAGATGTTCAGCACTTCCTTAAAAATCTGCGTCAGATAGCTCCGGTCGATGCCGATCCTGGCGGCGATGTCAGACACGTGCAGGTCGTGCCGGTAGTTCTCTTCGATATAGGCTTTGGCCAGTTCAACATAGTGCTGCCGGGGCAGATCCTGCGGCAGAAACTCCGGCTCACTGACCTCATCGATCATCAGCGCAAGAAGATCATACAGCGCGGCATGCCGTTTCAGGTCGTTCGCGCAGGTATAGGCCCGGTTCGCGATAATCTGCTGAATATACGAATTGACCAGAGAAATATTGCTCACGTGGCCGAAACGCCGGTCGCTCTGGTATCCGGCGTGGTGGATGTAGAAGGGGGCCTTGATCCCGCGAAAACCGACCCACATGTAAGACCAGGGATCCGCCTTGTCGGCATGGTAATGCACCGGAACGCCCGGCTCGATCAGAAACACATTTCCGGCGGACAGAGGGATCAGCTGCCCGCGATCTTCCACATATCCGGTTCCGCCGGAAATAAAATGAAAAATATACAGGTCGCGGACGCCGGTGTAGGCGTGGAGCGGCGCACAGTTCTGCATACCGCAGGTAATCAGGCACAGGTCCACGGAATCGTCCCGGATATCCTCCAGGCACTGGTAGCCGGTGAATTTATCGTAGGTGATGGATTTTTGATGAGGCATGGGGACTCCTTTCTTACTTAGCTGCGTATCAGGCAATTTTATTATTTATTATCAAATACTCATTTTCGCGGGATTCCATTCACTGTAAATAAAATAAGGCAAATATCCTGAGCCGGGATGAATGGCAGAAATCTCACATTCACCATATAATTTATCACATAAAGCCATATAATTCCAGACTGATATCTGGTAATATTTCCCTAAATATATCAACTCTCGCCCTGCTCGTAAATGAGCGCAGCGAGTATTTTTAAACGGGGGTAACAGCATGAAAAAAAGAAAATGGCATTCCATAGTCGCCGCTGCGATGGCTGCGGTCATGGTCGCAGGCACGTTATTCACAGCAGGAGGTATGAGAGCGATTAAGGCGGACGAAATTACAGGTAGCGAATCCGTGTACGCGGACGGAACAGTGCTGACAAAGGTATATGAGGCGGCATCGCCGGAGGGAACCATGACTGCGGTCATCTGGACGGATGAGGCGACCGGCAGATATTTTTACTCGGCAAATTGCAGCGGGGAGACGGTGTTGGAGGCGGCACAGCTGGGGCTTGTGACCGAGGCAGAGGATTTGTCGACCGGGCTCACGCTGGCGGATGACAGCTACAGCATAGATGAGGTGAACGACACATATTCGCTGGTGGGCGGCGGTATTTCCGAGGCTTCGGACACCGGCACGGAGGTCACCTTTGACCTTACAAAGGGAACGCAGACCATGACGATCACGCTTCGCGTGTACGAGGACGCGGTGGCTTACCGCTACACCGTGGCAGACGCGGGCGGAGCAGAAGCCGCGACCATCACAGGCGAGGTCAGCGAGTTTCTGCTGCCGACGGATGCAACCATCTGGTACTCATCCATGAGCGATACTTATGAGGGAACCTATGCCAGCCTTTCCGTGAGCGACCTGTACGCCAGAGCTTTAAGCGCTTCCACGCCGGTGCTGGCGAATGTTTCCGGCAGTGAGAGCGATTTCTGGGTGCTGCTGACGGAGGCGAATGTATTCAATGAGGATGAGACTTATTGTGCATCCACATTTTCTTCCGCGGTGAATTCGAAAAGTCTGACCTGGACATTTGGAAATCATCAGGGGTCAACGGTAAAAATGACGTATCCCTTCCATACGCCCTGGCGCGTGGCCATCATCGGCACTACACTTGATGACACTACAAACAGCACCGTGCTGACCAGTCTGAACCCGGCGGCATCCGAAGACATTGACTGGAGCTTCGTGGATCCGGGCGTGGCGGCCTGGTCCTGGTGGTCCACCACCAGCGATGCCATTGAGCCGGACACCCAGAAGGATTATATCGACTTCGCGGCGGAAAATGGCTGGGAATATGTGCTGGTCGACTACGGCTGGGAACTGTGGGATAATTACGCGGATGAGGTGGAGGAACTGGCGGGTTATGCCGCTGAAAAGGGCATCGGCATCTTTCTCTGGTACGGCGTGGATAAATATGACGGCACGCACATTTTTGACCTGGACGATGTGGAAACCATCGAGGAGCAGTTTGCCTGGTGCGAGGAGATCGGCGTCCGGGGCGTGAAGATCGACTACATTAACAGTGACAGTCAGGAGGCCATGACTGTCATGAACGAGATCGCCTCCATCGCGGCGGAGCACGAGCTGATGGTGGTCTTTCACGGCTGCACGAACCCGAACGGCGAGGAGCGGACTTATCCGAACGTGGTCTCCTGGGAAGCCGTGAAGGGCGAGGAGTATTTCAAATGGGGCATCGGCGCGGATCTGGAAACGCTGCTGACTTACCTCTTTACCAGAAATGCCCTGGGCTCCATGGACTTTACTCCGGCAGTGTATCAGATGACGACCCTGGACGCCACCACAGGCTTCCAGCTCGCCATGTCTGTCGTCTATGAGTCCGCAGTGCAGCATTTCGCCCATTCCGCCTATGTATACGAGGGAACCGCGCAGCTCTCCTTTTTAAATGACGTGCCGACAGCGTGGGATGAGTCTTACGTGGACGGGTACCCTGGCGAGTGGAACCTGGCGGCCAGAAGAAGCGGCGAGGACTGGTACCTGGGCGTGATGACCGCTTCTGCGGGAGCCCGCGAGATCGCGCTGGATTTCCTGGGTGACGGCACTTACACGGCTTATATTTATGAGGATAATGAGGACGGCAGCGCGGTCGTCATCCGTACCGAAGAGGTGACACGGGACGACACTCTGACGCTCGACCTTCTGACAAACGGCGGCGCGGCAGTGAAAATCACACAGAACGGCATGACTACCACGGCGGCATCCGATGCCTATACGTATTATGAAGCGGAAAACGCGACCCTGGGCGGAGCCACGACAAGAGATGATAATAACTATGCTTCAGGCCTGAAGTCTGTCGGCTGGGTCGGAAACGGCGCCGCCAACTCGGTCACCTTTGAGAATGTCGCCGCAGATGAGGCGGGATATTACGAACTGAAAATTTACTATATTACAGGAGAGGCCAGAAACCTGTATGTGAGGGTGAATGATGATGAGGGCACCTGCTTAAGCGGCCTTACCGCCACGAGGGACGACTGGTCAGCCGTGGGGAGGACTTCCATTACAGTTTACCTGGAGGCCGGAACCAACACGATTTCTCTCTACAACGCCACTGCCTATGCGCCGAGCATCGACCGCATCGCGGTATCTTTGCAGACGGTGAATCCGGAAGAGTTTGCAGAAGAGGCAGACCAGGCGACTTCGGACGACTCACAGAATGAGACAACTGTGGCGGACGGTGAAGATAATATCGAAGCGGAAACGACAACGGAAGAAGATGCCGCGAAAGATACGGATGCGGATGATTCGGAAAAAGAGAACGGAAATACATGGATACGGATCCTTTTGGTCGCAGTGCTGTGCGTGGCATGTGCAGCAGTTGTGGCGGTATGTGCGGTTACAAAGAAACATAAAGCAGAGAAAAAACGGAAAACTGAATAGGAAATAGATATAGAAATGCGGTCCGGCTGAGTTTCTGGGCCGCATTTTTTAGATAAAGATTGGCGAGCAGCCAAAGACAAAAGGCAGAATCATTCTGGTTGGTATCGGGTACTATCGAAAAGAAAAAATACATCGGTGTAAAATTGAGGTATTATAGATTTTTAAATTGAAAATAAGAGGGATTTTTTTACATATTTTCTATTGACTTCCAGACAGGTCACTGATAAAATGCTGGTTAGCATAGGCTAACATATGAACCGAATGAATCGGAAAGTTTCTGATTATCGCCGACATAGATGGGCGGGGTATATCACGGTTTTGACAGCGGGAGAAAATCTGTGCGCAAAAATCTTCCCCCGCTTATGTTATGAACAATGGTTAGCGCACACTAACTAAAAGGGGAGGAAACATGTTTATCGAATTAAAAGATGCCGTAAGGCAATACGGGAGCGGGGAATCCGCTGTTTATGCGCTGCATCACGCGAATCTCTCCCTGGAGCAGGGAAAGGTCTGCGTGATTCTTGGGCCGTCCGGTTCCGGAAAAAGTACGCTTTTAAATGTGCTGGGAGGGCTGGACAGTCTGGATGCTGGAACCGTTACGGTAGGCGGAAAGCAGATCAGTGATTTTTCGGGAAATGAGCTGACGGATTACCGCAGAGAGGATGTGGGATTTGTGTTTCAGTTCTACAACCTGATCCCCGACCTGACGGCGGAGGAGAATATCGCTGTCGTTTCCGAGACGGCGGATGCTCCGTTAAATACAGAGAAGCTACTTCAGGATTTATCCATTGAGAAATATCGCTATCGCTTCCCGAAGGAATTATCCGGCGGGCAGCAGCAGCGCGTTGCCATCGCCCGGGCGATGGTGAAGAACCCGAAACTCCTGCTTTGCGACGAACTGACTGGCGCGCTGGACACAAAGGCATCCGCGAATGTGCTCACGTGTATCGAGCGGATGAATCAGGAATTTGGCACAACGGTGCTGATCATTACTCATAATGAAGCGATCGCCGGGATGGCGGATGTGGTGGTGAGACTGCGCGACGGAGAGGTGGTTTCATCTCATGTGAATGCCGATAAAAAGGCGGCGAAGGATTTGACCTTGTGAGAGTGCGTAGCACGGAGCAATCCATAGTGTCATATCCTTTTGCTGCTCGAATCATGATATGACATGAGGGTCAAAAGTTGAAGTCAGCGCTGTGCAATGACTCCGAATGCTTTTAAGAAGAATGAAAGGGAAAAAGATGGGTCAGACATCAAAAAAACGAAGCCGCGGAACACTGAATAAACGCTATCTCCGCAGTCTCCGCGCAAACGCGGCTTTTTATATCTCCACGGGCATTCTGACCGTGGTAACACTGCTATTGTTTTATTTATTTTACATAGGCGGAACCGGCATCCTGGAGTTCGGTGAGGAATTTTTCGCCAGCCAGGCGCTGGAGGACGCGAACTTTACGACTTACCTGCCGATTTCGGAGGAAGAACTGGAGGCGCTGGAGGAAGAGTACGATCTGGTCCTGGAAGCGCAGGAGGTCTTAAACATCACGGAGGATGGCACGACAGCCCGCATCTTTTTGGCGACAGAAAAGATCGACCTCTATGCAATCACGGCGGGGAAAGATCTTTCGTCGTCTGAAAGCGAAGATTCGTCATCGGATGATGAGATCATTCTGTCCGAAGAAGAGAATTCGTCATCGGATGATGAGGTCATTCTGTCCGAAGGCGAAAATTCGACGTCGGATGACGAAATCATCCTGTCCGAGGGCTACGCCGTCCACGAGGGGATCGAGATCGGCGACACCATTTCCCTTGCCGGGAAAGATTACCGCGTGTGCGGCTTTTTCCAGAGGCCGGATTACCTGTACATGCTGGAAAATACAGACGATTCCTATAAGAATATTTCGACATTCTATCTGGCCTATGTGAGTGAAGAAAATTTCGAAAGCCTCGGCACGCCGCAGGTGACTTATCTGGTGCGCTATAACAAGGACAATTCCCGGGAATTTCGGGAGGCTGTGAACGACACCTGGATCCTGCAGAGCTATCTGGCCTCCAACGATAACATGCGTATTCAGATGGTGGATGAGCAGGCCAAACTGTTTCTGGTCATGGCGTACATCATTCTGGTGGTCATGCCGCTGGTTGCGGTGGTGTTGATCTGCATTCTGATCTCCAGAAAAATAAAGGAGGAGCAGCGGCTGATCGGTACGCTCGCGTCTTTTGGCATTACCAGAAGAAAAATTATTGCTCATTATACGGGCTTTGCCGCCCTGCCGGGGCTGGCAGGCGGAGTGCTGGCGTTTCTGTTTGCATTTTTGTTCGCCCAGCCTTACGGAGAACTTTGCCTGCAGGATTATGAGCCGATGCATGCTCATTTTCATTTGCCGATCGCGATCGGGCTGCTGGGGATCGTCGTGCCGACGCTGATCTATATTCTGGCTGCCGCCATATCCGCGTCGCGCCTGCTGCGGGCGAAGACGGTGGATCTGCTGTCCGGCAGGGCCGGGGCGAAGAACCATGCGCGAACCGCATTCCGCAGGAGCCGGATGCCCTTTGGGGCTAAATTCGCGCTGCGCTCCATGCTGGGAAATCCTGCCAGGGCGTTTGCCGTGACCCTGGGGTGCTTCCTGGGAAGCCTGATCATCCTGATCTGTTTTGCCTTGATCGATTCCATCAACCACGTCTCGGAAAACAGCATCGATGCCATCGGGAGTTTTGAATACGAATACATTCTGAACTCGCTGCTGACGGAAGAGCCGGAAGAGGGCTCGCCCATGCTGGTGTCTTCCTTCGAGACGGAGAGTGGAAGGTCGGTCTCTTTTATGGGAAGTGAAGAGGAAAATCCATATCTGGAGTTACACCTGGAGGACGGCAGCACAGTTACGGACATGGACGGATGGTATCTGTCATCCGCAGCATCCTTCGCGGAGAATATCTCGGCCGGGGATACGGTGACCTTCTTAAATCCGCTGACACTGGAAGAGACGGAAATCACCATAACAGACGTTGTGGAATACGATATGGGCTGCGTGCTGTTTACTTCCATCGGGCAAATGCAGGAACTGTTGGGCCTTTCGGAAGGCACCTATAACGCCATCATGAGCGACTGTGCCCTCGAAATCGACAGCGCCATCCTCCGGCAGACCATCGAAAAAAGCGCCCTGCGGGAGCAGTGCGATACCATTCTGGAGCAGATGGGGCCGATAATTTACGCGTTCGTGTTCCTCGGTATCATCATCTGCATCGCGTCCATCTATTCGGTGGTCAACATGATGGTAAAGGAAAACCGCGGCACTATCTCCATGCTGAAAGTTCTGGGGTACCGGGATCCGAAAATCAATCGGATTGTCCTGTCGGCCAATCATCTGCTGCCGCCGGTGGGGATCCTCTTAAGCATCCCGGTCACGTTCGTCTGCCTGGATATGTTCTGGAGCATGATGTTGGATTACGATGTGATGCGGATACGCACGTATGTGGGGCCTCACAGTTATCTTTACACGGTCGTCCTGACGCTGGGGTGTTATTTCCTATCGGTGGCGCTGGTGTCGAGGCAGACCCGGAAGGTGTCGATGGTGGAGGCGCTGAAAGATCAGAGGGAGTAGAGGGAGAAGAAGAGACCGGAAAACAGAGGTTAAATATCGCCACACAGTAAACAGGGATGCAGTATAAATTACATATGCTGCATCCCTGTTTTCACTCCGGCGTTTAGATATTGCTCCGCTCCTTAGCCTCGCTCTGTGATGCTGTCCGGAAGACTTAACACTGTTTATTTCATCTGCAGCCCATCCTTAAACGCATTGCCGACCCGTTCCGCCACCTTATAATAACCGTGCGTATAAGGATCAAAAGCGATGGCATTCACCAGTGGAATGCTGACGCGATCCCCGTCCAGTACGGATTCATCTGCCGTTGTACGGACGATTTTCCCGATTACACCGCAGCCGTATTTGCCGTCCTGGTATTCAATAAATTCACACTCCATGCAGAGCGGAAACTCGGTGATCACCGGAGCGTCCACCACTTCCGATTTCACTGCGGTCAGACCGCTTTTCTCGAACTTATCCGGGGTATCATTGCCGGACACTACGCCGAAATAGTCAGCTTCCACTACGTGGGCGGCATCTGCGATGCTCACCGTAAAGGCCTTTCTGGCCCTGATATTTTTTACGGTCTTGTGGGTCTCGGTCAGGTTCAGAACCACGTGATCCCGCGACAGCATGGTGCCCCAGGCGGCATTCATCACATCCACGCTGCCATCCTCATTGTAGGTGGTGATCATCAGTACCGGCATCGGGAAAATCGCCTCTGTTACTCTGATTGGTTTTCTCATAATATACCTCTTTCCGGAGTGGAATAACTCCTTGTTTTTTTGATGCGGGTATGTTATCATGCCGTCGGAAATAAAACAAGTACCCACTTTCAAGTAAGGTACTATATCAAAAGTAAGTGTACGGGAGGCAGACAGACAAGCATGGAAAGAGAAGATAAAGGCACGGGAATTGACAGGGAAGAAAAAGCTGCGAGGATTGACAAAAAAGAGAAAGCCACGGAGATTAACAGGGAAGAGAAAACCTCGCGAATTGGCAAGGAAGAAAAGAGTATAGAAAAAGCAAATTTTGAGGATACCGGATACTATTATACCCTTTCCCTTATTGCAGGAAAATACAAACCGGTGATCCTCTACTGCCTGATGGAGTATGAACCCGTGCGTTTCAACGAAATGCGGAGATATCTGAAAACCGTATCCGACAAAACTCTCAGTCAGAGCCTGAAAGAACTTGAATCAGATGGCCTGATTTCCCGCCACGTATATCCGCAGATACCGCCGAAGGTGGAATATTCGCTGACGGAAAAAGGACATTCGCTGGTCCGGGTGCTGGATCAGCTGTGCGAATGGGGAATTCAGAACAGGGAGTAGTTCGTGAAAGCCGAGGCAGAAGACGCAATGGGTGCGGATGTAGAACTGGCAAATTCGGGACAGCGAGATTTAGAACAGAAGGCTTTTGTCAAAGCAGGCGGCGGGGAAGACATAGCATCTGTAAATCCATTACATTTCGCAGATAGTATCTCATGCCCGATTTCAATGAAGCACTCGTAACACACAACATTTTCAATGCGTGTATCATACATTAAGGATTTCAATCTGAGGGTGACAAATCGGATCTGGTCTGTTATAATTTCCGTAATGATACCTTCCACAGGATGCCGTGGATTAATAATGTGAAAACATTGGAGGTGAACGAAGAATGGGTTATTACCTGAATCCGGCTGATATCGTCGATATTTATAAAAGAGAGACAGTAAAGCCATATTTTGTGGATAAGACGGAGTTTCTGGCAGAGTTAATTCCTCTTGTGGAACAGCAGGGAAGCTATCTCTCCGTCACAAGACCGAGACGGTTTGGAAAATCTGTGACGGCCGCGATGATTGGCTCATTTTTCGGCAAAGGCGCAGACAGCTCAGAAGTTTTTTCTCATCTTAAGATTGCCGGGAAAAAGGATTGTATGAAACATCTGAACCAGCATAATTTGATTTATATTGATTTTAGCAGGGCGGTCGAAGAATGCGAATCCTATAAAGAATACATTACGACGATAAAAAAACGTCTGATGCGCGATTTGAAAAAGGCATATCCGGATGTGGAAATTGACGATGAAGATTCCATGGGGGCTGTTTTGCGCAGCATTTCACTGGCGCATAAGAACGAAAAGTTTCTGTTGATTTTTGATGAGTGGGATTATGTGTTTCACAAAGATTTTTTTACGGAATCGGACAGAGGAAAATTCACGGCATTCCTTGGAGGAATGACGAAAGGAATGGCTTATGTCGAGATGGCCTATTTGACGGGCGTCCTTCCTATAAAAAAATATTCTGCCAGTGATACAATGAATCATTTTGATGAATATAACATGGCAAATAGCGATATGTACGATGAGTATTTTGGATTTACCGGGGAAGAGGTGGATGAGTTATACAGGCGCTATTTGAAAAAACAGGCCGCGCCGGCATTTTCAAGAGAAGACCTGGCAGACTGGTACGATGGGTATCAGAGGGAAAACGGTGGCAGCATATATAATCCGAATTCCGTTGTACGTGCCCTTTCGCGAAATAAGATTCATAGTTACTGGGCAAAGGCTGGCGAGTACGATGAGCTGAGAGATTATGTGCTGGACGATGTCGATGGTGTAAGGGAGGCGGTAATGCTTCTTGCGGCGGGCGAGCCGATTGAGGCAGATCTTTCGGAGTATGCTTCAACGGCGACAAAGCTAAAGTACAGGGACGAGATACTGTCTGTGATGACCGTGTACGGGTATTTGAATTACAGTAATGGCTGTGTGCGAATCCCGAATAAGGAACTTGAACAGGAATTTGACCGGATCATACGGACAGAACCAAAGTACAGCTATATGCGCGAATTGGAAAAAGAATCCGCCCGCATCCTGCAGGCGACCTATGATGGCGATGAAGAAACGGTCGGAGAGGTGCTGGCCATTGTGCATACGACAGAGTCGCCTTTAAAAGCATATAATGATGAGGCAGAATTGTCCGGCAGCGTAAAACTTGCCTATATTGCCGCGAGAAATAAATATAATATAGAACGCGAGGATCAGGTGGGAACCGGATATGTGGATTATATCTTCTATCCCCATGATCTTTCTGATGATGGGATCATCATAGAGTTGAAAGTGGATGATTCGCCTGAAACAGCGCTGCAGCAAATTAAGAATAAAAACTATGCTTTGAAATTTCGGGGAAAGATCGGTGAGCAGCCGAAGACAAACGGCAGGATCATTCTGGTTGGTATTGGGTACTATCGAAAAGATAAAATACATCGGTGTAAAATCGAGGTAATATAGATTAAGAAGATGCGGGTTGAGAATTCTCTGCTGACTTAAGAAATGGATGTTAAACGTTATCACGGAGAAAGTCGTGGTTTGAACTTTCAGCGTGATAGTGAAGAGGGGGTTGTATGTCTGAGGAAAGAATAAATATTACACACATGCAGTGTCATGTGTTTCGTATGGCGCAGGTTAAGTGGGGAATCTCACCAAAAGAGTGCGCGGAGATTTTTAGAAAATATGATATTTTGGGCTTTATAAATGAGTGTTATGATTCTCTTCATCTAAACAGCTATAATTGTGCGTTGGATGATGTGGAGACTTTATTGCATAATCAGGGGGTGTCGGTATGATACAACTGCGTGATGGAGACTTGTTATACCATACAAGCTATCTGGAAATCCGTAACATTGACTTAAAAATGGGAAAACGCGGACTTGATTTTGGAAAAGGGTTTTATGTGACATCGTCCTATAAACAGGCTTGCAGCTACGTACCACAGGCTGTAAGAAAGGCAAAACGTCTAAAAAGAGTATCCGAGACTTTTTCTGATGCGGACGGTGTCATTAATGTTTATAGAGTTCATCTCGACGCAAATGTTTTGATTCATTGTTTTGAAACAGCGGATGCTTCGTGGCTTCATTTTGTAGCTGGCAATCGTGATGGTGACTTGTTCCCGGTACTTTTGAAAAAATATGAGAGTACGGATATTATAGGCGGAAAGATTGCAGATGACAATACAGCCAGAACGTTGGATGATTACATATCGGGAGCATATGGTGTGCCAGGTGAAAAAAAGGCAGATGAGTTGGCGTTAGAGTTCCTTTTGCCGAACCATCTGCAAGATCAGTTTTGTTTTCGCACAGAGGATGCCGTAAAATGTTTGGAATTCATAAGGAGTGAGCGTTATGGAAATGGTAAGAGATAATGCGGTATCAGACAGACAAAAAGAACATTGCGCGGTAAATACAATGCGTAGGATGCTTGAAAAGTATTCAATCGAAAAACAAGTTGAATTTGAGGATGCTTTTTTGAAATTTGCATCTTCGCGGACATACGCAGCGATATTTGATTTTGAGACGGGCATTTGGAAAGAAGGCCCGGACTATTTTATGGATCTCTATGAGGAAGAATTGGCAGAGCAATCAGAGACAGAATCGGAAATTTGACTGTTCATCAGCCTTTTCATGATTTCGTCATTTCGGCAAAAATTAAGAATAAACGAAATCATTAATTTGGGAAAACGAGAGCTGGTAGAATTCTTAAGGAAAGCATCTGATCAGTAGAAGAAAAAATACAGCCAATAATTCTGGCTGATTTGATGCTTTCTAATAGTGAGAAAAAGAGATGGTAGAAGAGGGGAGAATAGGGGTGAGAAAAAACACTTGACAACGCGCACGTGTTGTATTATATTACCGGAAGTTAGCGAAAACTAACCGAAGCATTTTGAAACGAGCAGAACTCGTTTTATTTTTGAAAAAGAGGTTAGCGTACGCTAACTAAAGAATTTGACAAAGGTTATGTTTTTACAGGCAGAACAAAAAAGCAGGAGACGGGGAATTTTATGAATCCAGGAAAGAACCGATGGGAAAAGTCGCTGATTGATTTCTGTGCACCTACCCTGGCAGGGCTGAAATGTGCCAATCTGTTTGGGATGATTTACAACTCCGAAGAGGAATTGGCGCACGAAATTTCCCGCCTGAATCATCTCTGCAACGGGAAAGGTATTCAAATCAGAGTGATGAACCGCAGAAACCGCAGGGCGCTGCTTCTGGTGTTTCGGGAAAACATGTTGAATCAGGTCATGGAGCAGGAATATGTGTGGGAATTGCTTTGCGAGTGCGGCTATCAGAGGAGTTGCCTTGCCGTAACGCTGGACACACTGGCAGGGCGCATAGAAACTGCCGAATCGTTCCCTCACGAGATCGGCATCTTCCTCGGTTACCCTTACTGCGATGTGAAGGGTTTTATTGAACATGCGGGTGAGGATTTTATTTTCTGCGGTTACTGGAAAGTCTACGCGAATGAGAACCAGTCCAGGAAACGCTTTCGCGAGTTCGATTTGTGCAGGGAGTGTTACAGGAAGAGTTACAGGAGCGGAATGGGGCTGGCGCAGCTGGCGGTGGCGGTATAGGTACAGGCGATATATTTATGCGGCTACCGTGAACTGATTTTGACACAGTGTCAGCTTTAAGGAAAGGAACGGTGAAATATGGCTGATTTTTTAAGCGCTGGTTTACAAAATATTATTGGGGCGTGTCTTTCGCTGGCATTGATAATAGCAGTGATTGGCCTGCACAGATTCGTCAGAAATTTTTGCGGAAAAATAATGGAGAGATTAGAGAAAACGGATACAAATTTGCAGGCATCATAATAATGCGGGAGCAGAAATACCACGTATATCATCACGTATAGCACTTATCATTTATGGCGGTAATGCTATATGACAGGATATAAATAAAAATTATCATGAAAGGCGGTACTTTATTACATGAGTAAGGTAGCAATTGTTTACTGGAGCGGCACCGGAAATACGGAGGCCATGGCAAATTATGTCGCGGAGGGCGCAAAGGCGGCGGGTGCTGACGTGAGCGTTCTTACCTCAGCAGAATTTACGGCAGACGACATGTCGGCGTATGATGCGGTTGCTTTCGGATGCCCGTCCATGGGAGATGAGCAGCTGGAGGAGACGGAGTTCGAGCCCATGTTTTCCGAGTGCGAGCCGCTGCTTGACGGAAAGAAGATCGCTCTGTTTGGCTCTTACGGATGGGGCGACGGCCAGTGGATGAGAGACTGGGAGGAAACCTGCACGGGGGCCGGCGCAAATCTCGTGAGTGAGCCGGTCATCTGCAACGGTGAGCCGGAGGATCCGCAGCCTTGCGTGGATCTGGGGAAGGCGCTGGCGCAGTAGAGGAATGAAACATGCCGAACTATAAAAAGATTGCCCTCGCCCTTCTCTGCGGGCTGCTGGGCTGTGTGTGCTTTGGCGTGGGAGACTGGCTTATGCTCTACGGCGATACATCCTACTCCGGGACAATTTCCTGGCTGACGACAGGGGCGGCGCAAATCGCCTCCTGGCGCAATAATCTGGCCATGGTGCTGGCCTTCCCCGGCATTATCCTGTACGGGATCGCACTCTTTGTGATTGGAGAACTGATTAAAGGAGAGAGAAAGCAGAGAGTTTATCACTACCTGACCGCATTTAGCCTGACCCCGTGGCTTTGCCTGCATCTGTTTTACATCATGATCCTGTATGGTTTCGCCTGGATGAGCGGGAACGGGTACGCCACCGCTGCCATTCCGGTTTCAGAAGCGGTCTTTTCTCATTTTTCCTGGATCGTCCTGGTGAGCGAGGCATTGATGCTGCCGCCCTATCTCTATTGGGGCTGGCTGGTGCTGCGCAGGCACAGCGTCCTGCCCCGGCAGATGGTTCTGTCCAATCCGCTGATATTCTATCTCGCGTTGAAACTGATGACCCTGCTTATGCCGGACAGCGCGTTTTGCCTGGCTTTCACGAACGGCCTGATGAGCGAGAGCATGGTATTGTGGTTCGGAAGTATATTGGCATGGCTGTACCTGCACCGAAATCATGAATTCAAAAGGACATAATTTTGAAACAGGCGGGCATCTCCTATATCACCGTACACAGGAGTCCGAAAAAGCATTGGATCTGCCTTATTTCCGCGAAGCAACGAGCCAAGTAGCCGTGCTCGCACGGATATTTGGCGACTGCCGCGAGAGTCAAATACCCCGATGTTTGCATCGGGATATTTGACCGCACAGAAACAGAGCAGACGATGATAGAAATTGCTGCAAAGAACGGCAGCAGGAAAGAGCATCGGCATGAAATACACAGGACAATACTGGATCATGATCGCTCCCTTTATGAAAAGACTGTTGGCGAAAAAGTATGGGCGAAAGACCGCAAGGGAATACATAAGGAATGCAAAGCCCATCTACCGGCAAATGCTGGCCCAGGTGGAGGACATCGGCGCGAAAAATCCCATGGCGCACAACGTCTATATGTCCTTTGTGTTCATGGCGATCTGGAAAGCGGCCGACAGAGCCATTACGCCGGACGATATGCGGGACATGACCAGGGAACTGTTGGAAATGAAAATCGTCCAAAAGGTTATGGGCGGCGGCCTGGATGTCAATAAGCCAGGGGATATGGACAGGCTGAACGAGAAATTCCACAAATGTGCAAAATGGGCGGAGGAACATCCGGAATATCGGGAGAAAACATGGGATTTCCATTTTGACGACACACTTCACAAGTCCGGCATATATTATCATTTCACAAGATGCCCGTTAAACGATTACGCGAGAGCCTACGGTTATCTGGAGATCCTGCCGGTGATGTGCGAACTGGATCACCTGCTGGCAGGGCTGTACCACGCCAGGCTCTATCGCGAGCAGACGCTGGCAGGCGGCGGGACTGTTTGCGACTACTGGTTTGTGGGAGATCAGGAGCAGGAACAAATGCAGAGGAGATAACATGCCGGGGGAACTTAGAAATGAATAAAAAGATATGGGACATCTACGCCCCGATTTACGAGAAGGCCATGCGGGGCGACCGCAAGGCTTATGGCCTGATGTACGAGCGCATCCCACAGGTCATTCAGGGCAAGGATGTGCTGGAGGTCGCCACCGGCCCCGGTCTGCTGGCAAAGCACGTCGCCCATGCCGCAAAGAAAATGATCGCCACGGATTATTCCGATGGAATGATCAAAGAGGCGAAGAAGGGCAGCTATCCGGAGAATCTGCGCTTTGAGGTGGCAGACGCAGAACATCTTCCCTATGGAGACGATTCCTTTGACGCAGTGATCATCGCCAACGCTTTGCACATTGTTCCGAACCCGGAGAAAGCGCTGCGGGAAATAAGCCGGGTTTTGAAGGATGACGGGCTGCTGATTGCGCCGAACTTTGTGAACCATCAAAAAGGAGCCGTCAGCGCCGTATGGTCGAAAATCATCAGCATAGCAGGCATCAAATTGGAACATCAGTGGAGTACAGCGGAGTACCGGGCGTTTCTTGAAGCCAACGGCTGGAAGGTGGTCATGCTGGAGGAAATGTCCGCCCGTATCACGCTGGCCTATGCAGAGTGCGTGAAGCGGGAAAAGAATGCCGGGGAGGGGAATGCAAAATGATAATAACCGTTGTTTCCACGCTTATGCTTATGCTCGGCTATTTTCTCATGCTGTACGGTGCAGTCGGCTTTATTCAGGACAAACGACTTTTCGCCTCCGCACCGAAAGAGAACCTGGCCGTGATTCCTGACAAAAAAGAGCGGTTCAAGGGAGCGCATATCGTCGGCTGGGTGATCGTCGTATTCGCTGTGCTGCTGTTCATCGGTGCATTTGCTCTGGGCATTTGGGATGGCGCAAGAAATGGCTTCGGGCCGCTCAAATATTTCGCCCGCTTTCTCGTCATGCTCTATGGGATGGAGATTTACGACATCTTCTTTTTTGACTGGTATTTACTCTGCCGATCCAACTTCTTCCCCCATTTTTACCCTGAGACGAAGGGCATCGTGGGGCCACATATGTTTGGCTATAATAAGAAGGAGCATATGATTCATTTTATCGTGTATATCCCCGTCTGTGCTGCGTTGGCGCAGGGCTGCGGTTTGCTGTTTTCGTAAACGAGGAGGTTAGATATGAAAATCTATGAATTCGGAGATGAGAACAAGCCTGTGATCCTGCTGCTGTCGGGTACCTGTTGCCACTGGAAAGCTACCTTCGGCGAGGTGATTCCTCTGCTGGAGCGCAGCTTCTATGTGGTTGGCGTTTCCTATGACGGATTTGACGAAACCGAGGACACCATTTTCCCTTCCATGATCGAGGAAACGGAACGAATAGAGGCTTACATACAGGAACACTTTGACGGAACAATCTTCTGTGCCTATGGCTGTTCCCTGGGCGGCTCCTTTGTGGGATTGCTGGTGCAGCGCGGGAAAATCCACATCGACCACGGCATTCTTGGCAGCTCGGACTTAGACCAGAGCAGTTCACTTGCGGCGAGCTTCAAGGCGCATCTTATGGCTCCGATTCTTCAGGGGATGCTCCAAAAAGGCAAGCTGCCGAACTGGATGAACAGGTGGGTGGAAAAGCGTTCCCCAGAGGTGCGGACCTATTATGACAAAATGCTGCATATGTTCGGCATGGGGACGAAACGGATGGCCTTTGTAAAACGGCAGAGCATTTACAACCAGTTTTACTCCGATCTGGTCACGCCGCTTGATGATAAAATCCATGCAGATGGCACGGTCATTCACTGCTTCTTCGCCACGAAGATGGGCGAACAATATGAAGCACGCTACCGGCAGCATTTTGCCGAACCGGATATCATCCGCCATGACCTGCAGCATGAAGAATTGCTGGTCTGCTATCCGGAGCAATGGGTAAACGAAGTTGAAAACTGTTGCGGAATATCGACAGATAAATGAATCCATTTGCAGAGAGGAATGCCAGTATGAAAATACTGATTTATGATGAACCTCCCGTCATAACAGAAGTTGTGATGTCCTGCCGGGTTATTTTTATTCCATGCTATTTTTATAAGCTGTTCCCCATGCCTCCATAGCGTCAAGGATAGGCTTCATTGACTTACCCAATTCACTTAAGCGATACTCTACCCTGGGCGGAACCTCAGCATAAACAGTGCGAATCACAATCCCATCCTCCTCCATAGATCGCAGGCTGTCTGTCAGTACCTTCTGACTGATCCCCTCCAAATCGCGCCGCAATTCATTAAAACGCCAGGAACGTACCATCAGATTTCGTAAAATCAGGAGTTTCCACTTGCTTCCGATCAGAGAAACTGTTGTAGCAACAGGGCAGGCAGGCAACTCGTCTTTTGTCTTCATAAAAGGCACCTCACATTCTATTTTTTTCCAACATCAAATCCGAATGCTACATTCGAATTATAATGCAACATGCTATCAAAATCAATAGACAAATATAAAGTTTCATAAAGCAGCCCACGGAAATCCCAAAGGTCACCTTTTTGTAACTATGTAATAAAAAGGTGCGTACTTGTTTGCTCCAAAATGCTTAGGTATAATTATAACTACAGAGAGCACAACGGCTCCTGAATACAAATTTGGAGGTAATTTGGCAATGGCACTTTCTAATCTGTTTGGATGGAAGAACGAGACACCTGCTGCTTCCTGCGGCACGGCCTGCGGAGCATCGGATAAGCCGGAAGAAAAGCCTGCGGCCTGCGGTTCTGCCTGCGGTGCGTCTGACAAACCGGCTGAGACACCTGCGGCCTGCGGCTCTGCCTGCGGTGCGGCTGACAAGCCGGCTGAGGCACCAGCGGCCTGCGGCTCTGCCTGCGGTGCGGCTGACAAGCCGGCTGAAAAACCCGCAGCTTGCGGCTCCGCCTGCGGCGCTGGTGACAAGTAATTCTGTCCGCAAACTGGCAGCCCGACGAACCGGTATCTATATATGAAATGATGATGTCGGGGGCGAAAGTCATGACACCACGAGGTTCTCCGTGCTACGCACTCTTGAACCCCTGGTGTCATGAAATATCGGTTCATCAGGCACCCACGAAACAATATCCGTTCACCGGATTTCACAAAATAAACCCAAAGGAGACCATGCTTTATGAAACAGTACTTTTCTTTTCAATGGCATATTACAGACGAATGCGATCAGCGGTGCAAGCACTGCTACATCTTTTCCGAAAACGTCTGCAAAAAGCTGGACGCTATGAGTTGGGAACAGATGCAGGACACGTTTTACAACTGTCTGGACTTCTGTGAGATGTATCATCGACTGCCGTATTTTTATATCACCGGCGGCGATCCCATCCTTCATCCGGACTTCTGGAAACTGCTGGGACTGATGAAAGAGCATGGCATTCCCTTTACCATTCTCGGCAATCCGTTTCATCTTACGGATGATGTGTGCCGCCGTCTGAAGGAGTACGGCTGTCAAAAGTATCAGCTCTCCATTGACGGAATGCGGGAAACACATGACTGGTTCCGCAAGCCCGGCTCCTTTGACATTACGCTGGAAAAGATCGGTTGCATCAACCGGGCGGGCATCCGCAGCGTGATCATGACCACCGTTTCCGGCACAAACATTGATGAAGTGCCCGACATCATTGACGCTGTGGTTGCGGCCGGGACGAACGTGTTCGCCTTTGCCCGCTACTGCCCTACATCAGAGGAAAAGGATACCGGAATCGAACCGCTCCGCTATCGGAAGCTGCTGGCCGACTGCGACCGGAAATTCAAAGCGTATGAAGCCGCCGGGTGTCAGACTTACTTCAACAAAAAGGATCATCTCTGGACGCTCTACGAATACGAGACGGGTGCGTTCAAAATCCCCGAAACCGTGGAGGAGGGGATGATTTACGGAGGCTGCAACTGCGGCAACTGCCACCTGACCATCCTGCCCACCGGAGATGTATATGCCTGCCGCCGTGTCCAGAACAGCAAGGTCGGCAACGTGTTTGAAGATCGTCTTGCTGATGTATGGGTCTGTCAGATGGAGAGCTACCGGGATTACACGAAATTTGAGAAATGCTCCAGATGTAAGCTGCTGTCGTTCTGCCGGGGCTGCCCCGCTGTGGCCAGTGGGAAGGACGGAAACTTCTACGCCGCAGACCCGCAGTGTTGGGCAGATGAAACCAGCGAATTATTTTTGAGGGCCTGAAGATATGGATAAGAAAATGAAAGCTGTGGTGTTGACAGAGCCCACGGATGCAGATAAAGTAACATTGACCGAAATGGAGATTCCAGAGGCAAAACCCGACTGGGTACTGGTGAAGGTGAAAGCCTTTGGTCTGAATCATTCCGAACAGATTTTGCGTCTGAACGAAATCC
>JAJQBQ010000038.1:85473-159620 GCA_021203205.1 Lachnospiraceae bacterium | reverse complement strand
GTAAAGTCCCCCTTTTCGGCGGATGAACATTCTATAAAACCACATCTCAATCTTTATAATTTATAAAAAGAATCATCATAAAACAGAATACTTTGTGCAAATCTAAAATTTGCATTCAACCTCCAGACTGACTTTCATGGCTGATTTGGAATGTTCCTCCACCGAAACCATACAATTACAAATATTTTTAGACTCTTTCCCAAACTCAATGCCTGTAATAATTGATCAAGCACCCGTCCACGATAATCTGCCTCTCCGCCTCGGTGAGTTCCCCGGTGGACACTGCAAACGGCGTCACGGTGCCGTCCGCCTTTACCACATACGCGGTGATCTCCGGCGCGTTTTCGAGGATGGCCTCCCGCAGCCCCGGCACGAAGATGTAATCGTTTAAGTCAAAGACCGTCGGATCCTCCACCAGGAACGGTGTCATGCCCCAGTTGATACAGTTGCTGCGATACCGCTTGGTGGCGTAGCGCTTCGCAAAGTTCGCGGAGCCGCCCATAACGCGCTGGCAGGATGCCGCCTGCTCTCTGGCGGAACCGTCGCCCGGCATGTTGGCGAAGATGGCGGAGCCGATGTCGGTGTTCTCCGGGTCATTGGCGATGCCCGCTGCAGTAAGGGCCGCGTACACCTTCTTCACTTCCTCAGATAACTCGCCGGAAGCGATGCGGGTGCGCTCGGTCTCGCGCACGGCCTTGGAGCGACCGACGTATTCCGGATCCTTGCGGCTTAAGGCGAACTCGGAGAGGCGCTCCGGGTTCGATCGGTAAGATGAGGTCTCGCCGGACGGAATCAGCTCATCCGTGGTGGTCACCGGATCCGTGATATAGGAGCAAATCTTCACGAGAAGGTCGTCCGAAAGCGCCGGCATCTCCGGCCAGTCCTTGATATTCGGGCCGTAGAGCAGCGGCGCGTCCTTGTCCGCCTTGCCCACGCCGTCGTAGACGCGCTTCTCGTAGATGGATTTATCAAAATAATACTTCTGTGCGGTGTATTCCATGTCGGCAAGATCGCTGGCGGCGGTAAGTTTACCGCCGTTCACTGCCGTGGCTGCGATGGAGCGCGCATCCATAAGAGCTACGGCGCTCATCTGCCCCTCGCCGGGCTTCGAACCTTCGCGGTTCGGGAAGTTGCGGGTGGTGTGGCGGATGGAGAACTCACCGTTCGCCGGACAGTCGCCCGCGCCGAAGCACGGTCCGCAGAAGCACTCCCGCACGATGACGCCCGCCGTCACCAGGTCTGCGATGGTGCCGTTCTTTGCAAGCTGAGCGTACACCGGCATGGAGCCCGGGTACACACTCATGGTGAAAGTACCGTTGCCCATAGACCGCCCGCGGATGATATCCGCCGCCGCCATGATGCTGTCAAAGGTGCCGCCCGAACAGCCGGCCACGATCCCCTGGTCTACATATATATTTCCGTCTGCATGCAGCTTGCTCATGAGATCCATATGGGCAGTCTTCGCAATCTGCTTATTTGCCCTCTCTTCTGTCTCGTGCAGGATATCCGCCGCATTTGCTTTCAGTTCGTTAATCGGCAGCGCATAGCTGGGGTGCATGGGCAGCGCGATGGTGCATTCGATCTTCGACAGATCGATGTACACGCAGCCGTCGTAGTATGCCACATCCGCCGGTGCAAGCTTCTCATAAGCCTCCGGACGTCCGTGTACGGCAAAGTATTCTTCCGTTTTCTCATCCGTCACCCAGATGGAGGACCAGCAGGTGGTCTCCGTGGTCATGACATCGATGCCGTTGCGGTACTCGATGGGGAGATTCTTGATGCCCGGCCCCACGAACTCCATCACCTTATTCTTCACATAGCCGTTGGCGTACACCGCGCCGCAGATAGCCAGCGCCACATCCTGCGGACCCACACCCTTCTTCGGCTCACCGTCCAGATAAATAGCCACCACGTCCGGACATGCAAAGTCGTACGTGCGGCCCAGGAGCTGCTTTGCCAGCTCACCGCCGCCCTCGCCTACCGCCATGGTACCCAGGGCGCCGTAGCGGGTGTGGGAATCCGAACCAAGAATCATGCGGCCACAGCCGGACATCATCTCTCGGTTAAAGCTGTGGATGACCGCCATATTCGTCGGTACATAGATCCCTCCGTACTTCTTCGCGGCAGAAAGTCCAAACTTGTGGTCGTCCTCATTGATGGTGCCGCCCACGGCGCAGAGACTGTTGTGGCAATTCGTCAAAACATACGGGATCGGGAACTCGGTGAGTCCCGACGCGCGCGCCGTCTGAATGATGCCCACGTAAGTGATGTCGTGGCTCGTCAGCGAATCGAACTTCAGGTTCAGATGCGCCATGTCATCCCCCTGATTATGACTCTCCAGAATGCCGTAAGCGATGGTGCCCCGCTTTGCTTCCTCCCGTGAGACCGCGCGCCCCGCCGCTGCAGAAGCTTCCGCCTCCGCTGTGAAAAGTTTGTCTCCATGTACCAGATACACGCCGGAATCGTAAAGTTTCATATGTACCTCCTGATTCTGATAATTCGGAAAATTCGAAGCTTCTCCATTCTATAGCCTTCAAAAGCCACAACTGCCAGCATCTGTCTGTTACCGACATCACACTGATCACATTCGTCGCCATGATAATTTCCTTATGACCATACCTTCGAATGATCCGATCTCTCTTAAAAAGGCGACGGTATCTGTATCACCAGACACCATCGCCTGAAACTAACTCTTAAAAACGTTACTAACTCTACCACGCATTGGGAAGAAAATCAAGTTAAATATCACACGACCGCCTCCACCAGCGTCTTCTCCCCGACCGTCACCTCATGAACACCAACCTTCTTATTCTTATTAAAGCAAAAGCTCAGCATGTATCCTGTATCCAGATGATAATAGTCCAGATAATCCGAAATCTGCTGCTCACCGCGCTCATTGTAGGCATTTCCGCGCCAGATTTTTAACTCGCAGACGATTTGCTTCCCCAAATAATCTATGATGATGTCCGTGCGCTCGTTGTTTCTGGTGCGGGACTCGATATAATAATTCCCAACTCCATTGATGATCGGGCGAAGATACAACAGGAAAAACCGTCTCCCGTCATCCTCAATAAACCGCTCATCCCGGTCTCCGTAGAGATCATCGAAGGAAACCGCGAACCGTTCAAGGATCGCCTTCATATTCAGCTCGCCGTTTTTCACAAACTGATATTTCTCCCGCTCTCCTAAGCGGTACATCTCGCTCTTGCGCTCCTTCTCGGCAGAAAGGAAATAATTATAGAGACGCGTCTCAAAGATACGGTTTGCGATCACTACCTTCGTCCCTTCCCTGCGGACAAAGCCGTACATCTCGGCCAACTGTATGGATGCCAGATCCGGATTGTAGGAAATCTCCGCACCGTTCATAAGGATGTCGGAAAGAATGCTCTTTAGTTCCGGGTACGCATCCACCTTCTCGATCAGAGACTCAAACAGAGCATTTTTTTCCATCAGCATCATCCCGACTGCATGAACCACACCCTCTGCCGTCCATGCAGCAGCAAGAGTCGGAAAACCATCCATCCCAGGAATACGCTCATCCAGTAACTTGCAGATGCGGGACACAAGAACCGGATAGCCGTTTGTATAATCAAAAATATCCTGTGAAACAGCTTCGATATCCATGCCTGTTCCATGTTCCTGTTCGTATTCGCGAAGCATTCCGGCGATATCTCTTGCCTGAAAATTCATATTCACAAGGAAGTCAGCCGCAATGTTCCATGGGCTGTTCACCTTATGCTCCTCATCCGGTCGGATTTTTCTTTTAATATTTCGTACATCATGCACTCCCGCGAGAATCACAGACTGGAACGTCGGCTTAATATCCCTGTCCAGATAATCCGCCCTCAGCTGCGCAAGAAAATCCAGAAAAATCTGGTTATTTGTGGCTGTATCCACCTCATCGATCAGCAGGACAATCGGCCGCTCCGACTCCCCACACCAATGCGTCAGGACGTCAAACAGCACCTGCAGGGAGCCGGTTCCTGCTGTCCGGTCACGAAGTGCTGTAAATTCCCTGCGAATATCTTCCGGGAAATTCTTACCGTAAGCCAGAACAATTCTGGAAAAAGCTTCCACAAAAGATGGCTCATTTTCGTACGCCATGGATCCAAGCCTCTGAAAATCCAGTGAGACTACCTCATAATCTTTTTCAAGATTTACTGCCAATGCTCGTAAGATCGTTGTCTTCCCGTACTGCCGCCCACGGTTGATGGTAAAATAATCCCCATCCTCCACCATGATGCGTATCTCCTTTAGCCTTGAAGTCAAATCTACCATATAATGCCGCTTCGGGTTACACGCCCCGGTCACATTAAATTTTCTTGCCATCTCTTCCTTACCTCCATGAAATTTGCAGACGATGTCTGCAAACCGTGAATATAGAGTATCGTCTTTCCCGTTGAAAACTTCAATGATTCTACCACATAATGTCTTGTTATGTCAACAGTAATTTGCTATTTTATCTCAGATAAGCAATTTTATGCGTGATACTACATGTCAGGAATCGGATAATGGGAGTCCTCTCACCCTATCCTCCCGCGCCGAGCCGCGTTCGACGTAAGCTTAAAATTTTTCTTACGCGGCCCGTGTACATAAAAAGACAGACCCCCGTTCCCGAGAGTCTGCCCTTTTGAATTCGTTTTTGAAAAGCTTAACAAAAATTAATGTCTTATGTATTTCGTTTTAATATAAGTTGATTTTGCCGAAAAATTACTCGGTTACTCTCTTGCGAAGAGCTACGATAGCAACAGCAGCTGCAGCAACGATCGCTACGGTAGCGAAGGTAGCAACATCACCGGTCTCGGTGCTGTCATCAGCAGCAGCGGCAGTCGTGGTCGTGGTAGCATCAGCATCGTCATCGTCATCGTCATCAGCAGCAGCGGTGGTTGTGGTGTCTTCTTCCGTATCATCGGTGGAAGCCGTTACAACATCAACAGTAAGGTCAGCAACCTGGCTCATGATGTAGCAGGTGCAATCGCCGAAATCAACACTGCCTTCAAGAACAAGCTCATTCGTGAAAAGACTGGTGCCTGTCGAATCTGTCATATCAACCGTCCAGTTGTTACCAGAACGAGTAATCGTTACAGTATAAGTTCCGCCAGCAACAGCGCCGGTAGAAGTAGCGGTAGTAGCCGGATCAGCAAGATCAGCGCCTCCCCAGATACCGCCATCAGAAGTAGCTGTGCAATAATATGTTCCGTCAGTAGCCTCTACGCAGAATGCAGCGTACTCGCCGTCAGCTACGGAATCATTGCTGCTAACCTCAACGCTGAACGTAACGGTCTCGCCATCAGCGATCGACTGAGCGGTGGAAGTCTGAGTATCCGTCCACCAACCAGAACCTACAAGAGAGTCAGCTGCGAAAGCATTGAATGCGCTTGCAACTACCATGGTCGCCGCAAGAGCAACCGCAAGAATTTTCTTCTTCATTTAAGTAATCCTCCTTCAATTTTCAGGCAGCCCCCGAATTCATAGGGCGGCCCTTAATCTATGGTCCCCATAATAACGCGAATCGCGCCACATGTCAACCGTTTTCTTTATTTTTATTACAACTTTGTTACAGTTGTTTCCGGCGAATTCCGCCATTTTTTCTCCATATTGCACAGCTTTTTTATTTTGCCACTTCAATTTTACATCGATGTACTTTGTCCTTTTTGTAGTACCCGATGCCCACCAGAAGGATCCGCCCTGACGTCTTCGGCGGTTCTCCGAGTTTTCCCTGAAACTTCAAAGCATACTGCTTCTGACGGATCTGTTTCAGCGCGGTTTCCGGCGAATCATCCACTTTCAATTCGATAATGATCCCATCATCTTTCCGATTATAGGGATAGAAAATATAATCCACATAACCGATCCCGGCCTGATCCTCGCGCTGCATGTCATAGCGGTTCCGGGCCGCGATCCAGGCGAGTTTCACACTGCCGGACAGCTCCGCCTCATCGCTATAGGCTTTCAGTGGGGATTCGGAATTGTGTACGAACGCCAAAACGTCCGCGATGGTGTCCGTATCCAGATCCAGAGTGGCTTTCAAGACACGGTTCGATTCCTTCTCCAGCTGCTTCATGTAACTATATCGTGGCTCTTCTCTTATAATTTTGTCGAATTCCAGCTCCAGCTCCTTATTGGGGATCCGCACACAGCCGTCATGGTAGTTCAGATATCCGTACACAGTCATGACGGAAAGAATCTGATCCAGTCTCTCCAATTTTGGAGCGGTCGTGGCGTACTCGGACACATCCGTCTCCACCGGCTCACCAGCTGCCAGAAGCATCACCGCATCCCGAACGCCATCCGTATCATTTACCACATAATCCTTCAATTCTTCATACTCGCCGGCTTTCGACCAATGGCTTCCGACACGATTTTTCGTGAGCGCAGTCACAACTGAATTGGGGTTATATAGGCTAAGACCATCGTCATTGAGATAACCATCGTACCAGGCAGTCAGCTCATCTCTGGAAACTCTCGGAGACACGGTTTTCTTCACATAACGGGCATACAAATCGTCTACTTCCGCATTCGTAAAGCCAAAATATCTGCCATACATTGGATCGTTTGCCATATTATTCTCCGCAAAATGATTCATGGTATCGCTGGCAGAGTATTTTTTTATAGGAAGAATGCCTGTCATGTAGGTCATCGTAATATACGGCTGATCCTTTGTGAGATCACCAAGAAACGCGGTGAAACGGCCCCGGTCTTCCTCAGTAAAGTAGCTTCGATGAAAAATGTAATCCCACTCGTCAAAAACAAAGATAAACATTTCATCGTCGTACTTTCTTAAAACATTGCAAAGCATTGCACCGATGGTGTCGCCCTGCCTGTGCCTGGCTTCCGGATATGCTTCTTTTATATCATCTGCAAGACCTTCCCTGAAATAATCAATATATTCTCTGTAAGAAGAGCAATCCTTCGGAGCCTTACTGAAATTAATGTATATCACATTATGCCGGTTCAAATGCTTCGCATATCCCGGATCTTTTGCTATTTTAAGATTTGAGAAAATATCACTGGAGTCAACCCCCTTACAGAAAAAAGAGGCAATCATGGCTGCCGTCACAGACTTTCCAAACCTTCTCGGTCTGGTGATGGAAAGATTGCTCCCTTCCTGCTCCACAAGTGGAATCAGTTCCGCTAAAAACTCAGTTTTATCCACGAAATACGGCTTTTGGATTTCTTTTCTGTATAGATTACGAATTTCTTTCGGATTCAGGTAGATTCCCAATTCTCATGTCTCCTTTCTTCTATCTTTGCCTTCATTTTCATCTCATTTTTTGCTTTTCTTGCTATATTTTGCAATTAATTTTACCTAGTATAACATAAGATCTTGGACTATACAAGAAGATTCTCGGAGCTTCTTGTAATTTGTTTCAATAAACAAATTCTGTTTTATAAACGAAACTCAGCTTTCTTCCAATTCTTCCGCATATTGCCATATATTGCTTTCTTTAAATTCTGTTTTTATTTCGCCGTTTTCCTGCAAAATCGTAGTTTTTTCGCCGCATCAATCCTATTTTTATTCCAGCTCATTTTCCGTATAATAATCCAGCAGCAGCTCCACCACCTCGCTGTAGGACACCATGCCGGACTCCACCCCGTTCATTTTCAGGTTCGCGTCATTTAAGGTGTTCGACACTTCCTTTACGGTCTCTGTCGAAACCACGGCATTCTCCTCCACCTCGGCCCAGGTTTCGGCCTTTAAGAACACATTGTCCGCCGTCACCGTGGCGTTCACCCGCACGGCATCCTCCCAGATGCCGCTGTAGATGTCGTAATTTTTATATGCGTCGTTGATGACGTAGGTGTACATCTCCAGATAAGCGCTGTACCGGAACAGTTCATCGTCCGAGCCGATACAGGCCAGGTAAGAGAGGAAGTTCGCTTCATCCTCCCGTATGTACCCCTTAATGTGCGCCAGCTCGTGGCAGATGGCGAAAGGCTTGTTTGTCACGTACATGATGCGGTTGTAGTTCGCCTCCATGGTGTAGGGGAAGACGATGCCCATCAGGTATTCCTGGCTGAACAGATTGGAGAAGTATATCTTCTTTGCGGTCGGATAGTAGCCGGAAAGCTGCGGGTATGTATTTCCAAGAGTCCGCATGGCGGCTTTCGCGGTCTCCTCCAGGTCGCCGTCGTAGAGGATGTTGCCGTCCTCATCCCGCTCGAAAACCTCGGAGAGTTCGTTGCACTTTTCGGCCAGCATGTTGTATACGGCAAGGAGTTGCTCCTCCGAGTGGTCGCCTTCCGTGAGGTACTCACCGGCAAAGCCGGTGGTGTGGTAGAGGATAAAGTAGTTTACCGTCATGAGCAGGACGGTGAAGAGAGCCACGGTGAGGATGAAGTTCCAGAGGGCGCGGGTGAAACGCGGGAGGGTAAGCATTATTCTTCTGGTTGAGGAATTTCCCTGCTCTTCTTCTGCCATGGTACCGGTGTCTGTCACAATCTCCGCTTCCCGGTCTGAAACAGGAACCGACACAGTATTCGAATCTGATACATTCCCCACATCGGTCATTAAAACCGCATTGTTCGCTGTCTTCCTGCGCAGGACTCCGGAAATATTTTTTATGACAAACCGGATCGCACAAGCCACGGCCAGCAGAATTCCGGCTGACAGCACGATAACCGCCACCACGATCAGCCATTCCCCCATAGAGAACGGAAAAATCGAGAATAATCGACTCCATATATTCACAGCAAGAACCGGGTAAATATATTTCACATACCAGTCACAGAAGGCAGTGAAATTCCAGGCAAGCAGGTTTACCAATAAAATCAGCAACAATAGAATCAAATCTACTGCAATCAGGACTTTTTTCCCCCTCTTACATGGCTTTTCTGGCAAATCTTTCAACCTATCTTTATTTTTCGATACTTTCATATCTGTTTTCTGTCTGCCATGAACTCCTGTTGCCTTCTCTGCTTTCCTTTCATTTAAGCTCATTTATACCAATCTCCTGTCTTCTCTCCTGTATCAAAATTCTAATTTTTCTCCACCCTCTCGATTTTACAAAAATGTTTCTTTTTCTGAATTTTTTCATCCTTATCATAACTGATCCCAACCAACAGGATCTCTCCATGGTATCGTTCCAGACAGTCAGGATAATTCTGATCTCGTATCTGATCCAATGCTGTCTGCGCTGATTCATTCCACTTTAATTCCACTACCATAGCCGGAACTGCAGATTCTCTGTCAGGAATAAATACAAGATCTGCGAATCCCTTACCTGCAGGCATTTCCCGCACTATCGTGTATTGTTTCTTTGCCGCATAGTATGCGAGCGTCACTGCGCAGGACAGAGAAAGTTCGTTATTATACTGCAAAATGGAGGAATTCTCCTGGTGTATCTTCTCGACACGCTTTGCTACCTCTTCTTCATTTTCCTGCCAGGTCAGCGCCAACAATTCTTCGGATTCGCGGACAGCTTCTATCAGATGCTCATATCCGCCCTCTTCCACGCAGTTCATGAATTCCTGCTGCACCTCGCTGTTCGGAATATGGCAGGTTCCCACCCCGTCTTTCCCGTCAAAAGACAGGTATCCAAGATGGATCATCAGTGTCAGTACATCATCTGCACTCTGAAATGTCGTCATGTCATTCTGAAATTTTGCAGTATTAACAGGGACATCTCCTCCTGCCACCAGCTCGGACACCTTCTCATGCAGGCCGTCCTGATTCATCTGAATATAGATTTTCAGAGCTCCGTAGGTCTCCGTCTGCGTCCAGTAATTACTTAAATTTTTTCGAAAAATTGCCTCTACCACAGACTTAGGATTATAAACAGACAGTCCATTCACGTGGTAGCCGTCATACCATTTCTTCATCTCATCAAAGGGCATCGGATATTCTTTGCAGAGTTCCTGAACCTCTTCTTCCGTAAAACCGGTGAATTCCTCAATCGGAGACGCGTTCATCATGGAATACTCATAAAACATGTTGAGTGCAGAATGTTCTCCGTATTTTTTTATCGGAAGAATACCTGTCATATACGCCAAAGAAACGTAACTCTGATCTTTCAGCAGAAAACGCAGATAATCCAGATACTGTTTCTGCGCTTTTGTATCCTTCTGATGTATGCGAAATACACAATCCCATTCATCGATCACAAATACAAAGGGCACTTTTGTTTTGGTATATACATCTTTCAGGGAGCGAACAAGCTTTGTCCGGTCAAAGTAACGCACATCCGGGAACTCCTCCGTCAGCTCAAACAGAATATAGCTCTGCAGAAGTTTCAGCATTTCCTCCACGCTGCCTGCCTCAGTCAGCAGATCCTGCATATTCAGATGGATGACATTGTATTGATTGAGATTTTTTGTGAAATCAACACTGTCGGCAATTTTCAGCCCGGAAAACACTTTGCGTGAATCGCACCCTCTGCTGTAATAGGCAGAGATCATGTTTGCCGCCATGGACTTGCCAAACCGCCTGGGACGGCTCACGCTGACAAACTGCTGATCCGTATCCATCACCTGATTCAGGTAGTCGATCAGCATGCTCTTGTCCACATATAGCCTGGAATTTCTGGATTTTTTAAAATCACGGTTGTCCGGATTCAGATAAATTCCCAATTTGCTCACCTCTTTTCATTGATACGCCTTTTCTGATGACCGAATAACTTAAATGATGAAAGCTGATTACCTGAATATATGTCCCATAATTCAAACATTAAAAGATCATCACAGCATGCAGATCTCCATCATCTCCTCCTCACTCATCGGATAAGGATAAGATGCCATCTTCGCCGCGTTGTCAAATATGAGCCGCCCGTTTTCGGCGAGCTTCTCCTTCGGCACGTCCACCGGGCCGAGGATGTTTCGTATATACTTCTCAAACTGATCCACGTCGTCAAATTTCAGCAGCGCAAGCACCTCCTCTACCGCGCTCTGGTCCAGATAGGCCCGCAGATATCCCGGCAGGAATACGCCCACCGCCTTGCCGTGGGGAATGCCGTACTCGTAGGTGAGCATGTAACTAAGCCCGTGGGGGATGGATGTGCTGGTGTGGGTGATGGCGATGCCGCCGATGGTGGATGTCTCCATAAGCAGACTCTGCTCTTCGAAGTTCAAATCTGCGGGCTCCGAGTCCAGCAACAGCTTTTCTTTCGCCCATAGCCGCAGGCCCCGCTCTGCGAACATGCGGCTGTAGCCGGTGGCCTTCGCGTTTAAGTAGCTTTCGATCAGGTGAGCCAGCGTATCCACCGCCGTGTTCACCATGCCGGTCTTCGAGATGGAGGTCAGGTAGCGGCCGTCCACCAGGGAGAGCGCCGGGAAAATCAGGTGCGGCAGGCTCTTTTTCGTGTGCTTTTTGTGGATGGTGAGGATGGAATACGGCGTCGCCTCCGAGCCGGTGCCCGCCGTGGTGGGCACATTGACCACCGGCAGATGCTTCGTGGGCTTCGTGGCATCATAGAGAAGGGAGTCATCCTCGTCCGGGTTTGCGATCATCATGGCGATGGCCTTCGCCGCGTCAAGCGGCGAACCGCCGCCGATGCCGATGACAAAGTCCACCTTCGCCGCAAGACCCGCTTCTCTGGCCTTCATGACGGTCTCGATGGAAGGGTTCTCCTCAATCTCATCAAAAATGACAGAGTCCACCTCCTGACTACCCAGGGCGGACAGGACATCCGACAGGGAGCCGTTCGCCTTCGCCGAATGCCTGCCGGTCACGATCATGGCCTTTTTTCCGAATGCGGCCAGCTCCGCGGCGTGGTTTACCACGCAGTTTTCTTCGCTGTAGATTTTGGTGGGGATATAAAACTTCATAATAGTACCTCTTCTGCCTTCCTGTTCCCTATACGAAAAAACCCGTCTGACCCGCACACGCGGATCAGACGGATCTCCTCAGTTCGTCGTTCTACTTGATAATGTACGGATCGAGTGCCGCCAGGATTTCCGTTGCATCCTCGTTATCCACATGGATGTTCAGCTGGATCGGCTTTGCAAGATCCATGCTGAAGATGCCCATGATAGACTTTGCGTCAACCACATATCTTCCGGATACCAGGTCGAAGTCGCAGTCAAACTTTACGAGGACATTCACGAAGCTTTTAACCTTCTCGATCGTGTTGATGTTTACATTTACAACAGTCATTTCGGTTACCTCCTTATAGTTCGGCTTTTCCTATTGCTATTCGCAGTCGGCCTTAAGTGATTTCATAAATTTCCTTACAGTGCAATGAAGAAAAATCCCTTTGCTTTGCCTTCCGACATGGATTTACGAAATCACTTAAGACCAACCATGAACAGTAACGCTTTTGCGCCAAACTTCCTATGATGACAAGATTATAGAGAATATGGGCAAAGAAGTCAAGCGCTTTTTCTGTCACAGTGTTTTTTCTGTCTTTGATTTCCCGGTCACGATTTTCAGGCAACGAAACACAGTGCACCCGGTAATCGACAGAGTTGACCGGAAATTACTGCGTATTTCCGGTCCGCAGCCAGCTCAAATATGCCCCGATAAACGGATCCAGGTTCCCGTCCAGCACGCTGGCCGCGTTGCCGCTCTCAAAACCGGTGCGCAGGTCTTTTACCATGGTGTAGGGCTGCAGCACATAGGAGCGGATCTGGCTGCCAAAGTTGATCTCCTTCACCTCTCCGCGGATGCCCAGGCGCTTTTCTTCTTCCTCCTGTTTTTTTAAGAGGCTCAGCTTCGCCCGCAGCATCTGCATGGCCTTGTCCTTGTTCTGGAACTGAGAGCGCTCGTTCTGGCAGGTCACCACAATGCCGGTGGGCAGGTGGGTGATGCGGATGGCAGAGGATGTCTTGTTGATATGCTGTCCGCCGGCGCCGCTGGAGTGGTAGGTGTCGATGCGCAGGTCTTTTTCGTCGATCTCCACGCCTGTGTCCTCCTCGATCTCCGGCATCACATCACAGGAGGAGAAGGATGTCTGCCGCTTGCCGGCCGCATTGAAGGGCGAGATGCGCACCAGACGGTGCACACCGTGCTCGGATTTCAGGTAGCCGTAGGCATTTTCCCCGTTGATCTGCACCGTGACCGACTTGATGCCGGCCTCATCGCCTTCCAGGTAGTCCAGCACCTCGGTGGTGAAGCCTCTTCTCTCCGCCCAGCGGGTGTACATGCGGTAAAGCATGCCGGTCCAGTCGCAGGCTTCCGTGCCGCCTGCGCCGGCGTTCAGCTTCAAAATAGCGTTGCAGTGGTCGTATTCATCGGAGAGCAGCGTACTGAGCCTTAGCTCTTCAAAGGCTTCCTCAAACTCGCCGAGGGCCGCTTCCACCTCCGGGATGAGACTCTCATCATTTTCCTCATAGCCCATGGCGAGCAGCGTCTCCACGTCCTCATACTGTGAGCGCAGCTTTCCAAAGCCTTCCAGCACATCCTTTAAGGTGCTCTGCTCCTTCATGACCTTCTGCGCCTGCTCCATGTCGTCCCAGAAGCCGGGCTGCTCCATCATGGGAGTCAGCTCGTCCAGACGTTTCTTCTTATTTTCAAGATCCAGAGAGTTTTCCAGCTCTCTCATCGGCCCCTCGTAGGTGCCGAGCTTATATTTAAACTGATCCAGTTCTACCATAATTATTTTATCAACTCCTTCTTAACTTCTTGCAGCTGTTTAAAAATCGCCTGAAGCCACGGTTTTATATTTACAATAAACCCTGCTTAAGTTCAAAGTCGCCCCACCTCCGTTTTCAGGTTCTAATTGGGCAAACTTACCACATCTCGCATTTCAGACATCATTTTTTCAGACCACGATTTTGCAAATATGTCAATTTCATATTTGTAATGCAGACTTTGCATCCACACCACAAAATATATCATGACTTACGAGCACGGCGATTCATACTTATGGAAAACCGGACCTCACATCCCTTCAATTCACCGCGTTTGCCGCCCCGTGGCAATACTTATACTTCTTGCCGGAGCCGCAGGGGCACGGGGAATTCGGGTAAATTTTCGCGTTCGCCCGCTTTGTCGGCTTCTTAACGGCTGTGTCGTCCTTGTTGGTGCCGGTCACCTTCGCCACCTCCTCGCGCTCAAGCTTCTGCTCAATCTTTAAGTGCAGCAGTGTCTGCACAGTGTCGCGCTGGATGGACGCGGTCATCTCGTCAAACATATCGAAGCTGGCCATGCGGTATTCCACCACCGGGTCGCGCTGACCCAGCGCCTGGAGGCCGATGCCCTGGCGCAGCTGATCCATGTCGTCGATGTGGTTCATCCATTTCTGGTCAATGACTTTTAAGAGGATGACTCGTTCCGCCTCGCGCATCATTTCGGCCTGCGGGAACTCCGCTTCCTTCTGGTTATAGAGTTTTACAGCTTCTTCTTTGATATCCTGCTTCAGCTGGGCGGTTTTATAGCTGTCCAGCTGGTCTTCCGTCAGCACAATGGGCGCTTCCAGCGGAAACACCGGAAGCAATACCCGATTTAGTTCGTCCATGTCCCAGTCGCGGGGGCTGCGCTCGTCGGAGATGACGCTGTCCACCAGGTGGTCGACGGTATCCTGGATCATCTTCATGATGGACTCGCGCATGTTTTCGCCGTTCAGCACCCGGAAACGCTCCGCGTAGATAATCTCGCGCTGGTCGTTGTTGACCCGGTCGTACTCCATCAGGTTCTTGCGGACCGCAAAATGATTGCCCTCAATCTTCTTCTGGGCGTTCTCGATGGCGTTGCTTAACATCTTGTGTTCCAGCTGCATGCCCTCTTCCACGTTCAGTGCGTTGAAGATGCTCATCAGGCGCTCCTGCCCGAACAGGCGCATCAGGTCGTCCTCCAGGGAAATGTAGAACCTGGATTCGCCCGGGTCGCCCTGACGGCCGGAACGGCCTCGCAGCTGGTTGTCGATACGTCTGGCATCGTGGCGCTCCGTGCCGATGACCTTTAAGCCGCCGGCTGCTCTCGCCTCGTCGTCCAGCTTGATATCCGTACCACGGCCGGCCATGTTGGTGGCGATAGTGACCGCGCCGTGCACACCGGCATCGGCAATGATCTCCGCCTCCAGCTCGTGGAACTTGGCATTCAGCACTTTATGCTCGATGCCGCGTCGCCGTAACAGCTTGCTGACCTCCTCGGAAGCCTCGATGGTGATGGTGCCCACCAGCACCGGCTGGCCCTTTTCGTGGGACTGCACCACATCCTCCACCACTGCGTTCAGCTTTTCGCGGCGGGTCTTGTAGAAAGCATCATTGTGGTCGATACGGCGCACCGGCACGTTCGTCGGCACCTCCACCACGTCCATGCCGTAAATATTTCGGAACTCCTGCTCCTCGGTGAGGGCGGTACCGGTCATGCCGCACTTTTTCTCATATTTATTGAAGAAATTCTGGAAGGTGATGGTGGCGAGGGTCTTGCTCTCCCGCTTCACCTTCACGTGCTCCTTCGCCTCGATGGCCTGATGCAGACCGTCCGAATAGCGGCGACCCGGCATGATGCGGCCGGTGAACTCGTCCACGATCAGCACCTGGTCGTCCTTCACCACGTAGTCCTGATCCCGGAACATCAGGTTGTGGGCCCGCAGTGCCAGGATGATGTTGTGCTGAATGTCCAGATTCTCCGCGTCCGCCAGATTGTCCAGATGGAAGAACTTCTCCACCTTCTCCACACCGGCGGCGGTGAGGCTCACCACCTTATCCTTCTCGTTGACGATAAAGTCGCCGTCCTCTTCCTCCTCCTGCCGCATAATCATGTCCATCTTGGACTGCTCGCCCTTGTAGGTGCCCTTCACCATCTGCTGGGCCAGGATGTCGCAGGCGTCGTAGAGCTTCGTGGACTTCCCGCTCTGCCCGGAAATGATCAGCGGTGTGCGGGCTTCATCGATCAGTACCGAGTCCACCTCATCGACGATGGCATAGTGCAGACCCCGCTGCACCAGCTTTTCCTTGTAAATGACCATGTTATCACGCAGATAATCAAAGCCAAGCTCATTATTTGTGATATAGGTGATGTCGCAATTATACTGTTCTCTTCGCTCATCGCTGGTCATGCTGTTTAACACGCAGCCGACGGTAAGCCCCAGGAAGCGGTGCACCTGGCCCATCCACTCCGCGTCACGGTTCGCCAGGTAATCGTTCACCGTCACCACGTGGACACCCTTGCCCTCCAGCGCATTCAGATAGGCGGGCAACAGACAGGTCTGCGTCTTACCTTCACCGGTCTTCATCTCGGCGATGCGCCCCTGGTGGAGGATGATGCCGCCGATGAGCTGCACCTCGTAGTGTTCCGTGTGCAGCACACGCCTCGCCGCCTCGCGCACCAGCGCGTACGCCTCCGGGAGGATGTCGTCCAGCGTCTCCTTGCCTTCGGCCAGACGGCGCTTGAACTCCTCCGTCTTCGCGCGCATCTCGTCGTCCGTCATGGCCATCATGGTGGGGCGGAGCTCCACGATTTTGTTCACCAGCGGGCGGATGCGTTTGATCTCGCGTTCGCTGCGCGTGCCGAACAGTTTTGTATAGATACCCATAGTTCATACTCCTTTGATAACGGGTTGGTGTCTTTTTAAAGCCGATGACTCTCGAAAGAAATGGAGAGCGTTCACTCTGGCATTCGTCATCGCCTTTTCCAAATAAAAAACAACCGCTATCATAACATCATTGGCGACGTTATTCAAGCGGTTTGTTTGAAAAAAATCTGTCCTGATCTTATGTCCGGCCTCCCTGATCCATGAAATCAACATGGAATCATGGCCTCAGGGGGACTTATTGAAACCCTTAAGATCGACTATAAATCATCTCTGTCTGATGCCGGATCGCATCAAGCGTGACCTGCGCCCGATTTTCTGACAGTGCCGGAATGTTCCTTAAGATTTTCTCTGCCACAGGATAAAAATCCTTCATCTTATTCAAATCCACGCATTTTACATCCGTTAACTCTCCCAACAGTTCCAACGCCGGCTCCCCGAACGCATTTCCAAACGGTTTTGCATAATACTCATGGGCTTTCTGCGGATTCAGTGTGACCGTATCCCCCCAGAGAGCGTTTCCGCTGTCAAAAACAGGCGCCATTCTTGTATATTCGAGAGTTTCCACATTTCGAATTAAACCAAAGTTTCGATAATGACGGTCTGAATTTGCAATGAGGAAATCGCATAGAAACATACGGTTCAGGAAGCCTTCTGCCCCCGGAACTCCAGTTGCATTTACCGCCTTTAACATATGGGAAAAATGATTTTTGGCGTAACTGAAATCATTTACAAGCAAGTCATACACTGTGACCAGTTCTTCATCTTCCCCAAGCATATTCGGGCATACCGCGTATACGCCATCTGCGTCACTGCGAACTTCATACGGAACATAATCGCCCGGCACAAGAAGATTTTCAAACAGTGCAGTTGCAACACATTCTCCATATACATCCAGCCCGAAAAGTCCTGAAGCCTTTTTGTACATCACCCGGGTTCCGTCCGGATCAATAGCCCATTTTTTCTTCATGTTACCGTTTAAGGAGGAACTCGGATTCAACATGGCCAGCTGACTGTCCCGCATCCCGGTATTATCCTGTTCCTGCAAATCCTCTGGTCTGGATGTCATCCTTCCATATTCCTGCGCATTTCCTGACTGAAGCGTGATCATTCCCAGATCATCCGTGAAATCATTCCCGAAATAATTGACATCCGACCAGTTTGTGCTGCCGTCATTCAACCAATAGCGGTCAGAAAGAGACAGGCCATGATTCATCTCCAGCAACATGCGAGTATCGCTGATGGCCAGGCGATCCAGTACGTACTCCATTCCCTTCCTGGTCAAAGGAATTGCACGGCCGCGCCACCAGGCGTTGAATGCATCCTCTGTCAGTCCCCGCCCCCGCTCTATCATAGCCGGAGATGCATACGCCGCATTCCACACCTGACGGATCTCACTGCAGAAGTGTCCTTCTGTGTTGTATGCAAGGTCGCATATGGGGGTGTTCTTATTCATGAGCGTAAAGATTTTATATGACATATACCTTCTTCTTTCCGGATTTCTTCGTAATATGACACCAGATCAAAAGTCGAAGTTAACGCGTAAGCACTTGAGGCCCGTCGTGAGGAACTTAAGCAATATTTAGCTGCGCAAAAGTCGTTAACTTCAAGGGTCGGAAGTCTGCTCCCAATTCATGGATTTGGGGCCGGCAAAACATAATCAAAGCAAAATTCTTCCTTCGATACCATCAAAGTCAATGATTTTTTCTTCGCCGTTTTTTAACTTTAACTTTACCGGGCCGTAACCTCCTGTGCCCTCAGGATCCGTATAAATAATATCTTCGATCGGAAATAAATCCTCTTCCGCGAAATTCTCATGGTCTTCTCTCGTGATGACCTGTGAAATCATAAAGTGCGGTTCATTGCCGTACATTTTTTCCCGGGTCATTTTCGCATAAATGACAATGGAATGCTCAGAATCCGGGTTTGTGCCCGTGCTGCGGGCGCAGGAGATTTCATCCCAGCCGTCCCATATGGTCATGGCAAGCTGTTTTTTCTTTCCGGTGGCATCCGTACCTTTTAAAATGATGGCCCGCGCATACAGTCTTTTTTTCACCTTTAAAGATTCCGTCTCCTGCTCGCCGACAGGATTCTTTTCTCCCGGTTCAAAAAGATTTCCCTTCTGATTTGCCTGTCTGGCAGCGTTTCCCCCCTGATCGTCCGGCCGGGCTGCTGAATCTTCCTTATATATGATCTCCGTCCCGTTGTCCGGAAATCCAAAGCTCCCCAGCGTGACTTCCACCGGCCAGCGGTACAGGCGCAATTTATCCGCTCGAAGGATGCCGTAAGGCACGGCAATGTCAGCCAGGTTTACCGCCTGCATCCACTGACACTCCCGGTCTAAGCGGTACTCGAAAAACTGTCTGCGGTAGAGAACACCGTCCCGCTCTCCCGCCCAGAAGGTGACGTTGCAGCGCTCGATATGGCCGGAGCGGATGTCTTTTAAGGTGTACTGCATGGAGTCGCCCGCTTCCCAGGGATACTTCGTGTGATAACACAATTTGCCATAATTCCACATGCCATGGCGATCGCCGACATTTTTCACCACTTTGCCGGTACGTAGAACCGTGGAACCGTTCGCCGCATGGTTGGAAAAGCTTAAGGCCGGGCCGTCCAAAGTTGTTACTTTCACATTCAGGTCGCATCGGCCATCTGCTACATTCCCATGCCCCTCGCCGTTCGAATGAATCAGCCACTTCGAAACCGGTGTATTACCCGGAGCATATGCTTTGCCCAGACGATTTATTTCATCAAAGATTTCCCACGTCCCGTTCGTCTCCGTATCCGTCCAGAAGGGGTGATCTGCCGGAAAATGCAGACACAGGAACGCTTTCCCCATCCAAAAGACAGATTCCGCGCACGAGTACCCCTGCACCAGCGGGGAAAACTGCCCGTAAAATCCCATGGTCGGCACGCCGTTCATCCGGAAGTCTTCCCGGGTGAAGAACTGAAGCAGCGAGCCGGACGCGATGCGGCGGGCGAGGCCCGGGCGAAGTCCTGCGGCTTCTCTTCCCGGATACTTTTCCGCTTCCGTGTGAGAGAATCCCAGTTCCTTGCTGCCTTTTAAACACGCTTCCCCGTCCTCTTTCAGACGTCTCTCCTCGCTGTCTTTCAAAAAATCACTTACTTTCGAAACATTCTCTGAAGATTTTGAATTGAAACTCCGAAGCAGAATCGAATCATTTAACAGCAGATTTCCCTCAAACGCACTCACTGAAGCGCACCGGTAAATGCAGCTCCTGCCCCACATATTCGTGTACCCATCCCGATCGAAAAAGTCCGCATAGGTCTCCATCAGCCGGTTGGAATTTTCCTCGAACCGCTTCGCCAGATATGGCTCATGCTCGTAGCCGTACCACACATTCCACAGCGGTGCGTAAAACTGGAAGGCCCAACAGGAGTAATAATCAAAAGAATGCCCGTCCCGATACCAGCCGTCTCCGGAGTAATACGCGAGGATCTCCTGCGCGTGCTCCCGCATGACATCCCGGTCGATCGGGTAGCCCTCCATATTCAGGAATGCCATATCCAGCATGTTAAACAGCCGCCAGTTCTGCGGCACCGTGGGCGCGTGGGCAAAGCTGGTTAAGAATGCTGCAATAGTATCTTTTTCTTCCTTCCGGTAGGTATCCCAGATCTCCTCTTTGCAGCACCACAGGCAGATGACGAGGGCGCAGGTTTCCACGGTCTGCTGAAACGCCCGGGTCGGATCCTGATGGTGCGTCATCTCCTGCAGATCTTCATAATCTCCCACGGCCACCGGGTCGCCCTTGGTGCAGACGCGCAGCACATGCGATTTGTAATATTCCCTTATGGAATATCCGCAGATTTTAAGTTCCGGATCGATATGAATCATCGGCGCCGCGATGAAGAATGACCTGGTAAGCCCCTCAAAAATCTCCGCGCGTCGCTCCGCATCCTGAAACTCCGGACTGGAATTTTTATGCG
This sequence comes from Lachnospiraceae bacterium, assembly GCA_021203205.1. Taxonomy (GTDB): domain Bacteria; phylum Bacillota; class Clostridia; order Lachnospirales; family Lachnospiraceae; genus SIG308. Next base: position 139,260 of record JAJQBQ010000038.1, on the reverse strand, counting down.
GATAGGTGATCTCCGTCTCCGTACGGGCTACCACCACCGGATCGGAAAAGGAATGGATATGCCGAAATATTCCTTCCAGCATGTACTTCGCCGCCTCGATCCAGGTTTCTCTGGTCATGCCGGTATATGGACTTAAGATAAAGTCCAACTGCTTCGGTTCAAATTTTTCTCCCATATCCACCTCATCACATCTGCACAAATCCGTGTCTCCTTCTTTTCCATTTCCTCTGTTTCTGTATAAGATTTACACACAGAAAAGCACTGCCTCCGCCGCTTTTTAAGTCCCTATGTTGTGATGTTGGGACAAAAGACATGATACCATGATTTCGAAATCCATGAATTTGGAAGCAAGCTTCTGATCCCTGCAAGGAACTTCGATTTTTGATTCTGATATCGCTGTGTTGTCTTTGCGAATGGACTATGTAACAGAATCATTCCTCCACATACCAGATCGGAAACTCCTCCCCCGTCAGCTTGAAAATCGCCTCGATAAAGAAATAATCCCCGTAAATGATCGGATATTCGTGGCTCTCCTCATGAAATGCCGCGGAGCATCTCTCGAGAATCTGATCCGTATCCTCATCCAAATTCGCGCCGTCCTCGCAGAGCGCGTCCAGCATGCGGATGGCAGCTGCCTTGTAGTGGTCATCCTCCGCGGCTTCGGCCAGCTCCAGAAGCCCGCAGGCAGCGATGGCGGCCGCGGAGTCGTCTTCCCAGGTGTACTCCTTCGGCTGGCGGAAATCCACCGGGATATAGCCGTTCACAGGTATTTTTGAAACAAAATAATCCGCCACGGCAATGGCCGTCTTTAAATATTCCACCTCCCCGGTATACAGGTACGAGAGCGTAAACCCGTAGATCGCCCAGGCCTGCCCTCTGGTCCAGGAGGAGCCGTGCCGGTAGCCCTGACCGCCCAGAGACTTCTGGTAGTCACCGGTCTTCGGGTCAAAGGTGACGATATGTTTGGCCGAGCCGTCCGCGCGGATGAAATACTTCCGGGCCGTGTCCGCGTGCATGGTGGCGATGTGGTAAAACCGCGGATCCTTTGTCTCGCCCCAGGCCCAGTACAACAGCGGCAGATTCATCATGCAGTCGATGATGGCCCAGCCGGCATTGTTCCCGTCTCCGCCGTCATTCCAGGCGCGGATAAACCGCCCCGCCGAGTTAAAACGCCCGGCCAGGTTCGTCGCCGCCAGCAGCGCACGGTTTTTGGCGTGAAGGTTCGCGTTCAGGCGGTAATTTGCCACCGCGGTAGGCATCCACCGGAAGCCGCTGTCGTGGTCCATGCCCTGCGCACTGTTCAACGCCGCATCCAGTTTTACCTCGGTGCGCTCCGCAATCTCCAGGTAAAGCGGTTCCTTCGTCGCATGGTAAAGCTGCCACATCATGCCGCCCCAGAAGCCGTTCGTCCACCAGCAGATATCATTTGCGCCGCGGTCATCAAAGCGTCCGTCCACGGCAGTGTAGGGGATGTTTGCAGTATTTCTGGCGGCGACTGCGCGCATTTTAAATTTGATTTTCTCAGAAACTTCAGCTGCATTGAACATAGGCTTTTCCTCCGTTTTTCATATGACACCCGGCAAACCACGAAGTGAAATCGGCATTCACTCCAACTTTCAAAATCCAGGTGTCATATGCAATGATGACTAAGGTATCAAAAATCGTTCGTGGCCATAAAAAGACTCAGGAGGTGCCTCCCGGCACGGCAGACACCTCCGTTTTTACTTTTTATATCACTATGATATGGTCAAAAGAACAATAACAACCTCCGACCTCATGAATTCGGAAGTAAACTTCCGAGCCCTGAAGATCCGGTATTAGATCAGCGAATGATACAGCGCCGAAATTTCCTCCACGCTGGTCTCCCGCGGGTTGCCCGGACGGCATGCGTCGTCATAAGCGGACTGGGACAGGAACGGGATATCCTCCTCCTTCACGATCTCCTTCAGATCCTTCGGGATGCCCACATCCTCCGCCAGCTTCTTCACTGCCTTAATGGCTGCTGCGCGGTACTCCTTCTGCGTCATGGTCTCGGTGTTCGGAACACCCATGGCCTTCGCGATGTCGCGGTACTTCTCGCCGGTAGCCGGAGCGTTGTACTCCATCACAGTCGGCAGGATGATGGCGTTCGCGATGCCGTGAGGCGTGTCGTACAGAGCACCCAGCGGATGCGCCATGGAGTGTACAAGGCCAAGGCCCACATTCGAGAAGCCCATGCCTGCCACATACTGGCCCAATGCCATGCCTTCTCTGCCCTCCGGCGTGTTCGCCACCGCGCCGCGCAGCGAGCGTGCGATGATCTCGATGGCCTTTAAGTGGAACATGTCGGACAGTTCCCAGGCCCCCGCCGTGATGTAACCCTCGATCGCGTGTGTCAGGGCATCCATGCCCGTCGCCGCCGTGAGGCCCTTCGGCATGGTGGACATCATTTCCGGATCAATGATCGCCACCACCGGGATGTCATGGGGGTCAACGCACACCATCTTGCGGCTCTTCTCCACGTCCGTGATAACGTAGTTGATGGTCACCTCTGCCGCCGTACCCGCCGTCGTCGGCACTGCGATGATCGGCACACACTTGTTCTTCGTGTCTGCAACGCCCTCGAGGCTTACCACATCCGCAAACTCCGGATTCTTAATGATAATGCCGATGGCCTTCGCGGTATCCATGGAGGAACCGCCGCCGATCGCCACGATGTAGTCCGCGCCGGAAACCTTAAACGCTTCCACGCCCGTCTGCACATTTTCCACGGTCGGATTCGGTTTGATGTTCGAGTAAAGCTCGTATGCCAGCCCCGCGCCGTCCAGCACGTCCAGCACCTTCTTCGTCACGCCGAACTTCACCAGATCCGGGTCAGAGCACACGAAAGCCTTCGAAAAGCCTCTCGCCTTCGCCTCCGTCGCGATCTCCTGAATCGCACCCGCGCCGTGATAAGATGTCTCGTTGAGGATAAATCTGTTTGCCATAGTAACCTTCTCCTTATCTGATAAATTTGTAATGTCTATTCTAACACAGGAACCAAAATCTGTGAACCGTTTTTTTTAATTTGTGCCTCAATGGTTACTATTCACGGAAGTCCTCTATGAGACAAGAATTCCCCGTTCAAGCAAGCTTGACGTGGAATTCTTGTCTCATAGAGTATGACTGTGCAACAGTCACCACCCTCACACTCGCAAAAACTTCGCGAAATTTATCGGTTTCATGAAATTTCGGTCGAAGTTTTTGCGAGTGCGGGGGTGGCCGTGAATAGTAACCCTCAATTACTATCACGCCACCTCAATTCCCGCCTGCTCATTTACCCACCTTCGGAATGTAGAGTGGGAAATTCCCAGCGCATCCGCGCCCTCGCGGATCGTAATCTCCCCGTTCAGATATTTTCCCATCTGAATATAAAATTCCGGTGTGCGCTCCATCGGCGGCCGGCCAAAGCGGATCCCTTTCGCCTGCGCCGCGGCAATCCCCTCCTTCTGCCGCTGGTGTATCTTCTCGCGCTCCAGCTGCGCGAAACAGCTCAGCACTTCCAGAAAAATCGCGCTGATCAGCTTTGCCGTCACGCCTGCCGAGCCGTTTTTCCCTTTGAGAGACGTCATGTTCAGCACAGGCATGTCCAGCACCACGATATCTACGTCCAGTTTCCGCGTAATCATGCGCCACTCGTCGATGATCTCATCATAATTGCGTCCCAGCCGGTCGATACTTTTGATCACCAGCGTATCCCTGGCTTTCAGCTTCCGAAGCATCTGCTGATAGGCAGGGCGGTTAAAATCCTTTCCCGAGAAACCATGATCAGAAAATATGTTTTCCCGGGAGACCCCATACTCATCCATGGCAATCAGCTGACGATCCATGTTCTGCTCCTGGGTGCTGACGCGGATATAACCATATGTAGTTTCCATGTTCCCCTTGTTCTTCATAGAATCCTGTCCCCCTTTTTAAGAACCTGTCACAAATGAACATGTTCTAATTTTTGCTCTTTTGTTTAACACGTATTTTACCCGATGGAAATACGACATTTTCCAAAGTTTGTATATAATTTTTCGCCGGAGAATATTCATTTGCCCCGATGTTCGTACATGATTCGTCCGCAATATTTCTTCATTTTGATTAAAATATTAACATTTGTTCACAGTATGGCATATTTTTTTCACAAAAAATGCTCTTGACATATTTTGGTTTTCTGTTTACTATGAATAGAATAACAGGAGATGACAAAACATGTCCGCTCTGATATAAACGGCGGACGGTTGTTTCTTTCACATCAGCACCGGGATACTATATGATTGCTTTGTCATATCCCGTTTTCCTTATGATTCCACTTATACGGTGGCTGACGGGAATACGGATTCTGCCCGTAAGAATGGCAGTTACCGTGCATGTCTGTGTTCTTTTAAGCATCCACCGGGAATAATTTATTTATGTGAGGTATGAACTATGAAAACGATTTCTGCAAATGTAAAAAGGGCTGCGATTGAAATGATCCTGCTCAGCCTTCTGTGCGAACAGGACATGTACGGCTATGAAATGGTTCAGGAGATCAAGAAGAGAAGCAACGGCGAATATTCGCTGCTTGAGGGTTCCATGTATCCGATCCTGTATCGCCTGGCAGAAAACGGAGATGTTGTGGATGAAGAGCGGAAGGTTGGCGTACGTCTGACCCGTGTTTATTATCACATCACGGATTCCGGAAAAGAACATCTTCGCGAGCTGATCAAAACTTTCGATGAGCAGATCGCCCTTGTGAACACCATGATTCGCCGCGATATCTGATGTTGCGTCAAAAAGAAACGCCGGCGCAGCATAACAGGGCATCGAATCGAAAACCTTTCGGCGCGATGTCACGGTATGCAATATCCGACGACGAATATTATTGTTTTTCATTTGTACGTATTATGTAACGAACGCCGTGTATCCGGAAATCCGCTGCCATTTTTAAGGATTTCCGATACAGGATAGAAGCAAAAAGGCCTGCCCCATGCAAACGGGGCAGGCCTTTTTCATCTGCGCTATGAAATTTTATATGATGATTCCCGAAATTCCAAAATGAGTTTATTCCGGCTCAATCAGCCCGTAGGTGTTTCCTTTTCTCTTATAGACCACGTTGATCTCCTCGGTCTGCGCGTTGCGGAACACGTAGAAGCTGTGCCCTAAAAGTTCCATCTGGATGCAGGCCTCCTCCGGATCCATCGGCTTCATGTCGAAACGCTTCGTGCGCACGATCTTAACCTCATCGACCTCGTCAAAGTCTCTGTCCATGTACTCCGCCGTGAAGCCTCCCGACTGCTTGCGGTCGACAATCTTATTCTTATACTTCTTGAGCTGCCGCTCGATGATCTCCTCCACGAGATCGATCGCCACATACATGTCGCTCGAAACCTGCTCCGCACGGATCACGTTTCCCTTCACCGGGATCGTCACCTCAATCTTCTGGCGGTCCTTCTCGACGCTTAAGGTTACGTGAACCTCGGTGTCCTCCGCAAAGTAGCGCTCCAGCTTTCCGACCTTCTCGTAGACGGCAGTTTTTAACCCCTCGGTAACATCAATATTTCTGCCCGTTATGGTGTAACGCATAAAAACACATCCCTTCTGTATTAATTTCTTTTTTCGCTGCCCTTTCCCCCGGCCTTCTGGGGAATCATTCGAAAATGAACCCGTTTCACAGTTCCGCGTCCTGATGTCGGCGAAACCACCGCAGGGCCGCGCCGCAGGTTCGGGCACCTTTAAAAGTGTTCCTATTATACATGATTCCATAGGTATTGTCCACCGACTTTTTAAAAACGGTCGCGAATAACGCGAATCGTATGGCAGCCGCGCCGCAGATTAAAACGACAGGCCACTGCGCTGCATTTTAAAACGACAGCCCACTGCGCCGCATTTTAAAAACGATTGACACACCCATGGGTTCATGTTACAATACAGTCCATCAAACGACGTTCGGAGATATATCGTTCATGTTTCCGGTACTTCGCATTATCCGACCGGATGTTCGGAGTATGTACGTACATTTTTATATTCAGGAGGAAGAACTATGCTTAAACTGATTCTTGGGCTGAACGGCAGTGGTAAGACAAAGAAACTGATCGAGATGGTGAATGAGGCCGTCAAGACATCGACCGGTTCTGTTGTGTGCATCGAAAAGTCCGACAAGCTTCGCTATGACGTTTCGTACCAGTGCCGCCTTATTTCGACTGACAACTACTCTATTTTTGATTCGCAGTCTCTCTACGGTTTTATCGCGGGGATCTATGCGAGCAACCACGATATTACCGACATCTATATCGACGCCATTCTGGACATCACCGGCGGGGATATCGACGGCTTCGACAAGCTGGTGGATGAGATCGGCATTTTTGCGGAAGCAAATGGCATCCACATCGTGATCACGGCAACGATCGACGAGGCCGCCGCAACGGACAGGATGAAGAAGTACATATAAAGGAAACGTACATACATAAGCTGCATGCAGAATTGCATATAGAACTTGTTAAGTTATGGAATCCATAACACCGCATACAGAACTGTACCTGCGCAAAAAATAAGCCCCCACAGAATTCAGACGATTTCTGTGGGGACTTTTTCTCTATGTCTTTTCTTCTTCCCGATCAATCCTGCCGTTTCCGCTTTCTCTCATTTCTTCTTATGCAGAATTTCCACGCGAATATACCGGAACGTCTCCTCCTCCCCTTTTTCCTTCAACATCAGCAGAAGTTTTTCCAGCAGTGCGCCGGATTCCGGGTGGATAATGTAATGGGATTTGCCGCGCATAAAATACTCGTACGCATCCGCATCCGTATAGGCGCTGCCGTTATAGTTTTTACAGGCTGCGACACGGTCGCAAAACATTTCGAGAACATATTTCACCGGCATTTTGCACCCCACCATGGCTCCGTCCGCCGGGTAACCGTTTGGCTGCAGGAGGTAGCCGTCCGCGCCGACGGTATAATCCGCAGACGGAGCGGCACTGTGCACTTCGCTGTGCTTTCCCGGCTGGTAATCAATCCAGTATTCCATATGGTGCTTATTTCTTCCCTTGTGGTGGAGCCACGCCTGGCTGTATCCTCTGTCCTCGCGCTCCGCGTTGTTGGGACTGCGTTTTCCTCCCTGATAATACTTCGCGCCGGGCAGAAACTCGACCGGCGAATACTTGGAAAGGTCATGCAGAAGCCCCTGCCGATACAGACCGATCGCAAAGCAGTGCTTCATGACTAGCCATTTGTGATGATTGATTGTCTTCAGATGATGCCACCAGTTCATATTCTGCCGCCTTCTACGCCGTCTGATTCATGTCGATAACTTCCTGCTTCGGCTTCGCAGCCGGCTCGATTTTCTCCGCGTAAAGCACCGGCCCGCGGCCGTCATAATCCTTCGAATCCTCGTAGTGCACCTTTGCAGTCACCCTCACCCAGTTTCTGGTATGGAGTTTTTTTGCACCCTTAAATTTGCACATATAACCAAGGAAGCTCACATCCTGCGCACAGCAGGTCATGACAAAACGCCCCGGAACAAATTTGTCGCCGATAAAGGTCCTCGGACGATAGACCATAGCCAGAAATGAAACGGTCTTTCCCTCATAGCGCTGTTCCTGCTGCATGGCATCCACGTACCAGATAGCGTAGTCATCGTCCCCGATCTCAATGACCGGAGCGTTCACATCATAGGGGAGATCCTCATCTCCCACCACATCCAGCGGTCCCTCTTCATCCTCGAAGACTACCTCCGCGCGGGTGTTCGCCGTGAGGATCGCCCGTTTCCAGGTCAGCAGGTCATCCGCCGGATTTACCCGGTTAAACAGCACCAGATCCGAGTAGCGGGCCATGTCCATAAACATGGAGCGCATGTTCGCAAAATAAGCCGTAAACGTGCTGCCGTCCACGATGGTGATCTGCTGCTCCCTCGCCCAGTTTGACGGAAACACCACGTCCCGCAGGTTCCACATGCCGTTGAACTCCACGATGACACGCTCGGGCGCGTACTTTTCCGTGAGTACCGCCAGAGCCTCCGCCGTAAAGTCCTTCTGGTCATCGAACGTCTCCATGACCGTGTTGTTCCGCTTCAATATGGCTTCCTCGTACTCCTCCACGCCCTCCTCGCAGAGGATCAGCAGGGTGCGGCCGTCGATCTTAAAATAATCCTGGTCAATGGTGTACTGGATAAAATTTGTTTTTCCCGCTTCCAGAAAACCGTTGATAAAATATACCGGTATTTTCTCTGTCATGAAACCACCTCATACTGATATCCCCTGACACGCCAAAGTGTGCAGGGGATGATATTTAATGACACCGGAACCCGGAGTCCGGGAAACGCGGAGCGTTTCCCCTCAGGAATCAGAGAACTGCTGCTCCCGGCATTATTTTGAAAAGAGCGCCGCAATCGCGTCTTCCTTCATCTGTGAACCGATCACACAGATCTTGCCGATAATCTCCGGTTCGCCGGTGCGGATCTCCATCTCCTCCGGCACAAAGTCGAAGTAAATCCAGTCTGCGCCCTCGCTGCCGGCCACCATCCCCTTCGCCCGGAGGATAATTCCATAGGTGTCCGCATCATTTAAGGCGTTCAGCTTTTCCTGAATCTCTTCCTTCGTGAAGGATGCCGCCGTCTCCAGCCCCCAGCTCACGAATACTTCGTCCGCATCGTGGCCGTGGTGGTGATGGTGATGATGATGTTCATGTCCCTCATGATCATGGTGATGATGCTCATGCTCCTCATCGTCGTGATGATGATGCTCGTGCTCCTCGTCGTCATGATCATGATGATGTTCATGTTCCTCTTCATCGTGGTCATGATGATGTTCGTGTTCCTCATCGTCGTGATGATGGTGATGCTCGTGTTCCTCATCGCCGTGATGATGGTGATGCTCGTGTTCCTCGTCGTCGTGGTGATGTTCGCAGCACTCATCGTCATGATGGTGACCGTGCTCATCATGGTGATGATGGTGGCCACAGCAGCACTCATCGTCATCCTCATCCTCGTGATGATGTTCCGTCACTTCCTTTAACAGCTCTTCCTCCATGGATTTGCTTAAGGTTTCGCCCTGCTCAATGGAGGTGAGAATCTTCTCCCCCGAGAGCTTTTCCCACGGAGTAGCGATGATAGCCGCCTCCGCGTTGATGGCACGGATGAGGTCGATGACCGCGGCCACGCGCTCTTCCGACATCTTGCCGGTTCTGCTTAAAATGATGGTGCCGGCGCTGGCGATCTGGTTGTTATAGAACTCGCCAAAATTCTTCGTGTACATCTTCACCTTCATGGCATCCACAACCACGGAAGCGCTGTTTAAGACCACATCCTCCGACTCCACAGTCTTCACCGCGCGGATAACATCGGACAGCTTGCCGACACCGCTCGGCTCGATGAGGATGCGCTCCGGGTTGTAGGCAGCGATCGCTTCCTTTAAGGAAGTCTCAAAGTCGCCTACCAGAGAGCAGCAGATGCAGCCCTGGCTCATCTCCGTGATCTGCACGCCGGTATCCTTTAAGAAACCGCCGTCCACGGCGATCTCGCCGAACTCGTTCTCAATCAGCATGCACTTCTCGCCGCTCAAAGCCTCGCCCAGCAGCTTTCGGATCAGTGTCGTCTTCCCGGCGCCTAAAAATCCCGAAATAATATCAATCTTTGTCATGAAAATTCTACCTTCTTTCTTAAAGCTATATCTAAAATCATGATTTGCCGGTTCCAAATCCATGAATCTGAAAGCAGGCTTTCGCTCCCTGAGGCTAACGCTTCGCACTGATTTCGTCTGATGACTCCGTGTCAAACCATGATTCTGTTCTGTTTAAATTTACAATCTTAAAATCATCTCATGCTACTTCCCGCCTTCGTGCCAGGTCTCCATGAAAAACCCGGAATCCGACGGCGGCTCGCTTTCTATGTAAAGGTGAGAGATGTCGCCGAACTGTTTCACGCGAAAACATGCCTCACCCCGCAGGCGTTCCTCCGTGCAGGCCACCGTCACCGAGGACGGCGCCAGAAAAAACTGCTGCCACAATACCGGCGCGGATACGCCGCACAGATGGGAGAGCATCACACAGGTCACGCCAAAATGACAAAAGAACACAAGCGTGTCCTCATTTGCCTTTGTCACCTTATAGTAGCTGTTGCAGCGCTCGTAGCCGTGGGAAGCAAGCACCCCGTCAAGCCCCTGCACCACCGCGTCGAAACGCTCTCTGACCGGCCCGGTGGACATAATGGGGCTGTCCACCCAGCCATCTTTATCGTAAAGTTCCGGGCACTTTGTCCAGTTTGCCGGATAGTAATCCCACGGGTGATGATTCTGCCCGCGCCAGGGATCCGTCACCGGCACATAAAACTCCTGCAGCCAGTCCATGGTCTCCGCGGTCTGACCGGTGAGCTTCAGGGTTTCGTTGCAGGTATCCTGCGCGCGCCCGAGGGGCGAGACATAAATTGCATCCATTTCTACCTTGCTCATGCGCTTCGCCAGCAGCTTTGCCTCCCGCCAGCCCTTCTCGGTGAGTGAATCAATTGCGTAGTCCGGCTCGGCGTGCCGGATAAAAATCAGCTTCATAAGTACCTCGTTACAGGAATCTTCAAATTCTGTTTTTCATTCCCAAAAGCATTTCCTTCTGACGACGGGAAACTATAGCACCCTTTGCGCAAAACTTCAAGCTTTTTTACCAAATTTGCGAATTTTTCGCAAATTTGCATCACAACACATTTAATACAGGGGACGAAAGTCAGGATCCGAAGTTTTCACGATTCCATCATCCTTCTCCGCTTCGTCATAAGTCCGCCGATGCGTCCGGTTTCCTGTGCGGACAAACCGCGCCATCCGGCTTCCTCCACTCGCTCGAGCAGGCCAAGTTCCTCCGCGATTTCATATTTCAGGCGTTCTTTTTCCGGCAGATTCTGCCAGTTTCTTACTTTTTTTCTGTCCTTTTCCAATTTTGCCTCCAATTCTTCCTCCGTCAGGCTCATAATCATACCTCCGTTTCACGTACTGTTCTCCGTATGGAACGAATAACTCCGTTTCATGATGTACCGTTTCCAGTATTGACCGGTTAACCCCCTTTCATACATGAAGGGGGGAATTTTTTTGTTACTGATTCACGGTCTGCCTCCTGAAGTTCGCGAAGCGAACTTCGGCACGCGCAAAAACTTCGTCCAAAACTTCATAGAAAACAAAGATTTCACGAAGTTTTTGCAAATTTAAACGATTCATTTACAAAATTACCGGATTCTGGTAAACTCATGTTACGATTCGCGCCCGGCCTCTGTAAGGAAAGAACTCTGCGTCGGAAAATACATCGCAAAGTGACGAATCCTCATTGCTCAGCAAGGAGCTTCCTGTCTTACAGAAGGGGGCTGTCCGAAAACTCAAAACAATTTCTGTAATTCGACAACATGTTGTGTCACTGATGAGTCCGAAAGACTACATATTGTGTCCGAAGAAACTTAAAAATGAGTTTTCGGACAGCCTGGGAGCAGCTACGCACAGCATTCTATATGGAGGTGTTTCTTATGGATCTTCACAGGGATATTTTTCAACTCATTCAAAGCGCCGAAACAGCCAGAGCGGCTGCCTATACGCCTTACTCTCATTTTACGGTCGGAGCCGCGCTTCTCTGCCGCAGGCCGGAATCAGCCGCTGCAATCACATCTCCTGACAGTGTGCACTCTGCTGAAAAGTCTTTGACTGCAGCATCTGTTTATGCGGATGTTCTGACTGCGACGTCTGATCCCGCAGATGCTCTGACTGCGGCAGCTGTTTCCAACACAACTGTGATTATCACCGGCTGCAATATTGAAAACAAGGCCTATGGCTCCTCCATGTGCGCGGAGCGCACTGCCGTATTTAAAGCGTTATCCGAAGGCTTTTCGGTTTTTTCAGCCATCGCCATCGTCGGCGGACCGGAGGGCCAGGCGCCTCTCGACTACTGCGCTCCCTGCGGGGCCTGCCGTCAGGTGCTGTCCGAGTTCGCCCCGCCGGATTTTAAAGTTATCCTGGCGAAGAGCGAATCGGACTATAAGATTTATACGCTGGCGGAACTGCTGCCGGAGGCGTTCTCCTTCGTGCGCACAGATTCTTAAAGTCTCAGGGGTTTCCTTCCGCATTCCGCATGCGTCATTTTTAAGGTCGATATCTCGTATAACACTTAAGCTATTCTGTCTTGTCTAATACCTCCTGTGCCCGCGCCACAAGCTCCCCGTTCTCCTCGTCTATGAGGATGGTGCTGCCCGCGCCGACACAGTTCGAGAGGATGAGTCTCGCCGCCAGTGTCTCCACATGCTTCTGCAAATAGCGCTTCAGCGGCCTTGCGCCGTAGGTGGGCTCATAGCCGTTGTCTGCAATAAAGGTCTTCGCGCGATCCGTGAGAACAATGGAAAGCTCCCGCTCCGTCAGACGGCGGTTCACGTCCGCCACCATCAGGTCGATGATGGAGGTGATGTTATCCTTCGTCAGCGGTTTGAACATGATGATCTCGTCCAGACGATTTAAGAATTCCGGGCGGAACTGACTGCGCAGATCCTGCATCACCATATCTTCCGCCTGCGGCAGGATGCTGCCGTCCGCGGAGATGCCCTCCAGCAGATAGCTCGAACCGATGTTGGAGGTCATGATGAGGATGGTGTTTTTGAAATCCACCGTGCGGCCCTGGGAGTCGGTGATGCGGCCGTCGTCCAGCACCTGCAGCAGAACGTTGAACACGTCCGGATGCGCCTTCTCCACCTCGTCGAACAGCACCACAGAGTAGGGTTTGCGGCGTACGGCCTCGGTCAGCTGGCCGCCCTCATCGTAGCCCACATATCCCGGAGGCGCCCCGATGAGACGGGACACGGAATGTTTCTCCATATACTCCGACATATCGATGCGAACCATGTTCTGCTCGTCGTCGAACAGGTTCCGGGCCAGCGCCTTCGCCAGCTCCGTCTTGCCGACGCCGGTGGGGCCAAGGAACAGGAAGGAACCGATGGGCTTCGACGGATCCTTGATGCCCGCCTTCGAGCGGAGGATGGCCTCAGACACCAGCTCCACGGCGTTATCCTGACCCACCACCCGCTTATGCAGCTCATCCGCCAGATGCAGCGTCTTCGCCCGCTCGGATTCGTTCAGCTTCGCCACCGGGATGCCGGTCCAGCGGGAGACGATGCGGGAGATCTCCTCGTCCGTCACGCTCTCGTGCACCAGCGACATATCTTTCTTCTTCACCGCTTCTTCTTCCTGAGCCAGCTGTTTTTCCAGGGCCGGAAGTTTACCGTACTGCAGCTCCGCAGCCTTGTTCAGGTCGTAAGCCTGTTCGGCCGCCTGAATCTGGCGGCGGATTTCCTCGATCTGCTCCCGCAGCTCCTTTAAGCGGCCCACGGAATTCTTTTCATTTTCCCACTGGGCCTTTTTCTGGTTATACTCGTCGCGCTGCTCCGCCAGCTCCCGGGACAGGGCCTCCAGGCGATCTTTGCTTAAGCGGTCGTCTTCCTTCTTTAATGCGGCCTCCTCGATCTCCAGCTGCATCACCCTGCGGCGCAGCTCATCCAGCTCGGTGGGCATGGAATCCATCTCCGTGCGGATCAGCGCACAGGCCTCATCCACCAGGTCGATGGCCTTATCCGGCAGGAAACGGTCGGAAATATAGCGGTTCGAAAGTGTCGCTGCGGATACCAGCGCACTGTCTGTGATCTTCACGCCGTGGAACACTTCGTAGCGCTCCTTTAAGCCACGAAGGATGGAAATGGTATCCTCCACGGTGGGCTCATCCACCATGACCGGCTGGAAACGGCGCTCCAGTGCCGAATCCTTTTCGATATATTTGCGGTATTCATCCAACGTGGTGGCGCCGATGCAGTGAAGCTCCCCCCTTGCCAGCATGGGCTTTAACATATTCCCCGCGTCCATCGAGCCCTCCGTCTTGCCCGCGCCCACAATGGTGTGCAGCTCATCGATGAACAGGATGATCTGCCCGTCGCTCTTCTTCACTTCCTCCAGAACGGCCTTTAACCGCTCCTCGAACTCGCCCCGGTACTTCGCGCCGGCGATCAGCGCACCCATATCCAGGGAAAAAATCTTCTTATCCTTCAGACTCTCCGGCACATCGCCGTTTACGATCCTCTGGGCCAGGCCTTCCACCACGGCCGTCTTGCCGACACCCGGTTCGCCGATGAGCACCGGATTGTTTTTCGTCTTTCTGGAAAGGATGCGGATAACGTTGCGGCACTCCGCGTCCCTGCCGATGACCGGGTCAAGCTTCTGTTCCTTCGCCCGCGTCACCAGATCCGTCGCATACTTCGCAAGCGTATCGTAAGTGGCCTCCGGGTTGTCGCTGGTCACCCGCTGGTTGCCGCGCACGGCCTGCAGCGCCTGCAAAAAGCGCTCCCTCGTGATCCCGTATTCCTTAAAAATTGCCTTCGTCTCTCCGGCAGCGTATTTGATCATGGCCAGAAACAGGTGCTCGACGGACACGTACTCGTCGCCCATGGCCTTCGCCTCATCCTCGGCGTAAATCAGCACATTATTTAAGGCCTGCCCGATGCGCAGCTCCCCGCCCCGCACCTTCGGCAGCTTCTCAATGCCCTGCTCAACGCGTCTCGTAAAATGATCCGTGTCGATCTCCATCTTTTCGACCAGTTTTAAGATCAGGCTGTCGTCCACCTGAAGAAGGCTCAACAGGAAATGCTCCTGTGTAATCTCCTGATTGCCGTAGTCACTGGCAATCTTTTCACACCCCTGAACGGCTTCCAGGGACTTCTGGGTAAATTTGTTAATGTTCATGGCAATCCTCCTTTTGAAAACTTATGGTCAGGGAGAACCTGTGACACCACTGTTTTCTCGCTTCGCGCTCCGGGGTGTCATAATTTTCTAAAGTACACATATTTGTGCGGTTCCCCTTTTGTCTCTCGACGCGTCTGGTATAGCACTTTTTATGTGATATGTCAAGCACTTTTTAGCACTCATTTCAATTGAGTGCTAACAAAAACTTCGACCGCATTTTCATGAAAAAGTGCTGGTAATCTCCTCTTCTTTCCATTATAATACGAGCGGCTGTTTTTAAGGCGCAATCCTCACTTATCGGATTTGCATTTTAAGCGGTCTGTCCTGCCACCTGGTTCGGACAACTTTTATGAGTTATGAAAGGGTACCTGTCATGTCATTAAAATTAACAAAGGACTTTAACGGCGTTGTTTTTTCGCCGCGCAGGGATGAAATTAAACCGGGAAACGGTGTCAGCTATCCGCGTGTGATCGAGCTGCACCACGCCGGTGAGGAAAACGGCACGCTGCTCGCAACCTTTGAGTACGCGCTGGATATTGAGCCGCCGATCATGCCGATCTTTAAGAGCACGGACGGCGGTAAGACCTGGGAGCACGCCGGGGATGTGGAAGATACGGTGCGCGGCTGGGGCCTGCGCTTTCAGCCGGTTCTCTTCGAGCTGCCGCAGCCCTGCGGCGACCTCCCGGCGGGGACGATTCTGTTTGCCGCCAACGCAGTATCTCTGGAACCCTACCTGCACGATACCGCACCGGAATTTGTCGGCACCGAATTGCAGCTTTACATCAGCCGCGACCACGGGAAGACCTGGGAATACCGTTCTTCCTTCGCCTACGGCGGCGCTCCCAAGGAATACAACTGGGATTGCCTTGGGCCGGTGTGGGAGCCGTTCCTCTACTTAAACGCCTACGGCGACCTGACCGTCGTGTATACCGATGAGAAGCCGCACACGGATCATCTGTTAAACCAGTGTCTTGCGGTCATCTCCTCCCCGGACGGCGGCAAAACCTGGGGCGAATCGCACCTGGTGGTGGCCATTCCGGACGGCATTCACCGCCCCGGCATGGCGATCGTGGCAAAGCTCCCGAACGGGAAATATTTCATGTGCTACGAGATCGTAAACACCCCGGATCAGAGCGTTTATTTCAAGATTTCCGACGACGGCCTGAATTTCGGCGATCCGGCCCTGTACGGAACCAGACCGGAGACGGCCGACGGCCAGTATGTCGGCAGCATGCCTTACTGTGTCTGGACGAAAAACGGCGGCCCGAACGGCACCATCATCTTAAGCGGCAAGCGCGACGGCGGCTGGCTTGGCCTGCGTGACCCGGGCAAATTCCTGGTGAACTACAACCTGGGCGAAGGCCCCTGGGAACAGGTGAACATGCTGGTCTCCTACGACAGCCGCATCCACCAGGCCGGCTGGAGCATGGGCATGGCGGTCATCGAGGACGACACGAAGCTGATCCAGCTCGCGCCGACACAGTTTGACCCGGTGCTGATGCAGATCACCTACGGGATCGGGGTTATGGAGACGGTGGAAGACTGATTTCCCACGGCTTTACCGCGGAGCCAGACACAAGCCGGATTTCTTTCTGTATCTGAAAACGAATAACGAATGGTGTTTCTGATGTCTGTGTGATTTTTCAGTGTGAACCGATTGCATTAGAAATTTGTGAAAAGCGGAGAGATTTTACATGATTTCACTGGAATTAACCGATACCAAACAGCTGATGTCGCATCTGCTCTCAAAAGATGTGTTCGACCGCTACCTGATCCGCGAAGTGCTCATCACCACGTTCTGCACGATGCGCTTTGACGGAGCATTTCGGCGCGACTTCTATTCGGCGGAAGAAATGGAAGAGATGAAATCCGCGGAGGAATTTGTCCGCTGGGACAGGCTAAAAACCTTCTGCTTCCAGTTTGTGAAGGGAAAGCGGCTGCCGCTAAAAATGCAGCTTACCTTTCTCCTTCCGCCGGAGGAAGTTCGCAGACTTATGTCGGACGTCAGTTTTTCGGATGACATCACCGCGGAAAATGTAAACTCTCTCTCCTTCACAATCCTGTATGAGCAGAGCCGTTCCTCTGTTCGAAGCGGACTTTCCCTGAATATTTTCACGCTGGATAAGTCGTTTGAGCATGCCTGGGATCATGAGGTTGCGAAAATTTTTGAGGCTTACCGATAGAGGGGCCTTCACGACTTTGGGTACACTTTTTCACAGAAAATGTCTTTTACAGGAAGAAACATTTTTCCGGAAAAGTTGTACCCGAAATCGGGAAAGAACCCCCGCCGGTAAGCCTCTTTTATACACATAAATAACTTGCTGATGTCCCCGGCCTGTTCCGGTCTGCACAACATCCCGGGGCAAAACATATATCACATCTTAAAAGTAATGCAGCTTTCACAAATTGATTCACGGAATGCTTCGCACGTGGAAAATCATACGAAGCGGAACCCTCTGTTTTCACGGTTCTGCCGGAAATACTTACCGGAGAAGCTCCGCATACTCTGCCCTTACCGCTCGTCTGAGATCCTCCGGCGCGAGCTCGATCTGCAACCCCAGCCTGCCTCCGCTGACAATCATGGAAGGCATGTCTTTTGCCGACACATCGATCCGCGTAACATATTGCTTCTTCATCCCCACAGCCGTACAGCCGCCGCGGATATAGCCGGTAATCGCAAAAAGATCTTTCACATGGATCATCTCCACGCTCTTTTCGCCCACCGATTTCGCGGCTTTTTTCAGATCCAGCTCCTCCGCAATCGGAATGACAAAAACATAATAGCTACGGCTCTTTCCCTCCGTGACAAGGGTTTTATATACCTTCTCATACGGAAGCGACAGCATGTCCGCGACCTGAAGCGCATCCTCAAATTCTTCGCAGGTGTATGTATATTGCGAAAAAGGGATCTTCATGGATTCCAGGATGCGTATGGCGTTGGTTTTTGCTTCTTTTTTCGACATAATTCTTCTTTCCCAGTTTGCTTTACACCATCATCCGACAATCTATGGCATCAATATATTTTGCAAAACACAGAACAATACGACAAAATCTGCATGTCTAAATACGAAATCTATGTTTTCAACTTACTATCATGTATTGCGCAGTTTAGGATCACTCTCTCCCGCTAAAGCAATAAGTGCACAGTTTGCACGGGCTGATGCCGATGGATTCCTCCATGTCGTCGAGCCGGTGGTAGCGCAGCGTGGTAAAATTCTGCTGTTTGCGGATGGCTTCAAGCATTTCCGCGTAGTTTTTGCTGCAGGGATCCGCATAGTCGGCCAGCACCTCCGGCGAGACATCGTCCCCCTCGCGGTCGCGAACGACGCGGCGGGCGATCAGGTCCATGTCCGATTTGGAGCGGGAAAAGTTTAAGTATTTGCAGCCGAACAGGAGTGGCGGACAGGCCGGGCGCACGTGAACTTCCTTCGCGCCGCTGTCGTACAGAAATTCCGTCGTCTCCCGCAGCTGGGTTCCCCGCACGATGGAGTCGTCGATCAGCAGCAGCTTCCTGTCCTCGATCAGTTCCTTCACCGGAATCAGCTTCATGCGGGCGATCAGGTTGCGCTGGCTCTGCTTTGTCGGCATGAAGGAGCGGGGCCAGGTCGGCGTATATTTAATGAAAGGTCTGGCGAACGGAATGCCCGACTCGTTCGCGTAGCCCACCGCGTGGGCGGTTCCGGAATCCGGCACTCCCGCGACAAGATCCGGGGAAATGTCCGCGCCCTCGCGGTCGCGCTTCGCCAGCGCGGCGCCGCAGCGGTAACGCATGGTCTCCACATTCACGCCCTCATAGGTGGCGTTCGGATAACCGTAATAAATCCAGAGGAACGAGCAGATGCGCATCTCTTTGCCCGGCTGCTGCAGCACCTCTACGGAATCCGCCGTGATAAAGTCAATCTCCGCCGGTCCCAGTTCTTTATAATCCTCATAACCAAGGTTCAGGTAAGCAAAACTCTCGAAGGAAACGCAGTGGGCGTCCGCCTTCTTTCCGATGACCAGGGGCGTGCGGCCCATCCGGTCTCTGGCGGCGTAAAGCCCCTCCTTCGTCATCAGCAGCACAGACATGGAGCCGTCCACAATCTCCTGCACGTAGCGGATGCCCTCCGTGATGGTCTCTTTCTTGCAGATCAGCGAGGCCACCAGCTCCGTGGCGTTGATCTGCCCGCTGCTCATCTCCTGAAAATGCGTATTGCCGTTCTCATAGACTTCCTTTAAGAGCGCGCCCATGTTATTGATCTTCCCGACCGTCGTGATGGCGAAGCTGCCCAGATGGGACTGCACCAGCAGCGGCTGCGGTTCATAGTCGGAGATGCAGCCGATTCCGAGCCAGCCCTCCATCTCATCCGCATCCTTCTCGAACTTCGTGCGGAACGGCGAATTCTCGATATTGTGAATCGCCCTCTGGAAGCCCTGCTCCCCATACACCGCCATGCCGCCCCGGCGCGTGCCAAGGTGCGAGTGATAATCAATTCCGTAAAACAGTTCCATCGTGCAGCTGCGCTTCGCAGCAACTCCAAAAATTCCGCCCATGATAATCTCCTTGTAGTTCTATGTAGATCTGATTCACCAGCGATAACATGACTGTCAACGATTCCGTGAATCTGCAGTGCATCCCTCTTTACTTCCGGCCGAAACTCCTTCGTCCTGTTTGGGATTCTGCAGTTGAAAACTCATCTTCAACCATTCGAACGTTCCGGTTCCGAAATCAGGAGGAAAAGCGCGCACAGTGTAACACAAAAGCGGGGGATTCTGCAACCGGATTTTTCATTTCATTTATTTATTTTCAGGTTTACTTCCTTCATTTCCCGTGATAAGATACGCACCTGCTGACCTATAACTGTTTCGGACTCCGATACCGGGCGGCGAAAACATATTTCCACTGTGAAATGAGGATTGAAGAAATGGACTACTATACCCTGCTGGATCTGGCCACAGATCTGGGCTACCACCTCGCCATGTGCGGCGCGGAGACCTTCCGCATCGAGGAGAGCGCAAAGCGCGTGCTCGCGAGCTACGGAATCGACGCCGAGGCCTTTGCCATCCCGAACTGCCTGACCGTAAGCATCATTGCGCAGAACGGAAAGCCCCTCACGCGAATGCGGCGCATCCCCAGCCACGGCAACGACCTGGACGGCGTGGAGCGCTACTCAAACTTAAGCCGCCGCATCTGCGCGGAACACCCGGAGCCTGCCGTGGCTGCCGAATGGCTTTCGGAAGCGGAGCGGGTTCACGTTTCCTACTCCCCGGCCATGCAGCTTGCCGGGAGCGCACTGGGCGCGCTGGGCTTTGCCGTGTTGTTCGGCGGCTCCCTGACGGACAGCCTGTGCGCCGCCGTGTGCGGGCTGGTGACCGGGCTGGTAAATCTGGTGATGGACCGCTTCCACGTAAATGTATTTTTCCGCACAATCATTGCGGCCTTTCTGCTGGCGCTTCCGGCCTACGGGATGGACGCCGCGGGGCTGGCAGATAATGTGGATGCCGTCATCATCGGCGCCCTCATGATTCTGGTGCCGGGACTTCTCTTCACCAACGCCATGCGGGACATCATCTTCGGGGACACAAACTCCGGCATCAACCGCATCGTGCAGGTGTTTCTGATCGCCGCGGCGATCGCTCTGGGCGTAGGTGCCGCGTTTCACCTTGCCTCCGCTTTCTGGGGCACACCTGCGGCCGGCGTCGACGCGAACGCCGCGCTGCTTTTGTCCGCAGCCGCCTGCTTTGTGGGCTGCGTCGGTTTCACGATTCTCTTTAACCTGCACGGCTTCGGCAGCCTGTTCTGCGTGCTGGGCGGCATGTTTACCTGGGTGATCTACCTGATTTGCCTGCACCTCGGCACCGACGACATCACCGCCTGTTTCGCAGGCACCTTGTTTGCCGCGCTGTACTCCGAAGTGATGGCCCGCATCCGCCATTTCCCGGCCATCTCCTACCTCGTGGTGTCCATCTTCCCGCTGCTCCCGGGGGCGGCACTCTACTACACCATGAACTATGTCGTGCGCGGCGATATGGAGGGCTTCGCGTCACAGGGCGTCCACACGGTAGCGATCGCAGGGGTCATGGCGGTGGCAATTCTATTCGTGTCTACGGCGGCGCGGACACTCAGTTTTAAGCGCAAATAAGCTGTTTTTATCAAGTCAGTCGGATTTTTCTTCCGCCGCGAAAATGTCCCGAAATATACGCCAAAAAGCAAAAAAGCCGTGCGAAAGTCTGTAATCTTTCGCACGGCTTTTTTATTTCACCACAAACCTTAATATCAGATTCTTTCCCGTTATTTCTGTTCTCCCGGTTTCCTCATGAGCATAACTCATGAACCCGCCAAAACTTCGGTCAAAAATCCATAAAAACTTTACATTCCCGCTCGTCATTCGAGCAGTACCTTCCTGTTTTTACTTCGCCAAAATCATCATAATCTCATTGCTGCGGCGGATGAACTGAGCCATATCCTCCGCGCCCAGCGGCTGGTTGGCGATGCGCGCCAGGTCATAGAGCTGCCTGCACACGGTTTCCGCGTACTCGCCGTCCTTATGCTCCAGCACATATTTCACAAGCGGATGCTTCGCGTTGAGGATCAGCGTCTCCTCCACCGGATACCCCATGTCGCCCATACCGTACATGCCGTACATCTTCATCATATCCTGCATGCGGCGGCTTTCTTCGGACACGGTGAGCATGGAGGAGGTGTTCTCATCCTTTAAGTTTTCCACCTTCACCTCAAGCTTTTCTTTGCCCACGGCCTTGCGGAAGATGTCCGTGAGGGTTGTCTTCATCTCTTCCAGAGAAGCGGCCTGCGTTTCGTCCTCCTCCTTCAGGGTCTCGGACACATCCGCATCGATGCGTAAGAACTTCACGCCCTCGTTTTTCTGCTCCAGCTGGGAGATAAACGGCTGGTCGATCGAATGGTTTAAGATCACCGCGTCCATGCCGGCTTCCTTAAACATGCGGATGTACTGGCTCTGCAGCACCTCATCCGTCACATAGAAGACCTTCTGCTCCTTCGGCTCCTCTTCCTTCTTCTCTGCGGATTCGCCGTTCTCATCCACGACCTCAGCTGTCTGCTCCGCACCCTCTTCGCTGCCGGCCGCCGCCTGATCTGCCGCACCGCTCTCGCCTGCAACCTCCGCAGCCTCGCCGGACTCCGCAGCACCGTTTTCGCCTTCCGCCGCGTTTTCGGCATTCTTTGCCGCATCATTCGCGGCGAGGTAATCCTTCAGCGTCAGGTACTTGCCGTTGATGTCCTTGAAGAGGTTGTAATCGCTCATCTTCTCGCAGAACTTCTCATCCTTCAGGCAGCCGTACTTGATGAACGGGCTGATGTCATCCCAGTATTTCTCATAATTCTCACGATCCGTCTTGCACATGCCGGTAAGCTTGTCGGCGACCTTCTTCGTGATGTAATCGGAAATCTTCTTCACGAAACCGTCGTTCTGCAACGCGCTGCGGGATACGTTCAGCGGCAGATCCGGGCAGTCGATGACGCCTTTCAGAAGCATCAGGAACTCCGGA
Source organism: Lachnospiraceae bacterium (assembly GCA_021203205.1). Taxonomy (GTDB): domain Bacteria; phylum Bacillota; class Clostridia; order Lachnospirales; family Lachnospiraceae; genus SIG308. Next base: position 117,038 of record JAJQBQ010000038.1, on the reverse strand, counting down.
ATCACTTCCTTAATATTGTCCGCAATGAAGACCTGATTGTTGTAGAGCTTGATCACGCCCTCGGCGGACTCGTACTCCATGTTGATCTTCGGGAAGTACAGGATACCCTTTAAGTTGAACGGATAGTCCATGTTCAGGTGGATCCAGAACAGCGGCTCCTTGTAGTCGTTAAATACCTTGCGGTAGAACTCGCGGTACTCCTCGTCCGTGCAGTCGTTCGGATGCTTCGTCCAGAGCGGCGTTGTGTCGTTGATCGGCTTCGGACGCTTTACGATCTTCGCCTTGCGCTCGTCCTTCTTTTCGGCATCCTCTTCCTCTTCGTCGAAGTCGTAATCTTCATCTTCGACATCCTCTTCATCGCTGTCGGTATCTTCCACGACTTCCGCTTCCGGGGTCTCATCGGAATCCTCAGACGCTTCCGAAGAAGCCTTCGCGTGCATCTTCTTCGACTTCTTTTCGTCTTTCTCTTCCTTCTTCTCCGGCTCGATGATCTCGACAACCGTGTCCTCCTCGGTCACTTCGCTCTCCGGGATGGTCTCGTACTCCGGCTCGGCGTTTGCCTTTTCAAGGAAGATTTCGGTAGGCATGAAGGAGCAGTACTTGTCCAGCACCTCTCTCGCCCGGTACTCGTTGGCAAACTCGTAGCTGTCCTCGTTCAGGTACAGCGTAATCTCGGTGCCGCGCACGGTGCGGTCGCCCTCGCCCATGTCAAACTCGGTGGCGCCGTCACACTCCCAGTGAACCGGTGCCGCGCCCTCCTGCCAGGAAAGCGTGTCGATGGTAACTCTGTCCGCCACCATGAATGCCGAGTAGAAGCCCAGGCCGAAATGACCGATGATCTGATCTTCGTTCGTCTTATCCTTGTACTTGTCCAGGAATGCCGCTGCGCCGGAAAAAGCGATCTGATTGATGTACTCGTCCACCTCGTCCGCCGTCATGCCGATGCCATTGTCGGTCACCCTGATGGTCTTCTCCTCCGGGTTCACGATCACATGCATCTGCAGCTTCTCGCCGTCCGGAATCTGGTACTCGCCCATCACATCCAGCTTTTTCAGCTTTGTGATGGCATCGCAGCCGTTGCTCACCAGCTCACGGTAGAAAATATCGTGGTCGGAATACAGCCATTTTTTAATAATAGGGAAAATGTTTTCACTGTTAATTGATAAACTTCCATGTTTCGCCATAATAAAAACGCCTCCATTTTTGCTTCTGTCTCATTCGGACTTTTCCATAAACCTTACGCCGGTTCTGTTGAGACAGAAGCTTTATTTTTTCACTCTGGGAATCGCGACTGTTTTATCATCCGGCGGCAGAAAATTCTCTGTCCTGTTCCGCCGGTTGTCCGTGTCCGTTCCCGAAAACTGCACGGCATTATAATACCATGGGGAAGAAATGTCAACCATAATTAGCACTCAGTTTTGTTGAGTGCTAATAAATTTTTTCTAAAAAAATTATAAACTCATTTCAGGGGTTAAAGCACGCCAATTTGGGTATTTTCCCCCACTTTTGCCATTTTTTCGGGTGCTTTTTTGGGATTTGATTTTCAAAATGCGGGGTTGTATCGCAAAAGTATCGCATTTTCGGCAAAATTTCGATAAAAACAGAGGGCAACTGCCCGGTTTTGATGCCCTGCAGCTGCCCTTTTGATTTACCCTGCCTTTCTCTGTGAAGCGTTTACTTTTTCCTTTATGTCTTCCATGTCGAGGTGCGTGTAGATATTCATCGTCACCCCAATGTCAGCGTGTCCCATGATATACTGCAACACTTTCGGATCAAGCCCGGATTCTGCAAACCTCGTACAGGCTGTGTGCCGTAAAATGTGCGCCGATATATGCGGGAGCGAATCTGCTTCGCGTCCAGCTCTCCATGCGGCCTTATTGAAATCATTCACGATATTATCGAGAAACGCATTGATCGCGTTCGTGGCGTATGGCTTTCCGTTTTTATTCGTGAATACAAAATCGCTCACCCCGTCTACGATCATCTTTTCAGCGTCCCGGCCTAACATCTGGCTGTATTCGCGCTGCTGTCTAAGACTCTCACGTACAGAATCAGTGAGGGGGATATCCCGCCGTCCTGCATCCGTCTTCAATTCCCGAATATGGAAGGTGCAGCCTTTCCCGTCCAGATTCTTGTATACCAGCTGTTGCCGGATATGCAGCACCTTCTCTTTGTAGTCTACATCACTCCATCGAAGCCCGGTCAGCTCTCCCACCCTTAGTCCCGTTGCCAAAGCAAGCTGAATCATAGGGCGGTGAATCGCATAGATATTGTCTTCCTCTTCCAGAAACTCCATGAGATCAGACTGCTGTTTCCGGGTGAGGGCAACTTTCTCTTTCTTTGTGCCGCCTTTCGTCCTGGCATTCTTTGCCGGATTTTTGCGGATCAGGTCGTTTTCCACTGCCACTTCCAGTGTGTTTGAAATCAGGAAGTGGAGCAGCTTCACGGTGCTGTCTGCAAGCCCCTCGTTAATCAGGTCGGTGCAGAATGTCGCTATGTGCATCTGCCTAAGCTGGCAAATCTTCATCTTTCCGATATCGGAATTTTCAACCCGGTTCTCCCACATGATCAGGTAGTTGTGCCGGGTGCTGTCCTTTAAATTGCACTTAAGCGCCATGCAGGCCTGAAACATCTCATTCAGCGTGATCTCCCCGCCTTTCGTGTTAATGCCATCCTGCAAATCCCGCTGGATTTTCTTCTCTTTTTCGCGTAGCTCCTGCAGCGTAACCGCATACACTCTCTTGCGCTTGCCGTCTATGTCGCGGTATTCGTAAGCATACCGATCATCCCGGCAAAGCTGAAATTCGCCGCTTCTCAATATACGGCCTTTGCTGTCTTTCCTCTTCTCTGCCATAATCTTTTCCCTTTCCGCTCTGTTTGGCTGAATCTGGGAGCAGCCGTTGTCTACTGCTCCCCGGCTGTGATCAGTTCCGTGCGCCTGTCAATTCCAGCGCCGCCGCATATCCGGCATAAAAACCGGCTCTTTCCGCCCAATACTGGAAATGCGACAGTTCCTCTAAGATGTCTTCGCGGGTGTCCCTGCTTGCATACCCAAGCCGATCTGCCGTAACCGTGCGGGAGGCCATCTCCTGAACGTCAATCGAGTTTTCAAGGTCAAGTTTCCTGTCCGCGAAAGCGCGGATCAGAGCTTCCAGATGCTCATTTTTCTTCATCATCTGCTCCACCTCCTGTTCTATGCAGCCTTTTCCGTGGTGCGCTTTCCGTTCGTGGAAAGCGCCTCCTGCAGCAGAGTGCGCTGCCGATCACACAGATCGGTGAGGTGGTTATGCAGCGCATACAGTGCGTTGCACATCTGCTCCTCCCCTACGTTCCCCGTACCGGCGGCCATGGACAGGCACAGCGCAAGGTCTGTCGCGCACTCCATGTCATATGCCAGAACGCTGGCATCCCCGATCGCTCTGCTGTTTGACTGCTCCTGAATCGTGTTCTCTTTCATGGTAAATCTCCTTTTTGACAGAGGGGAGCAGGTGTGTTATACTTCCTGCCAACCCCTCAATTTTTATTCGCTTGTTGTCGGGTTGCCCGCCATTGCCGGAGTTGCCGCTCTGACAGTGGCATTTTTTTATGCGATAGCCTGAACCTGCGAAGCCCCGAAGAAACGTGCTTTGTATTCCGCGCCGTCCCCCTTGCTTCCCCAGATCAGCGTTGCCCCGAACAGGGCCTTGCTTCCGTGGATAACCTCGAAGCCGATCTTCTTCCAGTCGCTCCATGTGCGGGTTTCCTCGGTGACCCCCGCCGCCGCTTTCGCGTCCGCGATCCGCTTCTCATTCACGCCCTCGGCCTTTGCGGAAAGCCATGCTCTGTGCAGGCACTCACCGAACGAAAGCCCGGTGTTCTCTCTGTAGTTCTTCCATGCTCTCTTCATGATCTTGCTAAGATTGTATTTCATGTCCCTGTCCTTCCTACGACCCTGAAATCATCTTCCTGACTATTGCCGCGCTCCGTTGCCGGTTCACAGGTATATGGTTTTCAGTTTGTGGGCGCTTTCGGCTTTTCCCGGTCGTTCGTGTTCTGTTCCTCTTGACAGTTCATATAATACCATAGTCCCCTATGGATTGCAAGTGAAATTTCATGAAATACTGCACAAACTTAGGGCGCTAATTTTGTGCAAACTGCACATAGTCCCCTATGTTATAATGATATCCACACTATACAGCGCAAATTTGCCAGAAAGGAGGAATACCATTGAGCCAGTACAACGAGAAAAGCAAGGCTTATACCATGCAATACATGAAAGATAAACTCGATGAAATCAAATTCCGCGTGCCAAAAGGTAAAAAAGATGAATACCGGCGCGCCGCCGAATCATTGGGTATGAAACTCACCCCTTTTATTGTTGCGGCCATAGAAGAGAAAATTGACCGTGACTTAGGGGAGTCTACTAATACCTGCATGGAATAGAATACTGCTCCATTTAGCATGAAGCACATCACAAAACACAAGGAGGTGGTTACCATGCCAGCAACGAAAGACGGCGGGTTTATACTGGATGACAGCGGTCTAAATCCATATCCGTACAAATCGGATGTAGAAAAGTTCCGGAAACAATCGGAAGCACAGAAACGCAAGGATGAATCCAAGAAGAGAAAAAGGAAGCACAAAGAAGTCAAACTCGAAGATACCCTCGGCAAGCTCACCCCGGAACAGCGAAAGCAATTCGCGGCACAGTTCAACACCGGCCTGGGCAGCGGCATGTCCCCGGAAGAGTACCAGAGGTATTTAAAGGCCATCCGGGAGGGCAACGAGGAATCTGACGAATAGGCGCTCATTTGCCCTGATTTGCCGCTTTGCCCTTTCAAGCTATCGTTCCTCATGGAATGTCGTGCAACGCGAAAATGGGCTGCTCTGGGCTTCATTTGGGGCATTCCTGCAATTCTGCTCCCATAGGAGCAGACTCACACACTTTAGGAGGTAGATCACATGTCAAAGAATCATGCAGGGAGCAGAAAAGCATCCGCAGGCAATCCCACACCGGGCGAGGGCCTGCAACAGACAAAAGACTCTGACGGAACCGCGCCAAAAAGGCCGGGCATTGAAGAAAACGTATGGAGCCGGTTTGATGATGACGGCTGGGGCATCTACAACGTACAGCCGCCGCAGAACGCAGATAAAGAAAAGTGATCCTCTTTGCGCTCCTGCTCCATCCTGCCGCCGTGGGAAGCATCCTGCGGCGGCATATTTTCGTTTCTTTGCTCAAAAATCGTGAGCTACGTGGGGGTTTTTCGGTTTGTCACTTCACAGTCGATAATTTCCCCATCCTTTGGCCTGTGGCCCATCCTGTACGCCCACAGCGCGCAATCCGCGCATGGACACATCCGCACCTCTGCAACCTGATCGTTACAGCATTCCAGACACTTCGCCCGGATCGCTTTTATTGGCGTTCGCTTTGCCATGGCTGCCTCCTTCCTCCTGATAAATAATCGCTGCTATTCTTCATCTCTGCCGGGTGTAGCTCTCCCCCGTTCCCCGATCTCCGCCAGCTCGATTGCCACCCGTTCCGTGCTGGATGTCCATGTTCGGCTGAACGCCTGAACGCCGTTGCCGCTGTATGCACGGGTGGAAATGTATTCGTCTAAGAATGGGAGCAGGACTTTCGCCGAGCGAGGCTTCCGTAAATTCCACAGGCCCTTCCGCGCACGGGCTGCCGCCAGTGAGGGGCTTATCCCTGTGCGTTCCGCGATCTCCGCCCACGTCATGCCGTCCTGATACTTTGCCCGGATCACCTCGGCCTGCTCCGCGTCCAACGTATCGACCAAGGGCCACAGCACCGCTTCCAGCTCCTCCTGCTGTACTGCCTTTAACACTTCTTCCTCAACGTCCACGGCATCCGGCACCGTGCCGCCTACAGAAAGCCCATCGGCCGCGTCCAGCTGCCTGTCCAGACTGTCGATCTTCTCCGCGTGTTCCATCCTCCGAATGCTCTGCAGCTGCTCCCGGTCAATCGCCATGAGGGCGCACAGTTCCCTGTCCGTTGCGTCCCTGCCGTACTCCTGCCGGAACTCACCAACAAGCTTTTTGTATTTCCACAGCCGGTCACGCACTCCCAGAGGAATGTGCAGAGAGGCTGAATCCTGACAGCACCGCGCCATCCGCCGCTTTATGTAGAATGCCGCATAGTTTAAGAATGACATTCCCTGCTCCTGATCGTAGCCGTTCACGGCATCACACAGGGCCAGATAACCCTCCTGCATGAGATCATCCATCTCTGCTGCCCCCTGATACTTCCGGGCGATTTTTGCGACAAATCCCCGGCACTGCTCCCACAGCTGCAGCATGTTCTCTGACGTATCGGCCCCGGCCTGTACCCGGCGGGCAAGCTGCTCATTGCTTATTTCAAACTCCATGATCGGCGCTCCTCCTTTTGCTCTTCCTGTTCGTGCACCTTGACAGGTGCAGTAAAATATGGGAAAATAACGTAAAAGAAACGCCGCCAGGAACCGCTCAAACTTCCTGCATCTTCGCCTCAAAGGACTCTTTGCCGGGAGTCCTTTTTTATTTCTGGATAGAATCCGGGTGGGCCTTCACATACCGGAAGAAAAATTTCTTCACAGCTTCGGGTGTCCCGTCCAAAAGCAAAGCAATCTCTTCCCAGCTCTTCCCGTCCACGAAGCGCAGCGTGAATAACTGCCGGGTGTAGCTGTCCCTCATTCCCGCCGCAATCTGCATCAGCCGCCGCTGCTCCTGCACCCGCCGTACCTGCTTCTCCATGATCGCGCACCGTAGCGCCGCCATCTGCTTTGCCTGTTCCTCCGAACCTGCATCCGCTGTACTGTTCCTGTATCGTTGGAACAGGCCGGGAGCAGCCGCCTCCACTTCCAATTCTTCCAGCCGTTGCCTGTCCTTCTCAATCTCACGATCCAGCCGCCGAACCTCCGACAGTTCTTTCATAGTCATGCCGCCCTGCCTCCTTCCGTAGTCAAAGAAATTAAACTCTTCGCGCGGTCGCGCATAATGGAGTTCATTGCTTACACATCGAGCCGTTTTCCATCCGCTTTCACCCCGCGCTCGCCACCGTCTCATTTCATTCAGGTAAAACAGCCAAAACAAAAAAACAGTGTTCTCTTATACGCGTATGCGCATAGGCGCACAGGCGGGAAAATCCCCTCTGTTCTCCCTAATTTTATCTCTCTTATATATTTCTTGTTTTTTTGTTTTAGTAAGTAAAAACGGCGGGAAAAAGTGGGAAAATCGGGGGTTTTTGCCAAAACAGCCGCTTGTTTTAGTCTGTTTTTCTGTTTTGGCAAATTGCCTTTTTCCCAAAACAGAAAACAGGCTGTCGCATACAAGCTGTTTTGGCAAGTACTGCCTGATTTCTCTATTTTCAAAAAGTTTTCAGTTTTACCGTTTTTCTGTTACAAACTCTCTAAACTCCCTGTTTTTCTAAAGTTTCTCATATTCTTGTAACTCGTTACGTCTTACGAACGCTCTCTGTGGGCCGTACTCTTTTCCGCACATCACAGTGGTTTTGGTTTCCGTCCAACCTTTTTTCGACAATAACTTTCTTAAAATTTGCCTTATCCTGTGATATTCTGGATTACGACTCATGTTTTTCCGGTCACCGCCGTAAAGCTCCTGCCACACCTCTGCCGCGCATATCCTTGTCCGTGGTACGGTCTTCACTTCCTGTCCGGTTACGCCGTGCCAGAAACTGATCCGGTTCGCAAGCTCCCACCCTTCCCAGCCCTCCGGCACTTCACGTTCCACAAACTCCAGAATCAGCCCTTCCATTGGTGAAACATCCCGGTGTGCTTCCTGCCTTATTGCCGCTTCTTCCTCCTCTTCCTTTGTCAGATAAAGCCGCTCACCGCACATCCAGCGCACCTTTGCTTCCGCCCAGATTTGTGCAACCTCCTCCTCGGTCAGGTCTTTCCACACTTCCTTTGTGATAGCTTTCGTATCTACGTCCACAGGCCAGAAACGCCGATTTCCTGTCATATCATTCAGGCAATCTGGATCATTTGTCGTGCCAAAAAACACACAGCTTCGCGGCACTTCCTTCACGTTCCTGCCATACGCGGGCCGAAACCGGTCAACGCGCTGTGAAAGGAACTGCTTCACGCGTGAACTATCGGCCTTTTTCATAGCCTCTAATTCTGCAATCTCTACAATCCACACGCCCTGAATCAGCTCCGCCGCATCTTTGCCCTCAAATGTCAGGATGGAATCGTTAAAATACCCAAGGGACAGTTTATCCAGAATGGAGCTTTTCCCAAGGCCAGGTGTACCGCAGAGTACCAGCATATTATCAAATTTGCATCCGGGGTTCATGGCCCGCGCCACCGCAGCCACCATGATCTTTCTGGTCACACATCGAGTGTAGCTATTATCCTCCGCTCCCATGTAGTCAATGAAGAGGGTATCCAGCCGTGGTGTTCCATCCCATGTAAGGCCATTCAAATAATCTTTCAACGGGTTGTATCTATTTTGTGAAGCATAAACAGAAAATGCCGCATCAATGCTCGGTCTTTTTTTGATACGGTAGACAGTTTCCAGATACCAATACAGCCCGTTTTGGTCAGCGTCCGTCCATCGGCGGCATTCTTCCATTTGATTGCTTTTTCCTTTAGCGTCCCACGGGAGCTTGTCGTGTACCTCCGTCCGGTCTGCAAACTCGTTATGTTTTATCCGTCCTTTGAGAAGTGGATCATTTTCCAGAATTTTTATTATGTTATCCATTTCTGGAAACGGCTTGCCCTCGGTATTCAGCGTAATGCCGGCATTCATGATCCAGTTCGGGTCATTGTCTACAATCGGTGCCACTGACAAACCCTGTAAATCTTCTGTAAAACGCTTCTGCTGCTCCTGTGCAATCAGCCCTGCCACGGCGGTATCCTGCACTGCCAACGCACACATAGCGTTGTAGGAAGGCAGGCGGTTTACAGGGGTGTTCGGCTCTGCATCATCGTCCTGATCCCCGAACTTGTGCAGGCGCACCAGATCAAAAGCATTTACCAGCCGTCCGGAGCACGGATCGGTCGCATGATGCGAGTAAAGGAACTTCCCATCCTCATAGATGACTGCGCCGCCTGCGGTCGATCCGCCAAGATAGGTATACCGGTTCGGGTCATTGTCACACACCGCGTACACCCCCGGCAGGAATTTGTCCATCGCCGCAGGCACATCATAGCACCGGCAGAAATCGCCCACGACACCGGGCTTTGTCTCTGGATCGCCCTGCTTTGCCGCAAGCCGCTGATAAGACACCGCGCCCGGCACCTGCGGCCAACTGCTTACATCATGCCAATCCGTATACGCTCCCAAAATGGCATCAGCGGCCACAAATGGCTTGTCAGTGAATCGAAAGACGTATTCTCCATCGGCGCAACAGGACGGCCAGTACATCAGCCTTGAAGCCTCGAACGTGGTCTTGTCTGCCATCTGGATACCGATCTGCGCCGCAAGATACCGCGCGATTGACTCGTATTCATCAGGGCCTACCGTCCGATCAAGCGGGAACAGAATACGCAGCCTCGGCGCTGTCGGCATATGCTTGCGAGTAGAGTATATGGTGTAGCCGCACTGCATCCCCTCCACCGTCTGAATGATCTGATCGGTGCCATAGGCCGGGATCGTGTCAAAATCCAGCGTCACGATATCACGCCCCATTACTGCAGCAGCCTTGCGCCTGCCCCCGGAAAGAGTGCCGCCGACAAACCCTCCCACATCCTTTAAGTCATCCTGCTGTGCCTTCCTTAGCGCCAGATATTCTGTCTGCGTTTCCGTACTGCGGACAGGTGTCTGTAATTTCTCGTACAAATCCCCGACTGTAGTTTTCCATGGCTGCCATGACTTTGATTTTTTTGTGTTTGCTACCGAAAGCGTGATACTTCGGTTATATTGTAATTCCATAAGCCTTTCACCCCTTGCCTTTAAAGATACGGGGCCATCATGCCGCTGTCAAAATCCGAATTTGTGCCATCCAGCCCGTCCAATTTGTTGTCATGCCAGCGCCGCTTGTAATACTGCACCACTTCCGGCCAGGTACTGAAATATTTCCCCCCGCCGCCGTACTGCACACAATAGTGCGGGTTGTCCTGCTCCACGCATCTCTGCACGATAACCGCGCACCGGTCTCCCTTTGGAATGATCCGCAGAATCTCATACCTGTAAAAATCAAGCCCGGTGAATATCTTTGCCAGCCGCAGCTGATTGAATTTAATTCCGGACTTTTCGATATACAGCCTTGCAGGCTCCATCATCAATTCCGGCTTCCTCCAATAGTCAAGCATCGTAGCTCCCTTCTTCCGCGTCCTGCTCCATCTCCGCTTTCTCCATATTTGCCGAAAGCATACGGTCAAAGCTTTCCTCCTGCTTCTCGTACAGGAAGGACAGATACTCATGCAGAACGCGTAAAGCGCCGCCTAAGATTGCCGTCCCTCCCTGATCTCCCAGTTCCATCTCTCCGCTGTTTGCCGCGATAGACAGGCACAGCGCAAGGTCGGAAGCGTGATCAATCCCGCACTCCACTTCGCTGATTCCCAGCATAAGGTTTTCCTGATCCTGATTTGTAATCTCCTTCATAAGATTTTCCTTTCCGCAGAACGGCAGCGCCGCGCTGCTCTCAATAACCCCGGGGTGTAGCTCTACAGCGCACTCCCGTTTAATCTGTTCCTGACAGGCTGTCAAAGTACCTGTCCATGATCGTTGCATTGAAGAACACTGACCGGCCATAGCGCACAAGCGCTCCCGCTTCCCCCGCTGCTTTCAGCAGGGTATTCCAGCTCATGTTATACCGCGCCTCTGCCTGCTGTCGTTTCAGCAGCTTGGGAGCAGGATTTTCAAGCTTCTGAACGTTCACTTCCATCACCCCCTGTCAATTCCTCAATCGCTTTCTGCACACGCTCTAGACGGCTCCCTGTGAGTTCCTGACGAAGCCATATACAGAAAGTAGAAGGATAAATGCCGATAGCCTCGGCCACCTGCCAGTACCGTAACCCGGCCTGTTCAATTTGTTTACGAATTTCTTTGTTTTTCATAAAATTTCCTTTCCAATCACTTGATTGTTGGTGTTGGTTTTAGTATAATGCATGATAGTTTATTCGTCAAATATCAGTTGAGTTGAATATCTTTAACTCATATTTTGATAGTTTTTGAGGGATATCACGCAGATAGGCGAAATATAATAGCAAAAAATATCATTTGAGTTAAATATTTTTAACTTATAGTTTGATAATTTTAGGAGGATAAAATGAAAAGACAAGATTCTGAAATTTCAAAAGAGCAGAAATTATCGGCAGAGCATATTAAATCATACAGAAATGATGTTCTGTGCATGAAGCAAAGAGAATTTGCCGAATTAATAGGGCGGGAAAAACAAATGGTGGCACGGTATGAAAAAGGAGAAACGCCCATCCCCGGGACAATTATTGACCGGCTTGTATCCCTCACCGGGTGGATTCGTGAATACTGGAATGGTATGACGGATTGCAAAACATATGAAGATTTTTACCAGACTGCCGAATTAGATGCACTGAAAGATTTGCAGCTTATTAACGATATCAAAGGACGCAAAGAAGCACAAATCAGCGCCGCGCTAACTGTTTTTGGATTCAGATATGAGGATTATTCCGTACCCACCCCCGCACATGATTATGTGTCTATCGCTGATAACCCGGAAAGCAAAAGCATAAGGCAAAAAATAGAGAGCGGCTGTCCCCATAAAATTGTGTCAACGCGGACAGACGGCTCGACCGATTCTGCATTTTTCAGTGATGCTGAAATGTCAAAATTGCTGTCTGACATTTCAGATTTTATCGCTTTCCGATGCTATCAGAAAAGCCAAACTGTTTAATCCGATGCGGCTTTGCGCTCACAAGAGGACAGCTACACCTCCGCACCGGCTGCTCCCGTTCCTGGCGATCCGCTGCTCTGCAGCTGGGGTATAGCGCTCATGGAGTAGACAACGCGCCGCCCACAGCACAGGGAGACACGAGCAACAACTAAAAAGTACTTGCGGAAATCCGAAACACCTGCTAAGATACCCGGTAACAGGCGGTGGCTGAGTAGTTTAAGAGTGAGAACACACTTCTGCAGTGCAGAAGTGAAGTCCCGGTTGAAATCCGGGTAGCCGTCTTTAGCGGTGGTGGATTAGTTTAGAAAGGAGAACGCCGAAGCCGTCAGGCTTTGGAGGGCCCGGTGCAAATCCGGGTAGCCGCTACAAAAGGGAATCTGGGTGCAGGTTCCCTTTTTCAAGAGTATCTTCGCCGACCATTACGGCAAGAATATAATGGACGTGTAACGCAAAGCGGCCCTGTTCTCGACCAATCAGAACAGGGCCGCTTTTCAGCAAATATTTTTTGTGTTGGGGCGGAGAATACCCCACGGATACAATTATAGCCGCCGTTGCGGCTTTTGTCAATAAAGCAAAAACGAGTTAAAGATTTTCAACTTTGGTATTGTGATTCTGAAAAATCCATGGTATAGTATCGCGCACGGAAAGTCAGAGCATATAAGGCGGCCTGCCCTCCATTTCTCGGAGGGGCTAACCCTCCAGACTACGGAAAGGAGGGAAAGCCAATGGATATTACATATCAGGATTTAGTCCAGACTGGAATTTTCATTGTGGCCCTTGTCAGCCTGTGTTATCAGCTGTTCAAGGGCAAAAAGTAGCCGCCACTACCGCAAATAGTGACGGCTGGCCTCGTAAGGGGCTATTTGCTATTATTTGAGGGTAGGCCGTATGTCTCTGGCTTTCCTTCTGTCCACAATATACCACAGGCCCGGAAGTTATGCAAGTTAAAAATCTTTCACTCTGCATCTTTTTAAGCGGTGCCACTGCGCCTGGGCAAAAGCTACACCCCGTGAGACTCGCTTCCGTTCCTGGCGATCCGCCACTCTGCCGCCGGGGTATGTCCCTGCTCCCGGCTGTCTTCTTTCGGGAGCAGGCCCCGTGTATCGGTGCCTTTCGGAGCTTCCTTTGTATCGCAATTTGTATCGCAAATTATTATCTCTCCATGAAACTCTGTGAAAGTCAAATACCCTCAAAACCCCGGAAAATCGGCCTTTTTACCCCTAAAATATACCCTGTGAAACAGGGTGAAAACCGGCTGTCTCTAAGTTTTGTTGAGTGCTAATAAACTTTTTCTAAAAATTCTGTAAACTTTCTTCGCGGTCACAGTTTCTCCGTTCTTATCCTTGAATTTTCAAAAATCAGCCGCTTGCTGCAGATATCCATCGCCGCCGGGCGGTGCGTCACGATCAGCACCGTCTGGTCTCCCAGTTCTTTCAGATTCTTCAGCAGCCTGTGCTCCGTGTCTTCATCCAGCGCAGAGGTGGCTTCATCCAGCAGGAGCACCGGCGCGTTTCTGTACACGGCCCTGGCTATGGCGATCCGCTGCATCTGCCCTTCGGAGAGGCCGGCACCCTTTTCGCCCAGGACGGTATCGTAGCCGCGAGGCAGGTTGCGGATAAACTCGTCCGCACAGGCGACCCTGCAGGCCTGTTCTATTTTCAGCTTCTGCTGCTTCGTATAGGGAGCGGCGTGCAGGAAGTCCACGGCTTCATAGATGCTCCCGGACATGAGCATGTTGCCTTGGGGAACATAGGAAAACCACCGGCGGGTGGAGGAATCGATCTCAATGCCGCCGTCCGCGTACAGCCTGCCGGAAACCGGAACATAGATTCCCAGCAGAAGCTTTAACAGCGTGCTCTTCCCGATGCCCGAGATCCCCGCAAACGCCACGATTTCGCCCTTCGCAATATCAAACGACGCGTTGCTGATCACTTCCTCCTCGCCGTCATCGTAGATGAAGGTGAGATTTTCCGCGTGCAGTCCGGTAAACTCGGGCAGCTCTTTCGGCTCACTGTCTTTCGGCAGTTTTTCCAGATCCATCAGCCGCTCCGCGGAGGCCAGCATGGAATAATACTGGGGCACAAACCCGGAGATATTGGCAAAGGGGCTGCGGATCTGGCTGATCAGCTCCAGCACAGCCGTCAGCGTGCCGTAGGACAGGGTACCGTTCAAAATACCGAAACCGCACCACACAAGGCCGAAAAGATAGCTGCCCTGCATGACGGCTCCGAAACCGATATTGCAGATATTGGAAAAGGTTCTCCGCTTCATGCGGGCTCTCTTGTGTTCCGCAGTCTTCTCCTCCGTCCGGCCCGCCGCCATATCCTCCGCCTCAAAGCTCTTCAGGATCTGAATGCTCTCCACCGATTCCTGGAGCCAGGAGCGCAGCTTTCCGTCCGTCTCCTGCACCTTTTTATGCAGACTCTTCATTCTGCGGCGGAACAGGAATGTCACGCCGAACATGGCGCAGCCGCCCACCAGAAAAATGCTTCCGAACCGCCAGTCAAGAAACATCAAAACAACCATGGCGCAAACCAGCTGTACCGCCATGGAGAAGATGCCGGGAATCAGGTCGGTAGCGTAGTCCGCCACAATCTTCACGTCGCTGGTCATGCGATTCTGGAGTTCACCCGTGTGAAACGCCTTGAGACTGCTGTAGCTGCTCCGGAGAATATTCCCGTAGGTATGCTCTTTTAATCTGTTTTCAATCGATGCGCGGATATTCTCATCCTGCTGTCGGATGATCGCCCGCAGGGTAAGCTGGGCCACGATAATGCCGAAAAACACGCCGCACCAGCGAAGGAACATGTTCCTGTTCAGGGCCACCGCGTAATCGATCGCGTTGCGCATCACCAGCGCAAGGATCACCGACAGGAAAGACGCTGCCCCCGTACAAAGGGTCAGCATCACAATTCCGGCCAGGCTGCCGCGTATCATCTTAATAAGCCAGGCCAGAGAGGTATCCCCCAGCAGGAGTTTGCCGAGCCGCACGATTCCACCCTTGGCCCGGTGTTTCAGGTAACGGAGCGGGTAAATGAGGTTCCAGAACCACACATACAGCCGATAGCCAAAATCCGTTGTCTGAATTTCCCTGTCTCCCCGTTTGCCGCCCTTTCCGCGCCAGACCGTCTCCATGACGCCCTTCACCGCGGAAAGCGGCACACGCTCTATCGCGAAGGTGTTGTCGCCCCGAATCAGGCAGACATCCCCGTCAAACCCCATCACCCGGTGGAGCACCTGCACGCCGTCCGGGCGCACATACAGCACCACATCATTCTTCTTCGGCCTGCCCTCCGGTTTACGGATCAGGACGTGGGAGGTGTAAGTGTAAAGCAGCGGCTGCATACTGACACCCTTAATGGGTATCACAATAAAGCCGGATGATTCCAGCTCATCCAGCTTCGTGGTCTGTTCGTTTTCGCGTTCCCGCTCCATTCACCAACCTCCGTCAGTCAACCAGAAATCCGGCGTCCGTCATCTCGCCGATCATGGACTGCACATCCGCGGAAATCACGGCGCGGTCGTCCTCCGTCTTTGCGCCGGATTTTTCGGCCAGAATATCCACGATCTCATCCACTGTTTTGCCGTCCGAAAGGCCTTCCCAGATGGTCTTCCCCGTCTCATTCAGCTTCACCATCCCGTGAAACTCGCGGCTCGCCTGGCCGGTAGCCACAACCACATACTTTCCCGCAACTTTACGGATCACAAAACCTTCCTTGACTTTCATGGCGCGTCCTCCTTGCCTGTTTCATATCTCTGTCGACATCTGTCTATGTCTTTGCCGACATTCGTTCATGTCTCTGCCGGCATCTGTCTATGTTTTCGCCGGCATCTGCTTATGACTCCGCCGGCATCTGTCTATGTTTTCGCCGGCATCCGTTCATATCTCTGCCGGCATCCGCCACAGCGTGTTTATATCTTCCGGTGTATACCAGCTCCCGCCGCTCACATATTTCTCCCCTGTCAGAGCTTCAAAGCTGCACCTGACAGCATCCTCGGAGATATCGCACTCCAGCAGATACATCGGCAATGTCTCAATAATCTGATCAAACAATTCCAGCATCAGCCCCGTGGCTTCCGGCTCATAAGGATGGAACATCTGGCGGAGCATCAGCGAAATGGACTCGTCCGGATCCACCTTGCGGATATGGTTTTCGCCGTCCTCCGTGCGCCGGATAAAACAGATGGCGCGCATGGGCGCACTGTGTTTGCGGTTCCAGCCCTCCTTGCCGCACCAGGGAGTGTCCCAGGCGGTGATGCCGATTTCTCCGTTTCTGTCTTCCACCTGAAAAATCGGCTTATCCCCGTTGACAATATCCACATCTTCGCCGAGATACCGCTTCCACAGCCCGATGTGCGTGGATTTTCCCGTGCCGCTGGCGGCCGTAAAAAGGATGCCCTGCCCTTTATACGAAATACAGGCACCATGCAGCGTCACGCGATTATAATAGGGAAGCTTCGAGGCTATAGCGGAGTAAATGGCATCGCGCTCCAGGAATTCATCCCGCATGTCCGGGCTGTATTCCTTCAATTCCGCCATTCTGTCATCTCCGGCATAAACGTCAAACAACGGCTGAGAATCGGTCAGATAATTCCTGCAGAACCAGCGGCAGTAATTGTATCTGCTTTTAATCTCTATCGGCACTCCCGCCAGCTCTATGCAGAAGGTATCCATCGTGCTTCACCTCACTCACCTAACTTAATAACCCGGCTATGATATCAGTTCTCGGAGAAGAATGCAATCTTTTTTTCATCCGGGCTTCGTAGTTTTTCTTGCAAATCAGATAAATGGATGTGGTTCTGCTTTTTTAGTTTATCCAGGGTTTAATAAACTTTGTACTCCGCCACCAACGCTTTTTCCATGTGCCCCTCCTGAAGGAAAGATATATTTTCATTCCCGCCGAACAGCCACATCACCTGCGAACCACGCGCAAGCAGCCACAGATTTGGCCGCTCTGAGCCAGGGATTTTTTTGTCAATCATATACTGTTTCAGCTTTTTACGGTGGCCGTCTTTCATGAAGAAGAAATCGCCGGGCTGACGATGGCGGATAGCAAAGCCTTCTTTTAAGCACTCAAAGTCAAAATACTTTTGAGCGGATGCTTCTTCACCTTCACCTGCTTTTTCTTCCAACGGAATCGATGAACGCCCGCAGATTCTGATTTCCGCCTCCTCTGCCCGGCTCAGGGTGATCTTTAAAGTTTCTCCTGTTTCTTTTAAGTCTTTCAGCTGCTCTGCTCCGATTTCGAATACGCCTGCTTCTGCTCCAGTTGCTTCTGCTGCTCTTGCTGCTTTTTCTATATCCTTTGCGGCAGATTGCGCATCTTCCTGTTGCCTGCAAAGCACCAGCCGGTCAAATGCTCTCACAGCTTTTACCTGATAAGGCAGGCAGATTTCTTTTCCCGATGTCTTTTCCGTCAATTCCAGTAACTGCGCTACATGCCCCGCCGTAAGGTCTTTCTCATGACCGGCGACGAGTATCAATGCCTGGCGCAGAAGTTCCTTTTGAAGAGCAGGGTGAAGGACGGACAATTCCGGGATCTCAACGGATATTTGTTTCTCTTCCACCGTTGCGATGCGTTCCAGTTCCCGCGCTGCCTCTCCGGCGATATAGTCGCTGATCTCCGCCGCCTGCGCCGCCGCCTGCGCGATATGCGCTGCAGCCTGCGCGTTTACGGCGGACAATTCCGGGAGTACGCGGCTGCGGATGCGGTTTCTGGCGTAGTTTTCGTCCAGATTGGTGGAATCCACCCTGTATTCCTGACCGCGCGAGGCCAGATATTCTTCGATCTCACTGCGCGGGGTGGCGAGCAGCGGGCGGATATACGTGCAGCTTCTCCAATCCCGTTTTCCGGACTGTCTATCCGCAATTCCATTCTGCTGTCCAGGCTGCACCCGGGAAATCTCATTCTGCCGTTCGCTCCGTATTTCGGAAATGTCACTCCGCCACCCGAACAATATTTCGGAAGCGCTGCTCTGCCTTACAGGCTGCATTCCTGCCAGGCCGTTCAGGCCGCTGCCGCGCGCGAGGCGAAACAGAACGGTTTCCGCCTGATCCTGCTGGTGGTGGGCAAGGGCAATTTTTAAAGCTGCCGCCTCTTCCCGCGTTTCAAACTGTAACTCCCGCGCTGCCTCTTCCAGCATTTCATACCGCAGCTTACGTGCTGCCTCTTCCAGGCCCATCCCGTTTTCTCTGGCACAGGCCGGCGCGTCCACATGATAAACCCGAAGCGGTACGCCCCGCTTCGCGCACAGTTCTTCCGTAAAACGCATGTCCGCAAGGCTTTCCTCCCCCCGGATGCCGTGTTCCACATGAACCGCCAAAAGCCGAAATTCCATCTCTTCTGACAGCTCGGACAATATGAAAAGCAGAGCGACCGAATCCGCACCGCCGGACACAGCGGCGATAACGGTGTCACCGGGGCGGATCATGTTGTATTGGCTGATATAATCCTTAATCTTCTTTCTGTCCATGTCTTATTTCCGTATATAGTAACATTCGCACCTGTTCATGGTCTGGCTCCTGAAATTCGCAAAGCGAACCTCGGCATTCGCAGCAGTTGCGTTCAAATAACTCTTACCAATCATTCGCAAAAACTTCGCGAAATTTATCGGTTTCATGAAGTGTTGGTCGAAGTTTTTGCGAATGTGGGGAGAGGCGACCATGAATAGTAACACACCGTGTTGCTCATGAAGTGGATGTGACTGTGACATTTTCATGCAATATCTGCCCGATCTCCCCATAATCTTTCTCCGGATGCTTCGCCTGCGCAACTTCTGTCAGCTTTCGCCCCAGCACCCGGTACATCCGGCGATCCTCCCCTTCCAGACAGCCCAGATGTTTCCGCACCGTTTCCGCATCTCCCCGCTCGATCGGCCCGGTGAGTGCCTGCACACATCCGTCCCGGATGACATGATCCACATTGCCGCGCACGAGGCGTTCGCTGGCGCTCCTCGCTTCCTCCTCGGAAAAACCGCACTGCATGAGCAGACGGTAGCCCGTGTCCAGCACGGCCACCACCTGATTCGACAGCACACTCGCCGCCGTGTGGTACAGCGCTTTTTTGTCCGCCTCGATCGGGCAGACGCGGTTCCCCAGCGATTCAAAAAGCTCCGTCATCTGTGCCACTGCCCGCTCGTCCCCTTCGACTGTAAAAAATGCGTTCTCCAGCTGCCGGTACGATTCGTAACGGTCGGAGAAGGCCAGCATCGGGTGCAGAGAGCAGCCGACGGCGCCGGTCTCCCGGATCCCTTCAAAGATTTCCGAAGTCAGAGAGCCGCTGCAGTGGCAGATGATCTTTCCGGCAAGCGGCAGCTCAGAAAGTTCACGCATACATTGACTCACATTATCCCGGATTACCCCCGACTTCAGGGCGATATCATCCCGATGTGCGCCTGGCTGTCCGGCGGATTCATCCTGATATGCGCTCGCTTTCCGAACGCTCTCATCACGAATCTCATCCCACACATCACGGATTACTCCGTCGGGGGTAGTCAGAAACAGCAGATCGCAGTCTTCTGTAAGCTCCCCCGGAGTCCGAAAAGCTTTCGTCCCGGTGAACTCTGCCGCCTGAGCCGCATGTTCCGGAGTGTGGTCATAATAACCCGATACCGTCACCCGGTGGCTTACCAGGTATTTTCCGAGGGAAAATCCCACACGGCCTGCGCCGATAAATCCTGTTTTCATATTAATCCCCATTCCGCCGCCTTTTTAGCTGGCGGCACAAATAGCAATGAAAATTCTGCGTTCTTTCACAGTAATCTCCATTCCGCTGCCGATCATTGTAATAAAAGTTCTTCTTTCAGTACCTGCTCCTTTGAAAGAAAAGAGCCCGTTTATGGTCGGACTCTTTTAAAATTCGCTTCATCCTGCTTCTGTCTGTATTCTTTAATTTCGTCGAACAGTCGTGCTTCGAAAAGTTGTCTATAAAAAAAGTTAACATATCAAAAGACTTTCGTCAATCCCTAAGTTATAACTTTCAAAAGTTTTTTACCCACACAATTATAATCACCAGGAGGCAAAAATCAGGAATTTGAGAATCCGTGGTGTCATTACGTTTGCCTCCAACATTGTTGCATTCATTCTATTTCCGTAAATCAGATTGTTACTGTCTGTTATATGTAACATGTTACATGCGATGTAACCCGCTCTATCTCATATTGCGGCGCGAGGATGTTGCATCGCATGTGACTACTATAAAATGTTTATAAAATCTCATAAAGCGATTGACAAACTTCTTTCGACCGTGGTAACATGGCGCTAAGCTTCCGAACTCATGAGTTTGGAAGCAACATAAAAGGAGCAACTATCATATGGACATTCATGATCATTTACCCGAAACAAAGGGGACTTCAGATTTATCAGAAGCAAAAGAGGATTCGAAAGTTTCCGGCGTCAGTCAAGCCAGCAGAATCGTTTATCCTGACTATGCGGATACGGAGCCATGCCGCCTGAAGGAAGCTGAGGTGGCCTATGGCCATGGAAAAAGGCAGGGAGAGTATACGATTGAAGATTATTACACTCTGCCGGATGACATCCGCGCAGAGCTGATCGACGGGGAACTTTATCTGATGGCAGCACCCTCATTAAAGCATCAGTGGATCCTGGCACAACTGACCACGATTTTAACTCTGTATGTTAGGAACAGGAAAGGAAAATGTATGGTCTTCCCTGCACCTCTGGACATACAGCTGGACCGCGATATCTGGACTATGCTGCAGCCTGATGTGACGATTCTCTGCGACAGGGATAAAGCTCAGGAGAAGAAAATTTATGGCGCACCGGATTTCGTCGCGGAGATTCTCTCCCCCTCGACCCGCCGGAAAGATAAAATCATAAAGCTTCGAAAATACCGCGAAGCCGGGGTGCGGGAGTGCTGGCTGATTGATCCGGAAAAGGAGACGATCGAGGTTTATCTGTTCCGAAATCCCGATCTGGATGTGCTGCCGCGCGTGTATACATTTGATGATGTCGTTCCGGTTGGCATCTATGACGGAGATTGCCGTATAGATTTTCCTGACATGTTCCGTGATTCCATGTGGCCGCGTGGAGAAAACGCATGACGTTTTATAACCGCAGCCTTTCGTCCGCAGCCACGTCGGAAGAAACATAAGATGAACATAGTGAAAGGACAAAAACGACAGCCACAGTGCGCCCGAAAATACAGATTCGGACGCACTGTCATCAGACCCGGCGTATCCTCAGCGTCCGCTCACACGGTGTATAGTCATTCATGAAAACGCTGAATCCATCCTGATTTCCCGCCTCCCCGGAATAATGCCCGCCAAAGGCATGCGCTCCAAATCCGGGGCCGATTTCCACCCGCGTCCTGCCGTCCGCAATGCGCAGCGTGCCCTGCTTTAACATCAGGCTCTGTCCTGCCTGCGCGGTCTGCCGAAATGCGTCATGTTCCAGAACGCACCCCGCCGGAATGCCGATCTCCACGCGCAGCGGCAGGCCGGAAAGTCCCTCGGTTTTTACCGTAATTTCAAGGCCGTCCGAAAGTTCCCTGATTGCGACTTTCGTGGTCAGACGGCTTGTGATAATCCTTTTCCGTTTTGTGTGATCCATCTTCCACCAGTCCGCGGTATCCGGTTTTTCCTCAAACGGAGCGTAGTACCAGCCTTCGGCCGTCGTTTCCAGTTCACAAATGTCATGGCCTTTTCCGATTTTCATTCGGGGTTCGCCGTTTTCAATTTCTCTCTGAAATTCGCCACTCCCGATTTTCATTCGGGGTTTGACGTTTTCGATTTCTCTCTGAAATTCGCCATCCCAAATTCTCCCCAGAGTATCTCCATCCCCGATTCTACTCCGGTTATCTCCATCCTCAATCTCCATCCGGGACGGAATAAAGTTTCGGATATCGCAGTAAGCTTCCCCGATGCGCATCCAAAGGGAGAGCGACCGAAATTTTACAAACAGGAATTTTGCCTTGTGGTTTCGAACGCTGTACCCAAAGTTCCCTTTTTGTACGCGCAGCACTTCCGAGCCCCGGAAGAATTTGCGGTATTCCTTCGGATACCCGCACCCCCGGAACTGATGCCGCCGCATACGGTCGTGTGTCATAAAAATGTACATGCAGTCCGGTGCAAGGTCTCCCTGCTGCATATTATCCCGGATGATTTTGTGCGCGGCCGCGTCAAAAATATCCAAGCAGGTTTTCTCCGCCATCCAGGTGTACAGATAAAAATATCCGTCCGGGTAAAGTCGCCGTCCCCGATCCTGCCTTGTTGAATTTTCAGTAAAAACCGTGCCGTCGCCATCTATATAATACAGCATGGCCGAGAGATTTCTCTCCACGCAGGCCGCAAAGCTCTCATTTCCGGTGATTTCAAAAGCCTGCATCAGGCATTTGTCCACCACGGCATTATAATTTCCGGTGGAGCGCTCCGCATATTCGCCGTCCTCGTCGCAGTCGATACCCTCGTTCAAATACTGAGCGGCGCGGGTGCGGAGCTGTTTCGGCGTCAGTGCCTCATTCTCCTCCGACTCCATCAGTTCCGCCAGCACCAGCAGCGCAGACATCACCGCCCATCTGTGGTTTGGCGTGTGAAACCCGCCGTGCAGCAGGATCGGTGCACAGTTCACCATCAGGCGGAGGTATCTCTCCCGAAGTTCTTTTTCATTTTCCGTCTCTCCGTATTGATTCAGTAGCTCCCAGGCACCATAGAGACGGCGAAAGCAGAAGGCTGTGTCCGGCGCAGAGTAAAAATTGCAGGACGGAAAGTCAAAGCTTCCGTCCTCCCGCTGCCAGCGCTCCACAAAGCTCACGCCATTCTGAACCGCACAGAACAGCTCCTGATTTTTGAAATAGCGGCTCTGTTCACAGAAATAAAGGCAAAGGCAGTCCGTGAGCAGGTAAACCGTAGGCTTCCCCTCGATCATCTCGCTCTCCAGCCGACCAAAATCCTGTCGCGATGTGTCCCGCACCTGCCCTGCCAGGAAATCCTCCACTCTCCGCTCCGTGGAATTTACGATGTGCTGCCAGTACCTTTCCATATTTCGAAACCTCACTTAAAATCTACCTGCTATTTCTGTAAAAATGTCAAACATTTACTGGTTTTGCCAAATATAATATTTTCTGGAGAATAGTCAAGTTAAGGGGGCATCGCTTTCTCCGATAAATCCCCCTTAAAGAACTTTTATTTTAAGATTCCTGACTGCTTTTAAGATCTGCTATCATTCGACTATCCAGCATTTCTAAAATATTCTTCGGTAATACGTCAATTCGCTCTTATATATTGTTGCAGCATTAATAATGTTTGTTGCAATCTAATTCCTATCTTGTATTTTAGCCATTCTATTATCCCGTATCTTTTTCGACAAAAAATGCGAGCGATGTAGCAACCGCCCGCAATATTTTTAGTTTTGCGTGTTACAATGCTGGCTGTCAGCCCCAATACCCTACCGAGTATCTTGTTGTCATGGGAATTTTAAGTCCCCCATGCAGACTACATCTATATCCCAGATGCTAAGCCCAACGCCCTACCGAGCGTCTATTTGTCGCGGTTTTTATCCTGTCCACGCACAGCCCAGCTTTAACGTGCCGCCGCACGAAATTCATTTCTGAATCTATAAAGATTATAGGCGAAGCCTGGAAAAATGTCAACCCTGTTTTTACTTTTGATTTGCCCTCAACAGTCTGGTCACGACCCATTTTTCCAGTTGCCAAACCAGCCGAACCAGTTCATCCGCCGAATTCACCGTAAAATCCGGCTCCCAGTCCGGCTCCTCAAAGGAATGGAAATAGCGCGGCGACCAGTCCATCCACACGGAAGCAATGTCAGCCCGGTTTGCCCCCGCGATATCCTTTTTCAGGTTGTTGCCGATCATAAGGATGTTGGATCTGTCCGCCTCGCTTAAACCCATCCGGCGGACCGCCGTCTCAAACATAATCTGCGCGGGCTTCTGCACGCCCACTTCTTCCGAGATCACGCGCTCTTCAAAGCAATCTTCCAGCCCGGTCAGCCTTAAAATATTCGCAAAGGACTCCGTCTCGCCATCCGCCACCAGGGCCATGCGAAAACCATTGTCATGCAGTGCCTTCACGGCACTGTCCATGCCCTGGATCGGCACGGCCTCCGTGACGATGCCCCGCGCATCCCGCACCTGCGTCGCCTCATCGATGATGGTGTCGCCGCAGTCAAAAAACAAAATCAAATTTCTTTTCATTACAGTCTCGGCATGACCTCCTTCGGGTCATAACCTTCCGCGCGGAGCCCGTCCATAATCTCCTTCTTGTGTTCATGCCCGAAAGCTTCCATGGTAAGCTGCAGCTCCACAGCCGCGTTGCGGTTGATGCCCACAAACTGGTTATGCTCGATCTTCACCACGTTACCCTGCAGCTTCGCAACCACCGATGCCACGTGAACCAGCTCGCCCGGCTTATCCGGCAGGAGCACGGAGATGGTAAACACGCGTCCCCGCTGAATCAGCCCATGCTGCAACATGGACGACATGGTAATAATATCCATATTGCCGCCGCTTAAGACAGAGACGATCTTTTTGCCCTTCACATCCAGATGCTTCAACGCCGCCACCGTCAGCAGGCCGGAGTTCTCTACCACCATCTTGTGATTCTCCACCATATCCAGGAATGCCGCGATCAGCTCCTCATCCTCCACGGTGATGATGTCGTCCACATACTTCTGAATCATCGGGAAGATATGGCTGCCCGGCGTCTTCACCGCCGTGCCGTCCGCGATGGTCTGGGCGCTGGGCAGCGTCACCACATGCCCGGCCTTAAGCGACTCCTGCATGCAGTTTGCCGCCGCAGGCTCCACGCCGATCACGTGAATATTCGGGTTCAGCTTCTTCGCGAAGGTCGCCACACCGGTGGCAAGTCCGCCCCCGCCGATAGGCACCAGAATATACTCCACCGTCGGCAGCTCCTTGATGATCTCCAGTGCGATGGTGCCCTGCCCGGCCGCCACGTCCAGATCGTCGAACGGGTGGATAAACGTATAGCCGTGCTCCGCCGCCAGCTCGTAAGCCTTCGCGCAGGCCTCATCGTACACATCCCCGTACAGCACCACATCCGCGCCGTAGCTCTTCGTGCGGTTCACCTTCATGAGCGGCGTCACCGTTGGCATCACGATGGTCGCCTTCACACCGTACGCCTTCGCCGCGTAGGCCACGCCCTGGGCATGGTTCCCGGCGGACGCCGTAATCAGGCCCTTCTCACGCTCTTCCTCGCTGAGGGTACTGATCTTATAATATGCACCCCGCAGCTTATAAGCTCCGGTCAGCTGCATATTCTCCGGCTTCAGGTACACCTTATTCCCCGTCTCGCGGCTCAGCGAATCCGAATAAATCAGCTTCGTCTCCTGCACCACCCGGCTCACAATCTCCGCCGCCTCATCCAGCTTCGCCAGCGACATCATCTCATCCGCCGCCCGGAAAGCAGCCTGCGTATCCTCCTCATCCATAACCTTAACCATATTCTCTCTCTTATCTTCCATACCAGCCACAGCCTCTTTCTTTAGATATAACTTTGAAAGACATGATTCAATCGATTCAAAACATAACCCAACAATTTTCGATATTTTTGAATCAAAATCATACCGCTCCACACATACCCACACTCAACCGTTTAAAAAATACAAAAACCGTAAACAACCGACACGTAATAATTCCGTCATCACCGCCTGCCCGCTCCCCTCAGTTTGAAAAATATCGAAACCGTAAACTTCTGACACATAACGCCTTTCGACACACAGCCGGAAGCGCAGTAGATTTCGCGCAGCAAAACATGGCACGATTTTCGGAGATTTTTTGACCACAGCCTTCACCCCCGATTTCGCACTGTTTGAGCCCGAAGGGCGAGTTTGCGAAATCGGAGAAAACGTAAACCAGTCAAAAAATCCCGAAAATCGTCCGTTTTGCAAGCAAATCTACTGCGATTCCGGCGTCACTTCCGCCAATCATTTTTCAATCCCAAAACTCCCGTTTTGCAAGCAAATCTACTGCGATTCCGGCGTCACTCCAAAGACAAACCTTAGAGTTTCGCGATCATTTTTCAAACAAAGCCTCTACGAATTCCTCCGCATCGAACCTCTGCAGATCATCAATCTTCTCACCCACCGTGATATACTTAACCGGTACCTTCAGCTCCGACTGAATCGCCACCACGATACCGCCCTTCGCTGTGCCGTCCATCTTCGACAGCACGATACCGCTGATATCCGCCACCTCCATAAACTGCTTCGCCTGGATCAGCGCGTTCTGCCCGGTGGTCGCATCCAGCACAATCAGCGTCTCCCGGTGCGCCTCCGGGTACTCCCGGGCGATGATGCGGTCAATCTTCTTAAGCTCATCCATCAGGTTCTTCTTATTGTGCAGCCGCCCGGCCGTATCCACCAGCAGCATATCCACATTCCTGGCCTTCGCGGCCTGGATGGCATCGAACACCACCGCGCCGGGATCCGCGCCCTCGTGCTGCGCCACGATCTCCACGCCGGCCCGGTTCGACCACTCCCGCAGTTGCTCCGTCGCCGCCGCCCGGAAGGTGTCGGCCGCGGCCATCATCACGCGCTTGCCCTCGCCCTTAAACAGCGCCGCCAGCTTGCCGATGGTAGTCGTCTTGCCGACGCCGTTCACGCCGATAAACAGCACCACCGACTTCTCATTCTCGAAATCATAGGCGTGCTCATCCGTGGTCATCTGCTCCCGGATGCTCTCGATGAGCAGTTCCCGGCACTCCTTCGGATCCTTAATATGCTGCTCCTTCACCTTCTCGCGCAGACTGTCCAGAATCTCCTCAGTCGTCCGCACGCCCAGATCCCCCATGATCAGCGTCTCCTCCAGCTCATCATAAAAATCATCGTCAATACTGGAGAACCCGTTAAAAATCGAATCCACGCCCTTCACAATGGCGTTTCGAGTCTTCGAAAGCCCGTCCACCAGCTTCCGGAAAAAACCCTTCTTCTCCTTCTCGGCCATAGCAATCTCCTTTACTTATCCAAATCACCCTCGATCAAATTCACCGACACCAGCGCCGACACACCCTTCTCCTGCATGGTGATCCCGTACAGCCGGTCGCACCCCGCCATGGTGCCTCTCCGGTGCGTAATCACAATAAACTGCGTGTGCTCCGTCAGCTTGTGCAGATACTCGGAAAACCGCACCACGTTGGACCCGTCCAGCGCCGCCTCGATCTCGTCCAGGAGGCAGAAGGGCGACGGTTTCAGGCTCTGGAACGCGAACAGCAGCGCGATGGCGGTGAGCGCCTTTTCTCCGCCGGAGAGCTGCATCATGTTCTGCAGCTTCTTGCCGGGCGGCTGCGCGATGATAGAGATGTCCGTCTCCAGAATGTCGGATTCCGTGTCGATCTCGATGGTGCCGGTGCCGCCGCCGAACAGTTCCTTGAAGATCAGGTCGAACTCCCGGCGGATGTCCACCATCTTTTCCGCGAACTGCCGCCGCATGCCGTCCTCCAGCTCCGCGATGATGCCCTCCAGGTTCTTTTTCGCGCTCACCAGGTCCTCATGCTGGGTGTGGTAGAGCTCGTAGCGCTCCGACACCTCTTTGTACTGGTCGATGGCGTTCACATTCACATGCCCCAGCTCGCGGATTTTGCTCTTTAAAGAACCGATCTCCTTGCGCAGAGGTGCGGCCTGGGTATATTCGGGGTTTCGCATCGGCAGCACCTGGTGGGGCGTCAGCTCGTAGTCGGCCCACAGGTTCTGCGTGAGGGTATCTATCTTTTCCTCCAGCTTCTCGTGCTGGCTCTTTAAGCGCACCAGCTCCCGGTCCAGCTCCGCCCTGCGGTCGGAGATTTCCTCCCGCTTCGCAAAAAATTCCCGGTGGCCTGCGCCTGTGCGCTCTTTCTCGGCGGCACAGGCATTCAGCTCTTCGGTGAGTGCCGCGATCCGCTCTCCGGCCCCGGCGATTCCCGCCTGAAGACCGGAAATCTCCGCTTCCTTCTCCTGAATCTGCGCGACAGCCTCATCGCCCTGCTCTTTCACCCGGGCGAGTTCCGCCTCCGTATCTTCAAGCTCGCTCCGATTGCGGGCAAGCATCTGCTCCTCGGACTCCTTCCGCTGCCGGTGCAGGGAAAGATGGATGCGCCGCTCCTCCAAACTGGATTTTTTCGCTTCCAGATCCGCCTCCCGCTGCGTTACCGCCGCGGAAAGCTCCCCGATCTGTGCCGAAAGGGCGGCGATGGCCTCCTCCTTCTCCGCAATCTCTCCCGCCAGAGCCGAAAGGCCGCCGGAAAGATCCTCCAGGGATTCCTCGATCTTCTTTTTTTCTTCCTCATTTTCGGCGATGGTATCTTCCAGATCCGCCGCCTTATTTTCCTCCGCCAGAAGATTCACATGGATGGTATTCTGCCGCAGCACGTGCTCCTGGAACTTCGCCTGGGCATCTCCCAGGCTGTCCTCGGCACCCTGCAGCTTTTCCCTGGCGTCCGCCATCTCCTTCTTATAGGATTCCGCCGCTTTCCGGATATCCTCCAGCTTCTTTTTCAGCTCCGACATCTCGCGGCGCCGGCTTAAGAGGTTGGAATTGTTGCGGTAGGAGCCGCCGGTCATGGAGCCGCCGGGGCTTAAAAGTTCGCCCTCCAGCGTCACGATGCGCAGCGTCTGGTGATATTTTCTGGCCAGAGCGATGGCGTTATCCATGGTGTCCGCCACCAGAATCCGCCCCAGCAGATACTGGGCGATCACATCGTAGCGCTCATCCACGGTCACCAGGTCGGAGGCATAGCCAAGAACGCCCGCCTCCTTCGCCGGCCCCGCGTCCCGGCCGCCGCGCACGGTAATCTCCGACAGCGGCAGAAATGTCGCACGGCCCAGACGGTTCGCCTTTAAGAACTCGATCATCTCCTTCGCGGTGGCCGCGTTGTCCGTGACAATGTTCTGGATGCTCCCGCCCAGGGCGGTCTCGATGGCCGTCTCATATTTTTTCTTTGTCTTGATAATATCCGCCACCACGCCGATGATGCCCGGATGTTTCGCTTTCTGCTCCATCACACGTCTGGTGCTCTGCCCGTAGCCCTCGTAGCGCTCGGTCATGTTGGTCAGCGAATCCAGCTTCGTCTTCTCCCGGTGGTAATCAATCTCGTTCTGCTGCGCCTTGGCAGACACGTCCCTCAGCAGGAAATCGTAGGAATCCCGGACGCGGGTCTTCTCCTCCAGCTCCTTCTTATCTGCCTCGATCTGCCGGTCGATGGCCTCCTGCTCGCGGTTCAGGCTCTCCAGTGTCTCCCGCTGCGCGGCCAGATCCGCTTCCTTTTTGCGGGAAGCTTCGCCGATTTCCTCCGTGCGCCGGGAAAACTGTTCCCGCAGAGCGTCCTTGCGCGAAATCTGTGCGCTTAAAGCGTTTTTCTCCTGGGAAAACGTGTTTAATGCTTCCTGTTTTTCCGCCTGCTCCGCCCGCCTGGCCTGCAAATCGGCTTCCTGCGCCTGTATGTCCTTATAGAGCGCATCTTCGGCGCCGGTGTCCTCCTCCGTCAGACCCGCCAGACGCTGAAGCTCCTGTTCGCCCGCAGCGATTTCCTGTTCTCTCGCCAACTTCTGCTGCTCCAGGGAAGCAAGCCGCTCCGCAAGGATCTCATGGTTGCTTAAGATAGAGCGGATCTGCTCCCGCAGCAGTTCCTCCTGGCCGGACAGCTTCTCTTTTTCCAGCGTTGCTTCATTGACAGAGGTTCTGGTAGCCTCCAGCTTCGCGGAAAGCGCCTCAATCTCCGCCTCCGCCTGCTCGTACTGCCCGCGGATGGTCTCAAGCTCCGCCGATGTGGCGTCGAAATCCGCCTGCACGATGGCCTCGTTTTTCTCGATCTCCGCCTTCTGGCACTCCGCCTGCTCCATGTCCATCAGATACAGGTTCGCGTCCTTCTCCTTCAGCTCGTCCCGCAGACGGAGGTAGGCGCGCGCCGTCTCCGATTGCCGCTCCAGCGGCCTGATCTGCCGCTCCAGCTCATTTAAAATATCCTCCACCCGCGCCAGGCTTTCGCTCTCGCTCTCCAGCTTTTTCGCCGTCATCTGCCGGCGGCGCTTGTATTTTACGATGCCCGCCGCCTCGTCGAAGAGCTCGCGCCGCTCCTCCGGACGGCCGCTTAGGATGCGGTCAATCTGCCCCTGCCCGATGATGGAGTAGCCCTCCTTGCCGATGCCGGTGTCGTAGAACAGCTCCTGAATGTCGCGCAGGCGGCAGGTCTGGCCGTTCGTGCGGTACTCGCTCTCGCCGGAGCGGAAGAGCCTGCGGCTGACGATCACCTCATCGAACGGCGAGGAGAGCGCCTGGTCGCTGTTGTCGAAGGTCATGGAGACATAGGCAAAGCCCAACGGCTTGCGGTTCTCGGTGCCGGCGAAGATGACGTCCTCCATCTTCGTGCTGCGCAACTGCTTTGTCTTCTGCTCGCCCAGCACCCAGCGCACCGCGTCGGCAATGTTGCTCTTTCCGCTGCCGTTGGGCCCCACAATCCCCGTGATGCCGTTGTGGAACTCCATCACCAGCTTATTCGCAAAGGACTTAAAGCCCTGTATTTCTATACTTTTCAGATACATAAAAACTCCGTTTTTCGTGGCCAGCGGGTCGTGGTTCGTAACTGGTGGATAGTGACTGGCAACTAACTGCCGACTACTGACCACCGGCTGCTAACAACCGGCAACTAACTGCTAACCACTAACCGCCAGTCACTAATCACTGCTCCTCCTCCGGCCACTCTCTTCCGATGAGTGCCTGGTAAGCAGCCTGCTGCTCCGCCGCCTTCTTGGTGCGGCCCTCGCCGATCCCCACGGTTTTGCCGCCCATCTTCGCGGCCACCCGGAAGGATTTGTCGTGGTCCGGACCGATTTCCGCCAGCAGCTCGTAGGTAAGCGTCTCACCTTCCAGCGCCTGCACCTTCTCCTGCAGGATGGTCTTGGCATCATAAAACAGCTTCTTTTTATCGATATCGTTTAAAACATACTCCAAAATAAAATGCTCGGCTTCCTCGAACCCGCTGTCCAGGTAGATCGCACCGATCAGTGCCTCCAGCGCATCCGACACGAGAGACTCCTTGCGCCTCCCGCCGGTCAAGGCCTCGCCCTTTCCCAACAGCAGATAATCGCCCAGCCCAAACTGCCTGGCGCAGGCCGCGAGCGTGGGCTCACAGACCAGGCTTGCGCGCAGCTTTGTCATGAGTCCTTCCTGCATATCCGGGTGATTTAAAAACAAAAATTTACTGGAAGCCAGCTCCAGAACCGCGTCGCCCAGAAATTCCAGACGCTCATTGCACTCCGGCTTCAAACCCTTCCGCTCATTCGCGTAGGAACTGTGCGTAAGCGCCGTGTACAGCAGATTTTTATCTTTAAATGTGTAATGGATGCTGTTTTCCAGCATCTCGACCTTATCGCCAAGTCTTCTTATGACTTCTTCCATACTTATCCTCTTAAATATCCGTGATACCGGAGGTCTAAAGCCGCGACTCCACGGATTTCTTTGTGCCGTGCACTTGTAACCCCGGTGTCATATACGTGATTCTGTCAGGACGCCTTCATCGCCTTCAGCACGTTTACCGCATCGCTCACCGTCACGATGCGCTCCGCCTCTTCGTCCGGCACCAGAACGGAAAACTCATCCTCTATTTCGGTAATAATCTGGTACAGATCCAGAGAGTCCGCGCCGAGATCGTCGATAAATATCGTGTCCGGGCGGATGCGATCCGGGTCGATCCCCAGTATGTTGGATGTGATGTCGCGAATTTTTTCAAATTCCATAAGTAAATTCCCCATTTCTTTCCATACATCAGGGCAAATGAAAGTTCAT
>JAJQBQ010000038.1:0-85373 GCA_021203205.1 Lachnospiraceae bacterium | reverse complement strand
TCCCGTTCCTTCCCATACGTCAGGACAAGGGAAAGTTCATCTCCCGTTCCATACAACAGGCCAGTGAAAGTTCATCTCTCTTTCCATACAGCAGTAACGCCGAAAGCTTACGCTTCCTCTTCCTTCAGATTTGCCTGAATCTTCTCGCTGATCCCCTGCTGCTTAAACTGTACACACTGTAAGATGGAGTTTTTGATTTCTTTCGACTTTGAGCTGCCGTGCGTCTTTACCACGAGGCCTTTGCACCCCAGAAGCGGTGCCCCGCCGAATTCTTCCGTAGAGAACTTTTTCACGGTCTGCTTTAAAGCCGGCTTGATCAGCAGTCCGCCGATCTTGCTGCGAAGGCTGGACATCAGCCCCGTTTTGATCTCGGAAAACAACGCTCCGCCCACACCCTCGTACATCTTTAAGATCACATTGCCGACAAAGGCATCGCACACGATCACATCCGCCGCACCGAACGGGATATCTCTGGCCTCCACGCTGCCGATAAAGTTGATGTTCTTACATTCCTTCAAAAGCGGCATGGTCTCCTTTACAAGCTGGTTTCCCTTCTCCTCTTCGGCGCCGATGTTCACGAGGCCGACGCGGGGATTCTTCACGCCGACGATATTTTCCATATAAATGGAGCCCATCTTCGCGAACTGCACCAGCCAGGACGGCTTCGCGTCCACATTTGCGCCCGCGTCCAGCAGCAGGGACATGCCCTTCGTGGTGGGAATGAGCGGCGAAAACGGCGTACGCTCCACACCTTTCAGCCTGCCGACCACGATCTGCCCGCCGGCCAGCACCGCGCCGGAATTTCCGGCGGTCACCAGCGCATCCGCCTCGCCTTTGCGCACCATATTCATGCAGACCACCAGCGAAGAATCCTTCTTTTTGCGGATGGCATTCACCGGGTGCTCGTCCGTGGCGATCACCTCGGTGCAGCCAACCACCTCGAGGCGCGACTCATCGTATGTATACTGTGCAAGTTCCCGCCGCACGGCCTCTTCTGTGCCGCACACCTTCAGATAAATATCCTTCGATTCTTCCAGGGCCATGACACCGCCCTTTACAACCTCCTGCGGCGCGTTGTCGCCGCCCATCGCGTCCAGCGCGACAATTACCTTTTCGGCTCCGCCTTCCATAAATCGCACCCCGTTCTTTCTATTTGCATTGTGATAACACATGGATTTCTCCGCGCCGAGTCAACGCGGAGCGTTTACTCATGCGCTCCCGAAATTTCTGAAAGTATTCGGATCCCGCTCGTTTTTCTTCGAAAAACAGCTACATCCTCATGTTTTGTGGGTCAAAAGCACATGAATTCGGATGCGAGCACCCGATTCATGAGGTTTTGTCCCCGGTGTTCTCACATTGTAAAAAAGGACAAGTCAACTGACTTGTCCCCCTTCCGATTTTCTTACTCAACCGTGATAATTTCCCTTTTATTATAGGAACCGCAGGCCTTGCAAACTCTGTGAGGCATCATCAATGCACCACACTTGCTGCACTTTACAAGATTCGGAGCGGTCATCTTCCATGTTGCTCTTCTCTTGTCTCTCCTCGCCTTCGATGTTCTGTTTTTTGGGCAAATAGACATAGCTTTCACCTCCTCGTCGCAAATTTTGCACACTCGGTAGATTATACTAACAGAACCTGTCTTTGTCAATCGAATTTTAAACTTTTTTGCTGTGTCTTACGGACTTTCGCGTTACTGATTCACGGTCTTTGCGTAAAAATCCCTCTTCCATTTTGCAGAATCCGTGCTATAATACCTTCCGTTGCGGAACCGGGCTTCCATAGAAACCTGACGACTGCAATTAATTTTACCAAAAGGAGAGTTTCTAAAATGGATACGTTTGTTTCAACTGAAGATCTGCGAACCTTCGATGTCGATTTCCACACATCGCCGGTTAACCGCATTGCCATGAACGCCGTGATCTCGAACGGCATCAATGCCACCGCGAAGAATTACGATGCCATCCGCAGGGATACGCACACTTATTCAATCAGCCTTCCCCAGGGCAAGGTGACGAATCAGAAGCAGAGCGGACGCTGCTGGATGTTCGCTGCCTTAAACTGCATGCGCTTTCAGGTGATGAAAAAGTTAAATCTCGAAGATTTTGAGCTGTCCCAGAATTACACCTTTTTCTATGACAAGCTGGAGAAGGCGAATTATTTTCTGGAAAGCATTTTAAAGACTCTGGATATGCCGACGGATTCCCGGCTGATCGCGCACCTCTTAACCGCACCGGTGCAGGACGGCGGCCAGTGGGATATGATTGCAAATATCGTGAACAAGTACGGCGTGGTTCCAAAGTCTGCCATGCCGGAGACAAAGTCCTCCTCTTCTTCCCGCGAGATGTGCGGTTATCTGACCGAAAAGCTGCGCGGCTTCGCGTGCCTCATCCGCACGGCCCATGAGAACGGTGCTACCATAGACGAGCTCCGCATCAAAAAGGAAGAGATGATGACGACCATCTACCGGATGCTCTGCATTTCCTTAGGTGAGCCACCGAAGACCTTCGACTTCGAATACACGGACAAGGACAAGAACTTCCACCGGGATTCGGACCTGACACCGAAGGCATTTTACGAGAAGTACGTGG
The DNA here is from genome assembly GCA_021203205.1 of Lachnospiraceae bacterium. GTDB lineage: Bacteria > Bacillota > Clostridia > Lachnospirales > Lachnospiraceae > SIG308. Next base: position 82,782 of record JAJQBQ010000038.1, on the reverse strand, counting down.
ACATTAACCTGTCCGATTACATAAGCCTGATCAACGCGCCCACGAAGACGAAGCCCTTCTACCGCAGCTACACGGTGGCTTTCCTCGGAAATGTCATTGAGGGGCAGCCGGTAAAGTATGTGAACCTGCCGTCGGCGGAATTAAAGAAAGCCGCCATCGCGCAGTTAAAAGACGGTGAGCCGGTGTGGTTCGGCTGCGACGTCGGCAAGCATTCCGGCCGGGACGAGGGTATCATGGATCTTGATATCTTCAATGTGGAGGATCTGTTCTCCACGAAGTTTGCCATGGACAAGGGTGAACGTCTGGACTACGGCCAGAGTCTCATGACCCACGCCATGGTGTTCCAGGGTGTAGACCTGGATGAGGACGGCGACCCGATCCGCTGGAGAGTGGAGAACAGCTGGGGCGACGAGCACGGCGATAAGGGCTTCTACCTCATGACCGATGCCTGGTTTGACGAGTACAACTATCAGGTTGTGGTAAATAAAAAGTACCTGCCGGAAGATGCGCTTAAGGCGTTCGAGAGCGAGCCGATCGTTCTGGAGCCGTGGGATCCGATGGGGTCGCTGGCGTAGACAGAACTGCATTTTTAAAAAATCTGATGTCCAAATTTCTGCTATAAATATAAAAAAGGCCTGCGATTTGAGTTCTCCCAAATTCAAACCGCAGGCTTTTGCATGCAATGCATCCGACGACAGAATTCAAAAGGCCTGTGTTCGAAATCCTGTAAACAGGATGCTTAACACAGGTCTTTTCCTATTATTTGTGATTTTACTCCACCGACAGCAGATAGTAGTAAATCGGCTGTCCGCCCTCGTTCACCTCGATGTCCACGCCGGAGAATTCCTCGCCGACTCTGGCCGCGAAGGCTTCCGCGTCCTCCTTCGTGACATCCTTTCCGTAGTAAATGCTGATCAGCTCGGACTCCTCATCCATCATCAGGCGCAGCAGCTCCAGCGACGTATCGTGGATGTCCTTGCCCACGGCCTGGATGCCGTCGTCATTGATGCCCATGATGTCGTCTTTGTGGATGGTTTTATCTTCCCACTGGGTGTCGCGCACCGCGTAGGTGACCTCGCCGGACTTCACATGCCGCATCTCCTGCGTCATGTTCTTCGCGTTATCCTCCGCGGACTGATCCGGCATATAGTTGATGATGGCGGTGATGCCCTGAGGCACCGTCTTCGACGGTATCACGATGATGTCCTTGTCCTTCGTCAGCTTCTTCGCCTGCTCCGCCGCCAGCACGATGTTGCTGTTGTTCGGGAGTATGAAGATGTGATCCGCGTTCACCTTCGCGATGGCACCCAGCATATCGTCCGTGCTGGGGTTCATGGTCTGCCCGCCGGAGATGATATAATCCACGCCGAGACCCTTGAATATCTCGTTCATGCCCTTGCCGACGGAAACCGCGATAAAGCCGACTTCCTTGCGGGGAGCATTCGGCTCCTCGCCTGCACTGCTGCCTTCCGCACCGTCTGTCCGGCCCGCGCTGCCGTCCTCCGCGCCGTCTTCGCTGCCATTCTCATCACTCTCATCTTCCGAAGCTTCAACGAACTTTCCGTCGCGGTACTCCTGTTCTTTTGCTTCATCACGCACATTTTCAATACATACGGCGAAAATCTTTCCGAAGGTAAGCCCGCGGTCAATGGCAAAGCCCGGATCGTTCGTTTTCACTTCCACCTTCACGGCGCCGTCGCCGGATACGATTGCGGCGGAATCGCCGATGGAAGAAAGATAATTTAAGAATTCCCTCTTCTGCTCCGCAGTCAGCGGCTGTTCCGTCTCGATGATAAAGCTGACGCTGTAACCGAAGCGCACAGCTGCCTTTTTAAGCTCCGCCTCGGCCGCATAGTCGATTTCCTTACCCTGCAAAGCATCGTAAGCACCCTTCAGCACCTGCATGAGGCCCTGTCCGCCGGAGTCCACCACGCCTGCCTGCTTTAACACCGGCAGCAGCTCCGGCGTCTCGGCCAGAACCTTGTCGCCGTGCTCTAACACCGCCGCAGCGATAGCCTCGATATCCTCCGTCTGCTCCGCCATCTCCGCCATCTTTTCCGAGATGCCGCGGGCCACCGTCAGGATGGTGCCCTCCTTCGGCTTCATGACCGCCTTGTACGCGGTCTCCACCGCCCGGGTGCACGCCTCACTGAGTGTGCGCGCGTCAATGACCTCCACCTGACGGATCACCTTCGTGAACCCGCGGAACAGCTGCGAAAGGATAACGCCGGAGTTGCCCCGCGCACCGCGCAGAGAACCGGACGAGATCGCCTTTCCCAGCGTATCCATCTTAAGTTCCGGAAGGTTGTTCACTTCCTTCACCGCCGACATGATGGTCAGCGTCATATTGGTGCCCGTATCGCCGTCCGGTACCGGGAAAACATTCAGCTCGTTAATCCATTCCTTCTGTGCTTCCAGATTTCTTGCGCCTGCAAGGAACATTCTCTTTAACATTCCCGCATCAATCGTTGTAACTGCCACTGCCGTATCCTCCTAATCCATGGCTTTCCTTTAAATTTATCCGACCTATATAAAATTCGCCTTTTAATTTTTCGGTCCTCGAACTCCTGCCTTAAGTTCCGCCTCTCCCGTCAGTCGATCACCCGTACACCTTCCACAAAGATGTTGATTTTCTTCACCTTCAGTCCCGTGTGATGCTCCACCGTGTATTTTACACTGTCAATCAGATTATCCGCAACCGTGGAGATGCTTACCCCGTATGCGACAATCACATGGAAATCCAAAATGACTTCGTTGTCCGCATCAATCACCACGTTGATGCCCTTCGTCAGGCTGTTCTGCTTTAAAACCTTTGCCAGACCGTCGCGCACGCTGATGACGGCCATGCCGACGATGCCAAAGCATTCGACCGCCGTCGTGCCCGCATACTTCGCGATCACGTTCGTGCCGACCGAAATGTCTCCCAGATTTGTACTGATCTTTCCTTTCATATTTACCTCCTGACCCGGACGTGCCGGATTTAAAAATATCTTGCTTTCCATGTGGATTTCCACAGAAAATTCGCTCCCATGAGAAACACTTTTGTTCCCGTTCTTCGATTCCGGAGCAAATTTGTTTTTAAGAAATCCTTATTCTGCGAAACCATCGCACCTGTCGTTTCACGACAGTTCTAAAATATCCTTCGTACACAGGTTTTCTTATTATAACCGTTTAAGTGCAAATTGAAAAGGGAATTTTTGCTATTTGATCAGGAAATTTTTTCATGAATTCTTTCCCTTTTATTTTTTGAAAAAATCGCTTGCATTCACCAACGGTTTCTGCTAGAATACACTCTGTTTGCGAACCCCCAAGGTTCGTGAGATTGGATCGATTCGGTCTGCCGGTCCTCTTTGGCACCGTCCCGATCTTAAATCAGACTGGCAGCAGGATAGGAGGTGCGGTGAAGATGGCAAAGTGCAGTATTTGCAATAAGGGTGCTCATTTTGGAATTCAGGTGAGCCATTCTCATAGAAGAGCAAACAAGATGTGGAAGTCCAACGTGAAGCGTGTCAAGATCAACGACAACGGTACGCCGAAGACGGTTTATGTTTGCACTTCCTGCTTACGTTCCGGCCGTGTGGAGCGCGCGTAAGTGAGGGTGTTCCGCGATGCCGGGCATAAAATTTTACATGGAATGCGATGAGCGGACAGGTTCTACTGCCCGCTCGTTTTTTCTTTTTCTATCTTAAGGCACTCCTGCTTTCAGAAAGCAATTATCGCACCCCTGCCCCAGACCGTCCGACAACTCATTTTTCTATCTCTTCAGGCACAACTTGCAGTGTTCCGGCCTCACTCTATTTCTTCCAGCTCCTCCAGCCAGATCCTCGCCGATGCGTCCGACGGCATCCGCAGATCCCCCCGGGGCGATACCGCAACGCTTCCCACCTTCGGTCCGTCCGGCAGGCAGGAGCGCTTGAACTGCTGCGCGAAGAAGCGCCGATAGAATGTTTTCAGCCATTTCAGGATGACTTCCTTCTCATAGGTCCCGTTATCCGCAAATGCCCGTACGGCAAGGCGGTAGACCTTTGCGGGGGAAAATCCGAAGCGGAGCACATAGTACAGAAAGAAGTCATGCAGCTCGTAGGGGCCCACCAGATCTTCCGTTTTCTGGCTGATCTGCCCGTCTTCCGGCGGGAGAAGCTCCGGCGAGACAGGGGTGTCCAGCACGTCATACAGCACGTCCGCCAGCGCTTCGTCTCCGCAGGTGTCCGCATAGTAGCGCACCAGGTGGCGCACCAGCGTCTTGGGAACGGAGCAGTTCACCGCGTACATGGACATGTGGTCGCCGTTGTAGGTGGCCCAGCCCAGCGCCAGTTCCGACAGGTCGCCCGTGCCGACGACCATGCCGCCCAGACGGTTTGCCACATCCATCAATATTTGTGTGCGCTCGCGGGCCTGGGAGTTTTCATAAGTCACATCGTGAACGGACGGATCCTGCCCGATGTCCTGAAAATGCCGGTTTACTGCGTCCGCGATGGGGATTTCCATCAGGGTCGCGCCGAGGCTTCGCACCATGCGGCAGGCGTTTTCGTATGTGCGGTCCGTGGTGCCGAAGCCCGGCATGGTAACGGCCACCAGATCTTTCCGGTCACGTCCCAGGAGATCGAAAGCCCTGGCCATCACCAGCAGCGCCAGCGTGGAATCCAATCCGCCGGAGATGCCCACCACCGGATGTTTGCAGTTTGTGTGTTCAATGCGTTTTTTCAGGCCCATGGCCTGGATCGTCAGGATCTCGTTGCAGCGATAGTCCCGGTCGCCCTGTTTTCCCGGCACGAAGGGAGCCGGATCGATATAGCGGGTCAGTACGGTCTCTTCCTGATTCAGATGAAAACGTATCACACCATAGCCATCCGATTCAGTCTCTTTCACAGCCGGAAAAGTCGTCATCCTGCGGCGCTCCGCCACAAGGCGGTCAATATCAAACTCCGAGCAGATTCCGCTTCCATTCGAATTTAATATTGTGTGATTTCTCTCAGAAACCTTTACCGCATTATTTTCTGCATCTGGGCTGTCCGTGCACCTATATCCAGCCTTAAATTCATCTCTGACAGTCCTGTCCTTATCCGCTCTGTTTTTATCTTCAATCCTTGCTTCTCTGTCCGTACTCTCTATATTATTTCCGTTTTCAATGTTATACGCTCTGCCAATCGTATCAAAACCGTTATTCCCTATTGCTCCCGCCCGGGAAAACGGCTCCGCCTCCGCCAGTACCTGTCCGTTTTCCGCGATCAGGTTATGCCCGGAATAGACCACATCCTGCGTGGATTCCCCGTCCCCCGCGGAAGCGTAGATGTAGCCGCAGACAAGCCTCGCGGACTGCCCCGCCACCAGATCCCGGCGGTAGCGGCTTTTGCCGGTCACCTCATCGGATGCGGAGAGGTTCACGATAACGTTTGCGCCGTGCAGCGCATGGCGGATGCTCGGCGGATTCGGCGTCCAGAGATCCTCGCAGATTTCCACACCGATGGTAAGACCCGGTACGGCGTCTGATGTAAAGAGCAGCCGGTCGGAAATCCGGAAAGACTGTTCTGTTTCGGCTTTTTTCCCTGCGGCTGTTGTTCCGGAGGTCCCCCCGCCGTCCGTTTTTTCACGGAAAACAGCGAGGGATTCGTCCGCGCAATGAACCTTTTTCGTATTGTTTTCAGAATTTTTCCGACTCGATCTGTCAGAATCCGACTGCGAAAATTCCGAAAGAACGGATTCCGGAATTTCCTCGCACCAGTATCTGTCAAGCCCCGCGCCAGAGGTGAACTGTCTCGCCTCATAAAACTCGTGATAGTTCGGCAGGCTGGTTTTCGGAACCATGCCCAGCACTCTTCCGCCCGAGACAGCCGCCGCCATGTTGTAAAGCTTCCCGTCTGCCTCAAACGGCAGCCCTACAAAGAAAATGCCGTCCAGCTGCCCGCTGTATGCCGCAATGCGCCACAGTTCCTCTTTTGCACTAACCAGCAGACGCTTCTGATAGAAAAGGTCGCCGCAGGTGTAGCCGGTGATGCACAGTTCCGGAAATACGGCGATTTTAACGTTATTCCGCGATGCTTCCTTCATGAGTGCGCGAATCCGCTCTCCGTTTGCAACCGTATCCGCAACCGTAATCCGCGGTGTGAGTGCCGCTGTTTTTATAAATCCGTCTTTCACGCTCTGTTCCCCCATATATGTACATTCGTTTACCTTCGGTTATATCGGATCATGCCCGTTTTACGGTCGCCTGCAGTTCGCTTTGCGGTCTTCGACCCTCGCAAAAACTGCGATCGAAATCCCATCTCAGTGCTGTTTTCCCCCTCACTTTCCTGCCGCATCCGCAGCTGCGGCCCTTCCGGCCACGAAGCCGCTGGACCAGGCCCACTGCAGGTTGTACCCGCCGCAGATGCCGTCCACATCCAAAATTTCCCCGGAAAAGTACAGCCCCGGCATGAGCTTTGATTCCAGTGTGGCAAGATTCACCTGGCGCATGTCGATCCCGCCGGACGTGGTCTGCGCCTTTTCAAAGGAGCCGGTTCCCGACAGCTCGAACCTGCTGCCTTTCAGGGCCTTCAGAAGTCGTTCGGCCTCCTCCCCGGAACATTTTCGAAGGTAAAGTGCCGGGGGAAGCTTTACAAGGGAAAGTACCGCTTCCGCAAGCTTCGCCGGCAGATAGCCCCGGAGCCACATGCGGAAGGTATCTTCTGGGAATCGCTCCCGATAGCTGTCAAACTGGTTTTTCAGTAGCTCCGGTGAAATCTCCGGGAGGAAATCCACCTCAGCCCAGACACGGTTTCCCACAGAATCCGTAAGTGTCTGTTTTCCCGGGATTTCTGAGCGGACACGCTTTCCGGCAGAATCCGTAAGTGTCTGTTTTCCCGGGGCTTCCGGTCGGACACGTTTTCCGGCAGAATCCGTAAGTGTCTGTTTTCCCGGGGCTTCCGGTCGGACATGTTTTCCGGCAAAATTTATCTGTTCACTGTTTCCGGCTGTTATCCGACCGCCTCTTCCGGCAGACTGACCGGCCGCCAGCGCGCGGGCCGCCGCGCCGGACACGTTAAAGGCCGGTATGCCGGACAGACCGTAATCCACAAACTGTATCTCGCCGCAATCAGAGTATCTGATCTGCGAAATCTTCTCCAGCGGATTTTTATCTTCTACATCATGGAATATAGAATGTGAACCGCTCTCATCTTCCGAAAAGGAATCTTCTCCCGCAGTTTTGTCCCTGTTTTTTTCATGGTTTTCAAAAATCAGAGTGATCCTTGCGTCCGCCCTGGCACCGGCCGCTGTTTTAAAGAACTTCAGCTCTTCCTTCTTCACACAGAGCGGCGTCAGCGCCGGAACCGGCAGGGTCACTGTATGCCCCAGTTTACACGCGACGGCAAACATGCTGCCGTCCGATCCGGTCTGGGGAGCCGCCTTTCCGCCTCCCGCGAGAATCAGGCGGTCGCATTCATATACGGAACCGTCCTCGCAGCTCACCTGAAATCCGGTAATCCCAGTTTTTGAACCGGCACTCAGAACTGTTTCAGAGGATTCGCCATTCCCCTTTTCCCGATTTTCGATTTCAGCCGTAACTCCAATATCCTTACTTCTCCGATTCCCGGCTACATCTGTCGTCTCCCCGATATCCCGGTTTCTCCGATTTCCGGCTAATTCCGTCACCCCGGTAATCTTCTTATTCAGCTCCACCCGCACCCCGGCTTTCCGGCAGCAGTCGCGCAAAAAATCACGCACAGACAGTGCCTGTGCGTTTCTGGGATAGTAATAGCCGTTTTTGGCCTTCAGATACAGTCCGTTTTCCTCAAAAAAGCGAACCGTATCCTCCTTTGAAAACTGCGAAAGCACGGGCCTGAAGCTGTCTTTAAGACTGCTGTGATAGCATTCCGGGGACTGATTTTCATTTGTCAGATTGCACCGGCCGCTCCCGGTGCTGAGGATCTTTTTCCCGATCTCACCGCCCCGTTCCAGGATGAGGACACCCTCCGCCCCCTGCTGTTTTGCGGTGAGGGCGGCCATGAGCCCGGAAGCTCCGCCGCCCGCTACGATAATTCTGCTTAGCATAAATGATCACTCTCACCTTATTGAACCGTGATTTTAACTTTAAACAGTCAATCGACCGTTTTTTTCTTAGTTGATGAGTAAACTCGAGATTTTTGTGAGTGTAGAAGTGTCGCTTCGCGAAACTTCGGGATGCGACCGTGAATCAGTAATCCGAAATCGGGTTTCGACGGATGGCCGGTACATTCCTTTCTGATTTAACCGGCTGATTCAAAAAAATATACTAATTAAACGTCACCCCGCTCTTCGCGCTGGACTGTACGATGCATACCCAGGTCTTGCCCGGCGTCATCTTTAATTCCGAACCGTCGCCGGCGTAATACGTCGTCACCGCACTGACAGAACTTCTGGCCCAGGTGATCGGCTCATACTGACCGCCGGTGATATAGTAGCCTGTGCCGGTTCCGGTCATGGTCAGATCCAGCGTGTAATTGTCACTCTGGTACACGGAGCTGACAAACTGGATGACGATGTTCGTCACGGAAAGCTGCGTTCCGGTCACATCGTCCACCTGAGCAGAGCCGAACTGATAGCGCAGATAGGTTCCCGTTGATGAATCGTAGGAAAACCACGGCGAGTTGTGCGGGTAACTGATAGACACCTTTGTCGCCGAACCGCCGCCGGAAACCGTGGCCGTCTGACCGTAGGAGACAAAAGAGAACGGCACACTGGCGGAAGACGGGTCGACAGTTATCGAGTATCCCATCTGGTTTGCCCCCGCAATGAGCCCGGAGGCGCTGGTGTAGGCATTGTGGGGCGCCACCCGATCCGATGTGCGATAGTAAACCGTGCTGCCCACACCGGCGGTGCCGCTTAAGTTGTCGATCGCCGAGCTGTTCAGAAAACTTAAGGCGTAATCCGACTGCCCATAGTGGGCGTAAATGGCGTCATATTCCACGGCAATCTCGGCGTAATAGAGCCTGCAGCTGCGGCAGGAACCGATCTTTGTCAGACTCATGTAATCCTGGAAAATGCCCATCAGCCGGGTGATGCCGCCCTCAACCGGCGCCTCATAGATAATATCCGCGTAGGAAATGCCCGACTGCGGCACCGCCTGCTTGATATTACTTAACATGATGGCGATCGGCCGCTGCGTCGCCACCGTACTATCGATATAAAGTCCCGTGTAGGGGCTTAAGGTCTTTCCGGATAAATCTTCCGCGGTCTCCGACTCCGTTTCGGACTCTGTTTCTGTTTCCGTTTCGGTTTCCGTTTCCGTCTCCGTCTCTGTTTCCTTTTCGGTTTCCGTCTCGGTCTCGGTTTCCGTCTCCGTTTCCGTTTCGGTCGCATCGGTCGGGGTCTCCGATTCATTGCTTTTCTTTGCAGATACCACAAACAGAACCGCAAGAGCCGCCACCAGAACCACGATCGCGATAATCTCAATTACTACTTTTTTACTTTTCATTCGTTGTAACATTTTCTTCCCCTTCTTTTTGACTTACACATTCCCTTTTTTCGATCTCCGGATTTTCTTACTCTCCCTGCGATCGCAGAGATTGCTGCTTCATCTCCTGTCATCTCTGAAAATTCCCAGCCCCTCCATCAGGCTGCGCTCCTCCTGTTGCATGACGGCCCGCTCCTCTTCCTCCATGTGATCGTAGCCGAACAGATGAAGCATGCTGTGCGCCACCAGAAAGGCCAGTTCCCGCTTTTCGGAATGACCGTACTCGGCCGCCTGTGCCTTTACCCGGTTCAGAGAAACCATCATGTCGCCCAGCACCAGCTCCCCCGTGTCCGGATCGCAGTACATGGCTTCCTCTTCCTCCGACAGATCGTCGAGAAATGCAAAATCGCCGGCCGCTTCGTACTCCAGCGCGGGGAAGGACAGCACGTCCGTCTCCCGGTCGATGCCGCGGAATTCCCGGTTCGCGGCGCGAATCTCCTCATCCCCGGTCAGAACCACATTTACCTCCGCCTCGTAGGGGAAATCCTTCGCGTCCAGCGCGTAAGAAATGACTTCCCTCACCAGATCATCGGCAGAAAAATCAAATTTGATGTTGCTCTCATTTTCAATATTTACAGTCATATGAAATCATTCCTCATTTTTTTAATCTGATGCATTCCGGTGAAAACTTCCGGAAATACCCGATTTTCTAAAAAATCCTGTTCTTGCATCAGTTCCTGTGATTTTCCCCGTCCGGATCCGGGGGGTTCAGTTTCTGTGTTTTTCTCATCCGGCTTTGTTTTTTCGGTTCCTGCGGTTTTTCCCGTCCGAATCCGTATTCTCAGTTTTCGTGTTTTCTCCCATCTGAACCTGTGTTTTTCAGCTTCTGCGGTTTTTCCTGTCCGGATACGTATTCTCAGTTTTCGTGGTTTCTCCCATCTGAACCTGTGTTTTTCAGCTTCTGTGATTTCTCCCGTCCGAATCCGTGTTTCTGTGACTGTTTCCTCCGGATTCCTGGCTCTTCCGCCGCTTCTTCTGCTCCTCCGCTTCCTCGTACACCTCGTAGGCCTGTACAATTTTCTGCACCAGCGGATGGCGCACCACATCCTTGTCCGTCAGGCGGCAGAAGGCGATGCCCTCCACCTTTCCCAGCACGCGGCAGGCCACGTCCAGCCCGCTTGTGGCATTGCGCGGCAGGTCTTTCTGCGTCAGGTCGCCGGTGACGATGACCTTCGAGCCGAAACCGATGCGCGTGAGGAACATTTTCATCTGCGCCGGAGTGGTGTTCTGCGCCTCATCCAGGATGATGTAGGCGTTGTCCAGCGTGCGCCCGCGCATGTAAGCCAGCGGCGCCACCTCCAAAAAGCCACGCTCCATGTTTTTCTGAAAGCTCTCCGCCCCCATGATCTCATAAAGCGCGTCGTAGAGCGGCCGCAGATAAGGATCCACCTTGCTCTGCAGATCCCCCGGCAGAAAACCAAGGTTTTCGCCGGCTTCGATGGCCGGGCGGGTCATAATGATGCGGTTTACTTCATTATTCTTAAAGGCGTTGATGGCCATGGCCATGGCGAGATAAGTCTTCCCGGTACCGGCCGGACCGATGCCGAACACAATCATCTTCTCACGGATCTGGTCGATATACTCCTTCTGCCCCAGCGTTTTCGGGCGGATCGGCTTGCCGTTCACCGTGCGGCAGAGGATGTCGGAATCCATCTCCACGATGGCGGATTCCTTTCCCTCGAAGGAGAGCGCCAGCGCGTAGTCCACATTCTGCTCCGTGATCTCATTTCCCCGCTTCGAAAGCTCCACCAGCTGGGTGATGACGGACTTCGCGCGCTGCGTCTGCGCCTCTCCGCCGATAATACGCAGGCCGTCGTTTCGAAGCACGATGGATACGTGCAGTGTTTTTTCAATTTTCTTTATGTGACAGTCAAACTGACCAAAGACATTTTTTTCGTGTTCCGCGGGCAGATCCACGATACATTCAATCATACTCATCTGTTTCCTCCCCGGTATTCCTGCAGTTCATCAGGGTTTTCGAATCCTCCCGCAAATAATCCCCTTCAACGGCATCATCGCATTTCTTCAGAGTTTTCCGAGTCCTCCTGTAAATGATTCTCATCCCCAATTTCATCCAAAGGTACCACCTTGCCCAGCCGCTCGATGACTGTTACGGAAGCATTCACCTCACAGAGCGCAGTGCCGAAACGTATTGTACCATCTTTTTTAATTATTTCCACCACATTTTCCTCCAATTCCTGTAAAAATTCGAGATACCGCTCTTCGGCGATCTCTTTCGCCTCCTCTTTTGTGTACACGGCTTCCTCAAGCGTGTACTCCCGGTAAATACTGACGCCGAACGTAAGCGGAAGGTACAGGCTTTCGCCGATTTTCAGCTGCCCTGACGTTTCCTCCCTGTCATAAAGCTCCCAGGAGAGCGTTTTTCGGAAGAAGGTATAGCGGCTGCCGGCAATGGTGACAAACCCCGCCCTTGCCGTCTCCCCGGTATAGTTTTTTTTCAGGTAATTCAGAGCGATGGTGTCCTCATAGGTATATGTAGTCTCCCCAAAAATATCCGCGTCCGCGTTTACCCTGTACGAAAACAGCTCCTCCCCGTATTCATCGTACGTCGTCACCAGGCCGGAGACAAGCGCATCCCCCGCCGTCACCGCATCCCCGGCCGCCACCAGCGGGGTGCCGTTCCGCGTGACGATGGAAGTGATGACGGCGTCTTTCTCCGCAACCAGGCTGTAGGGCGCATCCGCCACAGCGGCGATCTCCTCCTCATAATTTTCTTTGATATGAACCGTAAGTTTTGTGCCCGATAATTCACAGGATACCCAGGTGATGTCAAAAAATTCGTTTCGCAGCAACCGCTCCAGCTCCTCGCAGGAGAGTTCCCGGGTGCGGATGCCTTCGGTGATCTGATGCTCCTTTAAAAAGGCCCGCAGTTCCGAATCTGTGTGGCTTAAATTACCCTCAAAGGAAATATTCCAGAGATATTGGGAAAGGAAGATTAAAATCAGGAAGAATGCGGCGATGCCGATGGGAATTCCGATTCGTTTTTTTAAGTAACGTAAGACAAATGGAAGCCCGCCCCGGCGGCCGACACGGTAATGCACGCCGGTCTTGCGGCGAATTTCTTCCAGCGAATAAAAATCAGGGAGAGAGACAGTACATAAAAACGATGCACATTCCTTATTTTCAGAATTCTTTTCATCCTTCACCTTACCGTTTTTTTCTCTGACCTTCTTTGCCATCTTATTTTCTCGTCTGTTCTTCTTTTTTCCTTTCTTCCCATCCTCTTTTTCCCCTGCCATCTGCACCAGAATCCCCCGGCCCGCCGCGATCGTCAGAAATCGCAGAATATCCGCCCGCTTCGAGCCGTAGAATTCCAGTTCCACTTTTCCTTTCAGGTATTCTTCCATCCCAGCACCCCGAATTACATGATTCTCTGATTCCTGGCATCTCCCCGACATTTCTCTCTATTACGGTGCAGCGTTATTGCCGACCGCAAATCGCAACGGTGCAGCAAATCAGGTAAATCTGTTTTAAAAATGTCACACATACTTTACCTGCCGGATGTCCCTTCTCCCACTCCCGCACTCCCCAGCGTGACGCTCCGGATGCTCCCCTCAATCAGCATCTCATCTCCCTGGTAAAACGCGATCTTCAGGCCTTTCCCCGCGATGCAGACCGTTTCGTTTCCTCCGCGCAGGCGAATACAGTCCTCTGCGTAAGCGCAGATCTTCTTTACATTCTGGAGATAGATCGAGCGGCTGCCTTTCAGGAAAAAATAAGGCTGCCCAAAGTCAAGATCCTCCGGCAGCCAGTTAAATGTCTGATTTTTCATAGTCTGTTTACGTCCCCGATTTTGTGAACTTCACCGCCCTTTTATTTATATGAAAGAATACGGTCACAGATTCGGAAAAAATAGAAAAGGTTCCCTAAGCTTACCTTAAGGAACCATTCTGTTTGCGAATTAATTATATTTGCGCTTTCTTGCCGCTTCGGACTTTTTCTTCCGCTTCACGCTCGGTTTTTCGTAATGCTCTCTCTTACGAATCTCCTGCTGGATGCCGGCTTTTGCACAGTTTCTTTTGAATCTGCGCAGAGCGCTGTCCAGATTTTCGTTTTCTTTTACGATTACGCTCGACATAGACCTCTTCTGACCTCCCTCCAGTTGTGGATTGTGCTATACAACTGTTTGGGTTTATGTTCGCACTGGGAGATATTATAGCACAAATTTAAATCGCGTCAACCACTTTTTTATTAAAGAATATCTATATACTCCCCCGCCAGTGCCTTATTCATGCTGCGCACGGCGCAGAATTTGCCGCACATGCTGCAGGTGTCCGAGTGGTCGTCCTCCGGCAGGCGGTCGTCGCGGATGGCTTTCGCGGTTTCCGGATCCAGCGCGCAGGCAAACTGGGCGTCCCAGTCAAGGTTTCTTCTGGCGTCCGCCATCCTGTCATCGATATCTCTCGCGCCGGGAATGCCTTTGGCGATGTCCGCCGCATGGGCCGCGATTTTTGAGGCGATGATGCCCTGCTTTACATCGTCCACATTCGGCAACGCCAGATGCTCCGCCGGCGTCACGTAGCAGAGGAAGGCCGCGCCGTTCATGGCAGCCACCGCACCGCCGATGGCCGACGTGATGTGGTCGTAACCGGGAGCGATATCCGTCACCAGCGGCCCCAGAACATAGAAGGGAGCACCCATGCACAGGGTCTTCTGCACCTGCATGTTGGCCGCGATCTGATCTAGCGGCACATGTCCCGGCCCCTCCACCATGACCTGCACGTTGTGAGCCCAGGCGCGCTTCGTCAGTTCCCCCAACCGGACCAGCTCTTCGATCTGGCACACGTCCGTGGCGTCCGCCAGACAGCCCGGACGGCAGGCATCTCCTAAGGAAACAGTCACATCGTGCTCCTCACAGATGTCCAGAATGTCGTCAAAATATTCGTAGAAAGGGTTTTCCTCCCCGGTCATGCTCATCCACGCAAAGACCAGGCTGCCGCCGCGGCTGACGATATTCATTTTCCTCTTGTGTTTGCGAATCTGTTCGATGGTCTTGCGGGTGATGCCGCAGTGGAGCGTCACGAAATCCACCCCATCCTCCGCGTGCATGCGCACCACGTCGATAAAGTCCTTCGCGGTCAGCTCCGACAGGTCGCGCTGATAGTGGATGACGGAATCGTATACCGGCACCGTGCCGATCATGGCCGGGCACTCGTGGGTGAGCTTCTGCCGGAACGGCTGCGTATTGCCGTGGCTGGACAGATCCATGATGGCCTCCGCGCCCAGGTCGATGGCGTTCTGCACCTTCTGCATCTCAATATTGTAGTCCTTACAGTCCCGGGACACGCCCAGGTTCACATTGATCTTCGTGCGCAGCATACTGCCGACGCCCTCCGGATCCAGGCAGGTGTGCGCCTTGTTGGCGCAGATGGCCACCTTGCCCTCCGCCACATACTGCATCAGCTTTTCAACTGGCATTTTTTCCTTTTTTGCCACCGTCTCCATCTGCGGCGTCACGATGCCTTTGCGCGCCGCGTCCATCTGGGTTGTATAATTCATATCTTCCTCTTTCCGGAGCATTTGCAAAAATCGCTCATTCCCGCAACCTCGTGCTCATCCCGCTCAGGCGATTCTGCACACTGCTCCTCCAAATATCCGGCTGAAATTTCGATAACTCAATATTGGACGGATAACCGACCATGCATACAGAAAGCTCCAACCAACATGTTAGTTCCAACAAATTTAAGTATTGGCACAGTATAAACCACAAAGGCGGACATGTCAAGAAGCGGGTTTTATTTGTGAATAGCCGCCCGTGAATCAGTAACGATGTTACAAATATTTTGCTTGAATCTCCTCTCTTCCTGTGATAATCTAAATGTAATGTTTGTACGCTGTATCGTTCGTATTTATATTCCTGACATACAGGATCATCCAAGAGGAGGAAACCATGAAATATGAAATTTTAGGCGAGCCGCTCCCGGTCGTCGTGTGTTACCCGGAGCAAAATGAGACACTCATCACCGAGAGGGGTTCCATGTGCTGGATGTCCCCAAACATGAAGATGGAGACCACCTCCGGCGGTCTGGGCAAGGCCTTCGGCCGCATGTTTTCCGGTGAATCCATGTTTGTGAACCGCTACACTGCCACGGGAGGAGGCGGCATGATCGCGTTCGCTTCCAGCTTTCCGGGTTCCATCATGAAGTTCGATGTGACTCCCGGAAATGACATTATCGCGCAGAAATCCGCGTTTCTGGCTTCGGAATCTGGCGTGGAATTTACGGTTCATTTCCAGCGTCGTTTCGGCGCCGGCTTTTTCGGCGGCGAAGGCTTTATCATGCAGCGCTTTTCCGGGCACGGCATGGTCTTCATCGAGGTGGACGGCTTCTGCAAGCGCTACGATCTGAACCCGGGTCAGCGGATTATCGTGGATACCGGTTACCTGGCGGCTATGACCGCCTCGGTCTCCATGGATATCGAGAGTGTTCCCGGCCTGAAAAATAAATTTCTGGGCGGCGAGGGCTTCTTTAACACGGTGCTCACCGGTCCCGGCACCGTGTGGCTGCAGTCCATGCCGATCAGCGCGGTGGCCGGCGCCATCCGGCCGTTCATACCGACCGGAAACAACTAAAAATATATTATGACACCATGGTTCCAGACACATGAATCGGATGTTCGCATCCGTATTCATGTGTTTGGGATCCGCAGGCACCACCTTTTTCACCGAATTTCCTCTGCTGTTTTTAATATACCCGTCTCAGATAATCATACTTCAACGTCAGATCATTTTTCTGTATCAGATCCGATATCTTTTCAAACAAATTCATAACTGCCGTTTCCGATATATCGACGTCTGTCGGAACCTGGCAGCTTAAGATCTGGAAGTCGTCCGAGCTGCTCGCGTAAACGGTGCCGTTATATCAGGAATAGGTCAGGGATTCTCCCTGACCGCCGCACCGGGACGCGTTCGGCGCAAGCCGAATTCTTCCTTACGCGGCCCGTGCGCATAAAAAAGCAGGGAAAGTATTGAATTAAATTTCAACTTTCCCTGCTTTCTGTCACAGAAATGTGAGTAAATGTTCCGACGAAAAGTAGATGTCTCTTTCTTTTCCTCTTCCTCTATCTCTTCCGATATCTTATGTTTTGCGCCAGTTCCCCGCCACGCTCAAACAGCAGCGTCAGGTACCTCAGCACCGGCTCCGTGGCTATGGCAAACAGCACGAAGAGCATGATGCATTTCACGGACATGCCGGAGAGCGAAAACAGGGACGGGAAGAACAGGCTGCTGATCAATAAACCGGCCACATTGAATCCCCAGATTGCCCATTTTGCGGGGTTCATGGGCTTGCTGATCTTGTAGAGAATCATAAAACCGACGATCGCCAGCAACATGGTAGCCGCCGTTGCGATGTCGTCCGAATCAACGCCGAAGGTCTGTCCGAAGACGACCAGCGCGCCCACCACTACTACATCCGTGATGCCCGCCGGGGCCGCCTTTAGGATCACATTCGACAGAAAATGCCCGTGAATCTGCTCATGGTTCGGCATGAGCGACAGGAAGAATGCCGGAATGCCGATGACAAACGAACTGATCAGCGAAATCTGTGACGGTTGCAGCGGATAGGTGATGGCGAAGGCCACGGAAAACAGCGACATAAGAAACGAGAAGATGTTCTTTACCAGGAACAGGCTGGCGGTGCGCTGAATATTGTTCACCACACGCCGGCCCTCCGCCACCACATCCGGCATGCAGGAGAAGTCCGAATCAAGCAGCACCACCTGCGCCGACTGCGCCGCCGCTTCGCTGCCCGAAGCCATCGCCACGCTGCAGTCCGCGTCTTTTAAGGCGAGAATGTCGTTCACGCCGTCGCCGGTCATGGCCACGGTTCGCCCCTGGATTTTTAAAGCGCGCACAAACTTCCGCTTCTGCTCCGGTGTCACACGGCCGAACACCGTATATTTTCCGACTGCGATATCTATGTCGGCATCGGTTTTTAAGGTGCTGGCATCCACATAGCTGTCGGCGTTCGGAATGCCCGCCTGTTTCGCCGCTTCCACAACCGTGAGCGGCGTATCGCCGGAGATGACCTTCACTTCCACGCCCTGTTCCGCAAAATAGCGGAAGGTGTCCGGTGCTTCTTTGCGGACCGGGTTCGACAGAAGAACGTAACCGAGGGGCGTCACTTTGCCCTGCAGCGGATTTCCGTTTACTTCCTCCTGTGTGATGCCAAACACGACCAGACGATATCCCTTTGATGTATATTCTTCGATTTCCTCTCTGTAAGCCGGAAAATCTTCGCGCAAAACAAACTCGGGGGCTCCCAGAACATAGGCTCCCTCTTCAAACGTAACACTGGAATATTTTACCGTGGAGGAAAACGGAACAACACGCACCGGCTTTCGGCCCGATGAATTTGTAAAATATGCCTTCATGGCCTGCATGGTGGCATTGTCCGCATTCATGGCAGTCGCAAAATCACTGATTTTCCGTGCGAGCTCCTTCCGTGCGCCGTCTTCTGTCGGGGCATCGTCCGCCGTGACATCACTCATCACTGCACTGACTGCCGATCCAACGCTCGTCCGGATTTCTGTCCTCGCTGTTTCGTTTGTCCTGACTGCGGCCGTCTGGTTTTCTCCACTCGCTGCACTTTCCGCAGGAGCACTGCCCACGGAGACGAAATCATGCACCTCCATCCGGTTTTCCGTGATGGTTCCGGTCTTATCGACACAAAGCACATCCACGCGCGCCAGCGTCTCAATGCTTTTCATGTCATGCAGGAGCACGCCTTTCGACGCGAGTCTCGTCGAGCTCACCGCCAGGGCCACCGTAGTCAGAAGATACAGTCCCTCCGGGATCATGCCGATCAGCGCAGCCACCATGGATGTGATGCTGTCCCGCAGCGTCTCCCCGTTTGTGACATAGCTCTGCAAAAACAGGGCGATGCCGATGGGGATCAGCGCGATTCCCACAATCTTGAGAAGCGCGTTCAGTGAGCGAATCATTTCGGACTGCTCGCCGCTTTTCATCTCCTTGGCCTGAAGCGTGAGTTTCGATATATAGGAGTCCTCGCCCACCTCGGTGAGCCTCGCCGCGCATTGCCCGGACACGATAAAACTGCCGGAGATCAGACGGTCGCCCTTTTTTTTGGTGATTTCATCCGATTCGCCGGTTAAAAGCGACTCATTTACCCGCACCGAACCGGCAATCACTTCCGCGTCCGCGCAGACCTGGCCGCCGGATTTGAAAATCACAACATCGTCGCGCACAAGCTGCTCCGTCGGAAGATTCTTCATCTTCCCGTCCCGGACTGCCGCAGCCTTGGGCTCCGCAAGGATATTCATCTTATTTAAGACATTGCGTGCGCGAATCTGCTGCACGATGCCGATGACGATATTTGCCAGCAGCACCGGCAGAAAGGTCAGGCTGTTGAAGGAGCCCACCAGAATCACCAGAATTGCCAGAATCAGGAAAATCAGATTGAAATACGTGAAAAGATTTTCCCGGATGATATCGGCGATCGTAGTCTGGGAAGAATCAACCTTCACGTTTCCCCATCCGGCCTCCATGCGTTCGTTTGCCTCTTCGGTGGTCAGACCCGTGCGGTAATCCGTGCGAATCACATCCACCGGATAACGCTCCGTGAGATTATCATGTTTTTTGGGATAGCTATGTTTATTCAAGTTTGTTCTCCTGTAGCAACCTGTGCCTGAATTGGTCTGTTTCATCACATTTTCTGCGATACAGAAAATGAACTGTTATAAATCCGGCAGGAAAATGGGAAAGATAACAGTTCATTTGCAGGTTCTCCACAACAATCACAGAATGTCG
The DNA here is from genome assembly GCA_021203205.1 of Lachnospiraceae bacterium. Taxonomy (GTDB): domain Bacteria; phylum Bacillota; class Clostridia; order Lachnospirales; family Lachnospiraceae; genus SIG308. The sequence continues at coordinate 63,523 of JAJQBQ010000038.1, read as the reverse complement.
CATTCAAAAAATCCGAGTGTTCCGGCAATTCGTGGTGTCATAACTTTCGTTTCATCTACACATTCCAAAATCGCTTAAGATTCCGGTTTTCTTTCTCAGGATGCCTCTTCCGCCATTTTTTCCTTATAATGATGCGTATCCTCCAGCATCATGTCCTTCACCTTCATCAGGCGGATCTGCGTGCTGCGCTCGTTTTCGTCGAGCTTCATGAGAATATACTTGATCTTTTCCTGGGTCTGCGGGATCATGACATGCTCCAGCGCGTTTACGCGGCGGCGCGTCTTCTCGATCTCCGCAGCCATCAGCTGACAGGACTTCTCGCACTCGGCGAGGCGCAGCATATCCGGCAGAATGTCCGCCAGAGACTTCACCGCATCGTCCAGATCACTGGAGGTAAAGGCCAGCCCGTAGCAGTAGATATCGTTCGGATCCGCAGTGTGGGTGCTGGTCTCAAACACAGGGATTTCCACACTCATGACGTTTTTCTTCTTTGCCTCCAGGTAGACCTCCTGGCGGGGTGCCATGAGAGCCACATTCACCTGCTCATCATCCATACCGGCTCTGGCGAGAACAAAGTTTTTATTGGCCGCGTTCAGGCTCTTTTCTACTTTCTCCCGCAGCTCCCGGTCCTCCCGAACCAGTTCCAGAAACTGGCGCATCAGCTCATCTCTTTTATCTTTTAAAAGTTTGTGTCCGCGCGTCGCCGTCGCAAGCTTTTTCTTCAGCCTGGTCAGCTCCATGCGGGTCGGGTTTACCTGTGTCCCTGCCACGGCGCGCCTCCTTGTCTATACTTTATAATGATACTACGGATTTTTCCCGAAGTAAATACGATGCATTCACTTCCATCATCAATAATATTTATCCAGATACTCATCCTTAATACGCTTCAGCTCCGACCTCGGCAGAATCCGCAGCAGCTTCCAGCCGATGTCCAGCGTCTCCTCGATGCTGCGGTCGGTCTTATAGCCCTGAGATACATATTCTTTCTCGAATTCGTCCGCAAACTTTGCGTACAATTTATCCATATCCGTCAGCGCGGCCTCGCCCAGCACCACCATCAGTTCCTTTGCGTCCTTGCCGCGGGAATACGCCGCAAAGAGCTGGTTCATGGTGTTGGCGTGGTCTTCGCGGGTCTTGCCCACGCCGATGCCCTTGTCCTTTAGACGGGACAGGGACGGCAGCACATCGATGGGCGGCTGAATGCCCTGGCGGTACAACTCACGGCTTAAGATGATCTGGCCTTCCGTGATATAACCGGTCAGGTCCGGGATCGGATGGGTCTTGTCATCCTCCGGCATGGTAAGGATCGGGATCATGGTGATGGAGCCCTTCTTGCCCTTCTGCCGGCCGGCTCTCTCGTAGAGGGATGCCAGGTCCGTGTACATATAACCCGGATAACCGCGGCGCCCCGGAACTTCCTTCCTTGCCGCGGAAATCTCGCGGAGAGAGTCCGCGTAGTTTGTGATGTCCGTGATGATGACCAGCACGTGCATGTCTTTTTCAAAGGCCAGGTACTCTGCTGCCGTCAGCGCCATACGCGGTGTGGCGATACGTTCTACCGCCGGGTCATTTGCCAGATTAATGAACATAACCGAGCGGTCGATGGCCCCGGTCTCACGAAAGCTCTCAATGAAGAAGTTGGATTCCTCAAAGGTGATTCCCACCGCCGCGAAAACCACGGCGAAAGGTTCGTCCGTGCCGCGCACCTTGGCCTGCCGGGCGATCTGCGCCGCCAGCTCCGCGTGGGGTAGTCCGCTGGCCGAAAAGATCGGCAGCTTCTGGCCTCGAACCAGCGTGTTCAGGCCGTCGATGGCCGAGATACCGGTCTCGATAAACTCTTGCGGATAGTTTCTGGCCGCCGGGTTCATCGGCAGACCGTTGATATCTTTGCGCTCGTCCGGCAGAATTTCCGGGCCGTCATCGATAGGGTGGCCCAGGCCGTCAAAGACGCGGGAGAGCATATCCTCCGAAACGCCCAGCTCCATGCTGTGGCCGAGGAAGCGCACACGGCTGTTGGACAGGTTGATACCGGTAGAACTCTCAAACAGCTGCACCAGTGCGTTGCCGCCGTCGATCTCCAGCACCTTGCACCTTCTGGTGCTGCCGTCCGCCAGGATGATCTCGCCCATCTCATCGTAATTGACGCCGGACACGCCCTGCACCAGCATCAGAGGACCGGCGACTTCTTTGATTGATTTATATTCTTTTGCCATGTCACAGATCCTCCTTCTTCGTGAGCGCGTTTACTTCGTCATTCAGCTGTACGAAGATCTTCTGATACTCCTCATCCAGCTTCTCCACCGCCGTATATTTGTAACGCCCGATGCGTTCGCGAACAGGCAGAGCTACCAGCTTTTCGATATCCGCCCCCGCCTTCAGGCCTTCGGAGGCCACATCGTAATAATCCATCATCAGCTGCATCATGCGGTACTGCTTGTGCAGCGGCGAATAGGTGTCCACCTCGTGGAAGGAATCCTGGTGCAGGAAGTCCTCACGCACGGAGCGAGCTGCCTCAAGCTTCAGCCGGTCCGGCGCGGAAAGCGCGTCCATGCCCACCAGCTGCACGATCTCATTCAACTCGGACTCGTCGCTCAATAGTGCCATGATGCGGCCCCGGCATTTCATCCAGTCCGGCCCGGCCTCGCGGTTGAACCAGTCTGTCATGTTATCCACGTAAAGCGAATAGCTGGTCAGCCAGTTGATGGCCGGGAAATGGCGCTTGTAGGCCAGGCTCGAATCCAGCCCCCAGAATACTTTCACGATACGCAGCGTCGCCTGGGAAACCGGCTCGGAAATATCGCCGCCCGGCGGCGACACGGCGCCGATGACGGAGAGTGCACCCTCTCTGCCCTCCGTGCCGTTGGAGATCACGCGGCCGGCGCGCTCATAGAACTGCGCCAGACGGCTGGCCAGGTACGCCGGGTAACCTTCCTCGCCCGGCATCTCCTCAAGACGGCCGGACATCTCGCGCAGCGCCTCCGCCCAGCGGGAGGTGGAGTCGGCCATCAGGGCCACCGAATATCCCATGTCGCGGAAATATTCCGCGATCGTAATTCCTACATAAATGGAAGCTTCGCGGGCTGCCACCGGCATATCGGAGGTGTTGGCGATCAGCACCGTGCGCTCCATCAGTGAATGGCCGGTCTTTGGATCCTTCAGTTCCGGGAACTCGTTTAACACGTCCGTCATCTCATTTCCGCGCTCGCCGCAGCCGATATAAACCACAATATCCGCGTCCGCCCACTTGGCCAGCTGATGCTGGATGACGGTCTTGCCGCTTCCGAAGGGCCCCGGCACCGCCGCCACGCCGCCCTTGGCAATCGGGAACAGGGCGTCAATGACACGCTGCCCTGTGATCATGGGCATATCCGGAGATAATTTTTTCTTATATGGACGGCCCACACGCACCGGCCATTTCTGCATCAGGGTGAGCTCTTCCGTCTCCCCGTCCGCCCTGCGGATGACGCAGACCGTATCCTCCAGCCGGAAGTCGCCCTCTTTGACAGACACGATCGTGCCGGACTTTCCGTTCGGCACCATAATTTTCTGTACAACGATCGGCGTCTCCTGCACGGTTCCGATGATATCGCCGCCGGTCACCGCGTCCCCGACTTTCGCCGTAGGGACAAAATGCCACACGGTGTCTCTCTTTAAGGATGGAATCTCCACACCGCGCTTTAAGTTGCTGCCGGTGGCTTCCATAATTTCCACCAGCGGGCGTTGAATTCCGTCGAAAATACTGCCGATCAGCCCCGGCCCCAGCTCTACGCTCAAAGGCGACCCGGTCGATTCCACCGGCTCGCCGGGGCCAAGGCCGGAAGTCTCCTCATATACCTGAATGGATGCGCGGTCTTCATGCATCTCGATGATCTCGCCGATCAGGCGCTGATTCGACACACGCACCACGTCGAACATGTTTGCATCGCGCATGCCCTCCGCGATGACGAGAGGCCCCGCGACCTTCTGAATTTTTCCTTTACTCATTTATTCTACCTGGCTTTCCGAAAAATCACTGATTTTTATCCAGATTCCATTCGATCTTCATCCACGGGATATGGTCAAAAGATTATGAACTGTGAATAAGATTATATAAACCACAGTGATATCTTCCCATGTCTTAATCGAAAACTGATTTTTTAAGTCCATCAATCATTAAATATAATATCCGACCCTACCGCCTGCTCCACCATCTTCTTCACGCCGCCAATGCCGGCTCCCGTGTTCCCGGATACACCCGGAATCAGGATGACCGCCGGGAGCAGCGCTTCCTTCTGCTTCTCCACCTGCTCGGAGAGTTCCTCCGCCAGCGCTTCCGTGAGATAGATGACCGCGTAGGTATCGCCGTGCGTCAGTCTGGAAAATGTCTTTGCGGCTTCCTCGTGGGATTCCACCGGAAACGTATCCAGCCCCAGCGCGGCAAATCCGTAGATACTGTCCCTGTCGCCCATCACTGCGATCTTATACATACATTTCCCTGAGCCTTTCCCGGACTACCTCCTCCGGCAGCTGATTGCGCTTCCCGGATAAAATAATCCGCACCGATTTGATCTCATTTTCACGCGCCAGAACATAGGCCGCCAGCGGAGCCACCGTGAAAGAGTGATACTTTTCGCGCTGAATCTTCTCCATCATGCGGTTGTCGCACCAGCACTCAAATGCGGAGCCGGATGTTTTGATGGCACTGACGGCATCCGAATAGGCGGTGGATTCCAGATATTCGCAAACCGCCTCTGTGCCGGCCAGCGCCGCGTCACCCAGCCGGTCGCAGTCTAAGGTGTCACAAACAGCCAGCGCCTTCTCGTAAAAAGACTTATTCTTCTTCAGCCTTGCGCCCCTCACCGCGATCTGGATGTCGGCCTGTGCCACTTTTAATTCCGCGTAATCGGAAAAAAGTTCTGTTTTCGAAGCTTTCCCTGCACCGTAAATGGCGTCCAGTGCAGCCCGGTCGATCACCACATCACACATCTGGCTGTCACGCCCCTGCATCTGAATCTCATATCCCTCTTCGGCACAGGCGCGCATGCGCTCCGGCAGAAGGTCAAACTTCTTCTCGTTCACCGCCTCCCGGATCACAGATACCGGGACGGTACCTTCTTCCGTAAAGATGGCAGGCACAATCTCCGGTATGAGGGCCTGCTTGATGGCGGCTTTCAGATTATGATAATCTTTCTCATACAGGAACACATCGAACACCGACATGTCATCCACCAGCTCACGCATCAGATCCCACGTTTTTTTCCGCTCGGCGGCGAGAATATCCGAATCAGAGGAATCACTTCCCTCTCCCCAGCCTTTTTCAGCCAGAAGCTTAAGACAATCTTCATACGTCCGACAGGTCAGAAGCTGTTCGAGGGTCTGGCGGTCAAACAGGGACATTTCTTTGGTACGTATGCGCGCGACGGCGTAAATGTACTCGTTATCTGTCATGTTTCGTCCCCCTAACCTTAAAACAGCATTTCTTTCACTTTGTCAGCCAGCCGGTCGCGCTCCGAGGCAAACAGCACATCGAACGAGCAGTCCACCACCGCGTCCCGATAGGACAGCAGAAATCCGCCGTCCGTGCGAACCGGCTGATTTGAAACCGCCAGTCCCATGCTTTCCGCGTAAGACCGGAAGTCCTGCGGCAGGCGTTTCAGATCGCGCCGGGAAAAACATATCTCACCCTTCTCCTGCAGCGCATATTTTGTGAGAAGCCTCTTCAGATACAAAAAATATTCCTCATCCGGCAAATCCTTCAGATACTGCTTTGCCTCCTCAATGCGGTCGGCGACAATCTCCTGTCTTGCGTAAAGCAGCTTCTTTCTGCGGTACAACGCCGCAGCGGACTGGCCTCTGGACAGCTTTAAAGCAGCGTCGGATTTTATCTTTTCCCGGTCGGCGAGAAGCTGCTTCTCAATTCCCGCTTCTTCTCCGTTCAGGAACTCCGCCGCTTCCTGTTCCGCCTGTTTCCGGATTCCCGCGGCGGATTCCTCCGCGTCGAGTCTGATCTGTTCTAAAATTTTTTCCAGTCCGGTCATAATACATAATCCCCATTCCGGAATATCAGCAAAAAACTCTCAATCATAAAGTTTTTCCGCTTTATTCCCTGTTTCTTTCCATTGTAATGGTTTCCCATGCAAAGACTTTTCGTCTTCCGCTGTCAGAATATTCCGGGCAGTAAATTTCCCGGCATCTGTGAAGACAGACACAGTCATTTCACTTTCCGTGTTCCCTGCCAGACAGGCTTTTCTCCCGGATTTTTAGCGCAAGGAACCGATACCGATGATCGCAAGGATGGAAATCAGAAGAGCGAGGATGGCGTAGGTCTCAACCATGGCCGGAAGGATCATGGCCTTACCGAACTGATCCGGCTTCTTCGAAATCAGACCGATGCAGGAAACCGAAGCCTTGCCCTGCTGAACCGCCGAGAAATAGCCGACAAATGCCATCGGCAGGCAGGCCGCGAGGTAAGCAAGCCCTTCCCACGTAGACGAAATGGCTGTGCCGCCAAGCACGCCGATCTGTGTCAGTGTGATGAACGCGATCAGCAGGCCGTAAATACCCTGCGTACCCGGCAGCAGCTGCAGAATCAGCACCTTACCAAACTTTGAGGGATCCTCCGTCAGCACACCCGCAGCCGCCTGACCGCCCATGCCGACACCTTTCGCGGAACCCATACCAGCGCCGAGCGCCGCAACAGATGCGCCGGCAATCGCTAATGCACTTCCCAAATTTACCATGATACATTCTCCTTGATCTTATAATATTTTGTATTTTCCTTAAAAGGTGCGAACTTTCGTCCGCCTCCTTCATAGAACTTTCCGAAGAACTCCACATACTGCAGACGGTTGGTGTGCACATAGGCACCCAGCGCGTTGATCGCGAAGTTCAGCGCGTGACCGAACAGGAACACCGGGATAAATACCAGAAGTTTTGTAAAGCCGCTGCCTGCCATGGTGCCCATCTGGTTGATTACCGTGCCAATGACACCGGTTGCAAGCCCCAGAGCCAGAAGTCTGGAATATGACAGGATATCACTTAAGTAACTCGTGATTCCGTACAGAGAGTAGGCACCTTTCATAATGCGCTTGCCCGGATTCTTCGATTCCCTGCCGCCGGTCGCCACGATGCCGACTGCGGATATCACCGCAATCACCGCGCCGACGGTTCCCGCCACAGAAGGCAGTGTAAAGTTCAGGCTCAGCATGTCCGTAAACATGCTGGTGGAAAGCAGAAATACCACGAGGCTTGCGACCAGCAATATCCAGAGGATACCGTCGTAAAAGCCGCCCGCCGCGTCGCCGTTCTTCACGCTCTGGTAGAACTTTAATGCCAGGCCGGTGAAAATGTGAATCAGACCGAGCACCATGGAAAACACCAGCATGCGCATGGGATCATCGCTCGGAGAGAACCAGAACAGCGGAGTCCGGAAAGTAATCTCCTTTCCGAAAAACTGGAGCGCGATCACATCCACCACATCTCCGAAAAAGCTGCCGAACACAAAGCCCCAGAAGGTAGTGGCGACACCGCAAAAGAGAAACATCTTCACAAAATTCTTTGTGGAGTCTTCCATGTTTTTAAAAATCAGCAGCGCTCCGCCGCAGGCGATCACCATGATCAGCCCGTAACCTGCATCGGAAAACATGATGCCGAACAGACAGTAATAAAACAGCGACATCATAAAAGTCGGGTCAATCTCGCCCTTTCCGGGAAGGCTGAACCCCTCGGTGACGCTCTCCAGCGGTGTGGCATAACCGTTATTTTTCAGTACCACCGGCACGTCCTCATCTTCCGCCGGCTCACTCAGCTGCACCCCCACCGTATAGCGCTCTTCCAGATAACTCTTCGTCTGCGCCGCGGTTGTCTGCGGAATGTACCCCGTCACGATAAATGTATGGCCGGACTGAAGCAATCTTCCCAGAACCTCATACTTCTCTGCGCGCATGCCTTCGTAATCAAAATAGAACTTCAGCTTTTCCCGCCAGGGAGCAAGGCTTTTAATCTCCTCCTCGCACTTTGCGATCTCATCCTCATAGGCGGCGACAGTCACCTGATACGCCGACATCTGTTCCTTCGGAGTCAGACGGGAATTTCCCTGCGGCTTCGCGAAGCCGTGAGCTCTCAGCAGCTCGTACATCGCGTCCCCATCCGACTTGAGGCACAGGATCAGCAAAAATGTCTGATCCGCGGCCATGCCGAGGATCTGCACCGTAAACGGCGTACAGACGGCAAATTCCCCGTACAGCCGCTCCTCCGTCCACTGGCCCGGAAGCGATCCAACAAAAGCGGCTGTCTTCTTCGTCCCGGTGTAATTTAACGGAAGATCCAGCGCCTCCCACGGGGCAATCGCATCCGCCTGCTGCATGGTTTTTTGCCGCTCCGCACGATCCTCATCGATGGTCTTCTTCAGCTGTACGATGCGGTTCGCCGTCTCAATGACCTGACGGCGCTCCGCCGCAAAAGCATCGTAGCGCTCGACCGGCACTTCCTGCTTCCCGTGTAACGAAGCAAACAGCGAGGACTTTTCCGGCGCATACTCTTTCAATATCTCCAGCGCCCGCTCTACCGTCTGTTTCTTTCTCTTCAATCTGGCTTCGTGCGCGTCGAAATCCTGTCGGGAAAAAATATCATTCTCCTCGCCCGCGTCCGTGATCTCCACAACACCCAGCCGCTGCAGCGTCTCAAGCAGTGATTTTCGCTCTGTTTTCAGGGCGCACACCTCGATGCGCTGCACTGGTACCACTGCCATAGGGCACCACCTCCTTTAACCTGCAATCTCATCCGCAATCGCGCGGATCACTTCCTCCCGCTTCCTCAGGGAGAACTCTTTCAGAGCTTCTATCTCTTTTTCGGTTGTCTGCTCCGTCTCACGAAGCATCGCCTCGCACTGCACGTCCGCTTTTGCCAGGGCCTCATCCCGCTCCTGTTTCGCCAGCGCCGTCGCAGCATTTTTCTTCTCCTCGGCCTGTGCCCGCGCCTGTTTTCGAATCGCATCTGCGTCACGCCTTGCCTGCGCTTCCACATCCGCCGCTTCCCGCTCCGCGCGCTCCACGCGCTCAATCATCGGTTCCACTCTAAGCCTCACCTCCCTCTATGCTAATAATCTTATCTCATTCATCATGTAACACCTGAATTCTCCACCAGCCACCCCACGTTCGCAAAGATCCTGAAGCATCCCTTTGCGCCCGCACACGGTGGACATTTTACCCATTCTCTCCCATAAATTCAACCAGATTCTGCCATTTTACAAAACTTTCACGAAAACCTAACCCAAAACTGCCCCCAAATATCTTTTGTTTTTATGGATGACGCTGCCCCGCGAGTATAATGCCATCCCCTCTCAAAAAAGAGAGAACCTCCTACATCAGCGGCGCCATCAGCTTCAGGACACCCCCAAACAGCTTCACATAGAACGGCAGCTTCAGATAATCTTCCATGGTAATCTTTTGGCTTAAGCCCATGGTCACCTGAAAGTCCTCCTCGATCTTTGCAATCTCCGGCATCCCGTACATCCATACCGCACACTCAAAATGCAGATACAGACTCCGGTAATCCAGGTTAATTGTCCCGACCACTGCCGACTTTCCGTCGCACACGCAGTCTTTCGCGTGCACGAACCCGGGCGTATATTCATAAATATTTACCCCTGCCTCCAGCAGCGAAGGATAATAGGTCTTTGCAAGATAAAATGCGTATTTTTTATCCGGAATATGCGGCAAAATCAAAACGACTTCCACACCGCGCTTTGCCGCGTACTTTAACGCCGTCAGCACCTCGTTATCCGGAACCAGATAAGGGCTCATAAAATGGACATATTCGTTCGCGCTGTAGATCATATCGACATAAACGGACTCGCCCACATTTTCCTGATCGAGAGGACTGTCGCTGAACGGAATCACATAGCCGGGAGCCTGAACCTCCAGCGGAATCGTCAGGTTCAGATACTTCTCGTAGGAAAGTTTTTCCTTCGCCCCGACATTCCACATCTGCATCCAGGCAAACAGAAAGCTTTTGACAGCCTCGCCCTGTATTCTCACCGCGGTATCCTTCCAGTGGCCAAAGCGATCGATCACATTTATGTACTCGTCCGCAAGGTTTACGCCTCCGGTAAAGGCCGTATTTCCGTCGATCACACAGATTTTCCGGTGGTCCCGGTTGTTCTGCACCGTTGACAGGGCGACGCGGATCGGCTGCACCACATGGCAGTGAATGCCGAGCGCCTCCATCTTTTTCTCATAACCCACCGGCAGATTGGAAAGGGTGTTAGTGCCATCGTACATCAGGTAAACTTCCACACCTTCCGCGATCTTTTCCAGCAAAATATCCAGCACTTCGCCCCACATTTCGCCGTGGGCAATGATAAAGTATTCCAGGAAGATATATCGCTTCGCTTTTTTCAGCTGTATCTTGAGATCTTCGAACATCAGCTCCCCGATCGGGTAGTACTTTACAGAGGAATTTTCATAAATCGGAAATTTTGCTTTTTCTTCAATGTAAGTGGCAAGCCTCGCAGCATGGGGATCTTCCGCGGCAAGTTCACTCAAGACCGCCTCATTTTGTTTCAGATAAGGTTCCGTTTCCCGGACATTGCTTAAATATTTTTGATTAAACCGCCTTGCACCGGGCTGTGCCTGAACAAAGATGTAAAAAAACGCACCGAACACCGGAAATGCAGCCATCGGAATAACCCACATGAGCTTAAACCCGGGATTGATATCCCGGTTTAAAATGACAATCAGGACGGCTACCGCCATAACCGTATATATGCTGAGGAACAGCGTAGAGTAATTCTGGATCCATACAAACGGGATCATCAAAAAGACAAACTGTATCAGGACAAGGATTGCCAGTACCCCGATGCGGCTGAACAGCAGGTGGAAAACTCCTTTTTTACCCTGCTTGATCCCCTTCCGCAGCCGGATTCTGGCCGCACCTTCGCCGACCGGCACTTCCTCATAACCACTGCGATAATCTTTCTTGATAAGAATCACCCCCATGTATTTTCCTGACTGCTGCTGTTTACGGTCGTTCTCTGTGACCCAATAGAAATCCATGGTGAAACTTCTCAGAGAAGAACATGTTGGGTCACATGGAATTCCTGTGAACCGCTGCTCTCTTTCATCTGCAAACTTCGGATGTTTTCAGAATTGGAAAACGGATTCCCAGGAGTTTTGATTTATGCTTCCTGCTTCGTATCCCGCATCATGAGCTCGTAAACCGCTTCCTTCGGATTCTTACTCTCAAACAGAACCCTGTTCACCTGCTCCACAATGGGCATCTCCACCTGATATTTTTCTGCGAGCTCCAGTGCTGCTTGGGCGGAATAGACGCCCTCGACAACCATGTTGACTTCTTTCATGGCTTCATCCGCCGTCTTTCCCTGTCCGATGAGGATACCGGCACGGCGGTTTCTGGAATGCATGCTCGCACAGGTTACGATCAGATCGCCGATGCCCGAAAGCCCGGCAAAGGTGGCGGACTGCCCGCCCATGGCAAGCCCCAGGCGCGTCATTTCCGCGACACCGCGGGTGATCAGCGCGGCTTTCGTGTTGTCCCCGTAACCCAGGCCGTCCGCAATGCCTGCCGCCAGCGCAATGACATTCTTCACGGATCCGCCGATTTCAATACCGATGCGGTCCGTGCTGGTGTAAACCCGGAAGACGTTGCTGGAAAAAACTCCCGCGATATACTTTGCCGTCTCCAGATCCGCGGCGCCGGCGACACAGGTAGTCGGAAGACGCCTGGCCACCTCCTCCGCGTGGCTTGGCCCGGACAGGATCGCCGCCCGGCAATCCGGCAGCTCGGATTCGATCACCTGAGTCATGGTAAGCAGGGTATCGCTCTCCAGACCTTTCGCCACATCCACAAGAATCTGTCCCGGTTTTACATATGGGCGCAGGGAAGCGGCTGTCTGCCGCATAAACCTGGAAGCTACCGCCAGGATAAGGATATCTTTATCAGCCGTTACCTCTGCCAGATCCCCTGTCACAGACACATCCTCCGGCAGCATGATGCCGGGCAGACAGCGCTCGTTTTTCCGCTCTGTCCGCAACAGTTCGACCTCGCTCTCAATCTTCGACCACATGGTCACCTCTGAGCCGTTATCGTGCAGCAGAATTGCCAGGCCGATGGCCCAGCCGCCGCCTCCAAGGATTCCTACTTTTGCCATGACGGAAGTGCTCCTTTCCCTCTTAATATATAGATGATTCCGGATTTTTTTAGACTCCGGGAAGGAAACTCTTCCCTCTGCCCCGCGCACGGGATTCCGTCATCGTCTTTTTCATCCGTTATTCGTATATCCGGCCCCAACGAATGTTACATGATTTGCTCCGGATATACAAGGTCACAAAAATATAGTTCTGGTAAAATTTCTGTAAAGTTTCAAAAAAGTGTTCTAAAAATGCCTTCGTGTCGAAGGTATGTCCGGGGAAATCTCCGAATAATTCTGTAAAAACCTTTCTGCCCGGAAAGTTTCCCTTACTTTCCGAAAGATGTCTGCCCGGCTGTCGCTTCTGTTACCTCCTGTGCCTGATCTTCCTTCCTCTTCTGCCCGACCTTCCGCTCGGTTCCGTGGATCAGCCTTTTTATATTCTCATAATGCCTTCCGTACGCCATGATCATCCATAGCAGGGCAATGATGTACGCCTCAATCCGATCCTGTTCGGCAAGCCCCGGCAGCCACCCCACCTGAGAGAAGACCACGATCTCGAGGAACAGTCCGGTCACCATGCAAAGCGAGGCCAGCGACACATATTTTGAGATCAGCGTGACCCCGGAAAATGTGAGAAAAGCGAGCAGCGTAATCTTCCAGTCGCCCAGCGCGGCGAGGGCTCCTGAGGTGGCAGCAATGCCTTTTCCTCCCCGAAAATTCATGTAAAACGGGAAATTGTGCCCCAGAATGACCCCCAATCCCGTATACAGAAGAAGCAGGAACATGTCCTCATTCCCGTGGAAAATCAGGCGAACAAACAGTCCGGCAAACAGAGCCTTGAACGCATCCCCCAGATAGGTGATGACACCGGCCTTTCTCCCGAGGACACGCATGGCGTTCGTGGTGCCCGCGTTGCCGCTCCCGTAGTCGCGGATGTCTACATGATGAAGTTTTCCGTAAATAAAACTTGTCTGAAACAGCCCGAAGATGTAGCCGATGACAAGGCAGATCAAACGCTCCATGATAACACTTTCCTCCGTATTAGTGATTGGTGGTTTGTGGTTAGTAACTGGTGGCTGGTAACTGGTGGCTGGTAACTGGTGGATAGTAACTGGTGTATAGTAACTGGTGTATAGTAACTGGTGTATAGTGTATAGTGGCTGGTAAATACTAACCACTATACACTAATCACTAGTCACTGACCACTAGCCACTAATCCTTCTTCTTCTCGCGAATCAGAAACTTCAACGCCGTTCCCTTAAAACCGAAGGCCGTGCGGATCTGGTTTTCCAGATACCTGGTGTAGGAGAAATGCATCAGCTCCTTATCATTCACAAAGACCACGAACGTCGGCGGTTTGACCGCCACCTGCGTCATGTAGTAGATCTTAAGCCTGCGCCCTTTATCCGACGGCGGCTGATTCAGCGCCACGGCCTCCGCAAGGATCTCGTTCAGCACACCGGTCTGTACCCGCATGTTCTGGTTCGCGATAACCATGTCGATCAGATCAAACAGCTTTCCCGTCCGCTGCCCGGTAAGCGCCGACAGGAAAATGATCTCGGCGTAGGACAGAAAGGAGAGTACATGGCGGATCTTGTCCGTAAACTCGTAAGCCGTCTTGTCGTTTTTCTCCACCGCGTCCCACTTATTGACCGCGATGATGATGCCCTTGCCGCGGTCGTGGGCGATGCCGGCGATCTTCGCGTCCTGCTCGGTTACGCCCTCCGTGGCGTCGATCATGAGCACCACCACATCCGCCCGCTCCACGGCCGTGACCGCCCGGATGATGCTGTAGCGCTCCAGGTCTTCTTTGATCTTATTCTTCCGCCGCAGCCCCGCCGTGTCGATAAAGATATATTCCTGGCCGTTGCGTCGGAGCACCGTGTCCACGGCGTCGCGGGTCGTCCCGGCCACATCCGAGACGATTACCCGGTTTTCCCCTGTCAGACGGTTGATGAGGGAAGACTTTCCGGCGTTGGGCTTGCCGATGACCGCGATGCGCGGCCGGTCGTCCTCCGCTTCCTCCGTTTCATCCGCCTTCGGGAAATCCTTCACCACGGCATCCAGCAGATCGCCCAGACCCTGACGGTTCGCGGAGGAAATCGGGTAAGGCTCCCCGATGCCCAGATTATAAAACTCGTAGACATCCGCCTGAAACTTTTCAAAGCTGTCCACCTTGTTCACCGCCAGCACCACCGGCTTGCCGCTGCGGCGCAGCATATTCGCGACCTTGTCGTCCGAATCAACCAGCCCCTGGCGCACATCCACCAGAAAAATGATCACATCAGCCGTGCGGATGGCTACCTCCGCCTGCTCCCGCATCTGGGAGAGGATGACGTCCTTCGAATCCGGCTCAATGCCGCCCGTGTCGATCAGTGTAAAATTATAATTCAGCCAGTTCACATCCGCGTAAATGCGATCCCTGGTCACGCCCGGCGTGTCCTTTACGATGGAGATCATCTCCCCCGCCAGGGCGTTAAATAATGTGGACTTTCCGACGTTCGGTCGCCCGACGATCGCAACGATCGGTTTCTTCATAACATACCTCAACTTTTTCTGTTCTATAAGCTCTGCTTCGTCCCAGAGTCCGAACATGTTTTCGATTTCATGTCGGCTATTTTACTCATTATTTCGTTTCTGTCAATAAGAAGTTTTCCTCTGTTTTTCCTCAAAAATACTGTGGAAAACTTTTTCGACATTACTTTTCTTTTCTGTCCCCATAGATCCTGCTATATACAAATCCGGGCTCTGTGTTGCCATAATCTCTTTTTCTTATCTGGGAAACTCCGTTTTCGGCATTCGATTCCTGCGCTGCAATTTTCGAATTCACATCTGCAACGCCCGCGTCTCCATCTTCCATATTCGAGTCGGCATCTGCCGCGTTGGCATTATCTATGTCCCCCGCCTCCCCGTCTCCGAGGAATGCGTGCAGCAGATCCGCTCCCGAGGAGCCGGTCACCGTCACCGGAATCTGCAGCTGCTCTTCCATCTGAGACAGCGTAATGTCATCCAGGAACACGTCCTCCCCGCTGCGAAGCACGTTGCCGGGAAGCAGCAGTTCTACGCCCAGCTCCCGCCCCGTCAGCTGGCGGATGATGTCCTGCCCGGTCAGGAGTCCGGACACGGTGATGGTTTCGCCAAAGAAATCGTTTCGAATCGGGTAAACCAGTATTTTCACGGAGGGAAATGCCAGCATAAAGTCCTCCGCCAGCTGCCGGATCACCGGCGCGGCGAGGGTCCCGGTGGCAAGAGATACCGTGCGGTTCCGGGATTCGGATTTTTCGGAAGGAAGACATTTATTCAGCCCGTCTTCCGGCAGCCAATTCTCCGACGCATTCCGCTCGTCTTTCATATATGGATTCTCTGTAGCATTCTGCTCATCTTTCAGATGTGAATCCTCCAATGCATTCCTCTCGTCTTTCAGATGTGAATCCTCTGACACGCTCTGCCCATATTCCGACTTCGCGACCTGCTCCTTCACCCGAACCAGTTCCTCCGCAAACTCATTCATCAGCAGACGCATCATGCCGACCCCGTTTTCCAGCTGCAGGTAGCCGTCGTAGCGCTCTTCCTCCGGAAAGTCCCGCTCTGCCATGAGATACCACTCATCGCTGGCATGGATAAAGTGCGTCCCGTGTTCCGCGAAAATCTCCCGCTGGAAACGCTCTGTCTCGTCGATCAGGGCACAGGCGTCCTCCTTCGTGAAGGCTTTCAGCGGATACAGCCCTTTCCGGTATTTCGTAACCCCGGCCGGCACCACGGATATGCTCTGCAGAAAGGGAATGTATTTTCGCAGATCCTGCACCGTGCGTGTAAAATGAGCGCCGTCATTCACATCCTTGCAGAGAACGATCTGCCCGTTCATCTCGATACCGGCATCGCAGAGCATATCAAGATAGCGCAGCGACTCTCCGGCGAAACGGTTGTGCAACATCTTTTTGCGCAGCTCCGGCTCCGTCGTGTGGACGGACACGTTGATGGGGGACAGGTGACAGCGGATAATCCGCCGGATTTCCTCCTCCTTCATGTTGGTGAGCGTCACATAATTTCCCTGCAAAAAGGACAGTCTGGAGTCGTCGTCCTTAAAATACAGCGACTCGCGCATGCCAGGCGGCATCTGGTCGATAAAACAGAAGATACACTTGTTCCGGCAGGAGTGGTACTCGTCCATGAAGGTGTTTTCGAACTGGATACCCAGGTCTTCATCGAACTCTTTCTCGATCTCGAATTCCCACTCCTCGCCGTCCGGCTTGCGCACGCACACGACGAGCTCCTCATCGTGAATCAGGAAGTGATAGTCCAGCACATCCAGGGGATTTGTGTCATTCACCGTCAGGAGCACGTCGCCCGCTTCAATATTCAGTTCTTCGGCGATGGACCCGGGCTCAACCGCCCGGATCACGTGTTCCCTTGTTTTTTTCATAACAAAACTCCGGGAATAACAGCAGCCCATCGTTCCGACGCTTTATTCCCCATAATACAGGCACTCACTTGTGCAGCTTAAGGTCGACTGCCATACCACGAAGGAATCGAGCATCTCCAGATCCGGATAGTAAATTCGCAGTGTCTGGCTGTCGATATAGGTTGTCGAGTACTTTGTCCCGTTGACGTAAACTCTGGAGTAGGTGGTGAAGTTTTCGCCTTTGATGATGACATAGCCCTCTTCCGTCACCACATCGCCGTCCGGGTCCGTCTCGTTCGGATCCTCGGCATAGTCATCCTCGATATCCGGGTCGTCGTCGACACCCTCTGGCTCCGTGGTTTCATCCGTCTCGTCTTCGCCGGAATCTCCGCCTTCCGCCTCCGCCGCGTCACCGGAATCGCCCACCGCACTGCCTTCCGCCGTGTCGGCATCCGTTTCCGCTTCGCTGCTGTCTCCGGAATTTCCGTCGCCGGAGCCTTCCGCCGCGGTTTCCTCTTCGCTTCCCGCGTTTCCGTCGCCGCCGGTGTCCGTGCCGCTGCCACCTTCACCTCCGGTGTCTCCGCCGTCTTCGCTTCCTGTATCCGTTCCGCCGGATCCGTCATCTGCCGCAGTCTCGTCCTCGCCATTCGCCTGCACCACCTCCGCCTTCTTCACGGATGTGATCTTCACCTGGTCGATTCCCATCTGGATATCCAGCTTTTCATAGGGATTTTCGCCGTTGTAGCAGAGCTGATCGCCGTAGAGGATGTCGTATTCCAGGGTCTGGAGACCGTTTAAATATTCCTCCGTCCCCTTATTGTTCTGATGATATTTGTTGATGACGCCGGTGTCGATGTTCATGGCCTCCAGAATCTTCGAGGAGATCTGGTAAGCCTCGATATCCTCATCGCCAAACTCCAGCCCCATGTTATTCCAGATGAAATATTTCGTGCAGTAGACGCTGCCGCTCTCCAGCTGATCCGCCGTGAAGCCGAGGCTCGGCAGATGGTCGCCGTAGACCACCAGAATCGTGTCCTCATCGAACTCGGAAAGCGCGGTCACCAGTTCCTCCAGAAATTGATCCATCTCGTACAGCTGGTTGACATAGTATTCCATCTGCTCCCGCAGGCTCTCGTTGTAAATCTCATCCACCGTGATGACATGGTCATATTCCGCATCCGACGGGTAGCTGCCGTGCCCCTGCACGGAGATCGTCATGATAAAATCCTGACCGGCGGTGGAATTCAGACACTTGAAGATCTGTTCGGTCAACACCTCGTCCTTCGCCCAGCCCATGGGCGTCCGCTCGATGTTCTGCATGTACTCGACGGATAGAAAGGTGCCGATGCCGAGTCTCGCGTAAATGTCGTTTCTGCCGTAAAATTTGCCCGTGTGGTTGTGCACGCCGAAGGTGCTCCACCCGTTCTGCAGCAGATTCCAGGCGATGCTCTCACAGGAGGTGGTCTTTAAGACCGTCTTGAACGGGTACTCGCCGGGGCCGAAATCGTCAATATTCATGCCGGTCAGCACCTCGAACTCCGTATTCACGGTGCCCGCGCCCACCACAGGCACACTGAAATACCCGGAATCCCACTCTTCGCACATCTGCGTGAAGAACGGAATCGGGTTCTCCGAAAATGTCAGGTCATAGACTTCGTTGACATCGAAAAACGACTCCAGCTGGAGGAAGATAACGTTCGCCTCCAGAATTTCTCCGCTCGTCGTATCGCCCTCATCGTCGTCCGCCGCCTCGCTGTTCGCAGCAGCCGTGGTCTCGTCTTCTTCGGACGATGTGGTCTGTCCCGTCAGCTGGTCGATGGTATCCTGCGAGTAATCCGACGGCTTCGATACGCCGGTATTCACCGAGCTGACAGTAAAGCAGTAGACAAAACCGTTGCGCAGATAGGACTGTGACAGTTCCGAAAACTGGGACTCCACTAACCCTGCAGCCTGACCGATGGTGATGGAGCTAAGCGCCACCAGCACCACCACAAAGATCTCCCCCAGCGCTCGCAGGTACTGGATCTTCTTCGGGTACTTTGGTGCCTTCACAAAAGCGTATGCCAGAAGAACCGCAACCGCAATGATCAGGAAAACCAGCAGTACAATCTGCACATTATTGAAATACTTTTCCAGCACCGCGATGGCGGAGTCGATCAGCTTTAAATCGTTATACGTGAACGGCGTGACGCGGTTGCACAGCAGCACGTAGTTCGCGATGCCAAAGCCAAGCCATACCACCGAAACCAGACCGACCACAAAAACCCTGCGCCGAAACAGCAGGCTTACCGCCAGCGTCATGTCCATGATGAGAACATTCGTCAGGAACGCGTAGGGGTGCGAAAACAGAAACGTAAATCCGCCCAGCACAGTTTTCCTTGCCAGAGATTCAATGATCAGTTCCAGAAGGATCGGCCATACCACCAGCAGAGCGACATACATGCGGATCCCGCTTTCCGAGATCCAATCGGTTAGCTTTTTCAGCCTGGATTCTTTTTTCGGCTTCTTTTTATTCGCGGGCGCAGCCTTGTTTTTGCCGCGCTTACCGATTTCCGGTTCCGCTTCGTCGGTTTTTTCTGTTTTCTTTTCTTCGTCCAAGCCGCCGTTTTCTCTTCTTTTCTTTGAAAATTCAGCATCGGTTTCTGTGTGCATCTTTTCTTCTTTCGGATTTTCAGCGCTGGTCTCTACATCTTTCTTTCCTTCTTCCGAAATCTCCGCAGCGGTTTCTGTGCTCTCCTTCTCTGCCTTTTCATCCCCCCGATTTTCCCCGTTTAACGCGAGATCTGTCTCGTCTCGTTTCTCAGCCATTCACATTCCTCCTGGTTCAAATAGGGTGAAATCGTGTCATAAACCATTTTGTGGTAATCATTCAGATACTTCAGTTCCGCATCCGTAAAGAGGTCAAAATCCAGCGCCTCCAGGTCGATGGGCGCGTACGTGATGATTTCAAACTCCATGAACTGTCCGTACTCGTTCTCCTGACCCTTGCGGCAGATGAGCTCGTTCTCGATGCGGATACCGTGGCTGCCCTCAATGTAGAGACCGGGCTCGTCGGTGGTGATCATGCCTTCCTCGAACATGCAGCCGTCGTGGCGTTCCGGCACGGACTTGTAGCGGAAGCCGTTGGGCGCCTCGTGGATGTTTAAGAGATAGCCGACTCCGTGCCCCGTGCCGCAGCGATAATCAAGCCCCAGATCCCACAGCGGGCCGCGGGCCAGAATGTCCAGCGACAGGCCGGAACAGCCATAGAGGAACTTCGCCTTCGCCAGGTTGATCATGGATTTGCACACCATGGTGTAGTGGAATTTCCACTCGTCCGGGATCGGCCCCAGCACGATTGTGCGGGTCACATCCGTAGTTCCTTCCATATAATGTCCGCCGGAATCCACCAGCAGCATGCCCTGTGCTTCCAGCTTTGCCGCCGTTTCGTGCTCCGCCTCGTAGTGCATCATGGCCGCGTTCGCATTGTAGGCGGAGATGGTGTCGAAGCTGACATCCATGGCCCCCTGCTCACGCCGGAACTCTTCCAGTCTGTCCGCCGCCGTGGCCTCGGTCAGGTCACAGTCCGGATTTCCGATCTCCTTCTTCAGCCAGTACATAAATTTTGTCAGCGCTACGCCGTCTTTTACGTGGGCGGCTACGGTGTTCTTTAGCTCCGTCTCGTTCTTGATGGACTTGCGCAGAACGCAGGGATTGTTCTCATCCTTAATTTCCCCCGGAATCCGGGAAATAATCTGATAATTTGACCTGCGTTTATCTACCAGAACCTTCATGTCTGCCGGAAGCTTCGCCAGGTCTTCGTAAAACGCATCGTACGGGCGGATCGACACGCCGTCCGCTTCCAGGGCCGCCCGCACCGGCGCCACGGCCTCATCCATGGCGTAGAGGGTGACTTTGCCGTTTTCCATGATCAGGTACGCCAGCATGACCGGCACATGGGTCACATCCCCGCCGCGGATGTTTAAAAGCCAGCCGATATCGTCCAGCGCGGCGATCACATGGGCACCGCACTCTTTCTTCTCCACTTCCTCCGCCAGCCATTTGATCTTGTCCGCTCTGGATTCGCCGCAGTATTCCAGGCCAAGTTCCCAGGCAGAGACCTTGGAGATGGACGGGCGGTCCGGCCAGATTTCCGCAAACGGATCCGGATCTGTCCGCAGGGTCAGATGATTTTTCTCGGCGATTTTGCTTAACTTTTCACCGGTCGCCGCGTCCGTCACACGACCGTCCAGGGAGATGGTCCAGCCCTCCTTTGCTTCGCTTTCGATGAATTTTTCCACCGTCGGCACGTCCTTTACGCCCATGCGGCAGAGTTCAAAACCGGAACCGGCGAGCTCTTTTTCCGCCTGAATGAAATATCTTCCGTCGGTCCAGAGCAATGCCCTGTCCGCCGTGACGACGGCCGTGCCTGCCGAGCCGGTAAAGCCGGTCAGGTACTCCCGCGTCTTAAAATAATCTCCGACGTATTCGGACGCGTGGTAATCCGCCGTCGGAACGTAGCACAGATCGATACCGTTGCGGCGCATATAGTCTCTGATTGCGATGAGTTGTGTGCGCATGATTCGCTTTTGCCTCCTGTTACAATTGTTTTCGCAGGCGTAAGTCTGCTGCCTTCTGTTTGCCTAGCCGGTTTTGCAGGTTGTCCTCCTGTTCGCAGAATATTTTTCTGAATTATCTGCGGGACTCTTGATTTTTTCTTACGATTTTTTTATACTGGTGTTCGAACTGTGAGGTTCGAAGATGCATGTTCCGGCACTAAGAGTACAGTTTAGCACACTTTACCATAAAATGGCAAGGGGTTTTATTGGATTGATTCACTTTGTTGCTATTATGACGGACGCCCAGAGACAGAAAACTTTTTCAGGGAGCGGGTTCCGCCATGGGGAAAAGCAGAATGTTATATTTTTCAGGAACGGTTATGCGTAAAAGTGAATCAAACAATAAGGAGAGAGGTAATCAGGTTAATAATATCAACTTTTAAATTGATCGAAAAATGATGATTTATCAGAAAAAAAGGAGGTTGGCTTATGGCTCAGGTACAGGATTTGGAACAGGCGAAAGAGACTTTGCGGGAGTGGATTGCGGAGTCGGAACGGATTGTGTTTTTCGGAGGCGCGGGTGTGTCGACGGAGAGTCATATCCCGGATTTCCGGAGTGTGGACGGGCTGTATAATCAGTCTTATGATTATCCGCCGGAAACGATTATCAGCCACACGTTTTTTGTGCACCGCCCGGAGACGTTTTTTAAATTTTACCGGGAGAAGATGCTTTACCCGGACGCGAAGCCGAACGATGCGCATATCGCGCTGGCGAAGCTAGAGGAGATGGGTAAGCTTACCGCGGTGATCACGCAGAATATTGACGGGCTGCACCAGGCGGCGGGGAGTAAGAATGTGCTGGAACTGCACGGCTCGGTACTGCGCAATTACTGCACGAAGTGCCGGAAGTTTTACCCGGTGAAGGCGATCGCAAATTCCACCGGGGTGCCGCACTGTGACTGCGGCGGGGTAATTAAGCCGGACGTGGTGCTGTATGAGGAGTCGCTGGATTCGGATATCCTCTCCTCTTCCATCCGGCACATCCGTCAGGCGGACATGATGATCGTAGCGGGCACGAGCCTGACGGTTTACCCGGCCGCCGGACTGCTGGATTATTTTCACGGAAAGCACCTGGTGCTGATTAATAAGAGCGTGACGCCCCGGGACAGCGACGCGGATCTGGCGATTCAGGCCTCGGTTTCCATTTTGAAGGATGTGATCTGATGGCACTGTGGTCAAGGTTTTATCACAAACGGCCTATAAATCAAATGACACCTGGCTCAGGAATTCCTGAGCCCAATATCATCTGATCATAGAATATTTTTGTGTTCTTTTTCGGGCGCATGACCTTTGCCTCAGTGTCAGTCAGAAAACGGTTGTCCGTGTTTGCGAAAAGAGTCAGAAATCCACTTTTTCAAGATTTCCGACTCTTTTTGTCATACAATATCGTTCCCCAACTCCAGATTGGGAACTGCGTTTAAGTCCCAGCCGTGCCGCACGCCGCTTAAGTATTCGTAATAGCCCGCCGAGCCGATCATGGCGGCATTGTCCGTGCAGAGGACGGGCGACGGATAATAAAATGCGTATCCGTTCTCTTCACAGGCAGTTTTCAGCGCCGCACGGATGGCGGAATTTGCCGCCACGCCGCCGGCGATGGCGACCTTGCGGTAACCGGTTTCTTTTGCGGCGTGCATGGTGCGCGAAACCAGGCTGTCCACCACAGCCTGCTCGAAGGAGGCCGCGACGTCCGCGCGGTTTACCTCTTCGCCTTTCATTTCACAGGAGTTCAGGTAGTTTAATACGGCGGACTTTAAGCCGCTGAAGCTGAAATCATACGGCGCACCGTCGATGACGGCCCTGGGGAAATGGATGGCTTCCGGGTTGCCCTCTTTTGCCAGCGCGTCTACCTTCGGCCCGCCGGGGTAGCCCAGGCCGATGCTTCTGGCTACCTTGTCGAAGGCCTCACCGGCCGCGTCGTCCCTGGTTTTCCCGAGAATTTCGTAGCGGCCGTAGTCCGTTACCTTCACCAGGTGCGTGTGGCCGCCCGAAATTACCAGGCACAGAAACGGAGGCTCAAGATCCGGATTTTCGATGTAGTTCGCGCAAATGTGCCCCTCGATGTGGTGTACGCCCACCAGCGGCTTTTTCGCCGCGAAGGCGATGGCCTTGGCCTCCGCCACGCCCACCAGAAGCGCCCCCACGAGACCCGGACCGCTGGTGACGGCGATGGCATCCATGTCTTCCAGCCTCATCCCCGCATCCGCGAGGGCCTGTTTAATGACCGGGTTGACAGCCTCAATGTGCTTGCGCGAGGCAATCTCCGGCACCACGCCGCCGTAGAGCGTGTGGATCGCGATCTGCGATGAGATGACATTGGAGAGCGCCTTGCGGCCGTTTTTTACCACCGCAGCTGCAGTCTCATCGCAGGATGTCTCGACCGCCAGGATATATGTGTCTTTTTGAGCCGATTGATTTTCCATCTTTAAATACATCTTTCCTCATCCTCAAACATCAGCTCCACCGACATGCCGTCCTTTCCCTCCACCGTGTTGGGAAAAATCTTTTTTGCCTCCGGCAGGAAGAGAGATGGCTTTAAAAGCGACGGACTGTAGTGCGTGAGCCACATTTCTTTCGGCTGCGCGGCCCTTGCGAGCTTCGCCGCCTCCTCGAAGGTCATGTGCTTGTGCTCTTTCGCCTTTTCCGCCTTTTCCGGCTCCCCGTACATGCCCTCACAGATAAATAAATCCGCTCCTTCGGCCATGCGGGCGATAACCGGCACCGGTCTGGTGTCCGTGGTGTAGGTGACTTTAAGGCCGCGTCTTGCCTCCCCCATCACCATGTCCGGCGTGTAAACCGTTTCACCGTCTGTCATGGTCTGGCCCTTCTGCAGCGGATTCCAGAACTTTAAGGGGATTCCCAGCGCCTTCGCCCGATCCGCGTCAAAGCGCCCTGCCCGGTCGATGCAGACACTGTAGCCGTAGCAGGTGATGTTGTGGTGTACACGGAAGGCCTCGATGCGGTATCCTTTTAAACTAATGGTTCGCTCCGGCTCCGTGATTTCGATAAATTCGATCGGAAACGGCAGTTCCGGCGCGATCACGCGCAGGGAATTTACCACCCGCTCCACGCCCTTCGGGCCGATGATGGTGAGCGGCTCCGTGCGCTCCGCATTGCTCATGCACAGCAGAAGTCCCGGCAACCCGCTCACGTGGTCCGCGTGAAAGTGCGTGAGACAGATAATGTCTAACGGCTTCACCGTCCAGCCTTTTTCGCGGATCGCGATCTGCGTACCCTCGCCGCAGTCGATCAGAAGATTGCTCCCGTTGTACCGCATCATGCACGAGGTCAGCCACCTTCTTGGCAGCGGCATCATGCCGCCGGTGCCCAGAAGACATACGTCTAACATGTCTAATTTCCTCCTGTAGTCGCTGTACCAAAACCCTGCAGCGACTACACTGCTTTTTCACCAGGGGTTTCGGATCATTCCACCGTTACCGCAGGACAGTGTTCCTCCCCATGTTCTGCCCTTTCCTTCCGCTCCCGCTCCGCCTGCGATACCCGCAGGTAGTCCGGCGCGAACACGTCCGCATCCACCGTTTTTCCCTCCCGGAAAAGCACGGCTCCCAGCGAGGCCACCGACGCGGCGCGCTGGCGGTTCATGTGCGCGGGCGCAAAAGTGTACGGAACCGTCAATTTATCCCGGAGAATATTCCGCGCCACCGGGATGCCGTCCCCGGCAAACACCACGCGCTCACCCAGCCGGTTCAGCTCCTCACAGAGGTCGGCAAGCGCCATCGCGCACTGGGGCATCCGTGTTTCGAACTCCGTGCCGTTTTTAAAGGTATAAATTCCCGTGTAAACCTGCGAGCGTCTGGCGTCCATGATGGGGCAGATCAGGTGCTCTGTGCCGTAAAACTGGTACGCCATGGCATCCACCGTGGGCACCGGGATGACCGGCTTCTGCCAGACCAGCCCCAGCCCCTTGACCGTGGCTGCGCCGATGCGCAGTCCCGTAAAGGACCCCGGTCCTGCCGCCACCGCAATGGCGTCGATGCCGTCCCCCTCCGCATCCAGCGTCCGCATGATCTCATCGATCATGGGGAGCAACGTCTGGGAATGCGTTTTTTTTAAGTTTGTTGTGTATTCGGCTCTTAAAATTTCATCCTCCCCGAAATCTGCGATCGCCGCCGAAGCGACCAGTGAGGAGGACTCTATCGCTAAAATTCTCATAATATTCCTTATTTCTGAGCATATAAGCTTCTCAGCGAAATTTTTTATAAATCACAGAGATATCTGCTTCTTTTACCATGTTGTCGGCACAATCAAATAAATCTATTTGTTTTGAATACCTGCGTCATTTCAATACAAAACAGGTAATGCAGATCGTTTCATTGAAAAAATCTATTTTCCGATTCATTTATATGCGCTTCCGATCGCTGTGAAAAATGATGAATATCTCTGTGGAAATATCATCAGGCTTCGAGCAAAATCCGCCTGGCGTCATACCCTTTTCCCGGGTCACGTTCAATCCTGACTGTAAGGGCTTCCGCCGGGATCAGTTCCTCAATCATGGAGGGCCATTCCACGACGGTCACGCCGCCGCCATAGGCATACTCCTCCCAGCCGATCTCGTCCATCTCGTCCGGGCTTCCGATGCGGTAGGCATCAAAGTGATACAGCGGCAGCCGCCCGCTCTCATAGACCTGAAGAATGGTAAAGGTCGGGCTGACCACGGATTCCGTGACGCCCAGCCCCACAGCCAGGCCTTTGGCAAATACGGTTTTCCCCGCGCCCAGATCTCCTTCCAGGCAGATGATCTGCCCGGGCACCGCGATCTCTCCCAGTGCCCGGGCAAATGCAAAGGTTTCTTCCGGCGAGGCGGACTCAAACTCCGGTGTTTTTGGATTGGAGTCCCGATGATTTAAATTTAAATCCGCCCGTCTCAATACTTCTTTTAATTCATAGTACGTATTCATGAAATAATTCCTGTTTCTATATAGCACACGTGACCATTTCGATTCGCTTCTTAGAAAAATACACGCAGCCACTCAAGTCTGCTTCACAAAAACATACAGCCACTCAGGTTTACTTTATAAAAAACATGCAGGTGCTCAGGTTTGCTTCATATGATAGCCCATTCGTATAAGGTTTCCTGTTTATCGCGGCTACTTTAATTTCATATACTTCGCGTTTCGCGCACACTGCCGGATCATGGCGTAAAGCCGATCCTTCTGATCTCCGATCCCCCGCTTTGTCAGCACCAAAGCCGTGTGCCTTCCCTTGTACATGACCACGGCATACTTTGTCGTGGTGACCCTGGTGATGTCACCCCAGTCGTGGGAGGCATGATTTCCGTTTCTCGTCAGTTCAATTCCGTAAGGCGTGAGAACAAACAGGATCGGCATATAGTAGATGCCGCCCTGTCTCGTCATCTGCTTTGCCCGGTCGCGCAGCAGAAACGGCTCAATTACGGTAAAAATGCACCCTGCGAGCAACAATACGAAAGAAATCCACACCTGAATTCTCCCGTAGGTGTAGATGGCCGCTCCGATGGAACAGAAACTGATGAGCAGACCGCAATAGCCACCGGTTGACAGATAGGCATGGCGAAACAGCATGTCCCGGATGGTTTTCCGGTCATATACGGACTGCACAATAATCTGATCCTTCCCGCTCTTTCCGCGGCTGCGAAGATTTTCCGCGTAGAGGATATCTTTTAAGGGGACACCTTCCTCATTACACTCCGGCTCCGTGTCTTCCGCAGGTTCGGAATTTTCCTCAGCCGTTGCTTCATTTTCTTCTTCTGTCGGCACAACCATGTTTTCAGCCGCGAAATCAGTTTTCCCGGCCTCATCGGCAGCAGAATCTGTCCAACCCCGGGTATCGGCAGCGCCTGCGTCTGTCTCTGAAAAGTCTTCTTCCGGAACGTCCCCGGCGGCCTTCGGATCCCGGCGGCCGTCTTCCGCCTGTTCATTTTCAGGCTCTGTCTCTGCCGTTTCCGACTCCGGTTCTTCGTCCTCCCAGAGATCTTCGTCGTCTGTTTCCTCGCTTAATTCTCCCGCGTGCTTTATCACATCAGAGAGTTTTCCCATTTTGACGTCACCACCTGTCTTCTGATTTTCCTGGTATACTTGTAAACTTTCTTTTTAAAGCAAAAAATGCTTACCTGTCAGAGAAAACGTTCATCCATCAACCCGTATCATTCCTCTGTGAATGTTTTCTACCTCTCAAACAGTTTTTCTATGATCTGATACCCTTCATCCACATAATTTCCGGAAGCCTTCGCTTCCCGTTCATTGTAATTCCATGTCTCGCTGCACTCATCCGTGCTGTCGTAGAGCAGGTACGGCACCGGGTCGGAGGTGTGTGTCCTTAAGGCAATCGGCGTCGGGTGGTCGGGCAGGATCAGCATGCGGTAATCTTCCGCGGCCTCCTCCATGCGCCTGAGCACCACGGAGATGACACGCTGATCCAGGTTTTCGATGGCCTGAATCTTGCGCTCGATGCTTCCCTGGTGGCCCATCTCGTCCGGCGCTTCCACGTGGATGTACGCGAAATCATAGTCCTCGTTCAGCAGCACGTCGGCAGCCGCGTTGGCCTTGCCCTCGTAATTGGTGTGGAGGGTGCCGTCCGCGCCCGGGACGATCACTTTCTTTAAGCCCGATCCCACCGCGATGCCGCGCAGAAGATCCACCGCGGAGATCATGGCGCCCTTCTTGCCCGTCTTTTCGGAGAAGGAGGTGAGTGCCGGCTTTTTGCCCGCGCCCCAGAACCAGAGGGAATTGGCGGGATTTAGCCCCCGCTCCCTGCGCTTCTGATTGATCGGATGACTGTTTAAAATATCGTAACTCTGTTCCATCATCTTCCGGAGCCTGGGCTGTTCCGGCAGATACGCGCCGATAACCTCACCCAGGTGGTCGTGGGGCTGTGCGAGATCAATCACATCTCCCCTGTCCCAGATCAGCAGATGGCGGTAGGATACGCCGAGATAAAATTTGAATTTATCGTCCTCAAAGGCGTCGCGCACGGCCTTCATCAGCTCGGCGGCCTCCTCCGTCGTGATCTCGCCGGAGCTGTGGTCAATGATGGTCTTCTTTTCATAAGGCAGGTCGTCATCGGAAACCGTGACCAGGTTGCAGCGAAGGGCCACGTCCGTGTCCTTCATGTCCACACCGATGCTTAAGGCCTCTAACGGCGAACGCCCGCTGTAGTAGATTCTGGGATTGTAACCCAGCACCGAAAGGTTTGCCGTGTCGCTGCCCGGCTTCATGCCGTCGGGCACAGTGTGCACAAGACCGATCTCGGATAATTTTGAGAGCCGATCCATCTCCGGGGTCTTCGCCACCTCGAGGGGCGTTTTTCCGTCAAGCGCTTCGATCGGGTAATCGGCCATGCCGTCACCTAAAACTATGATATATTTCATGAGAACCTTCTTCCTCCCATCCCGGATTTTTCTTTCACCAGCCGCACAATTTTTTTACGCCAGTCGAATCCGTGTAATCAGTCCCGGCATCTGTGCCGCAGCTTCCTCGAATTCCGTCTCGCTCATGGTGCGTGTCAGCACGCCGAACTCGCCGGTGAGCTCCTCCACCTCGAGATACTTGCAGGGGGCAAACAGCCGCTCGCAGAGCTCCTTCTTTTCTTCCAGGGAGCCTGAAACGCGCACCAGGAACCGCTTCACGGATGTCTTAAAGTCGGACAGCTCCAGTTTTTCTTCGGACCAGTGTACCGGCAGGTGCCTGCCCGGATTCTTCACTGCCTCCACGATATCCGAGACCACCGCGCTGGCCGTCGGAAGCTTGCCCGCGCCGCTGCCGAAGAACATCAGCAGACCGACCTTGTTTCCCTGTACCATGATGCCGTTATACACGCTGTTCACCGCATAGAGCGGGTGATTCATATCCACCAGCATCGGCGCCACGCAGGCGTAATAATGCTGACGGATCGTGCGGGTATCGCTTAAGAGCTTGATAGCCATGCCGAGCTTTTTTGCATAGAGGAAGTCTTCCGGGTGAATATTTTCAATGCCCTCCGTATATACTTCCGTGAAATGAACATCTTTCCCGAAGGCGAGGGACGCGAGAATCGCGATCTTGCGGGAGGCATCGCCGCCGGCGATGTCCGCGGACGGGTCGCGCTCCGCATAGCCCAGCTGCTGCGCCTCCGCCAGGGCCTCGCCGAACTCCTTTTTCCCGCTTGCCATATTGGTGAGGATGTAGTTGGTAGTGCCGTTTAAGATGCCCGTGATTGCCAGAATCCTGTCCGAAGTAAGGCTTTCGCGCATCGGGCGGATGATCGGGATACCCCCGCCGACGCTGGCCTCAAACAGAAAATTACAATTGTGGGCCGCCGCCGTGGCGATCAGATCCGCGCCGTAGGCCTCCACCAGCTCCTTGTTCGACGTGCAGTAGCTCTTTCCGGCCTCCAGTGCGGCCTTTGCGAAGGAGTACGCCGGTTTCAAACCGCCCATGGCCTCCGCCACCACGCTCACTTCCGGGTCGTGCAGGATCACATCGAAATCATGCACGAGCACTTCGCCGACCGGGTCTCCCGGAAATTCCCGCAAATCCAGAACGTATTTCACCTCCACCGGTTCCCCCGCGTTCTTTGCGATCTCATCGCTGTTTGTGGTCAGCACGTCATAGATTCCCGAACCGACCGTGCCGTAGCCCAAAATTGCAACCTTACTCATCTTGTACGTTTCCTTTCCTGTTCCTGTATTCCTGATGTTACAATTTGCCTGAATTGTAACTTTTTAAAATATGACATGACACCGGTGATTTTTGCAAAGCAAATGCCGGATTTATCTCTCCGTAATATGAGACGCTTTCCCCCTGCAACAGACAGTCTCTCCGGGCCGATAAATGGTGTCATATTCACAAATTATTCTTTTTTTATGCCCTGTACACGCATGTTTTGCTATCCTAACACATTCGCGAAAGGAAATCAAGAAAAAAAAGAACTTGTGTCTTTTCTGTGACAATGGTAAAATGCCAGTACAGCGTTGCCGATTCGAAGCCTTTTCAAGTGCAAGGTGCCGCCTCGCGAAATTTCGGCCGGCAGTCTGTGATTCATAAACAATTATTCAAAATGAGGATTTCCATGATTAATTTTTTCAGTCACGTCACGGACAGCGTGCGTGTGGTGCGGGATTTCGTTGAGCGGATGAACGAGGATAATGTCGGTGTTTACGCCGCGCAGTCCTCCTTTTTTCTGATTTTGTCGATGTTCCCGATCCTGATGCTGCTGCTCATGATTATCAGTAATACGAGTTTTCTTACGCTGGATGTGGTGCGGGATTTCGGAAATTACCTTCCGTCGGAAATCACCCCTCTGTACGACACCATCATAGATGAGATGTCGGAAAAGACCGCTGGCGGTGCCGTCATCTCCATCACAGCGATCGCCGCACTGTGGTCCGCCTCCAAGGGAGTACTCTCCATCATCCGCGGGCTCAACTCCGTGTATCATATGGAAGAGAAGCGGAATTACCTGGTGCTGCGGGGCATCTCGGCGCTCTATACGCTTGCGCTGATTGTCGGCATCATATTCTCCCTGCTTGTGCTGGTCTTCGGCACGTCCATCACAAATGTTATCCGGAACCATGTGCCGCTGCTTTACGACCTGCTGTCGGTCTTCTTCCGCTCCCGCGAGATCATTTCCTTCGCCTTTCTGCTGGTTATGTTTTTGCTGATTTACCGGCTGGTGCATATGAAGGGGATGGGCTTCTGGACGTTTCTGCCGGGTTCCGTATTTTCGGCACTGGGCTGGATCCTGTTTTCCACGGTATTTTCGCTCTATATTAATTATTCAGGCTCCCTTACCTATATGTACGGAAGCCTGACAAGCATTATTGTTATGATGTTGTGGGTATATTTCTGCATGTATATTTTGTTTATCGGGGCGGAGATTAATATTTACTTTCATACCTCGTTTATGAAGCTTGAAGGAAAACCGAAAAGTGAGAAACCGGATACAGAACAGACGAAAAATACACTGAAAAATGCATGACATGCTTCACTGAATTACCGAGAATGTCGTCCCGTCCGTCTTCATGATGACCGTTCCGTTGAATGTGTAGTAAGCTGTGACCGCGAAGTAGTCCAGGCACTCGGTCATCTTTTCCTCAAGATTGTCGGCGGATGTGGATACCACGCAGTACTGCGGAGCAGTGAGCGAAATCAGCTGCTCCAGGATGGACTTGTAATCTCCGTGGTGCGGGATTTTCAGCACCGTAAACACGCCTGGGTTCTGATCCAGAATTTCCTGCATCCGCTCTTTTTCGGCGTCGCCCATGAGCAGGAAGGAATAATCCCCGTAATACACCGCGCTGACGATGGAGTAGTCGTTGCTTTGCTCATACTCCTCCGCTTCCGGCGGATACAGATGGATCGTATTCCCGTCGCCCAGCGAGATATCGCCCTCCTGTTTCAGATATACCGGCGTGATATCGTGCGCAGCCAAAGCCTCCACATAGGCCTCATAGGTATCGTTATCCTTCACATAATCGGGCTGAATCATATTCTGTACTGTGTAATCATTCAAAAGCGACGGCACACCGCCGATGTGATCCTGATCCAGATGGGTCAGCAGCACATAATCGATCTCCGTCACCCCGCGCTCCGCGAGATAATCGGAAACCACGGAGTAAGAGTCTGCCGTTCCCGTGTCCACCAGCATCACAAAATCATCCACCGTCAGGACAATACAGTCCGCCTTGCCCACGTTAAGAAATGCGACCGTCAGGCCGATCTCCTCGCTGTCCACTGTCTTCGGGGCTTTTCTCAGAAGGAAAATGCTGAAGATGACCAGGATCGCTACGACCAGGATGATCGGGATAATTTGTTTTCTTCTGCTCACATGCACCTCCGTATTCGCAATCACATATGCCTGCTTATCTACATTTTATTTCGTACAGGGCGATTCAAGTACAGTTTCTGTTTCGGTTTTCATTCGAATCTGTAATTCCAATTTCTGTTTTTTCTAAAATTTGTCATCTGAATTTCAGTGTTCTTCCATATCTGTCATTCCAGTCATTAACATATCATTGATCTTCTCCACCCGCTCCGTCAAAGCACCGCTGATTTTTTCCGTGTTTTTCCATGAATGCGCTGATTCCTGCTTCCTTCACCTTACGTCTTCCCGTCTCCTGCGTATATCTTCGTCCCCGGGAAAAAGAAAGACACAATTTCATACGCATCCGCGCCCCCGTTCGCGTACGCTTTCGCCGCGTTCTGGCTCATGCCGCAGCCGTGGCCGAAGCCTCCGCCCACAAGTGTCACCGTGCCGTCCGTCTCTGCCTGAATATAGAAGAAGGCTGACGGCAAAAGCATGGATGTCGACACCACGGTTCCGTCCTGCCTGGTGCAGGATGCGCCGTCCCCCAGGCGAAAGAATTCCCGGATCGCGTACTGTGATTCGATCACCTTCTGCCCGCTGCTGCCGTAGACGGTGAGCTCTGCCGCCACGCCGCCGCTTCCGCGCTGCGTGACTTCAACCGCAAAAACCGTTCCGATTTCACCGTCCAGACGGGTTGCGAGATCGGCCGGCGAAAAAGATGCTTCCCAACGGTACCAGGCTTCTTCGGATTCGGCGCAGGCGGTTTCTTCATCCAGAAAGCGGTGAAGATACTCTTCGATTTTCAGCAATTCGCTAAGTTCTGTTTCTTCTCCGGCTTTTATTTCTTCCTCTGATTCCAACTTTTTTCCGGTTTCCGCATCTTCTTCATTCCCCGATTTTTCTCCAGATCCGGTTTCTTTTCCGGTTTCTGTCTCTTCTTCATTTCCCGATTTTTCTCCGGCTACTGTATTTTCTTCGGCTTCCATTTCTCCTTTGTCTTCCGTTTCTCCTCCGGCCTCCGAATCATCTTCGCCTCCCTGATCCGGATTCTCTGGCTCCGAAATTTCACTTTCCGCTGCCTGGTCCCCTCCGGCGCTATCCGCGGACACGTCACTCACAAGCACCGTTTTCAGGTATGGAATCTCCTCTCCCCAGATGGAGGCGTCCGTCGTCACCCCGCAGGAAGTCGAAAAGTAATAACACTCTGCCGCCTCACCTTCGAACACGAGGTACTCCCCCGCCGTGGCGAGTACGGCGGCATCGGTTCTTTCGTCCGTGCCCTGGGTGTTGTATACCTGGCAGGAAGTGTCATCCGAGATGTCCGCGCCATAGTCCGCAAAGGTTCCGCTGACGGCGGTTCGGAGGGCGTAGGTTCTCGCGCAGATCGCCTG
Source organism: Lachnospiraceae bacterium (assembly GCA_021203205.1). Taxonomy (GTDB): domain Bacteria; phylum Bacillota; class Clostridia; order Lachnospirales; family Lachnospiraceae; genus SIG308. The sequence goes on along the minus strand of JAJQBQ010000038.1, from coordinate 30,223 downwards.
TGCCTTTAAAGCTTCTTCCGGGTAAGATGCCGGCATTTCCGCCGGGACGACGAAGCGCAGGTATTCCTCCAGAGGGAGCGTGTTTCTTAACAGGAATCCGTCCTCCGTCACGGTAATATCCATGGTGCCGGCATAAGTTCGCACATCGCTCTCTCCCTCTTCCGCAGAAAAATCAATCCGAATCACAGCGTCTTCTCCGGCATCCTCTGCGGAAAAATCGGCCGCCCTCTCCAGCGAAATGATATTCCCCTCCGCATAATCCGCCGCATCCAGCTCCAGCGTATCCCCGGCCTCAAAGTACACCACGCCATCCCCCGTTGTGAGGACGATGTCCGCAGTGAAAGAAAAAGAAAGAGTACTGTGACAGTACCCTCCTTCGCCCTTATTCGTAATCAGAACCGTAATCTCCCGAAAATTCCCGATTGCCTCCGCTGTCTCCGCCGTCAGTTCCTCCTCCGCGGCAAAATTCACAGCTGCGACTCCATCCGGGTCCGAAGCTTCCGAACCGGAAGCATCTGCGGAACTGATATCCGCATTCGCCCGTTCCCAGGCAGCACCCTCTCCGGCATTTTCCTGACTGCTCCCATCTGCGGCATGTTCGGCAGAATCATTTCCGTCTGCGGAGCTGTCGCCCGCAGAATTCTCTTTTTCCCCATCTTCAAAAATATTGTCCCACAGATCCCCGAAGAACTCTTCTCCTGCCCGGGAAACCGTACTCTTTAAATACTGTAAATATTCCCCCGCCTGACCGTCTGTCAACCCTGACAGGCAATTTTCACCCGTCAGCTCATTCGCTTTAAAAATCTGTATTGTCAAAAAAATGACCAGGATAACATCCGCCAAACGCAAAAGTTTTCTGACATCCACTGTGCGGAGAAGTTTTTTGACATTCACCGCGCCGAAAAATTTACGGAAGAAGTTGTGAAATAAGTTACGTAAAAATTTCATTCATAAACATAAAATTTCCCCGGGATGCCGTTTCCTCTCATTTGATCCTAGCGAAATGCTAGGTGGGCAACCGCAGTCATCATATCTGAAGTCCAACTCGTGGAAGGCGTGTCATCATGATGGCAATATAGGAATCCCTTTTGGGTAATGTAGGCTCAAAATAAAGAGGAGTGTCGCACATTCCAGGGAAGATGGCTGTATTATACACTAGAGTACGTCAGGTTTCAAGTTTTTATGCAAAAATTTTTCTGTAATTTTTTCCATAGTTACTGTTCACGGTGTTACTGCTCACAGTTTCTGCATTACATAATCATGGCTTCTTCTTTCTCGCACCGCACTTTGCACCGTTTTTTATAGCAGGCAACACCGAACTTATAAATTACCGGATAACCTTCCTTTTTCAGCTCATGCACGTAATCCTCCTGCCTGATCTGATCAAAAGCTTCCTGCAGCGCATCGTCAAACTTTGCGTTTTCGGCGTATTTCATCTCAATCACGATGCCAATGTTCTTTTTTCGCACCCGAATACGAATGTCCGCAAAGCCGTCTCCGGCCTGCTGGTTTGACTTCGTCCGCCAGTCCGCCCTGTACGCAAAGATTCCAAGAAGAATACCGTGATAAAAGTTCTCTTTCCTGTCTTTAAGAACATAGGTGTCCTGCAGACTGATCGTGTCATCAAGGTAATCCGTGAACATCTCTTCCAGCGAGGCGGCATCTCCTGACTCAACGGCATCGCAGAGTTGATCCCGTTTGCTGCTTTCCTTTGCGACACGCTCCCTGAACAATTCTTTGATCTGATCCGCAAACAGATCCGTCACTTCGCGGTTCGGGATGGCCAGCGTGCATCGTCTGTCAACCGGCCTTTCGCGCAGCGTCAGATAGCCGGTGGTGAAAAGGACGCTCCAAATGTTATCTATGGATGCGTACATGGTATTATAGGTCAGATCTTCGCGGATTTCCTTTGTTACAGTTTCTCCTGCAAGCAAAGTCTCAATTTCTTCCTTTGTCTCCTCATTCCCGTATTCTTCAATCAGTTTTCTAATCACCTGGTTACCACTCGTGTTTGACCAGTAATCCTGCGGTGGTGCCTTTGAATCCCAGCTCAAATCATACAGATAGCGAATAATATCCCATGGGTTATACACTCTGGCATTCCCAAACATATACCCATCATACCATTCACGCACAGTGTCATACTTTTCCATAAATCCGTAATATGCCAACATCTCACGGACTTCATGGTCTGTAAAGCCAAAATAGCTGTCAAAGCCCGCATTCAAAATCGAGAGAACCAGAGGATTGTTCAGCCCGGTAAAGATACTCTCCTTCGAAACCCGCAGACAGCCAGTCATTACGGCGAAGTAAAGGCTCGGATTCGTTTTCAGGGCCTGGTTAAACATGCCACGAATCAGTTTAATCATATCATCATAATATCCATACTCGCTTGCTTTTGCCAGTGGTACATCGTACTCGTCAATCAGGAGAATCACTTTTTTACCATATTGCTTTTCAAGCAATTCTGTCAGAAGCTGGAGACTGCTGCTTAACATATCATTCGAAATTTCCTGCATTTGCAGCTGTGAGAATTTGCTCTTTTCAGTTTCGGTCAGCTTCTCGCTTTCTTCAAGAAAACTTAATCGTCTGGCTTCTCTGTTAATTATACCCACTGCCATGGCGCGTGCTTCAGCGAAATCCGCGCCCTCTATGCCCTTCAGGCTGACGGATACGACCGGAAACTGTCCCTGATACCTTGTGCAAAGTTCTTCCTCTTTCGAGATTGCAAGGCCGTCAAACAGTGCAGGATCCGACCCAATCTCAAAAAAGGACTTCAACATGCTCATGTTCAGTGTTTTTCCGAAACGTCTGGGTCTGGTGAACAGATTTACTTCACCCCGGTTATAAAGTAAGTCGCGAATCATAGCTGTTTTGTCTACATAATAGTAATTCTCTGTCCGAAGCTTTTCAAAATCCTCGACACCAACCGGGATCATCTTCCGTCTTTCCATAATCATCACCATCCTCTCATTTTTGGCATGTTAGACTTTTCTAAACTATATAGCTTTACGAATAAAAAGTCAAGCTTCTTTTTCAAGCGACTGGCGCTTCTTTTTCATGCGGCAGGCTCTTCTTTCTCCGACCAAATTTTTCTTTCCGCAGCCAGCCGTTTTCTCTCTTTGAAAACAGCAATCGTTTTTTCTCTGATTGAACTTCACATCTGTTTGTGTTATGATGTCCGGCAGGTTATAACAATAAAAGCAAATGCAACTATGAAAAGCCTGTCAGGCAGCCATGAAAGAGCCGTTCCTGTATGAACAAATGGCAGATTGTCTGACAGGTTCTATCCCTGGTTAGTGCCTTAGGTGTAGTCTTAAAGATTACTAAGCACAAAAAAAGTAATGCAAGGAAAGTTTATATTTATGATTTTGTTTCGTAAAATTCCACAGCGATATCTTCTACACGGCGCTGTACCCGCCTTCTCAGGCTGTGCTGTCCTTTGTGTGATAGTCTTCCTGCTTACGGGCTGCGCACTTCCATCCTTATCCGGCGCAGGTTCTTCCGACAGTGATGCAGATGTCCAGACCCTGACCAGCCTGGCCATGGGAACCACGCTGACAGCAACATTTTATACTGACGCCTCAATCTCATCGACAGATGACAATACGGGCGAATACACTGGCGAAAAGGTGACCTCACTTTTGACGGATTTGGAAAATGATGTCTTGTCCTGGAGAGTCGAGACATCGGAAATCGGGCAAATCAACGCCGAGGCGGCCGTGTCCTGCGTGGCAGGATCCGGCCAGTATTCAGAATCTGATGCAGGCTCGGAGTCTGACACAGATTCAGTCTATGACTCAGGTTCAGAAACTGATTCAGATTTAGCCTATGACTCAGGTTCAGAAACTGATTCAGATTCAACCTGTGACACATACTATGAAACCGAACCGGAAGTATACGAAATCACTCTCTCCGACACTCTCGCCTCTTACCTGACCGAAATTCTGGATGTATCCTTAAACAGCGGCGGCGCTCTTGACCCGACCGTCGGTCTGCTCTCACAGCTCTGGGATATCGGCGGGTCAAATCCGCGCATTCCCTCGGAGGACGAGATCGCGGCTGTCCTGCCTTTTACCGGGTACGAAAGACTTTCGCTGAGCGGCAATCTTCTGTCCGTCCCCGCAGGCATGGCGCTGGATCTCGGCGCGGTCGGCAAGGGCATCGGCTGTGACGCGGTCGGCGAGCTGCTGGAAGCGGAGGATACGGTGACCGCCGCGGTGGTGAGCATCGGCGGAAGCATTCTCACCTGGGGCACAAAGCCGGATGGCACAGACTGGTCTGTCGCTATCCGCGACCCGCGGGATGAGGACGGCTATCTTGGCATTTTAAAGGTAACCGGAACCTGCTATATCTCTACTTCCGGCGACTACGAAAAATATTTCATCGAAGACGGCACCCGTTACTGCCACATTCTGGATCCGGAGACCGGTTACCCGGCCGACAGCGGACTGATTTCGGTCACGGTCGTCTGCGACAGCGGACTGTTAAGCGATGCGCTTTCCACTGCCTGTTTTGTGCTGGGGTACGAGGATAGTCTATCTCTTCTTTCACTCTACGGCGCTGAGGCGATTTTTGTGGATGAAGATAAAAATGTGTATGTGACGGACGGGCTGGCTGATATTTTTACGCTGAGCGCGGATGAGTATACGCTTCCGGAGTCCTGAAATTATGGCACCAGGGTCAGGAAATCCTGAACCTGTAAAACAGGAAGATGCAACCATTTTTGACCTGTTTGCTTTAAAAACGTAAGCACTGAATGTTTTTAGATTCCTAAAACACATGAATTCGGATGCGAACATCCGATCATTGAAATAAACACTTTGACTTTGATCTTGATGTTATGTGCATCAAAAAAAAGAACGAACTATGGAATTGAAAGATAACTATAGAACCGAAAAATAACTATGATTGAAAGATAATCATGATTGAAAAAATAACCATGATTGAAAGATAACTATGAAATTAAAAGATAAGAGAAAAGACGAACAAACTCTGTTCGTAATATTAACAGCAACTCTGATCATCATCGCCATCGCGAGCGTGGCCGGTATCGCGCACCTTTATCTCGGCCGGGAGGCGGGAACATACGCGGAAATCTACCGGAACGGGGATCTGATACGCACGGTTTCCCTGGACGGCTCGGAAGATGGAGTCTTCACAATTTACGGGGAGGACGGCTCCTTCAACACGATTGAGGTATCGGGCGGCACGATTGCCGTGACCGATGCCAGCTGCCCCGACCTGCTGTGCGTCCACATGGGAGCAACCGGGAGCGCGGCTCTTCCGATCGTATGTCTCCCGAACGGGCTGGTGATACAGGTGAAGACAGATGACGGAACCGGTGACGAGCCGGACGCTGTTTCTTACTGATCCCGTCCGGGATTTTCCGAATCGCTTCCCGAAAGGACTGAACGTCTTCGTCCAGAATTCCCTGAATCGCTTCCCGAAAGGACTGACTGTCTTCGTTCGGGATTCCCTGAATTCTTTTCTCAAAAGACGAGATGTCTTCATCCGTAATTTTCAAAATACTTTCGGACGAGGATATTGCTCATTCTTAGTAGTTTTTAACGCGTGTAACTCAGTTAATCAGGGCTTTTTCGCGTTTTTTAAGCAAATGCATGCAGGTGACTTATGACTACACAAAAAAAATCCCCCCACATGTCCACGTCCCGCCTGGTGAGCCTGGCGCTGTTTACCGCGCTGGCGCTGATTATCCACACCGTGGAGGCGTCTCTGGTAAATCTCATTCCCATTCCCGGCGTGAAGCCCGGGCTGGCGAACGTGATCACGCTGATCGTGCTCATGTTATACGGTGCGGGTGACGCCTTTCTGGTGCTGATGCTCCGCATTGTGCTCTCCGCGGTTTTCGCCGGGCAGATTATCTTTCTGGCCTACAGCCTTGCGGGAGGCGTTCTCTGCTTTGGGGTGATGGCGTTGCTGTGCCGGGCTTTTCGCAAAAAGCATATTGTGCTCACCAGCATGTTCGGCGCCGTTTTTCACAATCTTGGGCAGATCCTTGTGGCACTTCTGCTCACGGGGAGCACAGCCGTGCTGATTTATGTGCCGTTTCTCATGCTTTCCGCGCTTGTCACGGGGGCATTCACCGGGATGGCAGCGCAGTTCACTGTCAGAAAACTGACGAAAATCAGTTCAAATCCGTGAACCGGCGGTTTTCTCACTCTAAACTCCCATACCCGCTACTCGGGTACCCAGAGATAAAAGCCCATCGTTCCGCGCTGTGTGCTCCCTGGATGGCAAACTTTTATATTAAAAATTCATTAAACGCCCGCGTCCATTCTCCGCTGCTGTCCCGCATGCGGTCGATAAATTTTCCAAAATTGCTGCTCCCCAGGATCGTGTCCTTCCCGGGCAGCCCCCGCACACGCTCGTACATCTTCCAGAAATTTCGGTTCGTCACGTTGCGGAACAGCCGCTCCCGCTGATCCGCCCGGGCGCGGTAGCCGCGGATGTGCAGAACCTCCTCCAGAATCGGCGCGTTAAAATTTTTCTTATGAGATTCCAGAATAATGTTGCGCCAGTGCAGGATAATGATCTGCATGGTGCACGGATTCCCAAACACGACCACTTCATCGGCCGCACCGTCCACACCGTGGAACACGTTGATTTTGCGCTTGATCTCATCGTAGGGCTCGAACGGCTTCTGATCCGTGTCGCAGAAGGCGAACACCGCGTCGTAATCGCCGTTCTGGTAGCGGTCCTGGTAACGGGCCGGGATATTTCCGTTTCCCTTCGCGTTTACGAGGTCGATGGCATAAATCGGATTCCAGGCGCCGATTTCGGCCAGCCGCTGCATGTATTCATATTCTTCATAGCCCTCACAGATCACACATATTTTTAAAACAGATCTCTGTGAGGCGGCCTGCGGAATTCTGGCGGCCATATAATCCCCCCCTTCAGTTTCCAAAAAACAGACTTAAAACGTTATCCCGTCCGCCCCGCGTCCGACATCTGCAGCAGCGTGTCGATCAGCTGCGGATTCGGCAGCGCTCCCAAATCCCCGCGGCGGTAGCGCTCCTGCACATCCTCCTGCCGGGTGTTTTTCGACTCATCGACATCCGCGAGGGAATAAACATACACACCCTCCCGGTCCTTGTGAATGAACCAAATCTGCTCCGGTCGGAGCAGCCTTCGGCAGTCCAGAAGCTGCGTGTCGTGCACGGAAAAGATCATCTGCGCGGTCTGGTTCAGCTCATTGTTGAACATGGCAACCATGGCGCGGGTCAGCTTAAAATGAATGCCGCTGTCAAGCTCGTCGATGATGAGCGTCTGCCCGCGCTCCAGCGCTTCTATGATGTAACTCGCCAGCGCCGCGATTTTCTTCGTGCCGGTGGAATCAAACAGGAGGCTCGGCACCGGCACGCCCTTGTAGACGGACACCAGCCGCATACTGTCAAACCCGCGGTCCGGCTGATCCAGTACCTCCTCGTCCGAATGTACCCCGTTTTCGTACGTGTCCTTCCAGGGGATATCCTCCGGCTCCACGTAGGAAATGCTGTCCATATCCAGATCCGCGTTTTTGATAAACTGCACCACCTTGTCCTGCATCTCATTTTTATTTTTCAGGAGGTCAATCGTCTTCTGCATCGGGATATTCACCATGCTGATCACCTCGATCTCCGAGGCCATCTTTAAGATGCGCTGCTTCATCTCATCCAGCAGCGGGAAGGATGACGTGTCGACCTGGTGAATCAGGAGGCTTCGGCGGGACAAAATCGGCATCATGCGCACCAGCATGTCATCCTCATACTCATAAACGCCGGCTGCCGTGTCGCGATACCAGTAAACTTTCTCATGAAATCCGTTATCTTCGTTCTGTCGACTGTCCTCGCTCTGCCGTCCGCCTTCACTCCGCCGACTATCTTCACTTTGTCGTCCATCTCCGCTCTTCCAACCGTCTTCATTCTGTCGTATGTCTTCGCTTCGTCGAATATCTTTACTCTGTCGACCGTCCTCGTTCCTCCGACCATTCTCACTCTGCAGGCCGTCTTCGCTCTTCCGGCTGATAAGCTCGGCGAACTTCTCCTTCGGGAACTCCTTCTTCTCCTCATTATAGGAAAAATCATAGGTAAACACCCGATCCCCGTCCGTAAAGGTCACGCCCAGCGAGCAGGTGCCGTCATCCAGAAAAATGTTGGAGTTTAAGGAAGTCGGTTCGTTGTTTAAAATCTGTTTCAGCCCCTTGAAACATTTGATCAGGCAGGTCTTGCCGACATTGTTCGGGCCGTAGATGCAGGCGGTTTTTAAGACGTCGCACCCCGCGCCCCGGTGTACGTTCGCGGCAAGCTTTTTGTTTGTCATGTCCGCCTTCATGGAGAAAACGATCTCTTCCGAAAAAATATAGCAGTTTTTAACGCGCAGTTCCACCAACATATCCATCACCCCCGGCTGTATACAACATTCTGTCCTGCACCATTCTGAATCAGTTTCGATAAAATCTTTCCAAACTCCCATGCCCGCTTCGCGGGCACCACCAGGAATGAAATCCGATTGCTCCCAGGAGCGCAATCTTCCCCGGTTAAAACAAAACTTCACGCAGCGCCACCAGCAACAGCAGGTGCACCGGGTAAAATACATAGAAGAAATATTTCATCCGCATTCCCCGCTCCCCATTGTAAAATTTCGTAAGAAGCAGGCCGATGGGGGCCAGCAGTTCCGTCACGCTGCCGTTGAAAGCATAGTCGCCAAAGATCATTGCAAAGGTGCCGACCGCGATCTGCTCGTTCCGGAAGCGATTCAGGTAGTACAGCACCGCGATGACCAGCACACCGTACCCGCTGTAATCGGTCTGAAAGAAGTTGCCGGCGTTGACCCCACACCAGAGCACGGCAGCCGCCAGCAGAATTCTTATAACCAAAATCACCGTGTTTCGTATCTGCTGTACCTTCTGCTTTTCCGGCGGCAGATCCGGCAGCGGTATGCGGGTTTTCATGATAACATCCGTCAGCATCATGACCAAAAGACCCAAAAGCAACGTGAAAAACACATTTTGCGAATCAAATTCCAGAAACTGCAGGCCAAACACCGAAAACCGATTTAAAACACCGTCCAGCGGCTGATTGAATGCCAGGTCAAACGGGATTTCCGAGACCAGCGCGAAAGCAAATAGCCTCAGCGCATAGTGGACGCGGTTCCGCGTATGCTCAAACCCCTGCACCAGCAGGAAACAGAAGATCGGAAAAGAGATGCGGCCGATCACAAGGCGCAGGATATCGTAAGTATAGTAAGCGACATTCCACGCGGTCTGGGTTCGGAAGGCGCCGCTGATCAGTGATTCATAAAGAATAACCGCTGCAAAATGGTCGATAAACATCGTCACGATCGCGATTATTTTTAAATCGCTGCCGGACAGGCCCCGTTTCGCTCTTCCGTTTTTACCACCCACAGAAATTTCCCTTTCCCTGCCGTCATCTTTTCTCATGCCTTCCGTCGAATGTTCATCAAAATATAATTCCGACATACTCTCCTGCTGTTTCGGAACTTCCGTCCTGATTTTCACCGATCCGTTTTCCCCCATATTCTCCTCCAAAGAATAACAACAATCCTCTTCGGCCTTATTTTCTCCCCGCGTCCTCATTTTTCCCTTCCGCAGCCTTCCTCATCCGCTCTTCCCGCTCGAGTTTCTGCTGCTTTTTCATTTCGCGGTAGAGCTTTTTCCCGGAGGAACCGTTTTCGCCGGAACGGCTCTCCCCGGATTTCCCGGAATTCCAGGAATTGTTGTTCTCTCCGGCTTCGCTGTCTCCCTCGTATTCACCGCCTTCGCCATCCCCGCTGTCCCAGGGCATCTCCGCTTCCGGAGCTGTTTTCCCGTGCTTTTTCCGCCTGTTTTTCTTCGGCTTTTTCTTCCTCTTATGCAGGAAGGATGCGATCCAGGCAAGAAGCCAGCCTGCGAAAAGCAGCCAGAACCCTGCCAGCGGGAAAAATGTAATATCACTGGGCCCATACTGGGCGATGAATCCGGCGATCGTCAACACGTCAAAAATCACCAGCAGGAACGCGATCCTGCACCCGTGGCGCGACTTTTTACGCTTATCGTTGAACTGAAAATACAGAATCAGCGCACAGGAAAGGACAATCAGTGCCCATATGACATACGGCCCCGCGCCCCAGCCCGGCATGCCGATGGCGAATGTCTCCGCGCGGGTTAAATCTGTGACCGCTTCGTTCGGCTCCGTCATGCGCAGGAACGGGAACAGAATGCTTAGCAGCATCAGAGCGCACCCTGCCGCGGAAATCACCTTTCGAACCGTGTCGATTTTTCCGGTGGGCTCATTCTCCGCGCCCGGCCCCGGCAAACTTCCCGTGTTCTTCGCTCCGGCCGCTGCATCCGCTCCGGCATTCGCCTCCGGCTTTCCCGGTTCTTCCGCGGACATTTTCTGTGCGTTTTTCGTCCCTTCGGCCGTTCCTGTCACTCCCGTTTCTCCCCCCTGCTGTTTTTCTCCGTCCCTCTCCATATCAGTATCAGTCATTTTATCTGTATCCACAAAAAGCTTCTCCTTATTTCATCTGTCCGATTCGCCGGTTCCCATATGGTCACAGAGATGACTGTTAAACTACGCAAAAGCAGTCACCCCAAAGTCACAACTTCAACAAATCAATCCCGGGATTAAAAGTACTGACACCACAAATTGCTTCGCGCTGCCAAATCCCTGAAAACTATCTTCGAAGGATGCGAAAAAATGAAATCCGAATATTCATCCGGTTCATCCCCGTCCCCCGCATCAGTCGATCTTTAAAATCAATTCCAGTATGCGCGTTGCCGACCGCTCGAGATCCGCCCGCGCGATGAGCCCCTGTTCCATGGCCTCAAGCAGCCGCTCCGGGTAGCCACAGCCCATTTTCAGGTCATTTCCGGCAAGAATTTCCTTATATTCCTCGGAAAATGCCCACCAGTCGGTCATGACGACGCCTTCGTAGCCCCATTCCCCCCGCAGGATGTCGGTCAGCATGTCTTTCCGCTCCGAAGCCCTGACACCGTTGATGATGTTGTAGGAGGACATGATGGCCCACGGTTTTGCTTCCTTCACGATGATCTCAAAAACCCGGAGATAGATTTCGCGGATCGCCCGCTCCGAGGCCCTGGAATCGCTTTCCTTACGGTTCCGCTCTTTGTTGTTCAGGGCGAAATGCTTCACGGTTGCGGCAATGTTCTGCGACTGGATGCCGCGCACCATACCGGCTCCGATGAGCCCTGCCAGCCGCGGATCCTCGGAGTAGTACTCAAAGTTCCGTCCGCACAGCGGGTTCCGGTGGATGTTTACCGCCGGCGCCAGCCAGATACCGATGTTGTTTTCCTTCACTTCCTCCGCTGCGGCACGCCCGACCTGCTCCGCGAGCGCGGGATTCCAGCTGCAGGCAAGCCCGGTGGCGCAGGGCCAGGCGGTGGTGGACACGCCGCACTTTTTTTCGATGCGAAGGCCCGCCGGTCCGTCCGCCGTCATGATGTTCGGCACGCCGTACCGCGGAAGATTCCCCACGCCGTACGTATTCGCAACGCCGGTGTTCGGCTGTCCGCCCAAAAGCTCCGCGAGCTCCCGATCCGGAAGGCTGCGGACAAACTGCACGAGCGTCAGCGGTTCGCCGGTATAAGGAGCGCCCTCTTCCTCTCCGCAGAGTTTATTTTCCGGCCACTCAAATGTTTCGATTTCTCCGTTCTCCGCGTTTTCCGCGGATTCTGCCATGCACAGATGACTGCCGTACTGCTGACATGTTCGGTAAACATCCATCAGCTGCGGCACCGGCTCTTCCTTTAACAAGAAACATCTGCGCGGGATGGCACGGGTCGCGGGGATGACGCACTCCATTTCCTCCCATTTTAACGGGGAAAGCGGAGATTTCTTCTTCAACTCTATCTGAGCACTACAATTATCTATGTATGTATAACTTCCGTCCCGCCCAAGTCTGGGAAAAGGTTTTTGGGGAGTCATTTTTTGTGAGCAGATCTCAACCACAAGATCTGATGCAAGATAAAACGTCCCGTTCACAACTTTCCAAAGACGAGTCGATTTATTTCCATCTACCGGTAAGATATCATCTTTCAAACATTCCGAAGTTACACAGGCAGCCGATCCTTCTCGTTTTCCTCTGTAACCATCTTCCGTAAACAACACCTTTTTCACATTCCGGACGCTGTTTCCCAGGTAAAAATGATAATCGCCCGCTTCCATCACCCAGGCTGATTTTTCAACCACGCCTGCCTCGTCATAGGATGCCAGTTCTTTCAGCGGCACGGAGAGATGAAGCTCACAAGCTTCCCCGGGGGCCAGCTCCGGGGTTTTTTCAAATGCAACCAGCTTCCTGGCCGCAGTCTCCATCCGGTTACTCGGGGTCTCAACATACAGCTGAACCACTTCCCGGCCGGCTGCGCTTCCGGTATTTTTTACGCATGCGGTGAACTCCAGGCATTCGTTCGCATAATATGCTAACGAGCCCGCGTCCGCAGAAACACGCGCGCTCACGCATGAAATATCAAACGTCGTGTAGGAAAGCCCGTAACCAAACGGGTAAGCCACCTTCTCCTTCGCGCCGGGGATCGCCTCGAAATACCGATAGCCTACATAAATATCTTCCGTGTATTCCACGTAGTCGTCCGATTCGCCGAAGGATGCCGTGGAGGGATAGTCCTCGATCTCCTTCGCGAAGGTGTCCGCCAGTTTCCCGCAGGGGTTTCCGATGCCGCAGAGCAACTCCGCCGCCGCAAGGCCTCCCTCGATCCCTCCCTGCCAGGCCACCAGCGCCGCCTGAATGCGTGGTTCTGTCCGGAACCACTCCGCGGAAATCACGCCGCCGATGTTCAGCACGGCAATGACACGTTCAAAATTCTCCGCGACCGCTTCGACCAGCTTCTTTTCACCCTCCGAAAGATAAAAATCTTCTTTCGGGCGGTCATCTCCCTCGCCGGAAAAGCGACAGATGCTGAGCACCGCCGTGTCCGCGAACTTTCTCGCCTGAGCGAAAAGCTCCGCGGTCACCTCCGGCTCCGCGGCCTGTCCCGGGAGAACTCCCTGTCCGTACTGTTTCTCTGCATAACTGCGGTAAAAGTCCGCCAGAGGTTCGAAAATGTTCACACAATTCAGCTCCGCCAGGCCTTCATATAAATTCCGCGTGTAAGGCACCGTCACGTCTCCGCTGCCCCCGCCGCCTTTCACATAGTCGAACGTTGCCTTGCCGAACAGCGCCACGTTCGCTCCTCTTTTTAACGGCAGCGCGGCATCCTCATTTTTTAAGAGCACCATGCCCTCCTTCGCCGCTTCTTTCGAAAGCGCAATATGCGCCGCACCTGCCGTCACCCGCCTGCCGTCCTCCCCCAGCGGAAGGCTCGGCTGGTAAAGAGCTCTTGTCCATTTTTCCATAAATAAGTACCTCATTCTGTGATATCTGGATTTCTCTATGAAATCTGTATTTTCAACTAATATTCATGTATTCATGATGCCTGGAGCAAAAGTCATAACACCACGGATTCCAGGTTCAGAGCATTCATTCACTCCTGAATTCAGGAAACAACCTTCCGATCCCTGAAGTTAACGACTTTTTCGAAGCAAAATGTCGCCGAGTTCCGCTTTGCGGAACTCATGTGCTTACGCTTTAATTTCGACTTTTGACCACGGTGTCATACATCTACTCCATCTTATCATAAATTCCCCGTATGATCTGCTGCAGCTCACTGATGCGGTCCTCGATCTCCGCGGCGCGCGCCTCATTTTCCTCCTGCTGCTCCGCCAGATACTCGTTAATCATGGATAGCTCCGCCACCACATCCGCCGCCGTGGCAAAGAAACAGTCGTCATTTTCGGTGTACTCCAGAAGACCGTCCAACGTGCTCACCACATAGGTTTCCGTCAGCTTTCCGGAATTAATGCTCTCCATATCGAAGGTGACGATCATGGATGCTTTGTTCTTATAAAATGCGGAAACTCTGCTGGCCACCGATGTGCCTGAGGATGTCAGCCAGGAATAGTCAAAATACACGAAACCGTCCTCCGTCTGACCGGCCTGCGGCGTATCGCTGTTGTAGCTCGTGTAGCCGACAAAGCCGTCGTCTATCAAAAGCTGAATGTTTGCGTCGCTGCTGTAGTCACCCCGCAGGAAGAACACGTCCACATATTCCCGCTTCGAAGACTCCAGAAGAGACATGACCGACAGCACACTGGCGTTTGTCTCCTCCGAGAAATCCGTCGCATAAAGCATAATCTCCCAGGACGCATCCATCTCCTCTAAAATTTCCTCGATTGTTTCCGTGTCCAGCGTGCAGTCGAGGACGATCACCGGGAACAGCCCGTAGGCATCTGCCTTCTCCTCGATATAAGAAAGATCGGAAACGTCGGTAACGGCAAAACCGACCATGAGCCTCGCCTCCTCGCTGGTGTAGGAAACACTGCTTTTAAGAGATGTCAGCTCGCTCTGGAGTTCCTGTACCTCAGCCTCATAAGGCTTCGCCTCCTCTATGAGAGACGCCAGCGAATCCGTCTGCGCCTGGCTGCTCTGCCTGTCCACATATACCATATATACAATCACGCCGATCATCGCCACAGAGAGGATGATGCACAATATCTGAATGATTCTTCCTTTTCTCTCGCCCATTTTAATCTCCATTCCACCGCCGAACCGACGGCACACATTTTAATCTCCATTCCGCCGCCGGACTGACGGCACACATTATAATCTCCATTCTTCCGCCGGACCGACGGCACAAACAGTAATAAAAGTTCTGTTTTCTTTCACAGTATACCTCCCGCAGAAAGCATTCTGTTTTTCGATATCTCACATGTCGTGATACCCAGGGCAAAAGCCATGATACCACGGATTGCTCCGGAAGAAAATGCGAAGCTTAAAGCATTCACTTCAACTCCCGCAATCCTATATATCGTTCATCCCCGCGTACGCCACCTGCGCCGCTTCCCGAGACATGTTACACTTTAAAAGATAGACGGGCACCTCGCGAATCAGCAGATCCATCAGATCCAGCTGGCGCACCACCTGCTCCGCATCCTCCGGCAGCAGCACCTGATGAAAGATTTTATCGATCACAGCATCGGTTTTTGCCGGCACAATTTCATTCTGCAGGCCGCGCTCCAGCAGACAGATCCCTTTCAACGGAACAATGTCCGTATTCCCCAGCCGCTCCTTTCCGCGCCAGGGCGTACCGCAGACGTAAAACCTGCCGTCCATCCGGCGAAGAATGGGCTTGTCGCCGTTCACCATGACGGCGCGGTCCCCGAATTCCTGCATCCAGTAGCGGGCGTGGGTGGATTTTCCCGTCCCTCCAGGCGCCGTAAACACGTAGCCCCAGCCGTCCACCGCCACAACTGCGGCGTGAAGCAGGAACGCATCGTAATCGACCATTCCCAGGCACACCCGGCGGTACAGACAGTTGCTTTCACAGCCTGCCGGGTCAAACTGACCCTGGAGCCTGTCATACTCTTCTCTGATTTCTTCCTCCGTGGCGGAAACGGTAAAATCGGGCTGCGCCTCCGTGGCGTGCTCCTCCCAGTTCCACTGCGCGAGCGGGTATCTGTTCTCCACAGCCACCACTACTCCGGCTATATTAAGTGTCATCATAAAATTTATTTCTCCTGTCTGTGGTATGACCACGGCTGCTCGGATTACTGCAGTTTTCTGCCCGGAACGTAAAATACCTGTAGCAATAATGACACGTAACCGAACAACATACTGTAATCCAGGGAGCATTTTAACACAGAGCACAGGATTTTTACACCCCCTTTTTCTACAGTTTTTCTTTCGTTCCTTCGCTTTGCTACAGAACAGGCCCTGGCCAACACATGAAAATTGTGACAAGCGGAAATTTTTTAATTCACCGGGTTTTATTTGGAGTAAATTCATGATAAGATAAGGTAAATGTCTGTGACGGCAAAAGATGTTATAGAAGAATTTTGTATTACGGGACGACAAAAAGATGGAGTAAGAACCACCGCTCGCTGTGCGATGAGTTTAAGGATGTTCCCGAATCCCTGATGCCTTATGTGAATGATTACCGGATTCACGTATTCGAGATCGCCTGGCTTTCGGAGGATACCGTCGCTAAGTTTAAGAGCGCTTTCCGGATTGTGGCTGACTACTTTGTACAGGTTCGAAAGAACGGAAATTATGTCCCTTCACGGGAAGAGATAAAGCACGTAAACGAGGTTCTGGGCCTGATGGAAGCCATGACAAACAGTCGAAGTTTCCAGAATGCACAGAACGAATTCAGGAAAGGAGACAAGATTAAGATGACCATGGCTGACTGGTTCGACAAAAAAATTGATGAGGAACGTGCACAGGCCAAAGAACAGGGTCTTGAACAGGGAATTGAACGCGGAATTGAGCAGGAGTCTGAACGCGGAATCGTTTTTCTTCTCAAAACCTGCGCGGATCTGGGCGCTACCTGTGATTATGCTGTCAACAGAATCATGACGGATTATCACCTTACAGAGGAAGACGCGAAAAGTCGTGTGAGAAAGTATTATACGGTAGAATAGTACTTTGTTTTCATGCCAGGGGTGATGACATCGCCCTTGGTATTTTTCATGAATATAATACTGTTTCCAGAAACCAGACGGACTATGATCCGGACGTGCCGTTTCGTGTCATCGGTTACGACGGCGCATCCTACCGCGATGAACTCAATCACGGAGAAGAGCGCTACCCTGTCGTCACTTTTATCCTATATTACGGGACAACAAAAAGATGGAGTAAGAACCACCGCTCGCTGTGCGATGAGTTTAAGGATGTTCCCGAATCCTTGAAGCCTTATGTGAATGATTACCGGATTCACGTATTCGAGATCGCCTGGCTGTCGGAAGAAACAGTCGCCAGGTTTAAGAGCGATTTCCGGATTATGGCTGACTACTTTGTACAGGTTCGAAAGAACGGGAATTATGTCCCTTCACGGGAAGAGATGAAGCACGTAAACGAGGTTCTGGGCCTGATGGAAGCCATGACAAACAGTCGAAATTTCCAGAATGCTCAGAATGAATCCAGGAAAGGAGATGTGAAAAGGATGAGTATGGCTGACTGGCTGGACCAAAAACTGGACGAGGCCAAAGAACAGGGAAAAGAGCAGGAATCTGACCGTGGAATAGATTTTCTTCTCAAAACCTGCGCGGATCTGGGCGCTACCTGTGATTACGCTGTCAACAGAATCATGACGGATTATCACCTTACAGAGGAAGACGCGAAAAGTCGCGTGAGAAAATATTATACGGTCGAATAGTGTTTTTGTTTTCATGCCAGGGACGATGCTCTCGCCCCTGGCATTTTTCACGAATATAATACTGTTTCCAGAAATAATTGCGTTATAATCTCTCTTCCATGCACACTTACTCAATTCTTGCGTCAAGAACATATTATAAAGATTTCTGCTTTTATGTGTCCTGATCCATCGGATTTGTTTCTTCCGTTTTTCGTTCTGCCATACCGGTTTCTTCCGTCCTTCGCTCTGCCATGCCGGCTTCCTTTGTCTTTCGCTCTGCCACATAGGCTTCTTTCTTTTTTCGATCTGTCACACAGGCTTCTTCCGTTTTTCGCTCCACTATGTACTCTTCCGTCGGCAGCTGCTCCGCCACGCACTTTTCCTCCCGCAGAAAACTCTCCCCGAACTTTTTCACAACGCGATAGCGAAAAGTAGAATTTGCCATGCCGCACCGCTTTGCCGCTTCCATGCCGGTAATCTGTCCTTCTTTCCAGAGCCTGACCGACTCGTAGAAGCTGTCCGGCATCTCCGGGATGGTTCTGGTTGGTTTTTTCTCCGGTTCACCGGCCTCCTTCCAGCGCCTGGTTCTGCCCCGCTTCTCCTGTATGGACTTCATGGAACGACCGAGTTTTTTCGACAGCTCGCTGTCCGGGATGGAATGCTCCATGACCAGACGTATTTCCTCCTCCGTCCAGGGACGGGCAGGATAGATATTCGCGGTTTTGGCGTAGTAGCGTTTGTGGGCTTCGTGGCGCTGCTGTTTCAGGCGGTCGGCACAGTCGGATTTTTCTTTTGCATCAGGTTGCTTTTCTGACATATACACACCTTTGTTTCGATAAATGATTCAGTCCTATATCTCCGCATCAAACATCCTCAGACACCGCGCCGATTTCTCTCATACGCTCCACGGTGTTACGATACGCGGAATGGGCATGTTCCACGGTTACATCATACTGATCCAACATTTTGCTCACTGTCTGTTCCTCACTGTCTCCTGCAAGCACAGATTCCCACACAAGCCGGGCGGTGTCATTGAGCTTTATCACTCCGCGAAAGGTTTTGCAGGATCTTCCCACCGGGACAGCTACACATTGTCCTCCCACCTCGCGCAGAACAAAACTACGGTTTACTTTCATTACGAAACTCCTTTTCAGTATCGAGTAAAGCCCGGCAGTCAAACGGTCTGCCGGGCTTTGAGTTACATTTGTTCAGGGAACAATGGGAAAAGAGACATCTTCGTTGAGAAGATCGCTGTACTGTTCTTCCAACAACTCCAGGTCATCTTCATCTACTTCATCGTCTTCCAAAACTTCCATCTCGCCCATTGATATAGACGAATCTTCCTGTGTCTCTTCGGAAGAAGTATCCATCTCGGAGACTGTTTCCTCTGTAACTGAATCTGAAATGGATTCAACAGTTTCCGTCAAAGTTGTTTCCGTATCTGCCGACTGGTCGGAAGCGAAACCGCCAGAACCGTTGCACCCCATCAGCAAATCCATGCAAACACAAACCAACGCAATGGTCAAAACCGCTATGTTCCCCTTTGCTGTCATGTGAACAATCCTTCCTGTGGATAATCACGAATCACTGCCACTACTATTATCAGAATCATCGTCAGGCAACACACTCGTATCGCCTCCTGATACGTCACAGTAAACATCCGCACCGGAGAGAAGAATCAGGGTCAATTTGGGCTCTTCAAATTTTTTCTTCATCGTTTCGCCTCCTTACTCACTCAGAGCAGCCACAGCCTGTGTATACAGATACAGTGTCTTGCCGATCGTTTTCTGAGCATCTGTGCCGGATGCCACAACCAGACGAGCATAATAGAGACCGGTTGTGTTCGTGGTATAATAACTGTCTCCACTGCTCAAAGTAACGGACAGGCTCTTCGGCAAATCTGTCGCACTCAGCCCGCTGATGGTAACAGTCTTGCCGCTCTTGGTTACAGAGGCAGAAGCGTAATCAGCGTCGCCAAGCTTCACCGACACATCGTAACTCTCAACACTGGCGCTATAGGTCAGCACAATCGCAAATTCATAGCTAAACACCATATTGCAACTCTTCAATGTTGCGCCACTCCAGTTGCTTGTACTGGTAGTTTTCTTTGCTGCACTGGTAAGGTCAGTCACGCCCTTAACAGCTTCCGAATATGTGCCGCCATTCGCCAAAGTATCAGCTTTATAACCAATCTTTTCTTGCATGGCAGAACCCAAATCCAGCATAGCTACCAGTACTGCCTGTTCATTCTCGTCCAGATCAGACATTACCTCGTCAGCGTAATCCTTGACGCTGGTTTTGTAAGTAACCACATATCCATCGCTCAGAGTAACGGTTACAGTCAGCGTATTGACCATCTTTTCCGCCGCCACAGCCTGAGTGAGGATGTAACTGTAATCTTCGCTTCCCGTTGATTCTGTAACACTGGTTCTGGTGGTGTCTGTTTCATCATCCAACTCACCGGAAATGCTCCCCGTATTTTCAACGCAGTTGTCATCGGTGGACTTAACGTAAACATTCAGTATAATCCTGCCTTCGCTCAGGTCGATGTTTTTACCAACAATCACGCTGACAACCTTGTAGTCCAGCGTATCATTGTTGTCCTTGTAAGCCAGCTGATACACCGTGCCGGACAGGTAGGTCTCTGCAGAGTCATCGCTGTAGGTGCCGCCGGTGATGGTGACCTCCGGGCTGCCGCTTCCGGTAGTTCCTGTTGAAGTCCCTTCATAGAAAACACTGGCATCATTGGAGCCTGTATCAAAAGTTCCGCCGTAAATGTTCAAGTTTACCGCCGTATTGACATAAGGGATGGAAATCACGTGATTATATGCAGCAGTGTAAGTTGTATAGCTAGAGCTGCTACTTGCGTTCGTGAAGATTCCACCGTAAATATTCACCGTTGAGTCTCCGGACAGATACAGAACTGCAACATACTTCTCGCTGCTGCTGGACGTTGTACCTTTATGAATGGTATATGTTCCACCATAAATCGTAATAGTCGCAGGTGATGTTGTGTTGTTCATGCCAATCGCCGCGTTTACACTGTCAATTGTAGGTCCTGTATAGTCGTCCGCGCTGCCCAGAACAACATTTCCGCCATTCGACACGTAGATACCGTACAAATCAAAGTAGGTACCTTCGCTTGTTCCGGCATTCAGGGAACCGCTGACAAAGTTCAGGGTAGCGCTCGAACCGCTGACAGAAATCATACTATAGCTATTCAGGATACTGTTATCATTGGTTTGCTCCGCAGTCGAACTCAAGGCAGCGTCCACAATGGTCACAGTGCCAAGAATTGTAAGCATCTGTACAGATACGCTTTTGTAAGTACCTCCGTTGAGGGTCAGTTCTCCATCTGCGTATACATAGAATACGACATTCAGTTCGGATATGCACGAATTTCCTGTGGCCGCCGTTTCATTCACGACACCGCCTTCGTCTGCATTCACTATCACGGTTGCATCCGCTGCAATGTAGATAGTATGGCCGTTTGTGGTCACCGTATAGTCGTCCAGTTTCAATGTGATGCTTGCAGAGATAGTCACATCAGCACCTAATTCTGTGCTCTTCAGCAGTGTTACTGTCTCACCAGTCTCCGCTGCACCGATTGCCGTTTCCAGGGTGGTATAGTAGGTGTAGCTGCCGTCGGAGGCCTTTATGCTTGCAACGCTTTCAAGCGTAACGACATGGGTGTAAGTCTTAATACCGCTGTCATACACTTCATAGCTCTCTGCAAGATAGCTGGTGCCTTCCGGGTTCGTGCTGTCTGTGTAATATCCGCCGGTGATGATGTTTTTAGTATTCACGCCGCTGTTGGCATAAAGTAGGCTGCTGGCGCTCATATATCCACCGGAGATGTTCAGGCTGCCGATGTAGCTGCCGAAGTCGTAGCCGTTTTCATTGATGAACTTGCCGCCCTCAATACTGGTGGATGCAGCATTTTTTTGTTCATCAGTAGTAGTATTGTCTCCGGATGCGACAGCGGTGTACACCACAAAAGTAAAGTACGGTGTGCTGCTGCCAGTTCCTCCGGTCTGCACATAGGTGCCGCCTTGGATAGTCAGCGTTCCGCCGTTATTCCGCACCACACCTGCCTGCCCGGAGCTGCTGGTCACATTAGCGGTGCCTTCGCTGTCCACGATGGTCAGGGTGGCATCCAAGGCCACGCTGATGGCAGGATTGGATGTGCTGATGTAGCAACCGTTCAGGTCAAGGGTGATTTCTGTGACTGTATTCGTGACGGAGATAGATGTAGTGATGGGGTTATCCTCACCAGACTCCACATTGACGACAATGACGTTATTGTCGTTGTCTGCCGCTGCAACGGCTTCCTTAGCAGTGGTATAGCCGCTGTCGATGACGAAGTCGCCCTCATTTACACTCTCATCTTCCTCTGCTTCACTTTCCGTTGCATAGTGTCCCAGCAGGTAATTGCTCAGGCCAACCTTAAAGCGGTAGCCAGCGTCCCAAAGTTCCGAATCTTCTGTGCTGCTGAGGAAAGACAGGGCATAATAATCTGCATTCGCCAGGTAGGTCTTCACACTGTTATAGCGGTTGCTGCTGAACACGCCGCCGGAAATGGTGATGGTCGGTTCATAGGTGGTAGTACTGTTGGTACTGCTGCCCGTGGAGATAATTGCCTGGCCAGTCGTGTCGGTGCTAGAAGGCGTGAAAGAAATTCCACACTTGAAGTAACCGCCGGTGATGGTAAGTTTAGCGGCAGCATCGCCGTCCTTCCGGACCATGATGCAGCTGCCGGATTCGCCAGCAGTCTTGGTTTCACTACCTGAGCTGGTCGCGACAGAAATGTCTGTGCCAAGCGCAGAGTAGAAATAGCCGCCATTGACAGTCAGGCTGCCCGTAGTCACCTGCAGGGCGTAACTATTGCCGGTGACAACGCCACCGTTGATGATAGTAGCTGCACTCGTTCCGTTGGTGACTATGGCGGCGGTGTAAGTACGCAATACGCAATAGTTGCCGCCTTCGATGGTTACAGTGCCGCCATCATTATACACCGCACCCTGAGAAGAATTTTCTCCTGCTGCAACAGTGCCGCCGTAGGTAACGGTACCGTCCTCGTCCTCCGTCTCGCTGCTGTCGATGATAGTCAGGCTTCCTGCGGAAACTGTGATGGGGGTACGGGGATAGCTGGCACTGGAACTCATGTTAATACTGTAGCCATTCAGATTCAGCGTTACGGAAATGTTCGTTTCAAGCTTAAAGGGTGAATCGTAAGAGTTATCCACCATGGTCACTGTCACTTCACTGTCTGCATCCAGCGCTTTCAGCGCTGTAGATACTGCACTTAAGGACTTATATTCGGTTTCATTGCCATCCTCATCGGTGATGATGGCAACGGTCTCCGCCTCCACGATGATGAAGCCATCGCCGCTGTCACCTCTGATAGCTGATGCCTTATAACTGCTGTTAACGAAAGTCGTAACAGTAGACACACTATCGTCCCCCTCAGCAGGGCTGCGTCCATAGAAAGTGCCGCCGGTGACGTTGATGGTGGCGCCGGATGAGTTACCAATGTTCAGCGTCAGACCTGCAGTGTACTCACTGTTGTACGCATAGCTCGTCGCGCTGTTGGTAAACGTGCCGCCGGAGATATTCACGGTGGCGGTACCGGTCGCATATACCACGGCCTCGTAAATAGTGTTCGTCGTATAGTTACCGCTGGTGATGTTCAGCGTAGCCGTTCCCGCCGCGCCGACAACATCAACGTAGGTATTCACGTCAGCAGTTACTATCGAGCCTGTACCACCCTCGCTAGAATCCTGAATGGTCAAAGTGCCGGAGGCAACTTTCAGACCCCATGCGCCGTCGGATAAGGTTGTTCCATTAAACTGATCGTTATCATCATATGCAAAGGTGATTGTATAACCATTAAGTTCCAATGCTACAGAAATGCCATCGCCCAAATCCGCAATTAAGGATTCATTTAACGTTACATCCTGCAACAGCGTAACTGTTGAGCTGTCCTCCGCAGCATCGAGTGCGCTCTGCAGAGAGCTGTAATATGTTGTCGTATCACCAGTCTTAACGCTGGCTATGGCAGTCTCTGCCGTTAATGCCGACACAGTGTATGTTCCATCATTCGACGATGCCTCTACTGCCGCCGTGGCAGACACATACTCACTGACATCACTATTATAGGTTCCCCCTGTGATCGTAACCGTCGTCATGCCATCTTCATTGCTGTTATTTTGACTGTAAACCGCAGCTCCGACATCATCTGTCGCAGTAGTGGAAACATACGTAGATTCTCCGCTTATGGTCACGCTGACCGCCGCGTTTGTCGTTTCATTCGTATTTACCTCAAGCACACCGTAGTAGCCTGAGACCGTACTGTTCACTATATTTACCGTTATCTTCTGACTCGTACTGTGCTGAGACACAGCAATGGCAGCTCCGGTAACTGTAGCGCCGTTCCAGTTTTCTGTTGTATTGGAACTGGTGGATGAAGCGGTAATCTTGGAATTCGTTACATTCAATACACCGGCTCTGATTTCTATGCCGGAAGCACCACCACTGATCGTGGAATTTTCTATGTTCCATGTGGCATATCCTGCCGCGTAGATGCCATACTGTCCGGTAATTGTCGCGCCACTGATATTGAATGTTATGCCGCTTACTGACTCAGTAATAGACCCATTAACATACAAATATGCATCCGTACATGTACCATATATATTCACGGTCACACCATAGCACTGGTAAGTTGAAGTCACCGCGGAATTGTACCAGACTGCAACACCATACCCCGGCTTATCTTCCGATCCTCCAGTGGTTTTAAGTGTTGCCTTCGAATTAACCGTGACAGTCGAATACTCCGTAACCGTGCTGTCATTTGTACCGAATACACCTATTGCAGCACACCCCCATCCACCGCTTGTTCCAGTGGAAATTATCGTGCCGCCATTTACAATGAGCGTACCGCCGTTTACAGTGATAACCCTGCTGGTATCGCTCGATGTTACCACACCAGAGTTTTCGGTGCTGCTGTCATTGATTGTCAGGCTGGCACCGCCTGCTACCGTTATTCTGTTTGATCCAAGATCTAAAGTAAATCCGGCCAAATCCAGTGTTACAGTTCCGGAAACTGTCCAATATTCGCCGAGTGTTACATTACTCGTTAATGTAATAACTCCATTGTCTGCTTCCGGAAGACTTGTTGCTGTCGTCGAATTGCTCTCAGTACCAGTCTCTTCCGCATACGTTGGCGTGACCACCATCCCGAGGAGCAACACAAACGTCATCACCCATGCGAGAGCCCGGCTTCCTTTTCTTTTTAGCATAAAGCTACCTCCATTTCACAATTTTTTATTCCTTTGTGTAGAACCTTGCAGAACTTTTTCTCTTTTACCCCTCAGTTCTGCATCTCAAAACCTGTTGCCTGCTAATGTTTTTCCATCCTCACCTCCAGATTCTTCCATCCCCTCTCCGGGATTTCTTCCATAACGATACTCCCTTTGAGACAAGTCATAACCAAAAGCTCCGTCATGATTCATCTCAAAAAGAATACTTTTCACGAGTCTGTGCCCCGGTGAGGGCGGACTCACTTCATTTCTGTGACTTCTCAGCGACGTTTCAGATTACAGTTCACATACAGACTCCGTTGAAAATCTGACGACAACATAGCTATCTGCTACAGCTCAGTTTAAAAGCTGACGGTTTAGGCAACGCAATTGATCGCAGTATCTGTCAGATAAACCATCAGGAACCTTTACCTTCCTGCTCATTTGAAATCACGCCTACACGTAATTATACAAATCGCATTGTAGCACAGGAAACATAGAATTACAAGATGTTTTTCTGTGGTTTTTTAGTATATTTTTGAAGCTTTTCCACGTAGAAACACTGGTTTTTATTCGCACAAAATCGATCGAAATAAACCGACAAAATCGTAAACCTTCCTGACGTTTCTATAAGCCCTATGCTATATTAATTTTCTGAGACATTCCGATTAGTCAAAAAGTGATATTATTCTAAGTATAAAACAATAATCCCCTGCAACCGGCATCAATTGGCTGCAGGGGATTTGTTACTTATGGATTAGGATCTGCTATTATATATCTGATTTCTCCGGGTCAACACGAAACTGATCCCACCCGGTATCGCCGCCATCCGACTTGTCTGCATTAACAAACGCATCACACTCATCGAAACCGGCAATTTCCATGTTATGTTTCTCAAACTTCATAGTTGAACGCACCTCCTTTACGGTAACACCTGTGCATCAGTAACACCTGAGTTGCTAAATGTACTTGCTGCACCGTATACCTTCGTTCCGTCGCTGGTGACCCAGTATGCCCTTACCGTGCAGGAAGTAAGCTCAGTGCTTGCATCGGCATAATATGCGGTGGCCACATACTTTGAATCGGAGCTGAAATCTGCCGGACTGAATGTTGCCTTCGGACTGGCCTGTGTTCCGCCAACGGTATATGTTGTAGAATAATATGTGACCTTGGTGATTGTGGAAATCAAAGTTTCGCAGTTCTCATCCGAATATACTTCGAAGCCTTCATTTGCATAAAGGGCATCCCAGCTTGTCACAAATCTCCAGATATTTCCGTACCCCGTAACATTTGGCGTATAGAAGCACTGGACCGTCAGAATATCCGCATCCACAAACTTAGCGTAATACGTACCGGTCAAATTACTCCACATTGTCTCGTCGCATGCCGTACAGGTTACGCCATCCTCACCGAGAATGTACCAGCCTGCGAAGATGTAGGTGTGGGTGCCGCCGTCACTGGCCGTAAACGTCAAGTCAGTCGTCGGGTAAGCCGACGTGCTGTAGTACGCGGTGATATTCGCTGCGCTCACCTCCGCATACATCACGCTTTCGCCATAATTTATAATGGTGAAAGCGCTGACACTCGCAGTATCATCGTCTGAAACGCCAAGCTTAACCGGAAGGATGACAAGTGATGTTTCGTTATGTCCGTTTCTGTCAAAGGAAACATCGTCGCCGTCAACATAAATCGTCGCTGTCCATGTAGTTGACGTATCTGCACTGTCTGCAATCTTGAAATTGCCGGATGTTGTTTCATCCCCTGTATAGCCGCTGGCTGCCAGATTCATGGCAATCAGTTCAAGCTGCACGTTGATGCTAACATTCCCCGCTCTCTCAAGGCCCGTGGTCAGGTACGCATTTTCAGGCTGGGCGGTCTCTGCAAAGTTAACATCAACATCTCCCATAATAGCCATAGTGGAGATGTTATACGTCGCCTCGTTGCAGTTGCCGTTCTTGTACGCTCCGCCGACACCGGCATAGAAATCCGTAACGGTTCCGCCGGTAACATCCAGGTCAATGTTGCCCACGTAGTTACGTGTCAGAAGCTCCAGTTTGGCGATTGTGCCGCCCGCAACCCCGGCGTTTGCGTTTGCAACATATCCGTAGTTTCCGCTCATCGACAGGGTGCCGATCGTGCCATTATTCACAGTCAGGTTGGAGGTTTCAACATAGGAATAGCTTCTGCCTCCCATGTAGAGATAGTCAATGCTGCCGTCATCAATGGTTACATTGGCAGTGTACACCTTGTTGCGCACTTCCTCATCTTCATTTGTTCCGTTGTAGTTGCTAAACACCAGCTCTCCGTCCGCATTCAGCTTGTATGTGAACTTCCACTGTCCGTTGTAACCGCCTGCGAAAAGGTTTGTGACATTGCCGCCGGAGACCGTGATGTTCGCCGTATTGACGATGACCGTATCCTGTCCCGAGGTTTCTCCCCAGTTGGCTTCCGGCCCGCTGAAGCCGCCGCCGTTCACATATTCTACATCTCCGCTCTCAATCGTAATATTTGCAACATCCGTTACCATTGAGAAATCTTTGGACGTATAAGTCGTATAGCTTCCGTTTTGTGTGCATGCCTTACCGCCGCCGTATACATAGGTAACGGTGCCGCCTTTTACGGTTATGTTAGCTGTACCAACCGTAGGCACGTACATGTAACTGACATCGCCGTCTTCATCTTCTACTGCTGATATGAAATCATAGGCCGCTGCCATGGCTGCAAGCTGATCAGCGGTATAGCTACTGCTATAGATTGTCATCATAGCATCAATCAATGACTGTATATACTGCGATGCCACATATGACGATTCGCCGTTGCCGTAGATCGTTGTTACCGTGCCGCCGTTTACCGTCACCGTAAATGTATTCGCACTCTGGTTATAATACCAGCCGGAGGCAATAATGCCCACCACACCGCCGTTTACGGTAATCTCTGCGGAGTCGAAAGAGATGCTTTCCAGAGACGAGAATCCCTTGCTGCCTCCCCGGAGGCTGTCGACCGTGCCGCTGTTAAGCGTTATCCTGTAGGTGTCGTTTGTCGTATCAACCTTAGGTGTTAAATATCCGCCGAAAATACGCGCCGCCGTGGTGCTTGTGTAATAAATTCTGTATTCCGAGTTCTCCGAATCGGTGTAGGTCAGAATAAGGTTTGTATCGCTGTCCGTGCCGTCCTGCGATGTTATAACCACGTCATGACCGCACATAAACACTTCATTATCGTTAAATACCACATCGGATTTTTCTACGGTATAGGTGGTATCACTGTTCGTCTTCACCGCATAGCCGTCTGCCGCATAGTCGATCGGGTCATAGTTATATGTGCCGCCGGTGATCACAAGCTCACCGTCGCCGCTAATACCGTTAAACTTACCGGAATAGGTACCTGCGGTTAATTCAAGTGTTCCAGCGGTAACGGTGCAGAGCTTGGTTGTTGCACTGCTCCTTACCATTGCGCCTGTCCCGTCTTCAGAACTATCTACAACCGTGACTGTGATGCCGTCGGTTGCGACCTTGATAACGCCGTTGCTGTTCGAACCGGTACAGGTATGACCGTTCAGGTCAATGGTCATGCTTCGCGTAGGCGTTGGAAGTCCTGTATTCGAGTGATCTTTCGTCACGAGAACGGTCACACTTTCCTCTTCCATAGCATTTGCTGCGGTAACAGCGGAAACAAGTGTTGCGTAATAGGTTGTGATGCTGTTTCCATCAGAATCCGTCGCTATTACCCATGCCTGCGCGGAATTCACCGTTGCAGCCTGATAGATATGTACCGTGTTATATGTACTGCCATCATACTCTGCCGTTCCGCTCTCCGTAAGGAGTTCCATACCTGTGGTATAGATTGTAAACATGGAAGAATCTACCGTGACAGTGCCATTCATCAGGACAAACGTATAGCCGGTTGTGCTCACTGTTTTTCCGGAAGTACTGTCGAGCGCCGCCCACAGATAGATGGTTCCGCCGTTTGCGGTCACCTCGTAATTTGATTCCACGGCATCATCCGCATCCGTGAAATAGACCGGGCAATAGCCGTCATTCCTCATTGCCTGATATGTACCCGTCTCAGGTTCGCTGCCCAGGACAGTAAGAGCATTAGCCTCGCCGTCAAACAGTAAGTAATAATTCGCATCTACTGTATGGCTGCTTGTTTTGTTAGCTACTTTATAATTTACGAATGTACCTCCGGTAACCATCGAAAGAGTGTCGCCGCTAGTATCTGTCTGCCATTTTATTACGTCCGCTGTGGCACTGCCGGTGTTGGTAAACGTACCGCCGGTTATTGTAACAATGCCCTTGTAAGATGACGATGTTGCGTAAATGGCATTCCCGTAAGATGTAATATTACCGCCGGTTACCGTAGCCGTACCGCTGTTGATGATCGCCCCCTGCTTAGAACTTGCATCCTCTGCCAGGTTTGTGATATAGCCGCCGTTAATTGTCAGCGTACTTTGCGGCTCATTTTTGATACAAGCCAGACAATCACTCGTGAATGTACCGCCGTTGATTACCATCTCCCCGCCATAGTTGTGAATCATGGATGAGTTGTTATCGACATCGGGCGATGTTTCAACGGTGACACCTTCTTCAAAGGTCATCGTTGCTACCGGATCAAGTTTGCTCTCAGCATTGTTGTCCCAGTCCCAGCCATCGTTAACAATCGTATACCACTGATTTGCCGTGCGGGTGAAATAGCCGCCTTTCAATGTGACGTTGCCCTGATTGTACAAAGCCGCTTTGCCGGAAACAGTGGCCTGCACTTCGCCATCTCCGACGCTGTCTTCCACCGTAAGCGTTCCGTAGTTTGCGATGGTGTGGCTTGCACTGCCTGTAATCGTATGGCCGGCCAGATCCAGCGTGATACTCTTACCGCTGGCGATCACGATATCTTCAACCGTATCAACAATAAGCGTTATGTCTGCACTGTCTGCTGCATCGACTGCCTCCTGAAGCGTTTCATAGAAACGGGTTGTGCCGTCTGTTACAGCTTTGGCTACATAGGGGAATGTGCTGCCAACGATTACCGTGTAATCTCCCAGGGAAGAATTATAGTAATTCGAACTGTCTTTTGTGATAGAATTGGCCTGCGTATCATAAGCGCCGACGACCGCACCAGACCTGTCGATGATGGTCGCCATGCCGCCCTGGGCGGATATGTATATTCCTCCGCTGACCGTTAAGCCTGCCGTTGCGCTCTGCGTGAGCAATGCAATTTCAGAGCCGCTGAACGTGCCGCCCGTTATATTGGAATCGGTAAGTGTCACCGCCGCAAATGTCACCGCACGCGCCTTTGTGCCCGTTGCCGTCACGCTGCCATCGCTGATATTCACCGTTCCTCCGGTCACATGAATCGCGCCATCACCGCTGCTAAGATCTGTAACCTCAATGCTGCCGCCGCTCATGTCAAACGTACCTGCCGTGTTTATTGTGCCGGAGACCGTGCCGCCGGAAATGTAAAGTTCGGCGCCTGCGGCAACTGTTATGCTGTTTTTCACTTCGCCGCTCTGAACCTCAAGCGTACCGCCGCTCTGCACTATGACTTTTCCGTCAAGTGTACCGCCGTCAACGATCAGCTCTCCGTATTCCAGAACATAGATTGTTCCGCTTGCTGTGATGCTGCCGCCGTCTTTCACAGTACAGATATAACCGCCCCGGATCTTGAGGATCTTACGCAAAGTAGGTGATTTGGGGCGGCTATAAAAAAATGGAACACA